>NZ_JASJUV010000010.1:0-188378 GCF_030125445.1 Pseudoalteromonas ardens
GACATCGCCAGGGCCTAATAAGTAGGTCGATGAAAGACATTCATCCATGAATCTCATCGACATTAGTACTTCCATGTACGTCAAACCCGTTGCAGCAATGCAGCGGGTTTTTTGCTATGTGTGGTTTAAAAAAGTGTCGATGAAGCTGTAGATAGAATAGCGTTGTCTATTCATCCATGAAGCTAGAGTATCTGGCAGTCTTTGGGGACACTTCCCTGTGGAGGGCTCCCGGCTCGGCGTCCATGCCTCGCGTTCATTGCGCTGCGAAGCGGTGCTTCGGTCGCAATTCACCCATCTGAAAGTGGGACATTGCCAAGCTCCTAATTAGAGGTCGACGAAAGACATTCATCCATGAATATCATCGACATTCGTACTTCCATGTACGTCAAACCCGTTGCAGCAATGCAGCGGGTTTTTTGCTATGTGCGATTTAAAAAAGTTGTATAACTTTCCGATCACAAAGCCTATCCCCCTTCATCCCGTACTTGATGTGGGAGCTGGTGACAGGCCGCACCGTAAGCATGAGTTGCCCCGAGACCTGACAAGCATCGTCAGACTCCAAACAAGAAAAGCCCAACTCGAAAGAGGCGGGCATTTTGCGATGTGTAAATTAAAAAAGCTGTAAAGAGCTGTCCTGTCTATTCGCCCGTGAAGCTGGGTTGGATGGCGAATTGGTCAGCATCCACTAAAAAACTGCGCGTTTCATCTTGTGTAAGGCCGCGCTATAGCACGGCTATACTTTGTCATTAGCTCAACTCTTTAATTGCTTCACTAAGCCCATCTAAGGTCAGTGGAAACATGCGGCCAGCCATCAGCTCATCGATAAGGCCAATTGAATGGTAGTAAGGCCAATGAGTCTTTGGCTGAGGATTGAGCCAGGCGACTTTATCAAAATGCTGAGTGAGTCTTTGTAGCCACACTGAACCGGCTTCCTGATTCCAGTGCTCGACACTGCCCCCGGGGTAGGTGATCTCATAGGGGCCCATAGTGGCATCCCCGACGAAGATCAGCCGATAATCCCGGCCAAAGCGGTTGATCAGCTGATGGGTATCGAACAAGGTACTATCCAGCCTGTCATTGTCCTGCCAGACATGTTCATATACACAGTTATGGAAGTAGAAAAACTCAAGGTGTTTAAACTCGCTGTGCGCGGCGCTGAACAGCTGTTCACAGATCTGAATATGATCATCCATAGATCCGCCTATATCGAACAACATGATGACATTGACGGCATTGTGTCGCTCAGGTGCCATTTTCACATCCAGCATACCACCTTGCTTAGCCGTAGCGCGGATAGTTTCATTCAGATCAAGTTGATCGCTGGCGCCACTGCGGGCAAATTTGCGTAATTGTTTGAGTGCCAGCTTGATAGTGCGGTTACTGATGTCGCTGTCGGCATCCAGGTTGCGATACTGACGTTTATCCCACACTTTGACGGCACGGCGGTGACGACTGCCGTCCTGACCAATTCGAACACCTTCCGGGTTATAACCGTATGCCCCAAAAGGCGAAGTACCGCCCGTACCTACCCATTTGTTGCCACCGGCATGACGCTTTTGCTGCTCGGCGAGCCGTTGCTTCAGGGTGTCCAGCAGCTTGTCGAGTCCACCGAGCGCCTTAAGCTTGGCTTTTTCTTCTTCACTCAGGTGCTTTTCAAACTCTTTGCGCAGCCAGTCTTGTGGCAGGGCGTTTTGCTGTAACTGACTGAACAGATCCAGGGATTCGACACCCTCAAAATAATCGGCAAAGGCGCGGTCAAACTTATCGAACTGGGTCTCATCTTTGACAAATATGGTTTTGGCCAGATGATAAAACCCGTCGATATCGGCGAAACATACGCCTTTATCCAGCGCATTGATGCAGTCCAGTAGCTCTCGAAGGCTGGCTTTCACGCCATAGCGTCTGAGCGTGAATAAGAAGTCGATCAACATGATCAGCGCTTACCTAAAAAAGCCAGCTTCTCAAGCAAAGTGACGTCCTGCTCATTTTTTAGCAGTGCGCCAAACATGGGCATCAATCCACCTTTGTGGCTACGATCCTGAAGTGTCTGGGGATCTATGTCTTCTGCCAATAGTAGCTTGAGCCAGTCGAGCAGTTCACTGGTACTGGGTTTCTTTTTTAATCCTGCGACACTGCGTAATTCAAAAAACACTTCCAGCGCGTGTTTTACTAAGCGCGGCTTAATCGCCGGGAAGTGGACATCAATGATTGCCTGCATTTCGTCTTTATCGGGGAAATCGATATAGTGGAAGAAACAACGACGCAAAAATGCATCGGGCAGTTCTTTTTCGTTATTGGATGTGATGATCACAATAGGACGAACCTGTGCCTTAACCTGCTCACCGGTTTCATATACATGAAACTCCATGCGATCCAGCTCAAGTAACAGGTCATTCGGGAACTCAATGTCTGCTTTATCAATTTCATCGATCAGCAGCACCGGGCGTTTGGCCTGTGTAAAGGCCTGCCACAGCTTGCCCTGAATGATGTAGTTACCAATATCATGTACGCGTGCGTCGCCCAGTTGACTGTCTCGAAGGCGCGATACTGCATCGTATTCATATAAGCCTTGCTGCGCTTTAGTGGTTGATTTGATGTGCCACTGAATGAGCTCAGTATCCAGACTTTTGGCCAGCTCCTCAGCCAGCAGGGTTTTCCCTGTGCCTGGCTCCCCTTTGATCAAAAGCGGCTTTTCCAGGATCACGGCTGCGTTCACCGCTTGTTGCAGCGCCGGGCTGGCAATATAAGATTCGGTACCTTTAAACATAAATGTGTTAACTCTGGTCTGATGAGTAATAGAAGCTCAGTGTGCCACAGCGAAGACGGACAGCGCAAATACACCTCACTGTGCCGGTCCCAGGTAATTAAAACGTGGCACTTGTTCACCGTCGATCTCGACGGTCTCACAGAACATACTGAGTGGGCGCACCCAATGATCATAGTTGCCGTACAGTGTCTGGTAGACCACCATGGCCTCTTCCGTTTCGCTATGCGTGGCAACAAACAGCACCTGATATTTTGGGCCTTTGTAATGCTGGTAAATGCCGGGTTTGAGTTCTTTGTTCACGGTTGTAGCTCCAATTAGGTATAATGCTTAGGTTTTAATAAATAGGTATCAGACATGAATTATATTGCGCTCGATGCGTTCAAGAAAGCCTGGGTGTTCCGTCATCAGGACTTGCCCATTGATGAGGCCGATCTGGCACGGATCAAGCCGATGACCGAGCAACGCGCGGCGGTGCTATGGACCACTATGGTGAGTCGAGAGCAGGATCACCCTGACTTTTTTACGCCTCATGACTGGCCAGGCAAAGAAGAAAATTGGCACGAAAGCCTGGACTGGGAAGGCCCCTGGGAAGCCGGTGAAACCACTTTGCCCGACACCATTTGCGATTTTCTCAATTGGGAAGATAACACCACAGTGTACTTTTGTATGTCACGGGAACTGATCATTGAAACCCAGTTTGATGTGTTTAAGCGCACCTGGCAGAACTTTATGTTTTTGGCCGATGGCAGCCTGTTGCTAGGCAAAAAACGTGATACCGCGGTGATGTTCAGTGAATCAGGGGAAGCCAGGCTCGGTAAGCGGCCTAAAAACCCTTAATCGCGTAGAGTTGCTTGTTGTCGGTTGCTTTCATGCGAGTGCGCTATATTTAACCGTGTGGTCGTGATATAACCTCTGTGTAAAGGAGGCATTTTGAACAGTCAAGATCACACCAAGCAGCAAAGCACGATATGGCAGGATGAGGCAACCCGGTTGGCGTATGCTGAGCTGGCTAACGTCTTTTATGCGCGTGAAATCCCCAGCTTGTCGGCTGAGCCTGATATTGATCGGCTGCAAAGGCGTTTAAACAGCCTGCCTTACTACGTAGAGCGAGCAGCGACGCACATTGTGCTTGGAGAGGTGCCTCTGGAGCTTGATAGCCACAATGGCTGCTGGTTGGCGAAACAACGTAAATGCCCAGAGTGGCAAGCAGAAGAAGCGCAGTCTTTTTTCACTGCGCAGGCTGCCGTGGGGCTGGTTGTGCCGGTGCTGGTTGTGGACCTTGGCATAAGCTGTTTGTATTTAGATACGCTGGATCAGAGGCGCGACGGGCGATGGCATTGTAACCAGTTTGGCTGGTTTGACTGTGCGGGCAAAGCACTCAGCAACAATGAGCAAGCCGATTTGCCAACAATCCGTTATTTACTCAAACCCAATAAAGCGTTAATGACCGCCGCCTGTTGTGGTCACCGCTGGCAATATCATAAAATACTGCCACCCAGAACGCTGGGCTTACGCGAAATGTTACTGGCCAGCAGTGTAAACTGGGCAAACGTGAGAAAAAAACAACAACGCAAGTAGTGCACATTGCCAGGTGCAATGCATGATCCTGTAAAGCAATTAAGGTAGCCCGAATGCGATATTTCCAACTTGCATTGCTATGCCTGTGTGCCTATACCCAATATAACTTGTGGTTTGGACACAATGGTCTTGAAGACTTCAGGCGTATCAAAACGGCGGTAGACAAACATCAGGCTGCCAATGCCGATCTGGCCAAACGTAATAAATTACTCAGAGCGGATATCGAAGATCTTAAACTTGGACTCGAAGGGGTTGAAGAACGGGCACGCCATGAGCTGGGCATGATCAAACCTAACGAAACCTTTATCCGCGTACTGTCAAAGAAGCACGATGAATAAACCAACTACAATTGCAGCGGTTGTTCCTGCTGCTGGCGTGGGTGCCAGAATGGGACTGAATCACCCCAAGCAATATCTGAAAATTGGCGACAAAACGGTGCTTGAGCACACACTTGGTAAATTGGCTCAAGTACCCCAGCTGACTAAACTGTATGTGGCCGTGAGTGAAACGGATGGCTACTTTGATGAATTGGACTTGAGTGGTCTTGCAGTCAGCCGGGTAACCGGGGGGCAGGAGCGATCCGATTCGGTGCTCAATGCCTTGCTGGCGATGCAAAGTACCGCGCCAGACTGGGTCCTGGTGCATGATGCTGCTCGACCACTGGTGGAAATCAACGACATCACCAACTTGATTGAGCAATGCCTGACGCATCAGGAAGGTGGCATTTTGGCGAGTAAGGTCAAAGACACCATTAAACGTGGTACCAGCCACAGCGAAGAGACAGTGCCACGAGCAACATTATGGCAGGCGCTGACACCGCAGTTTTTCCCTTATCATCAATTGCTCAATGCGTTGCAACAGGCACAGCAAAATAACGCACAGATCACCGATGAGGCTTCAGCCGTTGAGCTGGCCGGCCAACCTGTTCGGTTAGTCAGTGGTCGCTCAGATAACATTAAAATTACCACACCAGAAGACTACGCATTGGCCAGTTTTCTGATGTCACAACAAAGCAAAGCGAGGTCATTATGATACGCATAGGTCACGGGTTTGATGTTCATAAGTTTGGTGGTGAAGGCCCGCTAACCATTTGTGGTGAGAAGATCTCCTACACGCAAGGGTTTATCGCACACTCCGACGGTGATGTAGCCATTCATGCTGTGTGTGATGCTTTACTTGGCGCGCTGGCGCTGGGCGACATTGGTAAACACTTTCCCGATACGGCCGCTGAGTTTGAAAACATCGACAGCCGTATTTTGCTGCGCAGAGTGATGGAACAGGTCAGCGAACTGGGCTATCAGCTTGGTAATCTGGATGTCACTATCGTCGCACAGGCTCCAAAAATGCGCCCACACATTGATGCGATGCGCGCTAACCTGGCGGCAGATTGTCACGCCGATATTGGCCAGATCAATGTGAAAGCCACCACCACGGAAAAATTGGGCTTTGAAGGGCGTAAAGAAGGGATCTCCAGTCATGCCGTGGTATTACTGACTAAGGTGGCTTAGCGTGAAAACCTGTGTATCTGCGCTTAACTATTTGTACGGTGAGCCGTTATCGCGTGCTGAGTTCAAGTCTCAGCCAGAAGACTTTATGGTAGATGAAATCCTCGATATTGAATTTACCGGGGAAGGGGAGCATGTTTGTCTGCAGGTGGTAAAAAAAGGAGAGAACACAGCCTTTATTGCCCGCAAGCTGGCCGAATTTGCAGGCGTTGCGCCAAGAGATGTTAGCTATGGCGGACTCAAAGACCGTCACGGTGTATGTACTCAGTGGTTCAGTGTCCCGGTGCCAATTAAACAATCTTTGGATTTCAGTGAGCTGAACAGCGATAGCCTGTTTGTGGTGAAACAAGTGCGCCACAATCGAAAATTGCGCACCGGGTGTCACAAGGGTAATCGTTTTACCATCACATTACGTAATGTCAGTGAACCGTTGGATCTGTTGTCACGGGTCAACGCTGTGCGCCAGGGGGTACCGAACTACTTTGGTGAGCAGCGTTTTGGCCATGATGGTTACAACCTGGAAATGGCACAAAGGCTGTTTGAGGGAGAGCGGATCCGTGATAAAAAATTACGCGGCTTGGTGATCTCTGCTGCACGCTCACATATTTTTAATCAGCTGGTTTCTAGACGGGTCGCTGAGCATGGTCTGGCAAAAACCTGGCACCGTGAAGTCTTCATGCTCAGTGGCAGTAATGCGTTTTTTGAAGAAGACATCAGTGATGCGCTGATTGTCCGGCTACTTGAAGCCGATATTGTGTTGTCAGCGCCGTTGCTGGGTAAAGGCGAAAAGGGCTTGACTGCACTTGAAATAGAATGGCTTAAACCCTTTGCCGACTGGTGGCAGGGGCTGGGCGCTTTGGGGCTTAAAAATGAGCGCCGTGCCCTAAGGGTGATCCCCGAAAATCTCGTGGTGAAAACACTCGACCAGACAAGCATACAGCTTAGTTTTGATTTACCAAAAGGGTGTTATGCCACCGCAATACTGCGAGAGCTGGTGCATCATGAGGATGTCAGTCATCGCAATTATGATAAAAAAGGAAGCAACCAAGATGAAGATCCTGCTCAGTAATGATGATGGAGTACATGCTAAAGGAATAGAAGTACTGTACAAAGCGCTATGCGAAATTGCCGAGGTGATGGTCATTGCGCCAGATCGCAATTGCAGCGGTGCAAGTAACTCGTTAACACTGATTAATCCACTGCGGGCAACCACGCTTGACAATGGCTTTGTGAGTGTCAATGGGACACCCACAGACTGTGTTCACCTTGGGGTTAACCAGTTGCTTGACGAAGCCCCCGATCTGGTGGTGGCCGGCATCAACAATGGGGCGAATTTGGGCGACGATACGCTTTACTCAGGTACGGTTGCTGCCGCGACAGAAGGTCGCCATCTGGGTTTACCTGCCATTGCGGTGTCTTTGTGTTCAAAACGTGAAGCACATTATGAAACCGCCGCGGCTGTCACGGTTAAACTCATTAAAGCGCTGAAAAGTCATCCGCTGCCGAAAGATCAGATCATCAATATCAATGTGCCAGATATTCCCCTGCCTGAGCTCAAAGGCATGCAAGTGACTCGCCTGGGCGCACGACACAAAGCCGAAACCATGACTCGGCAGTTGGATCCCTGGAACCGTGATGTGTACTGGTATGGCTCACTGGGCCAGGAACTGGATGCGGGCGAAGGCACCGATTTTTATGCGATTAAGCAGGGGTATGCCGCCATTACCCCATTGAAAGTAGATATGACAGCACATGAGAGTCTGGATCCTTTATCAAGCTGGATCGCTGAGCAGGAGTAAGCACATTGCTCAAAAACTACAAACGCAGTGCTGAGGCGCTGGTTGCTACTTTGAGTCGTAATGGGATCCGTGACCCAGAGGTCTTGAATTGTCTGGAGATCACGCCTCGCCACTTGTTTGTCGATGCCGTATTGCAGCATAAATCCTATGAAAATACGGCGTTGCCTATCGGTCAGGGTCAGACTATTTCTCAGCCGCTGGTGGTTGCCAGAATGACGGAGTTGCTACGCCAGGCTGGGGTACGCAAAAAAGTACTAGAGGTTGGCACAGGATCCGGCTATCAAACCGCGGTGCTGGCCCAGCTGTTCGATGAGGTGTACAGCGTAGAGCGGATCAAGGCACTGCAATGGCAGGCAAAACGTCGCTTGCATATGCTGGATTTATACAATGTCGCCATGAAGCATGGGGATGGCTGGCAGGGCTGGGCGTCGAAAGGCCCCTATGATGGTATCATCGTCACCGCAGCGGCAGCCCAAGTTCCGCAGGCGTTGTTAGAACAGCTTTCGGAAGGCGGCGTGATGGTTATTCCCGTGGGTGAGCAATACCAGGTGCTCACTGTGTACCAAAGAAAAGGTCAGCAGTTTATCGAAAACAAACTGGCCGAGGTGCGTTTTGTGCCACTGATCCCTGGTGCACTAAGCTAGAAGTCACAAAAAAGGCGAGAAAATCCATACGAGTATGCTAAAGTGGATGGTCGAATTAACAAGCGGAAAGTAATCAAGGCATGAATCGGGCGCGCATCAATTTTTTATTGCTATTGTGCTATTTTCTGGCCGCATGTACGACGCCACATTCCCCCGCTCCGGTTGTGAATCTCTCTAAAGGTAAGACCAGTTATAAACAAAAAATTCAAATAAAAAATAATCAATATAAGGTTAAAAAAGGTGATACCTTATTTGCTATTGCTTTTAGTGCAAATAAGGATGTTAGAACTGTTGCCAAAATCAATAAAATTAAGCCTCCCTACACCATTTTCCCCGGTCAACTTATCTTATTAGAATATCCGAAAAAGAAGTATAAAGCGCCTAAAAAGCAGCCAGTAAAAACCGTAAAATTAACTGATAAAAAACAAAAAAATAACATTTCACCGAAAAAAGAGCTTGATCGACCTAAGCAACGAGAGTATGTTCAAAAGCAAGCCAGCGAAAAATCCAGTCATACCAAGCAGTTGTCAAATAATAAGGTACGATGGCGCTGGCCCGCAGTTGGTAAGGTGACCCGACGTTTTTCTGTCAAAGAAAACGGCTATAAGGGAATTCAGATTACAAATAAAAAGGGAACATCTGTTAAGGCTGCGGCAAATGGCGTTGTTGTATACGCAGGGAGTGCATTACGGGGATACGGCAATCTGATCATTCTGAAACACACAGATGATTACCTTAGCGCGTACGCCCACAATTCCAAATTGCTAGTAAGAGAGCAGCAGCAAGTTAAAGCCGGGCAAAAAATTGCCGAAATGGGAGATACAGACGCATCATCTGTTGCGTTGCGGTTTGAGATCCGTTACCGGGGACAAGCCGTAAATCCTAGTAGGTATTTGCCTAAATAATAGCCTATCGACGTAATGATGGAAGACTGTCACTTATTCGCTTGGGGGGATGCTTATGGCTCAAACAGCAAAATTGAATAGTAAAGTAAATCCAGAGTTGGACGAGAAGTTTGAAGATGTCTCAGTAGAGGAGCCCAAATCGGAGCTACTGGAAGATATTGAGAATGATGAAGACCTTTTCGCCAAGGACGACAGCGTTAAGAATTTAGATGCAACTCAGTTGTATCTGGGAGAGATTGGCTTTTCGCCACTGCTTAGTGCAGAAGAAGAAGTTTACTTCGCACGTAAGGCCTTGAGAGGCTGCGAGGCGTCGCGCAAACGCATGATCGAAAGTAACCTGCGCCTGGTGGTTAAAATTGCGCGCCGTTACAACAATCGGGGCCTGGCACTGCTTGACCTGATTGAAGAAGGAAACTTAGGCCTTATCCGGGCTGTTGAGAAGTTCGATCCGGAGCGTGGTTTCCGCTTTTCTACCTACGCGACCTGGTGGATCCGTCAGACCATTGAACGGGCCATTATGAACCAGACTCGTACCATACGTTTACCTATCCACGTAGTCAAAGAGCTTAATGTGTATCTTCGTACAGCACGTGAGCTGACGCAAAAACTGGACCACGAGCCGACCGCTGAGGAAATCGCAGAGTCACTCGACAGACCGGTTGAAGATGTCAGTAAGATGTTACGTCTGAATGAGAAAATCACCTCTGTGGATACACCCATTGGTGGTGATAATGATAAGGCGCTGCTGGACATTATTGCAGATGAGCGTGGTTACGAGCCTGAAAGTGAAGTGCAGAACAAAGACATCAACCGCCATATTGTCGACTGGTTAGGTGAATTGAACCCGAAACAAAGAGAAGTGTTAGCGCGTCGCTTTGGGTTACTGGGTTACGAGCCATCGACACTGGAAGATGTAGGACGTGAGATTGGGTTAACACGTGAGCGTGTACGTCAAATTCAGGTAGAAGCACTGCGTCGCTTAAAAGACATTTTACAACACGAGGGGTTAAGCACCGACAGCTTGTTTGAACAAATGTAAGCACACTCGCAGCGCATTTTTTTATTGCCTTATTCCTTTAGCGCTGCTGAGCACACATCGTAGAGTCATTCCGTTGTTCGAATGACTCACGCATCTCCTAATCCCTTTGCTTTTTTCTACTTTTATTTTGATAACCCATTGATTATTATGCTTAAACAGAGCCTGGTATTAATGATTTTTGGTATCTGCTGTCTAAGCGTCCAGCCCATACTCACAAGTTTCAACTGGCTTTCCCAGCTCGCGCTGAATACATCTCCCAGCCAGTCGCTACAGGGCTCGTGAACCGGCAACACTGAAAGCTTGTCTGAGCGCCGACTCCATAACCTGGACCGTCACCCCTTACTAGATAGAGCTGTCATACCGTACTCGATACGAACGTCATCCCGCACTCGATACGAACGTCACCCCGTACTTGATACGAACGTCACCCCGTACTTGATACGAACGTCATCCCGCACTCGATACGAACGTCATCCCGCACTCGATACGAACGTCATCCCGTACTTGATACGAACGTCATCCCGTACTTGATACGGGACCCACCAACAGGCAACACAGTTGTTTATCTTGTTCATCAATCTGACATACCACACTGTCATCTGTCACTCGGTAGGGCAATCATCAACATACCAGAACAAACAACTCCAATACCCCCAATCACAAGACATAAAAAAAGGGCTAAACCCTAAGGTTTAGCCCTCATTATAAAGCCTGGGGAATGTTGCTTATTGAGCCTGTGCGTTCAATGTAACGCCAGAGAAAGTTCTGTAAGCGTTAAGACCGAAGTACCAGGTACCCGCTTGTGGGTTAGTGAAAGTACACGTCTCTGCATTACCACCTTTGTAAGGACGGCAGTCATAGCTAGAGCTGGTAGGTGCACTACCTTGCTTAACGAACAGGTCAGCGTCGCCTGTACCACCAGAGATGGTTACAGTAAGGCTGCTCATGCCCGCAGGGACGTCTAGTGACTTCTGAACCCAGCCACCTGTGCTTGCAGACAGGTTAGACTCAGTCAAAGAAACCGGACCAGTAGAACCACCTGCAGTTTCAGCTTTCAGGCTAACACCGTTGTATGCAGAGTAACCGCGCATCATTACGTGGTAAGTACCAGTAGATGGGTTATCAATTGTACATACTTCGTTGTTACCACCTTCGTATGGACGACAGTCGTAAGTTGTCTGAGTTGGCTTAGCGTTTGCACGTACGTACAAGTCAGCATCACCGGTACCGCCACTCATAGTGAAGGTAACTTTGCTCACACCACTGGTAACGTCAAAAGTGTAGAATGTTTCGCTGCTTGCGCCGCCAGACAGGCCAGTTTTAGCTACGCCGTCTTCCAGCTCGTTGCCACCAGTACCATTGTCGTTGCCAAGTGCTGCATCTACCGCCGCTGACGCGTCGATGATACCAGTACCACAGCTAGTACAGGTTGCAGGGAAGCTGCGAGTTGTGCTTTTCAGGATGCTTTCTACTTCATCCGGCGTTGCAGAAGGTTTAGCTTGCTTGATAAGCGCCGCTACACCCGCTACGTGAGGTGCCGCCATTGACGTACCTTGTGAATACGCATAGCTGTCGCTAGAAGGCGTGTTGCTGCCTGAGTTGTAAGTAGACAGAACACCTTCTGGATCATTAGCAAAGCTTTGTGCGCCACCTGGTGCTGCAACATCAATGTTTGCACCGTAGTTTGAGTAGTAAGCACGACCACCGTTACGACCTACAGACGCAACATTGATAACACCAGAACAGTTACCAGGGTTGTAGTTTGCAGAGTTGTCGTTGTCGTTACCTGCTGCAATAACAATTGTGGTGCCGTTTGCACGCGCTGTATTGATTGCATTTTGAGTGGTAGAGCTACATGAACCACTGCCACCTAAACTCATGTTAATTACGTCAGCTGGGTTAGCGTTTGCAGGTACGCCTGATACTGAACCACCTGATGCCCAGATGATAGCGTCAGCGATATCTGAAGTCAGACCACCACATTTACCAAGTACACGAACTGGTACGACTTTCGCGTCGTAAGCAACACCGGCAATACCTTCACCATTGTTAGATACCGCAGCCACAGTACCTGCTACGTGTGTACCGTGCCAGCTTGAATCACGTGCACTGTGCGTATAACCACATTCGTTACGTGTAACCGCGTCACCCGGGTCACGTGCATCGCTATCACGGCCGCCACCATCGTTAGCAACAGACACATCTGAGATCATGTCATAACCTTGTAGCAGGTTAGCGCTCAGATCCGCGTGCGGACGGTAACCAGTATCCAGTACAGCAACAACTACGCCGCTACCAGTTGCTTTGTCCCAAGCGGCAGGTGCGTTGATACCACCGTTTGCTTCAAAATAGTGCCACTGATCAGAGTAACGTGGATCGTTAGGCGTTGCGAAAGGCTGTAGCATCTGGTCAATTTCGATGTATTCGATGTTGCCAGTTGCTGCCATTTCCTGCATCAGGCTTTGTGCTTCAGCTGCAGTTAGTTTCTTGTCAACACGCATTACGTGGTGGTTGCTCAATGCCATTTTACGAACGTACTTGGTTTGTAGTGAAGATTTTTTCTTACTTTTGAAGTTCTTCACGAAACTTTGAGCGCGCGAGTTCATCATTGCTGGTGACATGTCTGCACCGGCAACAGACATAAGCTGGCTGCTGTTATCTTTATATTTGATGATGAACTGAGTACCGGCTGTGTTCTGGCTTTCCATCTTCTGGCTCAACTGCGCCATGCTAACGCTGTTGTTGAGTGCTTCAAAGTTGTTTGCCATTGCATTAGTCGCGGCAAACATGCCAGTCATTGCCAGCGCAACTGCGCCGATTTTTAGGTTACGTGTTGTCATTCTTAGAATTCCCTAGTTTCTTACTTGTTGTTGTTGTTCTGTTTGCGTGTGCAAGCAGATGGTTATCGAAGGTAAAGAAGTGGTTAAAGTATTTAAAGTGCTGTTTTGTTATTTACACTATTGTTTTTGTTATAAGTGGATGGCTAGATAGTTCGTTTATTGCAATAGTTCATTGTTTTTATTGCATAATTATTCTTTGTTACAGGATGAGGTATGATTTAGTTAGTATTGTAAATGATTGTAAATGGTTAATATTTTATTACTAGTTGTGATAAAATTATGTGCCTTTGTTTGCTAAATAACCGCATTACTCCACCTCTTGGGTATAAGTTGATACAATACCTGCATAACTTTTTCAGGACACAATATACAATGTTGAACTTTGATGTGGTGATCATCGGCGCGGGCGCGGCTGGCCTGATGTGCGCGGCACAAGCTGGGTATCGGGGCCGCAGTGTGGCGGTGGTTGATATGGGCAAAAAAGCCGGTCGAAAAATACTCATTAGCGGCGGTGGTCGTTGCAATTTTACTAATGAGGGTGCCACACCACAGAACTATTTATGCGCCAACCCCCATTTTGTGAAATCCTGCCTGAGCCGCTACACCCAGCATGATTTCATCGAGCTGGTGGACAGACACGGCCTGGCTTATCACCATAAAACGCTCGGTCAGCTGTTTTGTGATAACAGTGCTCAGGACATAGTCGATATTTTGTTAACAGAGTGCGACTGGGCCGGGGTTGAAGTATTCCTGCGCAATGAGGTCATAAAGGTCGAACGCACTGACACGGGTGGATATATTGTAACGACCTCTGAGCAAGTATTTAGCTGTCAGTCTCTGGTGGTCGCTGCTGGCGGTCTGACCATGCCTAAACTGGGCGCCACGCCGATTGGTTACAAAATTGCTGAGCAGTTTGGCCTTAAGGTTCTGCCGACCATGGCGGCACTGGTGCCGTTTACTCTGCATGACCACGACAAAGCCCGTTTTGATGGGCTGGCAGGCGTCAGCCTCCCTTGCACTGCGCAAAGTGAAGACGGCACCCGCTTCAAAGAAAACCTGCTGTTTACCCATCGAGGCCTGTCGGGCCCGGCGATTTTGCAGATCTCCTCGTTCTGGCGTGCCGGGCAGGGCGTGATCGTGAACCTGTTGCCAGAGGTTGATATGCAGGCACAATTGCACGACTGGCGTCAGGAGCAAGGTAGTAAGTCTCTGAAAAACTTACTTAGTACAGTGTTACCTAAGCGCTTTGTCGAGGTCTTGATCAGCGAGCAAACCGTTCCGGATAAAAATGCCAACCAGCTCAGCCACAGCGAAATTGACACGCTGGCCCACGCCCTGCACCACTGGCACATCAAACCCAATGGTACTGAAGGCTATCGCACAGCCGAAGTCACCTTAGGCGGCGTCGACACCGACGAACTCAGCTCCAAAACCTTCGAAGCCAAAAAAGCCCCGGGTCTGTACTTTATCGGCGAAGTCACCGACGTCACCGGCTGGCTCGGCGGCTACAACTTCCAGTACGCCTGGAGCTGCGGCTGGGCATGCGGACAGGCGTGTTAGTGTATAGAGACAATAATGGTGAAGAGATTGTCAGGTGTGTCAGGTATTGACCAGCACACCTGACAAGCTGGTTTAAAGTGTAATGTTGTAACCCAAGTGGCTTTTAAGGAATTGTCACTAGGGTGGGAAGAAGTAGGGCACCCTTGTTGTGTTGATGACTGGCTCTAATGTTGCGAAATTTATTTGTCGTTCAATGTTGTCTGGTACCCGAGCTGAATTTTGCAGCTTGGTGTTCTGCGCTTAGATATCAGTTTTTTATCTTTGCTAGTAATATGTCAGGAAACTCAGTTTGAGTGGTTTTTATGGTGAAATCTGCGGGTACTCCACTCCAACGTACTTGATTGACTTACGCTGCTTGTCGATTTGTGCAACACTGATGAGATTGTCTGCCTGAGTATGAATGCAGAATTTTGTAACGAATAACAATGTGTGGTGTCCGTGATAAAACGCATTTTGAAGACGTACTGTAATGTAAACGTCTGGTTTTTATGTCTCTTAGTGAGTTCGGCTTTTTCTCCTGCTGCTCAAAGTAAAACGCTGCGATTTGGCGTAGATCCCTGGCCACCATTTGTCATTGTAGAGCAAGCACAAATCAGTGGTATCGATGTTGATATAGTCCGGCATCTGGCAGATACCCTTAATCTTGATCTTGAGCTGGTTCGCTGCCCGTTTAAGCGTTGTCTGCGGATGATGGAGAGCGGTGAGCTGGATATGCTGGGCTCTTTGCAAAAGTTCAAAGACCGTGAAGTCTATATGCAGTATCTGGAACCTAGTTATTACACTGCGAATAAAGTGTTCTATACCCTGAAGGGGAGCGAGGTTAGCATCAACGCCT
This sequence comes from Pseudoalteromonas ardens, assembly GCF_030125445.1. Lineage (NCBI taxonomy): Bacteria > Pseudomonadati > Pseudomonadota > Gammaproteobacteria > Alteromonadales > Pseudoalteromonadaceae > Pseudoalteromonas > Pseudoalteromonas ardens. Next base: position 15,473 of record NZ_JASJUV010000010.1, read on the forward strand.
ATCAGGATCTCGAACGCTATATTCTCGGCGTGACACTGGGCCATAAAAATGACCCCCAATTCGATGCAGATACCCGCCTCACAAAATTCGCAGCGGTAGACACAGACAAGCTGTTTAGCCTGCTGATGAAAAAGCGCATTGACGCTGCACTGAGTGTGGATGTGCGCTCGGATCACTATTTAAAAACGCATAATCTGAATTCAGATATTCAGAAGGCACCATTTTACTTTAAAGGCACACAAGGTTATCTGGCTGTATCGCGTGCGTCCGGGCTGCTCGAAAGGCGCCAGGAGATTGAACGTATGCTTGCTGGCATGGTAAATGATGGCACCATAGCCAGTATGATTGACGCTATGGTACGTGAAGGTGTTAAAAAAACGCCCCCGACGCGCTAAACATGCAGCTGTTCATTTTCCCCTCCAAATCAAAATAACTGTTGTGTCCAGAGCTTAATTCGATGTGTCAGGCAGCGCAATGGCGTTTCTGAGTCGTTATGTTTGGGGTTGCAGTCAGAGAGCTTGAAGGAAAATGGGGTTTTGCTTTTGATAGCTGGCACAAACGTTTCTTCGGTGTGTTGAAAGTGGTGTTCAAAAAAAGCGGCATTTAGCCTGGCGACGTCCAGGATAGCGTTAACTTGAGGCGTATCTTTCAGCCCGTTTTCTAGCCAGTCTTTGAGGACCACAATGTCAGAAAAACTGACGTGATTGAGTGATTCAAACAGCGCTAAATAGCCCTTATGGTGTACGTTGAGAAAGATTTCGCTGAAGTATTCTTCGTCTGCCTGCACATACATAAAAGGTTGTGTTACGGTGATATCTTGCCAGCCAAACACAGTGCCATCCATATTAACAATCGCGGCTACTTCGGGTGTTTTTGCAGCGGTATAAAATGCCGCAGCACCACCGTAAGAATGACCCAGAATACCTACCTGACCATTGAGTGCATTGAACAAGGGGCTCTGCGGGTCTTGATCCATGTGTTTTATTTTAGCCAGTACAAAACGCTGATCTGCAGACCACATGGGTAAATCAATGCCCAGATCATCTGACGGCAGCTCTATCGTTTTTAACGCTTTTGAATTGGGCGGCTGATAATGATCCGAGCCAAAACTGTGATTGATGGAAGCGACCAGGTATCCCTGGCTGGCGATATGTGCAGCCATGATGGTAAACAACTCGGGATTTAGATAATAACCGTGGGAAAAAATGATCAGGGGTAAAGCGCCCTGTGACAGCTGTATTTCACTCTCTGCGGCAATGTTCCATGTCATTGCGCTCAGCAGATCGATATAGGTCATATCTGCGTCTTCATCATAAATCAGCCTGTGCGAGCGCGAAAACTGATTGCTTAACAGCGGTAATCTCTGGTTGCTGGCGGTGAGCTTGGTGGGATAAAAAAATCGTACACCAAGTTGTCTGGGCGCGTCGGGTTGTGTTCTGTGGCCGGGACGGTTTAAGTCCTCAAAATGCATGTAATGCGTGCCAACCGGTTGCTCCAACGGCAGGATAAGTTTATTTGTAGCGTAGTCGATATTGAGCTGTGCAAATAGTGGCTGTGTAGTTAGCAGGCTAAACAGGCTGAATAGCAGGTAAATCGATAGTCGTGGCATCTATGGCGCTTTGTTATTTTTATCTGGCTTGTATTGCATGAGGTTACAACACTTTTAGTCATATTTCAGCTCCTCACGGCGCCTTCAACTTATGCCTAATTGAACGCTTTTTTCACCTTTTTGAGACGCTATCAGGTTGACGATGTTTGCCGTGAGCGTAAAAGGGGGCGTGTAACGTTTACTCATTGTGCTACAAGCCCTCCACATCCATTCCATGTTCAGCAAGCCACTGTTTTCGTTCTTTGTAATCTGGCATAGCTCGCTCAACGCAAAGCCAAAACTCTGAAGAGTGACTGGGTTCTATTAGATGTGATAATTCATGAACAACAACATACTCTGCAATTTTGGCCGGCAGCAGTATCGTTTTCCAGTGAAAATACAAGGTTTGGTTTTTACCGCATGATCCCCAGCGATAGCCCAAGTCTCGTACCTTAACTGACGAAAATTCAACGGCTAAACGGCTTTTGAATTCATCCGCTTTTGCCTCCAACCAGGCTGTACCTTTTTCTACATACCAGCTAATAAAAAGTTGCCTGGCATTTTCCTGGTTACTTTTTGCAAGGTGAAAACGTCCATGATAGAGCTTCAGTGGTACAGCGGGTTGTTCTATCAGATTCAATCGGTAGCTTCTGCCCAGATATAAAAAGCCCTCGCCCTGCACAAAACGTTTAGGCCTGATAGATTTATACATGAGTGCTTTTTCAGCCAATTTTTGATACACCCAGCTCAGTTTAGAGCGCACAAACCCTTCCAACACTTCTGTTGTGGCACTTGGTGGTGCGGTTAATAGCAGACTACTGTCTCTGTCCACCGTTAGTTGCATCGTTTTTCGTTGTGCACTGTGCTTAACCGGAATTACCAGGTCATCAATCGTTAGTATCATACTGTCTCTAATTTATGGCTGTTGGCCCTGGCAAGCTCTCTCAACTTATCAACTAGGGGCTCTATATGATCGTAGTCAAGAAGTTCAGAGTCATACAAGCTCTCAAATAAATACTGCTCCAGCTCTTCTTGCAAGCTGATCCGATGCGGCTCCCAGAAGCTGGTAGTCGCTATTTTATCTTGAATGTGAGCCACCAGTTGCTCGGTCAACGCTATCAGTTGTGCTTCAAGGGCTAAGTCGGGTTGTTGCTCTGCGCATACTGCCACTTTTAGCATGCGGTAAAAAGGCAGGTAGTGCTCTGGAATGTCAGGCAGACCTGCTTCATGTTTGGTCGAGCCTGAACGCACCTCGTCGATAATGTTTTGTAGTGCATTTATCAGGTCATCCCATTGTCCTGCAAGGGAATCAAGAATGCTTTTTAGTCGCTCACTCAGTTTTTCATAGTAAACCGGATCTTCATCCAGGTGTTGTGTGATATGGCTTTTAACGGCATGCTCCATTTCAGAGGCGATGGCTTTTTTCTGCTCGTCAGGCGTTGCACCATAATGCAAGGCTTGTTCACGTACTTCATCAACGTTCTTTTCAAAATGAGCATCGGTCAGGTTGACCGGTGCTACTTTGGGGTCTATGCCTAAAGAAATAATGTGCTCGTCAATTAATGTGCGAACTTTAGCACCAACGTCTTTTCCAATCACCATGCTATCGCGATAGCGCATTCTGGCCCGGTTGTGGATAGTAGCTAGCGCTTTGGCATCGGCCGCAAAGGGCAGCCCCTCGGGTCGTGGTAATACCTGTTCCAAGCTTTGTAAAAAAGCTTTCAGTTTGACAGCAAACTCCTGGCGCAGTCGCTCTGTGCTCAACAGCTGAACGCACGATTCAACGTCATCCAGTGTTTCTATCCCCTGGCTCCGAAAGATATCTACAGCACGAATATGTCGCTCTCTCAGTGCAGGCACTTCGTCTTTTAAGCTGCGCAAGGCACCTTCTACGTCTTCATCACTGTATGCTGCCAGTGCAGCCTTTAAGTGATTCGCAACACCGTAGTAATCAACTACGATGCCAAATTGCTTGCCAAAGCCTGTACGATTAACGCGGGCGATGGTTTGTAATAGCTCAGCTTCCCGAATAGAGCGATCTAAATACATTACCCCTTCAATCGGCGCATCAAAGCCCGTTAGCAGCATCGACTTAACAATTAAAAATGAAAGCGGATCTGTGTCTGATTGCTTGCCTTCTTCAGCTATAAGCGGCTTTTTAAAACGCTCAATTGCGTTGTCCTGCTTTGCTCTGTCCGTATGAACCGCCCATTCTGGTCCATCGTTGTTATCCGATGAAATGATGGTGGCAAACTCCATTTTTGCTAACACATCTCGATAGCGCCAGGCTTGTATCAGTGCCTGAACCTTTGGTGACTTACGACATAAAGCTTCGTTATCACATGCCTTTAGTTCATCAGCTAACCGCTGTGCATCAACTAAGAGCTTGTCACGGGCCTCTTCAAAGGCTTTATAGTAACGTACGGCAGCCAGTCGACTATAAGCCACAACCTGGGCTTTATAGCCATTAGGCAGAATATTGGTCACATAGTGACGCAGCATGTCGGCCGCTTTGTCCTTAATCAGCTTGGTCGCTTCAAGCACGTTGCCTTTGGTTGCGTACTTTTTCTTAATGGCTTCCAGTTCTTCTTCTGTTTTTTCACTGAAAAAGTCTTCAAACAAGTCATCTAAGCTGGAGCCATCTTTAACCGCACCATTAACCGTGCGGCCTTCGTACAAAATAGGCACAGTTGCGCCATCGGCTTCGGCTTCTTTAATGGTGTATTTATCAATAAACTCCCCAAAGACTTCATGAGTTCGCTTTTTCTCACCCATGATAATGGGCGTGCCGGTAAAACCAATACGCGCACAATTTGGAATACCCGAGAGCAAATTAGCGTGTAAGTCACCTGATTGGGTACGATGCGCCTCGTCTACCATGACTAAAATGTCTTCGCTGGCATTGAGTAGTTCAAATGGGTCGGCGGCTTTAGCTTGTGATTCGCGATACTTTTGGATCATCGCAAATACAATCCCTGGGCCTTGTTGTTTTAATAGGTTTTTAAGCGACTTATTGTTGGTGGCAACACAGACGGTTTCATCGGTAATTTTTGCAGTACTAGAGAGCTGGCTTTGCAAGTCTTTTCGGTCTGTTACTACCACCACTTTAAAGCGGCGAAGTGTTGCGTCGGTGCGTAACTTGCGGATCAGGAACATCATAGTGAGTGACTTACCCGAGCCCTGGGTATGCCACACTATGCCGCCGCGTCTGTCGTATTCACCATCTTGCTTGCGGGTTTTGCCATTTAGCAAGCGATGAACAGAGCGCACTACGCCACGGTATTGTTGATAGCGACACACCATTTTGATGGTTTGCCCACCCTGATGCGTAAATAAAATAAAGTGACGAATAATATCAAGCAGAGCGTCAGGCATTAACATGCCAGCGACGAGTCGTTGCTGAGCAGATAACTTGCTTACCTCCAGCTCTTTAGCCAGCGCTTTTTCACAGCGATTTGGTTCACTCGCCGTCACAATGGTTTTCCAGGGTTTGTAAAACTCAGCACGTGCGCCAATGGTGCCCACCAAACACTGCTCAAAACTGGCAGCTATCATTAGCTGGTTGGTGTTAAACAGCGCAGGTGCCCCCTCGTTATCTTCAACTTCACCAGCGGCAAAGCGCTGGTTTGAATAACGACGCAGTTGATCAATTGCCGCTGCCATGGGCTCGGCACTGTCCGGATTTTTACACTCAATCACCACCAGTGGAATACCATTTACCAGCAAAACAAGATCAGGAATAATGTGTTTTTTACTGGAGTCGTGTCCTGGCGGGCACTGTACCTTAAACTGGTTGATCACCGTAAAGGTATTATTTTCTGGGGTATCCCAGTCAATAAAATGAATACTACGGGCGCGGCCGCCATCCCAGTCTGGTAAACCATCGACAACAATGCCGCTGGTTAACAGCTCAGATGCTTTCTGGTTGGCTTCCATCAACTTAGAAGCCGCAATACGGCTGATGGCAGAAACGGCTTGATTGACTCTTTGCTCATCCAGCCACTTAACTTGCTCGCCATTATCTAGCGTGCGCAAATTAATCTTTACCAGCTGCTGGCGTAATACTTTACTTTGTAGTACCTCTGCAAAGCTATCACGGCCAGTCACCGCTGCGTCGTCTAAACATCCTTCAATATACTGCCAGCCTTGTGCTTGCAGCTGTTGAATCAAGGGCAATTCTGATTGTAAATATTCCGGACCCATAGTACTTCCTTTTAAATTCTTATTTTTAACTGGCCTGTTTTTGTTTTAGTAATTCAGTGACACGGACTTTGCCGGTTAGAAGATCGTCCATTAAGCCTGATTTTTTGAGCTTTAGCTTCTTTAGGTACGTTAACTCAAAATCATACCTATTATATATTGAAGAATATCGTTCAGAAATCATGAGTTGTTCTCTTTTTGGAGGAAATAATAAAGGCAATTCTCTCTGAGCTAGAATTCCAATATATGCTCTGGTTGATTGAGCAGAAAGGGCGCTTAATATTTTTTGAAAATATGAACCTAAGAACCAGCAACTTAAATATTGAGGGGCTAATTGTTCCGCATCACATCTATAGTAAGTGACTTGTGGTGTTAGCATAATTTTTTCACAGTCATCTGGTACAATTGCAACTTGGCCAACAGTACCTTTGTGGCTGAGTAATACATCACTTGCTGTTGAAAAACCTATTCTAAGTGATTCATATTGCTTCTCTGTGATTCGGTAGCATTTATCGAAATTAATTTTATTATTTTGAATATCGTTCGCCATGATAAATGGCACACCATCTTTTACAAAGTCACTCGTTTTAGGATGTATTTCACCATGATTCCCATCTTGAACTTCCATTATGTATTTTTTTGTTATCGCTTCACCAATATTCATACAAGTCCAGTTAACAGGAATCCAGCCCAATTCAGAGGACTTATATAATTCTGGCGCATCTTCATAGCTAGGGCGAAGTTCACCGTTTTCGTCAACACCACGAGTTAATAAATCGTGTAACAAGCCTTGTTTTACTTGTTGTAATTTGGCTATGATTGCTTCAGTTTCGCGGATTTGAGTATCAATGGCGTCAAGCACGTCACCAATTTGGGATTGTTCCTCCTCAGGAGGGATTGGAAGCGATGAGCTGTTCAAGTAAGTTCTGCTTAGCTCTAATTGGTTTGTCGACCCTGTATAGCAAAAACGCTCTAAGTGACTTTGAAACCATTTGGAGCGAATAACTGCATTTAGCCAACGACTATCCACAAGCTCCTTATGAGGACGTAACACTGTTACATGGCCGTCTACGATATATTTACCAGGGTCATCAAAAATGACTGAACGACCAATCGTCCCAGTACCAGTTGAATTGAGTAAAACATCATTTTTCTCAGCTTCAAGTATATTCGAAGTTGCTTTCTCGCTATGTGGCCGAGCAAAAATAGGCTCAAAGTCTCCATGTGTAACACAACGCTGACCAATCGCTTTTATGCTGGAGTTTTCAACGTAAACGGGTGCTGTCCCGCGTCTCGCTATACTGCAAAGTTGGTCAATGCTTTTGCGGTTCCAACCAGCGTAGTTGGGAATATCAACAATAATTTCAAACATAACCCAACCCTGATAAATAACCATTAAGTGCTTTAGCCGCTTTATTTCGAGATGACTCTATCTGGGTTAATGTTACCTGATATTTGTCCCACCAATTCTCTACCGTTGCAATTAACTGCTGACGTTCTGTGGCCAGATAACGCTCAACAATCTTTTGCATATCTTCATAAAGGATCCACAGGATCACTTTGGCCGCATCTTCCGGGCCCAGTTGATCTACTGTGCTGTTAAGCTCACTTTCAAATGCATCGGTTTTGGCTTTTAAGCTTTTAGTCACTTTGGTGCGTTCTGTCTTTTGTGCTTTTAGTTGTTTTTCAATACGCGCAATCTCCTCAGCTGAGAGTGCTTCGGAGCTTTCAACACCATCATCATCGTCGTTTTCATCTTGCGGCAATTTTGCGCTTAGGGCTTTTATTGAACCCTCCAGCTCGGTTTTTTGTTGCTGTAAGCTTTGTACTTCCGATAAAAAGCCGTCGAGTAAAAAGCGTACCAGCTTGTGCTCTAGCGGGTCGTACTTACTTTTACTGTCTTCCATGGCGGTCAGGATGCTGGTGCGCCAGGCGTCGACCACGCCTTTAGCGCCCCGTGCAACCAGGGTTAAAAAGTCATAACGCTGTTGATACCAGAATGCGGCTATCATGCCGCTGACCTGGGCATCGCTGAGCATCCCAATCGGTTTTAGGGTTTCAGTAAAACTGTTAAGTAGCTCTTTGCGCAGCGCCGCATATTCTTTACCTTTGGCAAGGGCTGTAATACTGAGCTTGTGGTTTTCCCACCAGGTATCAAAGGCCTTACGCATGGCCTGCTCTTGAGCCATTACATGGGGATTACTGTTTATCGCGGCTTTTATCGCTTGCTTAGTGTCTATGCTTGACACAAACACCTGGTAGCCTGGCTGGCCAGTTTTGGGTATAAAGATATCCTGTGTTTTTAACCCTTGGGCATCAAACAGGGCTTGCTTGCTGGCAATTTCGCTATCGGGGATCCCGCCCAGTAAATGCGCTTTAACATCGTGTGGTTCGGGGTCTGGTGAATTATCGGCATAGCGGCGGATATTCAGGTTAAAGCTTTCCGCCGCTAGCGCTTGATTGCTGACGATTGCAGCAAACCCTGGAATGTCATCTTTTAACTCACCGTTTTCGAATGCCTCAAACGCGGAAGCGATACGCTCAATATGTTCAGGCATCAGATAGTTTTGTGCGCGGCCTTCAAAGTATTCTTTATCCGCATTGATAAACAGTACCTTGCCTTGCATATGCTCAGGTTTGCCACTGGTTAGATGGGCGCCTTCTGATACTTGCTGCCGAAAGATCATAATGCAGGCTGGAATACCGGTACCGTAAAAGAGGTTTGGCGGCAGGCCAATAACTGCTTCAAGCAAGTCATCACGAATAATCCCAGCACGAATGTCTTTTTCTTCACCGCCACGAAATAGTACACCATGAGGTAATACGGTCGCGACTCGACCGCCTTCGGCACATACCGCCAGCATATGCTGTACAAACATAAGGTCTGCTTTTTTAGCGCCTAATGGCACTTGACCATATTTGAAACGCTCGGGGTGATCGGGTTGATAGATAAACTGGCCATCATCGTCAGTTTCCTTGGTGCCAAAGTTAATTGAAAACGGCGGGTTAGTAAGAATGCGATCAAACTGAGTCAGTTTACCGTCCGTTTTGTGCTGCGGATGCTCAAGCGTATCGTCATTTTCCAGGCTGTTACTGGTTAAGCCATGCAGTAACATATTCATCTTGGCAATTGACCACACTGTGCCAGCAGCTTCTTGACCATAGCAATCAAGACGAGCGCCATCACCACCTTGCTCATCAATGTATTCTTTTGAGGCAATGAGCATACCGCCAGAGCCGCAACAGGGGTCATAGACCTTATGGTGTTGCTCTGGCTTCATCAGTCTTACCATTAAACGCACGACAGAGCGGGGCGTATAAAACTCACCGCCTTTTTTACCTGCAGAGTCGGCAAAGTCGCCGATTAAATACTCATAGGCCGCACCAAGTAGGTCGGGAAATTCAAAGTCATCATTGCGCAGTCTGTACTTATTGAAGTGGGTGATCAGCTCACGCAGTTTTCTGTCTGGCATCGAGCTTTTACCAATTTTACGGTTAAAGTCGATATACTCTAAAACGTCCTGAAGTGAGCTGTTACCTTGTTCTAGGCCACCAAGTGCTTCATTCAAAAAGTTGCCCACATTTTTATGCGCTTCGTTTACTAAATAACTCCAGCGGGAAGTAGGAGGCACATAAAAGGTACTTTTGTACCACATTTTGTTTTCAGCAACCTTCTCGGCCTCTGTTGGCGACTTGCCCTTGGCGAGTTGGGTCTTGAGCACCTCTTCACGACGTTCTTCAAAAATATCTGAACAGCGTTTTAAAAACAGCATGCCAAAAATATATTCTTTAAATTCTGATGCATCCATCTTGCCGCGTAGTATGTCAGCGGCATTGAACAGATGTCTTTCTAGTTGAGATAGCGTTAATGGCATAATTTTACTTCTTAAAGTGTGATTCTATATATCCTAGCAGCTCATAACCTCTGAGAGTTACTGATGCTGTACCGCGTCTAATAATGAACTCTGTTGGCTCGCTATGAATTTTCCCATCTTTGTTTTTACTAGGAATTAAAACTGGCTCTGTGGCCTGTTTGCAGTCAATTACAATAACTGTTTTTCCATCAACTTCAACGGATGAATATTTTACCCATTTGTTATTTCTTTCGCCGATTATATTGGCTGTAAGTTCAGCAAGCCGCTTAATATAACCTTCAGCTTTAACTTCTTTGATATGTTGCATTTCTTTCTCGATTCCACAGACCTGGCTATCGTCAGTTACGCCTATCAATAGGGTACCTCCGTCTGTGTTTAAAAAAGTTGCAATATTTTTAGCTATTTTGTATTGCTCTTCAAAACACTTTTTTTTGTATTCTCTGTCACCCTTACTGAACTCAAAACCCAAATCATCAGCATTGGCGAAAAATGTTTGTTTGAACTCAATCCGCTGTGTCTCATTTATTTTTATGAGGTGCTTTACTCTGCTGATTTCATCTAAGGTTGAAAGCTCATAAACTAAGTCATCTGTCCTGGATTCTACTTCTCGATACAAAGCGGGTTTTGTAAGCAATTCATTTTTGTATTCAGCAAGTTGCTCTCTTGCTAAATCAAGCTTTCTGGCTAAGTCTACAATTTTAGTTTGTTCAACTTTGCTAGGAATAAAAATAGTCACACTCTCAATGTCTTGCTTTGTGAGCATAGGTATCGCAGTTCCACGAGGAAGGTGCGACAGTGTGAGTTTGCCCAGTTCTGACTCGAAGAATAGCTTTACATAAGCATTCGAAACTATTTCTTCATCAAATTGCAGCTCATAGAAGAGGCTTTTTTTTCTTTCGCCTATTTCACTATGGTCGATACACCTTTTTTTGTTCGTAACCGTTCTGGCTAAAACTACAGCATTTGAACGAGGCTTATCAGAAGGTGGTTCTATGGATTTCACTACACAGTTTTTGCTGTTGGGCGAAAAGGTAAACTCTTCAAAAGCTTTGTGGTATGCGTTTAGTTCATTGATCCTTTGTAAAACGGGCGAATTATCAATATATTTTCTTACGCTTAAATTATAGTCATTTTCACGGATTTCATTAATATCGACTAGTTTTGAGTAACTGCCTTCAGAGGAAAAAGAAAAGTACGCGTTAGTTATTTTTTGAATGATTTCTAAACTTAAGCGTTTCGCGTAGCGAACTTCAGTGTAGTCGTGCGAAGCATCAACAAATATAGTTTGCCACTTTCGTTCGCTTGGTTTTTTTTTGTTAAGGACTAAGATAGCTACAGGTATACCGGTTCCATAAAATAGGCCCGGTGGTAGTGCGATAACAGCTTCTAATAGGTCATCTTCGACAATACCTGAGCGAATCTGTTTTTCTTGCAAATTACGAAAAAGCGGTCCAAAAGGGACAACGGAAACTACTTTCCCGTTTGCTTTACAAGTAGCAAGCATATGCTGTAAGAACATTAAATCAGTAGTTTTAGTGCCTGAACCATATTTAAACCTTTCAGGGTATTTAATTTCTTTTTGTACACTCTTTTCTCGGGTACTAAAACGACAAGAAAATGGAGGAACTGATAACACCCTATCAAATTGTGTAAGCGTGCCATCACAATCTACATGAGCTGGACTTTCTAAGGTGTCTTCGTTAGTGAGGTTGCTTAATGATGCACCGGAAAAGAGCATGTTCATCTGAGCTATTGACCAAGTTACTCCGGCTACTTCTTGCCCATAAAGAGCTAAATTAGCATTGTCATCTGTCATATTAGCTACATGCTTTTTGGCTTCAACAAGTAAGCTAGCAGAACCACAGCAAGGGTCGTAGATAGAAGTGTTATTTTTAGGGGCAGCCAGTTTTACAAGCAATTGAACTATTGCTCTTGGTGTATAAAACTCTCCGGCTTTTTTTCCAGCACTTTCAGCGCAGTAACCTAAAAATGATTCAAAGGCTTCACCTAATATGTCGCCATTTTCTAAACTCTTATCAGAGAGAGACAGCTGATCGAAATGATTTATAAAATCACGCAGTACTTTGTCTGTTAATTGTCTTTGTCCAATTTTTCGGTTGAAGTTTATATGACTTAAAACCTCTTGGAGCGAACTATTGCCTTGTTCTAATCCTCCAAGTGCCTTATTTAGGTAACTACCAACATTTTCATCATGCTGGTTGATGAGGTATTTCCAGCGAGATGTCTGTGGAACATAAAATGTGCTAGTGTACCATTCCTTGGCTTCTGCAATTTCCGTTGCACTATTTTGGTCTTTGCCTTTCGATATTTGTTCCTTTATTACCTCTGCACGGCGTTCTTCAAAAATATCTGAACAGCGTTTTAAAAACAGCATGCCAAAAATATATTCTTTAAATTCTGATGCATCCATCTTGCCACGTAGTATGTCAGCGGCATTGAATAGATGTCTTTCTAGTTGAGATAACGTTAATGGCATACTGATTCTCGGGGTTAACTTTCAAAAAATTCTTCGTCTATTTTCTTCAGGTGTAATACCTGCTCGTCTCTGCTACCGATATTGTAACGCAACATCAGTCTGGCGAGCTCATGGCCGTTGATTAAAACGATGCGAGTACCTAAGTTTTGTGCGGTATCGATGGCTGAGGCTGTAAAATCTGAGGTGGTGATAAAGATACCTTTGTGCGCTTTTTTCAAGTTGAGAGCGCCAAAAAAGTCACGAATGTCACCTGCGCTGACGTTGTTACCCTCTGCGTAGCGTTTGGCTTGAATATATATTTGGTCAACGCCGAGTGGGTCTTGGTCAATCACGCCATCTACCCCGTTATCGCCGCTTTTTCCCAGAGCATGAGCGGCGCCTTCACCTGTACCGCCATAGCCCATGGCGACGAGTAGTTCAATCAGCAAGTCTTCAAAAAAAGCTGGCGTGACTTTGCGGGTACGTTGTAGCAGCTCTTCAGCCAGTGCATTATTGATTTTTTTATAGGCGGCGCGCAATGCTTCATCGGGTGTGATATCGCTGATGGGCTCCGCTTGCTGAGAGGTTGTGACTATTGATGGCTTGGTGTGTTGTTGTGTGTCGTTGCTCTTTTGAGTAAAAGCAACGAACTCATCAAACTGCTGCAAATAGGTGTTGTTGATTTCGCTTTGACTGTGCACTGCCTTTATGCCGCGAGGAGTTATAGCAATATGTGCCCTGCGTGGGGATTCCAGTAACCCGGCTTTTACCAGATAGGTTTTTGCCCAGCCAATACGGTTGTCAATTACACTTTGTTTGCCGCTTGGCAGGGTTTCTGTGCGCTCGGCGTCTGTCAGGGCAAACTTGTCGGCTATCTGGTTTACAACATCGCGCAGTTTAACTTCTGCACCATTTGCTTGCGCAGCAACTTCTAAAACAGGGCGCATAAATTGCTGATAATTTGGGATCACGGGTAGTCCTTTTAATACGCTCGGGCGCGACTTTACTGTACAAATAAAACGCTGCACTGGCATTAATTTACATCAATAAGTGGTGCTTAGCTTACCACGTTTGTACTAAAAGTATGAGTGAGCCTCAACGGTTTGATGTGTAGGTTTAGCCTTCCCGCGCCTTCAACTTATGCAAAATGGTGCACTGGTCAACCTGCTCGGCGCTGCATGAGGCGAGGGTTTGCAGGGATTGCTCCAGCAGTGCGAGTTCGCGCTGGGCGCGCTGTACCTGGGCGAGTTGTTCGGCGATGATTTTATCGACCACGGCGCAGGAGGCGTTGGGGTCGGCCTGTACTTCTACCAGGCGTTTGATGTCGTCCAGCGGGATGTTGAGCTCGCGGCAGCGGCGGATAAAGATCAGGGTGTCTACATCGCCCGGTTGATAGTGGCGATAGCCGTTGCTGGCGCGTTGTGGTGCGCTGATTAAACCAACTTGTTCATAATAGCGGATGGTTTTCGCATTTATCTGGGATTTCGTCGCAAGTTCGCTGATTTTCATATTGACCTTCCAGTCGCTGTAACCTTTAGCATCCGCAGTATCATTTATTCCTGTCCTGAGGGTCAAGTAAATAGTTATGTCTGATACGTTTCGTTCTGCCGGTTTGGTTTTGTCATTAAGTTGTTTATCTCTGGGGATGTCGGTGAGTGTGGCGGCGCCGCTGAGTCCGCTGGCCACTGCTGTGAGTGCTGCGCTGGTTGCGCCGGGGCCTGAACATCATGAACATGAGTCCCATGCTGAAGAAAAGCATGAAGACGGGGACCATGATGCACACGCAGAAGGTGAGCACCATGATGAGCATGGCCATGAGATGGAAAAAATCGTCATTCAGGCGACGCGCTCTGGCCGTATTGCTGATGAGCAGCCGGTGCGGGTGGAGCTGATCAACCGCGAAGAAATCGAAGAAAAGGCGGCGATGCGCCCGGGCAATATTTCTATGCTGGTAGCCGAAACCGGTGGCGTGCGCATGCAAACCACGTCGCCAGCGCTGGGCAGTGCCAATATTCGATTGCAGGGCTTGTATGGTCGCTACACTCAGCTGCTGGCCGATGGTCTGCCGCTGTATGGTAATCAGGCCGCGTCGATTGGCCTGTTACAAATTCCACCCACGGATTTAGGCCGGGTTGAGATCATCAAAGGTTCGGCGTCGTCCTTATATGGTGGCTCGGCGCTGGGCGGGGTGATCAACCTGATCTCCCGTAAACCGGGCGACGAATTCAAGGGCGAGGTGCTACTGAATCTGACCACCCGTGATGGGCAGGATCTGACGTCTTACATTGAAAGCCCGCTGACTGATGATCTGAAAGGCTCGCTGACGCTGGGTGCACACCATCAGAAGTCCGAAGACATAGACAACGACGGCTGGTTCGATTTGGCCGGGTATGAGCGCTACACAGCACGGCCGCGTTTGTTTTGGGAAGGAGAGCAGGGCGAAACTCTGTATGTCACGGCCGGAGCCATGACCGAGCAGCGCAACGGGGGGACTAAAGCTGGGTTTACCATGGCGGATGGCAATCCGTACGTTCAAACGCAGGATTCAGAACGTCTGGACGGTGGGTTTGTGTATAGCCAGCCGATGTCCGACACGCTTACGCTGCATGCGCGTTCATCGGCCATGGTGCAAAATCATGAGCACGGCTTTGGCCTGGTGCTGGAAGAGGACAAGCACGAAAGTTATTTGTTTGAAACCAGTGTCAGTGGCTACAACGACACCACCGACTGGCTACTGGGCGTGGCCTATCAGTCGGATGTGTTTGAGTCAGAGACGTTTCCGACTTTTGATTACAGCTATGAGGTGCCGGGCCTGTTCGCGCAGCTGGATCACACGCTGAGCGATACGCTGACCGCCTCAGTGAGTGCGCGGGTGGATGATCACAATGAATATGGTACTCAGTTCAGCCCCCGAGTGACCTTGTTGTATCGTCCGGGTGAGCTGACGGTACGCGGCTCCTATGCGCAGGGCTATTTTGCGCCAACGCCGTTTGTGGAAGACATCGAAGCCGCGGGTTTATCGCGCTTAGCACCCGTTGGTGATTTACAGGCAGAAGAAGCCGAAACCGCCTCGCTGGACTTTACCTACACCTTTGATTCGGTTGAAACCAGTCTGACCCTGTTTGGCTCGAATGTGGATAATGTCACTGAGCTGGAGGTCGTGCCGACAACAGATGGCACCCAGCCCACTCAGGTACGGCTGATCAATGCGCTGGGTGAAAGTCAGATCCGCGGCTCAGAAGTGCTGCTGCGTTATTACTGGCGCGACGTAAAACTGACTGCCAGTTATTTATATCTGGATGCAACCCAAAGCGTGGATGGTCAGACGCGCACAGAGATTGCGCTCACGCCTAAACATTCGGCCGGATTTGTTGCCATGTGGGAGCAGCACGGTAACTTCCGCGCCGGGTTTGAAGCCTATTACACAGGGCCGCAGCGCCTCAATGCTAACCCGTATGTCACTGAGTCTGATCCTTACTGGCATCTGGGCCTGATGGGCGAGATCACCACCGGGCGTTACAGCTGGTTTATCAACTTCGAGAACCTGCTGGATGTGAAGCAAACCGATGAGCATCCGTTGTTGTTGCCACAGCAGGCGGTGAGTGGCCAGTGGACAACGGATATCTGGTCGCGCAACGATGGCTTTATTGTGAATGCGGGTGTACGCATTAAGTTTGGCCATTAACCCTCAGGTACAGCTGTTCGGGGCGGTGTCTCTTACTGATAAACCAAGAGGGTTTTTTAGTAGATCCCGTGTCAAGCACGGGATGACAGGTAATGAAGCACGGGATGTCACAGAAGGGGCTGTTGCTTTTAGTTAATCAACACCAGCTCCTGATCGATACCGATAAACTGCTCCAGTAGCAGTTGCTCCCCGTGAACGTCGCTGATTTTCCAGGCGGTGGGCTTCAGGGAGCGCAGCGTGTTGAGCAGGCTTCCGTCTAAGTCGTACTGGTTCAGCGTGAGGTTTGTCTGGTCGACGCTGTAGATATGCTCGCCTTTTATCACCATAGCGCGCCCGTTCAGTGAAGGGAGCGTTATGGCGTCGGCGGGATCTTCGCCCGGCATAAAGCGCTTTACCTTGCCCTGAGCATCACTGTAGTACACCTGCTCATCTACCTGCCATGCGCGCTTGACGCCGTTAATCCCCAGTTTAGTCAGCCGGTTGCTTGCTAAATCATAACGATATAAACCACCGGGCATGGGGTCGTTTATCAGCATCAGCACTTGTCCCGATTGATGCCAGGCTTGTACAGAATGAATGGGCAATCTTGTGCTCAGGCTGTGTTGCTGGCCAGACAAACCAGTGCGGTACAGTTTACCCCCCTGCGCCCAGAGCAGTTGAGTTGAATCGGGCGACCAGACAAACCCGTGGATAGAATGGGGGAAGCTGGCATCGCTGAGTGCAATGACCTGGTCATTTTGCCAAACCCAGAGCTGATCCACTCCGTTGCGATTGGATATGAACGCAATATGCTGACCGTCCGGTGAATACTGAGGCTGCCGCTCTTGGGCCTGGGTGCGTGACAAGCTCGGGTAGGGCAGAGAGCGGGTGTTCAGATCGGGGGCTTGTGTGGTCACAGCCAGATCACCGTGATTGAGCGCCAGCTTTACGATATCAATGTCTTTTCTGCCAGTCACCGCCACCAAAGTACGATTGTCCGGGTGCCGAGCTGCGGATACCAGACTGGTATCCGGAGTCGGTAGCAGGCTCAATTCGCCGTTCAGTTCCAGACTATATAACTGACCTTGATTGACAACCAACAGGGTACGACCATCGGCAGAAAAATGGCCGGCGAGCAGGGCATTGGGGTCCATATTGGGAAGCAGGGTTATCGGGCTGTTGTGAAGTGTTTGCGCGTTTTTATCCAGGAGCGTCAATCTGTGGTTGCGCTGCTTATCCCGGCTAAACAACGCAAAACGCTGGCTGGGCGCGTGATAATCAAAGTGATACAGGTAGTCATCTGTGGCGGAATATAAGGGGCTGACAGCCTTAGTTAAGTCGCCGTATTGAAGCAGCCGGGTTTGGTCAGGGCTGTGTTGTAAGAAGACATAAGCATGATTGGGCAGCGCTTTAGGTGTGTGGGGCTGGCCTGAGCTGCACAGGTAGCGTGGTTCAATGGCTTGGGGTTTAGCAAGTGCCTGGGCGAAATCTAACGTGGCCAGCGCCCAGCATGTGTGCGTTTTGTCGGAGGCTGTGTCTTGATCGCAGTCCGCTTTGGCTGCAAACACCAGCTCTCTGCCATCCGGGGTAAAACTGGGCCCGCCAAATTGGCCGGGTGTATTACTGAGTTGAAACTCTTTGCCACTATCGAGGTGTCTTGCCCACAAATGGCTACTACAGTTGCCCGCATAGCGGTTAAAGATCACATGCTGGCCATCCGGGCTGAATAGGGCATGAGATTCATGAGCATCAGTGTGGGTCACCGGAGTGAGGCGAGTGTATTCGGGCAGTGGCTTGGTGGGCCAGTTGAGGTATACCAAGGTGCTCAGTAAGAGTGTGCTTACTAATGTTATAACTAGCTTCAGGTAAGGTTTTTGGGTTTCAGTTGCTGCAGCTTTTGACTCTGCTTTTGGCCAGCGTACCGGGACCAGCAGGCGGTATCCTATCTTTGGGTGGGTAGCGATAATGGTGGGATTTTTAGCATCGTCTCCCAGTACTTTACGCAAAATGGCAATACAGCGTTGCAGGGCATTGGGCACGACTTCAACGCCCTGCCAGACGTGGGTCATAATCTCCTGATGAGTGACAACTTGCTCGCCATGTTCGCGCTGGCGCTGTGCCAGCAATAGCAGAACCTGCAACACCTTTGGCTCTACATGGGTGTGCTGGTCATTGAGGATCACGACACTGCGGGAGAGGTCGATTTCATATGCGTTAATAAAGAATCTTGTCTGTGTCATTATAATCCGCTACTGCCTGAATCCGGCATTGAGTGTACGGCGCAATGTTGTGTCTGTCGAGGTGTGCAACAGCGGATGCAGGTCTGTTATTTGTGACAGTGTTTTGCTGCTGGCAGGGATATGAGGTTCGCTGTGCCTAAGTGAAATCACTTTGCTGAGTCGCGCCAGATAAGCCTCCCTTGCCACCCCGGCCTCCGAGCCGGGACGCATCTAAAATACGACACAAGTTCAGCGTATGTAATGTGAAAGTCATGTGTTTTTGCATCGCTAACTTATGAGTCGCCGGTGAGTGGATCCCGTGTCAAGCACGGGATGACGGCGGAAGGGGCACGGGATGGATGAGAAAAGCGCATGTGGTGGCAGAGTAAAGAGCACGGAATAGCGCAGGGGAACGGGTTGGAGTACATTAAAACTTATCTATTCTATTCAATATATTAGATTTATCTTCTGTATGTTAACCCGGTAATTTCTAACCCCTCATCAATTCATCAGCTTTTCATTAGGGTGGCTTTGTGGTGTTGCGCTGCGCCATGGTATCCAATGGCGCTCAGACAATAATAAAAGAGCGCTAATCCTATGTATTTTGATAATAACAAACGCTTTATCTGTTCTTCCGGAAACGATTTTAAACACGTCTCTCAGTGGCTGAGTACTCTGATCCCCGGGATGTTGCTGATACTAAAACGCCCATCCATGTTGGTGTTGTGTTGCGCGCTGGCTACACTGGGCGTTTGTCCGCTTTCTCATGCTCAAACGCGCGAGGCGCAGATCATTGAACGCACGGTTGAGGCTTACGGAGGTGAACGCTTACTGACGATAGCGGGCTTGTCGGTCAATGAATCCTTCTACCATTATTCACAGTGGCTGAGCGGCCATGCCTTGCAGGGCCCGATGGTGACTTATATGAGCGAGTTGCAAAGCGAATATCACATTGATTTTACCGCGCAACGTAAGGTGTTTAAACAGGCTAACACTCGCCGGGTGGGCAGTCATGGCAGTGATACGCCTGAAGTGACTCACCGCTTGTTTAGCGCGGGAAAGGGCATCAGCATTGATCATGCTTTGCAGCGGTATCAGCCGAGCCAGCGTATCTCCTTTGAGAATGCCACGCTGGGCTTTGAAGCTATGCTGGATACCCTGATCGTGCGTAAACTGGCAAGGCTTAAACAAACCAGTCAGTGGCTGGATAAGGCTTATATCGCAGGTATCCCCCATGATGTGATGACTGCACCACTGGATGATGATCCGCAGACCACACATACACTCTATCTGAACCAGAACAGTGGCGCACTGAGCCGGGTGATGACTGAGCAGCAAGGTAAAAAGCGGTTTTATGACTTTATGGCGCATCGTAAAACTCAGGGTATTCTGTGGGCATCTCACGTGCTGGTTAGTACCGCAGAGGGTCCGCTTTATCACAGTCGAGCGCGCACGCTTAACGTTGGACAGCCCGGCGAGGCGGTGTTTCAAATTCCTGCGGCTTATCAGCGCGCGCCAAAAGTAAAGCCGTTTGATGTTGCCGGGCTGACAATACGTGAGCTGGCAGCTGGCGTGTACTTTGTTGGTCAGGATTGGGGTTATACCTTATTTGTTGATGCCGGTGATTATCTGATCTCGGCAGGCACCTGGCAGATGAGCGAGCAGGCCGGCGCATGGGCGAAAGCACTGAGCAAATTAAGAGACAGTACCTCACTTGATAAGCCTGTGAAGTATCACATTGTGACACACCATCATACCGATCACCTGAGAGGCTTAGCAGATACGCAGGCTGAGAACACCACCTTGCTTGTTCATCCGGCCGACCAAGCGGCGGTAGAGGCTGAGCTGGGCCCACGCGTTAACATTGCACCTATCCCTGCCTCCTACACGCTGGCTGCTGGAAAAATTCGTCTGTTGGATGTGCCCAACAGCCATGCTGCACATAACCTGATTGTCTACCTGCCTGACTCACAGATTTTAATGACAGAGGACATGTTTGGCAGCAGTTTCGAACAGGCGCTGCACTCACCAGCTCGCTGGCCAGACTTAGATATTTACCATAGATTGGATACGCTGGTGGACACGCTCAACAAGCAGGGAATTGAAGTTTCGCAGTATGTGTCTTCGCATCATGGCAGGGTGCTGACTCAGGCTGATATCGACCGGGCAATGGTGATACCGCGCACTGAGCGTGCAGTGCTGTTACAGCGCTTGTTTGGGGGTAAATAAGAAAAAAGCGGCACACAGCAGTAGGTCTGTGTGCCGCCTGGTCGTGGCTAACTGTGGCTGTTACTCATAACGCAGTATCAGCGAAGGACGGGTGCTAGCCGCTTTAAAGGCCAGACAGGCAACGGTCAGCCAGGTGATGACCAGCACACCCAGTGTGGCGGCGGCATACACCCAGGCTGCCTGCTCAATGCGTTCGTTAAAGTTATTCAGCCAGGCACTC
Source organism: Pseudoalteromonas ardens (assembly GCF_030125445.1). Classification (NCBI taxonomy): domain Bacteria; kingdom Pseudomonadati; phylum Pseudomonadota; class Gammaproteobacteria; order Alteromonadales; family Pseudoalteromonadaceae; genus Pseudoalteromonas; species Pseudoalteromonas ardens. Next base: position 35,944 of record NZ_JASJUV010000010.1, read on the forward strand.
ATCACCCAGTAGCTCAGCGGTATGGCCAGTAACCCCCCTATGCCGACTATGGTGATGAACTCCTTAGATAAAATAGTCACTATACTGAGCCGTGATGCCCCTAACACTTTGCGCACAGCCACTTCTTTTTGGCGGCGAATGGTCGCAAACGACGCCAGCCCCAAAATCCCCATACAGGTCAGCACAATCGACAGCGTACTGAACAGCAGCACCAGTTGCTGCATTCTGAACTCGTTGATGTGGGCACGCTGATAGTCGTCTTCAATCAGGCTGATCTCGACTTCAGGTATCGCCAGCTCGTCGCGAATGATTTGTTCGGCCTGGCGCATCACCTGTGCTTTGTTTGTACCCGGTTGCAGCTTGAGCACCAGAGTACCAATTGCGACATTTATGTCCCCCGCAGTCAGTAACACGGGGAGTTGCTGCTGACGTGCTGAGCCAATTTTAATGTCTTTGATAATGCCAACCACCGTGGCACGGGCTGTGCCTGTGTGCGAGCTGAGGGTCTGGCCCAGCAACACGCTGGGGTCATCGTAGCCGGCTTGTTTTGCCAGACTCTGTGAGAGCAGCACAGAGAACGAGCGGATGTTGTCATCGCTGGTTTGGATCCAGTCGCTGGCAAACTGAGGCAAGAAATCCCGACCTGCTATCAGCTCCAGGCCCAGTGTTTCAACCGCGTGGAAGCCGGTGGCAACGGTCGGCTGTGTGCCTTCCAGGCGCTCACCGTTTGGAAACACCAAAAACAGTTCTGAGCTCATATCATTGGTCAGCAGGGTATCTGACTGAGTGACCTGGGCGACGCCTTGCAGAGCTTTGAGGGTTCTCAGTACCCGAGGTTCAGCTTCCTGATACAACGCTTCTGCGGGCAGGTTTTTGATGATCAGACGATCATGCTTCGCATAGCCAACCGGCAGATCGTTGATCAGCGCCATTTGTTTGTAGACCACGGCTGCGGCAACAATCAGCGCCACCGACAGTGCCCCTTGTAGTCCCAGTGTCAGCTTGCGAACCCAGATGGCCGTTTTACCGCGTTGCAGGTCGCCACTGAGCACCCGCTTGGCACTGAATGAGGCGATAAACAGCGCCGGGTAGAGGCCTGAGATCACCCCAATCAGCACCACGACCCCCATCACCGCGACCAAAAACAAGGGCGAGAAGCTCAATGACAGGCTGCGTTCAAGCAGCTGATTGGCATAGGGGATCATCATTTCCACTAAGGCCAGGGCAACCAGCGCGGCCACCATCACAATAAACAAAGATTCCGTTAAAAACTGGGTGAACAGTTGTGGCTTACTGGCCCCCAGTGCTTTGCGCACACCCACTTCTTTGGCACGTTTTGCAGCGCCGGCAATATTCAGATTGATAAAGTTCACACTGGCAATCACCAGCAACAAAACGGTTAATGCAATGCAGACCTGCATGACCAGACGAGAGCCGCCTTGTTTCATCTCAAACGGGCCACTGCTGTGAAAGTGCAACTCTGACAGGCGGCTTAATTCTATGGCTCTGAGCTTGCGGCGGCCGGTCGACTGCTCGCGCATGACCTCTGTCATCTGCTTGGCGATAAGCTTAGCCTCTGTGCCTTCAGCCAGGCGCATATAGACATAACCAATAAAGGGCATTTTGGTGGCCTTGGGCAGTGCCGTTAAGGTTTCGAATACAAAATGGGTGTTGTCAGGCAAGTCGTCAAATACCGCAGCCACTTCATACTGACCTTGTGTATATGACAGGGTTTTGCCTACGGCATTCACACTGCCAAACAAACGCAGCGCTTGTGCCCGGCTGATAGCCAGCAAACCCGGGCGGCTCAGGGCATTGTTCAGGTCGCCATGCAGCACTGTCATATTGATAAACTCTGGCAAATTGGCTGAGGCAAGATAGACCTTGCTCAGGCGTACCTGCTCGCCCGCCACACTGACGTCCAGCGCCATCGGCTCGGCTGAGTATGCCAGGTTGTCGGTGGACACCAGCATCATGATGTCTTCAACCTGCGCATGGTTTTGCATATTCAGGGCCTGTTGCGAGTCTGAGGCTGCGATCAGTTGCAGACCCCAGGCACGGTAATCGGTATGCACCCGGTATACACGCTCGGCATGGGGGTGTTGCTTGTCAAAAGACAGCTCATAGGCCGCAAACAACGCCACCATAATGGCGGCCGCCAGACCAATGCTAAAACCGGCCAGATTAAGGGCAAAGTGACGGGTGTCTTTTTTAATCGCCCTGAGTGTGGTTTTAAAATAATTCACAATCATAACAGATACATCCTTTTTAATTCCGGTGCGTTAAGCGGCGGGGGAAACGCTGTTGGCTTTGTCCAGCATGACCTGGCCGTCGAGCAGACGGACCAGACGATCGGCATAAGCCCCTTCTTTTTCTGAGTGGGTAACCACAATCACTGTGGTGCCTTCGCGGTTGAGTTCGCGCAGCATGGCCATGACTTCTTCGCCGTTTCTGGAATCCAGGTTACCGGTGGGCTCATCCGCCAGGATCAGCTTAGGGTTGATCACGAGCGCTCGGGCAACGGCAACCCGTTGCTGCTGGCCGCCCGACAATTGCTGGGGCAGGTGATCGGCACGATGGTCAATGGCCACGCGTTTTAAAATGGCTTCAACCCGTTGTTTACGTTCGGTTTTGGAGATGTTCTGATATTGCAGGGGCAGCTCAACGTTTTCGAATACGGTCAGTTCATCTATCAGGTTAAAGCTCTGAAAGACGAAGCCGATGGATGCTTTACGCAGTTCAGCGAGGCGTTTTTCGCTGTATCCGGCGATGTCGGTCCCGGCGAATTCAAACGCACCTGAGGTGGGTGAGTCGAGCATGCCTAAAATAGACAGCAGGGTTGATTTACCGCAGCCCGAGGGGCCCATAATGGCCAGAAACTCGCCCTCACTGACCTGTAAATTAATCTCGCATAGTGCTGTGGTTTCGACGTCTTCAGTGCGAAACACGCGGCTTAAGTTTGTCAGTTTAATCATCTTGGCATCCTTTATTCTGTGGTTGTGCGTTGTTATTTTTCAGGGACTAGTTCAGTTGTAATGTCTGTGCTTTATCAAAGTGGCTGTAGCTGGAGGTGATCACCTGATCGCCCAGTGCCAGTCCGTCTAATACTTCAAAGTAGTCACGGTTTTTCTTGCCCAGCACGATATTTTTACGGATCGCGGTATCGCCCGCTACCACGTAAACCCAGTTACCTCCGCTGCTGGTATAAAACGCTCCGCGTTTGACCAGCAGGGCATTGTTTTTGCTATCACCCAGCATCAGAGCCACATCCAGGTTCTGGCCGCGTTTTATGCCATCCAGCCCGGCTGGCAGCGCCACTTCTACCTGAAATTGCGCATTGGTGACTCGGCTGTCGATTTTGCTGACGTGCGCGCTAACTTGCTCGGTGCCTAATGAGACGTGTACCGCCATGCCGCTGTGTACCTGGTTGAGATAAAACTCATCCAGACGGACCGTCAGTTTGTATTCATTCGGTATGTCTATCTGACCCAGGCGTGCGCCACGGTCTTTGGATTCGCCAATTTCAACGTCCAGCTCGCTCAGATAGCCAGACACCGGTGCTTTGATCAACAGGTTTTCGAGGTTGTGGCGGGCAAATTGCAGGTTCTTTTGCAGCATCTCAGCACTGTCTTCGAGCTGTGCAACCTGGACTTCGCGGATGGTGTTTTCCTGTTTTTGACGATCCAGAGTCAGTTCCTTACGGGCTTTGTAGTAGGCCAAATCATCTTTGATTTCATCCAACTTGTCCTGGGCCAGCATGCCTTTTTTAGCCAGTAACACCGATTGTGTGTAGCGCCTTTGCAGATGGTTGATCTGCAGTTCAATCTCCAGCAGATCGCGGCGCAGGTTCAGGCGGCTGGTTTCCATGTTCATTTGGGTGTTACGCAGAAAGTTAAGCTGTTCGGTAACTTGCGCTTCACGGCTCATGACATCCAGTTGCAGGTTGGTATTACTCAGGCGCACCAGTGGCTGACCTTGTTCAACATACTCACCTTGTTCAACCAGACGCTCTTCAACCCGTCCGCCTGCGACGGTGTCGAGGTAAATGGTGGTTTTGGGCACCACCTGACCACGCAGACTCAGGGCATCAACAAACTGGCCTTGTGTTACGGTACTGATGGTCAGGCTGTTGAGTGGTACATTTTGGCTGCGCCCGGTGCTGCTCGATTGTGTAAAAGCATAAGCAAGGGCGGTTGCTAATATTAAGCTAACCGCGACGCCCGTCTTAAGGTGCTTGTTAAGTCCTGAGCGTTCTATCTTCTTATCCATAGTGCAACTCCTGCTGTCTGATGCGGTTCGGGTGTATGAACTAAAGTAATCAAACCACGTGCCAACCTTAAAAATGCAATAAATACAAGGGGCTAGCGTTTTATTTGGCTTGCTTTCCTGACGCAGGTGTCCGCTAATAGAACAGTCGGCATCCCGCAACTGCCCATAAATGGACACATCCTCGCGCAATACGCTAAGCTAATAAGCCAATAAAAATAAATTAGGGACAGATCGTGAGCGCAAAACAACCCGGGGCCATTTTGGTGGTGGACGACAACCCGGACATTCTGATCGCGGCGAGGTTGCTGCTCAAACAACACTACCTGGTGGTCAAAACCACCGACAATCCGTTTGATATTGAACAGCTGGTTAAAGCCCACAACATTGAAGTGATCCTGCTGGATATGAACTTTAATCGTGATGCCATCAGTGGTCAGGAAGGTTTTTACTGGCTGAAGAAAATCATTACGCAGGACCCCAGCATCGTGGTCTTGCTGATGACCGCCTATGGTGACATTCAGCTGGCGGTGGATGCCATCAAGGCCGGCGCGGCAGATTTTATTGCGAAGCCCTGGCAAAACGAGCAGTTACTGGGGGCGGTTGCGGCGGCGTTTGCTCACGCCAAAGACAAGCAGCAGCTGGGTAAGCTGACCCGCCAGACACAAGGACTGAATCAGGCGCTCAGTGAGTCATCAACGGGCCCGGCCTTTGACTTTTTGGGCCAAAGTGCGGCCATGAAACAGGTGTTTGCGACCATAGACAAAGCGGCTCAGTCTGATGCTAATATCCTGATCACCGGTGAAAGCGGCACTGGCAAAGAGCTGGCCGCTCACGCCATTCACCGCACCAGTCTGCGTGCTGCACAGCCCATGATCAGTCTGGATATGGGCGCCATTTCTGATGCGCTGTTTGAAAGCGAACTGTTTGGCCACAAAAAAGGCGCTTTTACCGATGCCAAAGCCGATAAAATAGGCCGGTTTGAGCTGGCCAGTGGCGGGTCGTTGTTCCTTGATGAGCTTGGGAATTTGCCTTTAAACCATCAGGCCACCTTGCTGGCGGCGCTACAGAATCGGTGCATCACCCCAGTGGGTGGCACCAAACCGCTTGATGTGGATATCCGCCTGATCTGTGCGACTAACGACAATCTGCAACAGGCGGTCAATGAAGGACGCTTCAGGCAGGATCTGTTGTACCGCATCAATACGGTCGAAATCCGCCTGCCTCCGCTGAGGGAGCGCAGCGAGGATATTCCTTTGCTGGTGAATTATTACCTGGCACACTTTGCACACAGATACAAACGCGCATTGCAGATCACTGAGCAAGATATGGCTGCGCTGTGCGGATATGGCTGGCCCGGTAACGTTCGCGAGCTGGCCCATGCGATTGAGCGGGCCGTGATTTTATCGGATGGCGATACGCTGGATGTGACGTCTGTGATTGGCGCGACCGCGACCTCATTGGAGGCCACACAAGGTAGCAGTGGGAGTTACGATACATTCGATCTGGAAGTGCTGGAACAGCGAACCATTCGTGCAGCACTTAAGCACTATCAGGGGAATGTGAGTCACGCTGCCAAAGCGCTGGGGTTGACGCGCGGTGCCATGTATCGGCGACTGGAAAAATATGGGCTGTAGGGAGTAACTATGTCCTATCTGAAACGTCACCCCCGCTGGTTACTTGGGTTGCAGTTGGGCCTGTTGTGTGTGCTGGTCAGCGCTGCAACCGGGCAGTATCTTCACCGTGGGATCAGTGCCACCTGGTTACTCGTCTTGCTACTTATCGTCGTATGCTGTGGTGCGGTATTCACCTTGTTTGCCCGGCAGCAACGACAAAGTACGGCGGTGATCCGGGCGCTGGTGAATGGCGACAGTTCTTTGCGACTCAGTCCCAGTCATCCGCTGCACAAGGAGTATGACGAGGTCCGTCATACTTTGCAGGCTGCGCGGTTCAAAGCTGAGCAACAGGCACAGTTTTTCCAGGCTTTGTTACTGCACATTGAGCTGGCAGTGCTAGTGTGTGACAGCGAGGGTAGAGTGATAGAGTCCAACCCGGCGGCGGCACGCCTGCTGGGTAAGTCGGTCAGCAGCGTGGCTGAGTTGGCTCATATTGGCGCGTTAATTCAAAGTTGTGATACGCAGTTAAAAACCAGTGCGCCCTGGCAGCGTGGTGAGCAGCAGGATACTTTGTCGGTACAGATCAGCGTTGCACAAATTCAGGGTCAGATCCGTAAGGTGATCACCCTGACCTCCATTCATACTGCCCTGAACAGCAAAGAACAACAGGCCTATAAGCGCCTGACCCGGGTGTTAACCCATGAAGTGGCGAATTCCATCACGCCTTTGTCTTCGATCGCCCAGTCTTGTCAGGGGCTGTTGCCCGATGCACTGTGTTTTGATGATGAAGACGATAAAGACGATTTGATCCTGGCATTGAATACACTGGCTGCGCGCACTGAGCATCTGGGGGCGTTTATTACCCGCTTCAGGGCGATCAGCAGTTTGCCGCGCCCGAGCCTGAGTCCCACCTCCCTGGCGCCTTTGCTGGAGCGGTTAGTGGCCTTACACAAAAACCAACTTAGTGCGGCAGGGATCCAGTGTGAGCTGAGCGTGTCAACCAAGCTGCTGGTGATGCTGGATCCCGGACAGATCGAACAGGTGTTGATAAACCTGTTCACCAATGCGGTTCAGGCCATTGAGCAAGTGCAGCAAGGCGGCACTCAGCAAATCGACAACCCGGTAATTCAGCTGACGCTGGCACAAAATGAGGCACAGCAGGTGTATGTGGAGATCCGCGATAATGGGCCGGGCGTTGAAGCCCATGTCATTGATATGATGTTTGTGCCTTTCTTCACGACTAAACAGCAGGGATCGGGCATTGGCCTGAGTCTGTCGCGGCAGATCATGGTCAGTCATGGCGGCGACTTGGTCTATTTGCAAAAACCACAGGGGGCCTGCTTTCGCTGTGTATTTGGCTAAAGGAAAAAAGCCAGGCTAGCTGGCTTTTGCTTGAAGGCCATGGCAGGCAACCATGGTCGGGGTCATAATCTCAGGTACCGCAGGGGGCCAATAAGACACCGTGCCGGGCAAGGTACCTTGTGATTCATCGTGTCGCAGCATTATGGCTGAACTCAGTCAGACCAAGTATTCACACCCTGAGTAGGCGAATAGGGTGAAAGTCGCAGGATTATGCCGTTTGACGATGCGTGCAAACGCTGACCGTTTCAATTATCAGTCACCCGGGCAATTGTTATTGCGGATACATTCTTTATCCATGTCATCGACCCAGACATCTTTGAGGTAGCAGTTATCCGGGTCGTCGACCCATTTTACTTCCGTATAGCTGGCGTCGGTGATGCCGACAAGCGATAAGTATCCGGTGTATCTCGCCCCGTTATGATAATAGTTGCCTTCGAATATTTGGCCGTCACAGCTTTTACCATAGACGTATCGTCCGATGGTTACGTGCGTGTTGTCCCCATTATTAGCAGCGTTGAACAATGTGCCATTATAGGTACAGTGGTAGGCGACATGGTTTACGGTGACCTTCTTTTTGGGGCAGACCAAAATTTGCGTCCAGTAGGCGCTGGCGGGTGCTGAGTAGGCCAATATACTGGCAAGTGCAATGCTGATCGCTTTGAGTGATTTCATGTTGTATTCCTTCCGCTTATTGCTATTAGGGTAATGTTCGCAGCCGATCGGTAGGTTGGCTCAGTTCGGCAGCGACAGGATCATCTTAGCAATGGCGCGCAGCCCAGACGCCTCCCCGACCGGGGTGGGTGATAGAGAGAATGGCGGTTGTTGCGGTTTAGTAATTAATATGCAGACTGAGTTCAATGGTTCTTGGCGCGGCAATGGCGGCCTGAGCCGGGTAGAAAATGTCTGCCCAGGGGACATACGCTTCGTTGAGCAGGTTCCGTACATTGAGGTTTAGCCGGGTATGCTCAAACTGGTAGGCTGCAAACAGGGTCACTGTTTCATAGCGGGTAAAGGTGACTGAATTCTGGAAGTTGCCATAGCGATCGCTGACATGGCGTATACCTGCGCCCAGTTCCAGCGGCAGACCGCCAATTTTATCCCAACTGAACCAGGCATTGGCCACAATCTCAGGCACATTAGGCGGGGTATGGCCGCTGGCATTGACACCAAAATCCGGGTCAACAAAGGACTCGTAGCTGGCGTCGGTATAAGCGACGTTGCCACCCAGGCGAAAATACTCGGTCGGCTGGCTGGTGATCGCCAGTTCGACTCCATGCGCAACATGAGTGCCTGAATTACCCACGGTTTCATGTGATGTCAGCAGCAGAATATTACGCCGCGTAATATCGTACCAGGCCAGGGTGAACTCACTCTGCCAGGTATTGAGCAAGGTTTTGATGCCGACTTCGTACTGACGAATGTCTGTGAAATCAAAATTTTCACTGGCATTAACCAGGTAAATATTCGAACCCACTGGGTCATGCCCGGTGCTCCAGTGGGCATATACACTGAGTGTGTCGCTAAATTGATAGGTCGAGCCTAATTGATAGGCAAGCGGGGTGAAGGTGCGCTCAAAGCTCTCATCGGCAATAAAGTTGCCTGAAACATCGTAGTTGTCCCGAACCAGCCGGATGTGATCGCGACGCAGTCCGCCAAACAGACGCCAGTGTTCGGTGACAGACAAGGTGTTGTTAATGTACAGGCCCCACTGTCGGATATCGGTCGGGCTGAGGTGTTTGTCTAACGCGCCAAACTGGCCGGCAATTGGCGTGAGTAACGACACGCTGTCTCCGTCAGGAAAGCCTCTTTCGCGGCTAAAGTCGGTGACCTTGAGTTCTGCGCCAAAGGCCAGTTGATGTGCCATAGTACCAAGTTGGTGGCGGTATACGCCTGCGAATTGATTACCGTAAAAGGTGTGATCGTGAAAAACGAAAAAACGGTCCCGGTCAATTAATTCGGTGGCCGGGTTGAAGACATAGCTCTCTGCATTTTGCCATGCGCGATCGGCCTTAAAGTGAAACAGCGTATTGCTTAGTGAGAGTGTATCACTGGGCTGCCAGTCTGTGCGCAGACGAGACCATAGATGCTCGGAATCCGAGCGGCTATCTGCGACATTATAGTTAAGGTAGCGGGTCCGGTTATCCAGTACCCGGTCGTTGGCGGTTGTTACTATGTCTGAAATAGGATCTAACGCTGCATGCCCGGGAACTAACGGTGTGCCCCAGTATGCAGGGAGATCGTCTTCGAGGTAATCAAAACTCAGTAGCCAGCTCAGTGTTGGGCTGGCCTGCCACAGGATGGATGCCGTGGCATTCAGAGAATGCGACGGGGTGTTGTTGACCCAGCCGTCGGACTGCGCTTTATTCACATCCAGCCGGGCAGCACTGTTTGAGGTGACCGGCAGATGAAGGCCGACGCCCCATTCTCGCGTATCGAACTTAGATTGAGAGACAAAAGCTTCGCTGTTGAGCGGGGCATTAAGCTGAGGCTTACGGGTGATCATATTGATCACCCCTGACGCGGTGCCCTGACCAAATTGCAGTGCGGCAGGTCCTTTGATGACCTCTATCTGTTGCAGGTTAAAGGTGTTGTGTGGCCGCATTGTCATTGACGCTGGGCCCAGTTTAATCCCATCGCGCACCACAGAAACGGAATCGCGAATAAAGCCCCGCATGGCGAAGCTGGAAGGCTCAGCAGGCGACTCGCCCGATATCACGCCCACCAGATTATCAACCGCACTAGTTACAGAAGTCAGGCCGCGTGCACGCATGGTTTTGCGTTCGATCACGTCTACACTGAATGGCAGCGCCAGTGCACTCAGGTTAAATGGATTGGCGCTGACAGGCGTGGTTTCGAGGTTCAGATCGCGCACCGCCGAGCCACTGAGGGTAACCGTGAGTAGCTCATCCAGACTCATCTCAAATAGATCGGTGTCCTCGGTAGCCTGTATGCTGGCAGCAAACAGCCAGATACAGCACAGCGAAAGCGCTCGGCAGGTCCTCAGCGCATGGGGTATTATCATTCAGAATTATATTATTAAACTTGTGTTTACTTAGTGTAGCTCAGGATATCCGGGCCGGGGCAGTGGCGGTGTAAATGGCGCGCAACTTCTTCGTTTAGCCGGGGAGGGGGTGAATATCTTTGAGATGGGGGCTTTCGCGTAAAACCGGCCCCTGACGGGACAGGGGCTGGCGGCACGAAAAAATTAAAAACGGTAACCTATGTGGAGACCAATTAATGTTTTGGATTGTACTTTTTCGGTGCCAAAGATATCGAGTATATCCGTACGGTATTCCCGCTCATCGGTGCGACGAACCCCAACGCTGGCACCAAATGTCCAGCCCTCCTGAAGCGCGCCTTGCGAATAGTAATGGTAATTCAGTGCGGCAAACCCTTTTTCACTCGTAAAGGCCTCACTGCCGGTGATGACGCCCAGTGTATGTTTATTATCCTTGTCCAGGATGTACTCATAACTGATGGCTGCGCCAATTAAGCCTGCTGAAATCGACACGAGATGGTCGTCATTGACGGCATTGGTATACTGAACGCCAATCAAGCCACCATAAGGGTATCCGGCACCTACGCTGAGCTCGGCCTGTGCAGTGTTGATAAAGCTAACCGCGACGAGTCCCAGTGCCAAGTGATACGTTTTTTTCATTTTAACGTTATCCTTAATATGTGGAGGTGATGGGTTATAAATACTGGCTTTCTCGTGTTCAGTTTAGTGGTTGAACCTTGTCGGAACTTGCGCTGTAAAAGCATACTCTTCATGGTAACGGCTGTTTTTATAGTGTGCCTTTTGTGTCGCACCTGGTATCCAAACACGTAATTAAATTCATGCCTGAAGTGTATCAAAACGTGGTTAACAAAATGTATCAAGATGTGTTTTTTTGTGTTTTTTGAGCTGGTGTGTCGGGTTTAGCTTTCTTTCAGTTTTTGCCTTAAGGTTTCTTAGGTTTTAGAGTTTACGCTTAATATAAGGTGCGTGAGCGTTGCCGAGCGACTGTGGCCGCTCGGACTGTTATGCCGGTAGCTGCAAAGTAAAACAGGCCCCGCTCAGGTGTGTTGAATCACTGACTCCGAGCTGACCCTGATGCCAATCGGCAATTCGCTGAGCAAGTGCCAGACCCAGGCCAAATCCGCGGCGCGTATGGTCGTCTGTATGCGCCCGGACAAAGGGCTTAAAAATATGTGCCTGCTGTGTACTGGGTACACCCGAACCATCATCATGCACTGCCAATGTGCAGGTCCCTGGGCTGTGCTTAAGCGTGACCACAACCTGGCCGTTTCCGTACTTGCTGGCGTTTTCCAGCAGGTTACTCAGTAAGGTGGTTAGATAAAATGGATCTCCGATAACCTGCACGGCGTGTTCAGGTAAAGCCAGTTTGAGTGTTATATCCATGTCGTGCCAGGTGCTTGATACCTGCTTGACCAGTTGGCAAAGATCCAGCGGACGACGCTGCAGCTCGGCGATACTTTGATCCATCCTTGCGTAGCTTAAAAGCTGGTCTATCAGCGCGGACATGGTATCCAGATCGCGGTTGATCTTGGCTTCATAGTGACGTCGTTTGTCGGGGTCCGTGGTTTCTTCCAGGGTATCCATGCCAAGGCGGATCCGCGCCAGCGGTGTACGCAGCTCATGTGACATGGCGCCACTGAGTAGTTTGACGTCCTGCACCAGATATTCAATGCGTTCAGCCATGTGGTTAAAGTCCCGTTCCAGATCGCGCAAATACATCACGGATCCAACCTGCAAGCGCTGCGACAGGTCGCCTTCACCAAAATGCTGGGCTGCCCGACGCAGTTTGAGCAGCCGCAGTAGAAAGGGCAGCAGCCAGATCAGGATCAGCGTCATCATCGCGGTGTAAAACAGCCCCGTCAGCCACCAGGCCAGCTCACTGCGCGACGTGGCCTGATCGCTGCGGATGACTAATAAGTCTGCGGAGTTTGGCAGACGTTGCAGAAACAGCCTTTGTTGATCGGTTTCCAGCTGGATCTGTTCATTGGCTTGTAATTTGGTTTGCAGCGCAGCCGGAAGCGGGAACGCTGATGCCGGGACAATTTGAGGTTGCAGGAGCGACTGAGCAGGCCAGTTTGACAGCAAGGCATGGGGTGAATCTGTGGCAGCAATCAATGCATGTATGTCCCGGGCCAGCTGCGCCAGTTGCGTCTGAGGCGTGTGTTGCTGCTGATCAGGTGTGAACGTCTGATAGAGATGGTCAAACAGCCAGCTGGTGGCGATGGAAATAACCACGACGGCCAGCAGGAGTGAAAGGGCAAAATGGCGCATCACCAGGCTTCCCGAACCAACTGATAGCCCTGTCCCCAGACCGTTTTGATACGAAAGGGCGCAACCGGGTTGTCACCGAGTTTTTTGCGCAACCGTGAGATGCGCAGATCGATGGAGCGATCAAATCCATCGTATTCAAAACCGCGCAGAGACTGGGTAAGGAAATCCCGGGTAACCAGCTCACCGGCTGATTTTGCCAGCAGCCAGAGTAAATCAAACTCTTTGGACGACACGTCAATGGTCTCGCCCTGTAAGGTAACGGTGCGGGCGCTTTTGTCCACTAACAGACCTTGTATCTCAATGCTCTCGATATTGCCAGGGGGGGCCGGTTCGACACTGGTTGGGTTATGGCGGCGCAGGAGCGCACGGATCCGGGCGAGCAATACCCGTGCTCGCACCGGTTTGGTGAGATAGTCATCGGCGCCCATTTCCAGTCCCAGTACTTCGTCCATATCTTCATCCCGTGCGGTCAGCATCAGGATAGGTCCGCAATATTGGGGCCTGACTTGTTTACAGACGTCCAGCCCATCCAGGCCGGGCAGCATGCCATCGAGGATCACTAGATCCGGGTTCAGGCTCAGGATCTGCTGCGGGGCCTCATCACCGCGATGGCAGAGGCTGACGGTAAAAGATTTTTCCGCCAGGTAGTCACAGATCCAGTGTGCCAGTTCATGGTCATCTTCAATTAATAACAGGTGTGTATTTGGTGTTGTCGTCATCAGAACATTCGCCATCTTACGCGTGTGTTTTTACTTTTGTTATAGACCCAGGCATAGGTTAACTGGGCACTGGCCAGAGTTTTTTGCTGCCTATCTTGCAGGAAAAAATGCACATTTTGATTGAATTTCAGATCCATCGTTAGTGTGCCTTGCCTTGTGGTTTGCCAGCATTTTATCGGCTGTTCACGATTGGTATGTGTCAGACAGTAGTCGCCCGGTGAGCTCGTTTGCCAGTGGATGGTCAGCTCGCTGTGACAGTACTCCCCTTGGTGCAATGCGACACATTGTTGCGGACTCAGTGTCAGGGTCACGGGTGCGTTGGCAACAGCCGGGTTGTGGACAAGTGTTATGACAGTAAGGGCTAAGGTGGAGATAAATTTACGCATTCTCGGCCCCTTAAAACACATAGCTGACAGACAGACCCAATCCCAGCGCATTGCGGCTGCGATTGTCACCCCGTGCGAGATTGTTTTGTATAATGGGGCTATCGGTAATGGCACTGGGTGTGTGGTAGTAACGTAAAGAGGCATCAAACAGCCAGTTTTCTGTGAGCGGATACGTTGCGCCGAGGTGCAGGCTGTGAGATAAGCCGCTACTGGCTATGTACTCAGGCAACCCATCGATCCGGTTATTATTGTTATTCTCTGTGTTGTTGACGCCATAATAGTAGTTCAGCATATCACCTGATAGATAATTCATCCGATAAGCACTGAACAGGTGCCAGTTTTTTACCGTCCAGTGTTTGCTGATCTGCGAACTCACATAAGCGCCCCGGTCGTCACTCATCTGAGGGGCGGCAATTAACTGAAATCGCAATCCTGACCAGATCCCACGAAAGCGAACACCCAGATAGTTGGTCTGGTTTTTTGTAAAACGCAGCTCGGAGCCGTCTTGTTGAATGTACTTGGTATCGGCATCGGAGCGTGCAGATGAGGCCAGAAAATCCACATCCCACTGCGCAGTGCGATATAAGTTGTAGCCTACGCTGGTGTTGCCGAGCAGGTTATTGGGGCCGCCAGGGACTTCTACAAATAGCCCGTTATCCCACTCATAGGCACCATTCACAAAATACCCCAGCCCCACACTGGCATCGCCAAATGGCCCCTGCCCGGCAAAAGCACCAACCCCAATTGCGACAAAGCCTTTACTGTCTGGGTGTTGTTCCTGTGGCGATTCAGCTGCCAGTAGCGTCTGGCTGTTCATCCCGGCAAGTAGCAGGCAACTTGCCAGGGTGCGTATCATTACCTTGTTCATTGTTATTATTCCTGTGGTCACATTTGATACCAACAGCTTAATGAGTGACTAAGGGCAAAGCCGTAACAGTCACCACCAAAATGTATCAAAGTGTAGCGCAGGTTATATAGAATTTAGGGACACACGTCCACCCCTCTGAATTATCATTCTTGATGCAGGGGACGCAGTATGCACAATTAACATCTTCAGCCGGATGCGTAGCTGCCCGAGCAATGCTACGCCAAGACCTTAGGTTCGGGCATCTCATTGCCAGTATGTCGGGTATGTAAGGTCAACCTTAGCGCGAGCCCCGGGCTCATCTGGTGGGCCGTTATCTGACCTTGCTGTGCTTTGACCAACTGAGCCACCAGGGCCAACCCTATTCCCGTTCCCTGGGTTGTGCGGGTTAGCTCATCCCCGCCGCGATAAAACAGCTCAAACAGCTTATCGCATTGCTGTTGCGACACGCCCGGACCGTAATCACGGATCTCCAGGATTAGTTTGTCGTCTCTGTGCGCTGCATGTCGAAAGGTAATATCGAGTTGTCTGCGCGCGGGATCACTGATGCCCTCGGCACGAAAGAATTTGACGGTGTTTTCAACAATGTTTATCACCACCTGGGCAAAGGCATCCTGATCCACTAAAACGTCAAGCTCCTCTGATAGCGGCGCTTCAATCACCATATTCAAATGGAAGTCCTGTTTTTCCAGGAGAGTAGAGGTCTTGGAGCGAATGATATCGGCCAGCATGGCCACCGGAGCATAATCTGGTTTAACCTGAGGCAGGCCCGTGTGATCTTCCTGATTCAGCCGGGTCAGCAACAGAATATTGTCAATCAGACGACTCAGGCGCTCGCTTTCACTGTGAATAAAGCCATAATAATCCTGCTGTGCTTCTGTGGAAACCACTGTGCCAGCACGCAGCATTTCGGCATACATGCGGATGGCGGTAAGCGGTGTTTTGAGCTCATGGCTGACCGAAGACACAAAGTTCATTCTTTGCTCAGCCAACGCCAGCTGCCTGACACTCAGCCGGTAAAATCCGTAACAGGCGCCTAAAATCGTGAGAACGAGCAACAGGGCAAACAGTGCGCTGTAAAACAGCGTCGGGCTCATGGGCAAGGTACGGGTGGTAAAGTGTAGTGTGTAATTGTTAAATGGCCAGCGCAGGGCACTACTATACAAAGGCTGTGCTCGCAGCTCAGCGGGAGTGTCGGCCTCAGCCAGCCTGCGTACATTTGACTGGGCGTGCGGCAGTAAGAAATACAGTTGTTCTGGCTGGGCGGTCATTGCGTTATACAATTTGTTGGAGCTGTTTGACCTATCCGCATCCAGCGTGAGTAAAACCGGGGTATCAAACTGACTTTGGCTCAGATATTCGCCAACGAGACTAAGTAAATAGGGATCACGCCTGACCAGGTAACCTTGTAACTTACGCTCCGTACCGACTTTAGGCAGTCGATAGAAGATAAAGTAGCCGGGCACATCAAACCAGATCTGATACAAGCCATTTTCCTTGCTCAGCCCGGCCGCCAGCTTAGTTTGCAGCGCATTGGATTTGGCCAGTGTCTGATAAATGAACTTAGCCTGGTCGTAACGTTGCTGCAGCTCGACAGAGGTTTTTTGTTGTTCTGATGTGGACTTCGTGAGGTCTTCAGCAGACAGTGGCTCTGGCCAGATTGGGCTGTTGAATCGGCCTTGCGCATCAAACTGAAAATAACCGACCAGTCCCTGAATTGGCCGGGTGGCCGTTGGTCTGGCCGGATCCAGATGAGACAAGACAGAAGGGATCTGCAGGGTTTCTTCAGTGAGAGGATTATAGACTGGCTGATAATAATTAAATGCCTCGACAGGCAGTGAACTGGACAGCAGGCGGCGTTTAAACATCTGGCGGTCAATTTGTGATAGCAGGCTACGGGCCTGCTCCTGATACTCGCTCAACTGGTTCTGTTTAAGTTGTGCAAAGCCGAAGTAGAGCAAAATACTAAGCGGAATTAACAGGCATAATAAGAAGGCACCGGCCTGCAACCGCAGCTGCTGTTTACGTTGTGCATAGGTCATAAGGTGTTTGTTTTTAAACCACATGGCGATGCCGTTACTGGGTATAGAGTTGATAACCTTCACCGCGATGGGTGATCAGGTGGCGCGGAGATTTTGGATCCTGCTCTATTTTTTTTCGCAGTTTGGCGATGTGAATATCCACGGTACGCGTATCTATGTCTCCCACTGTTTTGTAGCCCCAAACCTGGTGTAATAGCTCGTCACGGCTGATGGGCTTATTCTGACGCAGCAGGTAACTCAATAAGCTGACCTCACGGCGCGTGTACTTAACGCTCTGTTGGTAAGATGTGCCGGTCAGTGTTTGTGGGTTGATACAAACGTCTTTGCTCAAAACCAGCTCTTCGTCATGCTGGTGCCAGCCAGAACGACGTACCAGCGCGTTGACGCGCAATACCAGTTCCGAGGTTGAAAAGGGTTTGGCCACATAATCATCGGCACCCAGGCTCAGACCATTAATTATGTCCTGCTCGGTGCTTTTGGCGGTGAGCATCATGATCGGCTGAGTCGGTGCGCTTTGCCTGAGTGCTTCACAGACCGTAAAGCCGTTCATCGATGGCAGCATGACGTCTAATAAAATGCAGGCGTAATCGCCCTGTTGGGCACGCTTAAGGCCTTGCGCACCGTCCATTTCACTGTCGACTTCATAGCCATGAAAAACAAACAGGTCGGTCAGACCACGTAAGATGGCCGGCTCATCTTCTACGATCAGTAGGGTAGGTTTCATGTTGTTATTATTTCCCTGTTTTGCGCTGGCCAGTTTAGCGTAAAGCTAGCGGGCCCGCCGCGAAAGTGCACGTAAACTTTTGTAAAACCTGCGCTGTTTTCTTTTACATAGTCAGCCTGTTTGAACCCTCTCCCGCACTCTAAAGTAGGTCTCATAGCCTGCTGGAGGAAGCATCATGGACATAGTGAGAACCAATAAAAGCCCCCTGTTAAGTCGCAAAGCCAAAGTTATGAGCGTGATGGGATTGATTGTCGTGAGCAGTCTGACCCTGTTTTTTAACCACCATACTAGCGCGTCCAATCTGGTAGATAAAGCCCCCTTGTTGATCGATACGGTGCGCCGGGGCGAGTTAAAAGTGACGGTGCGTGGCAGTGGCGTCCTGGTGCCGGCGCAGATCCGTTGGATCACGACGCCGGTCGATGGTCGAGTTGAACAAGTGTTTAAAAAAGCCGGCGCTGAGGTAAAACAGGGCGATGTGTTACTGCAACTGAGCAATCCTGAATTGGAAGAAGCGCTGGCACAGGCACGCTGGGAGCTACAGGCATTAGAAGCAGAAATTCACGCCGAACAGGTTGCGCTGGAGTCGACTTTACTGGACCAGGAAATTGCCGTTGTAGACGAAAAACTCAGTCTGGAGCGCGCTCAGCTGACGCTGGCTGCACAAGAACAGCTGCTGGCACAAGGGATAGTGGCGGTCTCTAAGATTGATTTTGAAGAGGTCAAAATCAATGTTGCTCAGTATCGCCAGCGTTTTGCGCTGGAACAGCAAAGGCTGCAAAAGCGACGTGAAAACCTGGCAGCACAACTGCGCGCCGGTGACGCGCGGCTCAATAGCCTGCGCAAACGGGTTGCGCGGATTGAGCAGCAGGTCACTGGCCTGACTGTGGTGGCGAGCATGGACAGCATAGTGCAGGCCATGCCACTGGAGCCGGGACAGCAGATCGGTGCGGGCAGTAACCTGGCGATGCTGGCCAGAAATGATCAGTTCTTTGCTGAGTTACGCATTCCTGAAAGCCAGATCAAAGACGTACAGCTCGGCCAAATGGTGACTCTGGATACCCGTGCCAGTCAGATCACAGGCACGGTGCAGCGTATTGATCCTGTGGTCAGCGACAGTGCGGTATTGGTCGAGGTGGCGCTCAGCGGGGAGCTGCCGAAAGAGGTACGCCCGGCGCTGAGTGTCGATGGGGTGATTGAAATCGCAACAATTGAGGACACTTTGTTTGTGAAGCGGCCGGTTATGGCCAGTGGTTTTAGTCAGGCCAGCCTCTACTTATTGGCGAACTCGGGAGAACAGGCCCTTCGCCGAGCACTGACATTTGGCCACATGTCCAGTCAGTACATTGAGATTGAACACGGTGCCGCCGAGGGCGAGCGGGTGATCCTCTCTGATACCTCACACTGGCAACACGCCGAAGTACGTTTCAAGCAATCATTTTCTTCCTTGCAGTAGTCACACTTTTAACGGAGTACATACTATGTCACATCAACAACACAGCAGCGACCGTCTGGTGGAGCTGAGTCAGTTAAATAAGGTATTTGTCAGTGATGATGTCGAAACCTGGGCACTGAACAACATCAATCTCACCATTTCAAAAGGCGAATACCTGGCCATCACTGGTCCGTCTGGGTGTGGTAAATCGACCTTGCTGGCCCAGCTGGGCCTGTTGGATACAGCGAGCAATGGCACCTACTGGCTGGCCGGACACAATACCGCCCAGCTCGATAAGCATGAGCGAGCCCGGATCCGTAATAAGGAAATCGGCTTTATTTTTCAGGCGTTTAACTTAATCAGTGAGCTGAGTGTGGCCGACAACGTGGCCCTGCCGTTGAGTTATCGTGCGGATCTTAGTCGTGCGGAGCAGCAAGAGCGGGTTGCGGTGGCGCTGGAGCAGGTCGAAATGAGCCATCGAGCCAGCCATTATCCAGCTCAGCTGTCCGGGGGACAGCAGCAGCGTGTTGCCATTGCCCGTGCTATTGCCGGTCAACCAGCCATTATTTTGGCCGATGAACCCACAGGTAATCTGGACTCAAACAATGCCCGGATCGTGATGACGCTGCTCGACACGCTTAATCACAATGGCGCAACCATTTGTATGGTGACGCATGATATGTCGTCGGCGTTGCGTACCGGGCGGATCATTGAAATGAAGGATGGTGCCATCGTGTCTGACAGCCCGGCCAAAGCGCGTACTGCCATTGCGGTTTGAATTGCCCTTGCTGAGAGGAATGCTTTATGTCTGCCTGGATAGATATTCGATATGCAGCCCGGCTGCTGCTTAAAAAGCCGTTATTCACTCTGACCACCACGGCGATTGTGACCGTGGGCCTGGCCCTGACTTTATATACCTTTACTCTGATGCAGCAACTGGTCTTTAAGCCACTGACGCTAGGCCAGGATACGCCCCTGGTTGCGATTGCTGGTGAGTTTAAAACCGCCCATGGGGCGCGTCAGCGGGTTGATCCCTATCATCTCAACCAGATCCAGGCCGACAGCATGTTATTACAGAATATGAGTCTGTATGAGTCGGCTGTGCGCACTGTGGGCAGGCAGGGCAACGAAGCCATCTCACATAAAGTACACCTCACCTATGCGCAGTGGGATCTATTTGAAGTCGCCGGCGTGCAGCCGCTGCTTGGTCGTAGCTTTAGCCCGTCAGATCAGCAAGATGGCGCGCAATCTGTGGTGGTGCTGAGTCATGATATCTGGCAGCGGGTGTTCGACGGCGATGAAACTATCATAGGTCGCATGATCCAGGTGGAAGCGATCCCCAAACAGGTGATCGGGGTGATGCCACCCGGGTTTGCTTTTCCAACTCGGGCACAGGTATGGCAAATCATGACACAAACCCGCCTTGAGCCGGCTAATCCATCAAACCGGGGCGCTTTACAGGCGGTTGCCCGGCTGAAGCCTGGTGTGACTTTGACGCAGTTCCAGCATGAACTGGCGACGCTGTTACAGCGTCAACTTCAGGCTTTACCGCAGGAATTTGCCTGGCGTGCGGATGTGGCTGGGGGATATCTCCAGGCGATCCCGTTCAAGCTCAGCGTCGATGTGTTGTATCAACATTACGCGATTTTAGTGGCAATGATTTTGGTGGTGTTACTGATTTTACTGCTGACCTGTATCAATGTGGGCAACCTGTTACTGGCCCGGGTCAATGAACAGATCCGGGATGTGGCAATTCGGGTGGCACTTGGTGTGCCGCAGCATCGTCTGGTGTTACAAATGTTGTGGGAAAGCACCCTGATCTGCTGTCTGGGTGGGTTGCTGGCGTTGGGGCTGGCGCACTGGGGGATTGTCCTGACCAATCTGGCCTTTGATGAGATATTTGCCATGAGTGGCGCGCGGCCTTTCTGGTGGACCCTCAGTATCTCATCGGACGGAGTCTGGATGCTGATACTCGCGGTGGTGATGATGATAGTGATCACCGGATTGATCCCCGCGTGGCGTGCTTTGCAGGGGGATATTAATGGTATTTTGCGTGATGGTACGCGCGGTGCGGTGAGCAAACGAGCCGGACGGGTTAATCAGGCGCTGGTCGTTGCTGAGATTGCCTTATCTTGTGTGGTATTGGCCATTGCGGCCATGTTATTGGGTAGCAGTCTGGCAGCGCAACAGGCCGATTATGGTGTGCAAACTGAACATCGCTTAACGGCGTCTGTACGCCTGGCCTGGGGCAGCTATCGCTGGAATGGCGGTGCACCTGAGGCAAGAAAAAAGCGCAATGATTTTTACTATGGGCTCAAAGCAAAGTTAGAGCAACTTCCTCAGGTCAATAGCGTGGCGTATTTTAGCAGTCTGCCGGGCACTGGAGGCGGGACCTCTCACTTTGAAATTCAGGGGCGGGCGGAAGCGGTGTTCAGTGACAATCCAATGTGGAACTTTGAGCTGGTCAGCCGGGATGCCTGGCGTACCGTGGGTATGCAGTTGCTTGAAGGCCGTGATTTTAATCTGAGCGACCTGGCTGTTGATAGCCGCGAGCTGCGTGAACAGGGGTCTGTGGTGATCATTAATGCCGCCATGGCACGCGAATTGTTTCCACAGGGGAATGCACTGGGTCAGCGCGTGCGAACGCTCAATGGTGAAGGCTGGCATACCGAATGGCGCACTATTGTGGGAGTGGTGTCTGACAGTGTTCACGGCCCGACAATGGATGCAACCAGTGCCCGACATACTGGCTATGGGCTGATGGATTTACGGCCCTGGAGAATGAACCTGGTGATGCACTACCGCGGTGAGCAAGCACAGGCCATTGCCGCACTGCGTCAGGCCATTGTTGATCTGGATGCCGATGCCACGGTACACGACATTCAGAGTTATCAAAGCCTTATTAAACAGCCACTGTTGCTGATGGCCTCACTCAATCAGATATTTTTGGTTGGCGGGCTGGTGGCGTTGTTTTTAGCGGCCAGCGGCATTTATGCGATGGCAGCCAACAGTATTGCTTTGCGTAGTCAGGAAATTGCTACGCGCCGTGCGCTCGGCGTACCGGAAGGGCAAGTTGTACTTTTGTTTGTCAGACAGGCACTGTGGCAGCTGGCAGTGGGCTTAACACTGGGGATAGGCGCGGCGTTATGGCTAAGCGCGCAGCTTGCCGGGGCCATGAATATTGACCCGAATAGCTATGTCTGGGCGCTGCTCGGGATACCTGGGTTTATTGTGATCTTGGTGCTGCTGGCGACCTTGCTGCCGGTTTCCCGGCAGCTTCAGGTGCCCCCGCTGAGGCACTTAGGCAGAGTTAGTGGGCCGCGACAGGTGGACATGTCTGACTGGATACGGCACAGTACGGTTTTACTCTTTCCGTAATAAAAACTTATGCTTGCCAGTTACATTCAGCGTGTTCACCATGTTGCGATTATTTGTTCAGACTATGCCGTATCAAAAGCATTTTATACTGATGTGATAGGGTGTCGGGTCATTGCTGAGAACTATCAACCTGGGCGTGAGAGTTATAAGCTGGATTTGGCACTGCCTGACGGCACCCAGATTGAATTATTTCACTTTGCCTCGGCACCAGCACGGCCGAGTTACCCTGAAGCACAAGGGTTGCGTCATCTTGCCTTGTCCGTTACTAACCTTGAAGCGGCGCGTCATGCACTCGTAGATCAAGGGGTGAGTTGTGAGCCCATTCGCCTTGACCCCTATACCCAAAAACGATTTTGCTTTTTTGCTGACCCGGATGGGTTACCACTGGAATTGTACGAAGCGTCGGACGCCGCAGATCCCCTCTAATAACGTGTCGTTGTTTTGATTTGTTCCTTTTATTATTCCATGTGATACCATCTAGGTCTCGTCATATCAGGAAGTAATAATATGAAAAAACAAGGGTTATTCATTGGGTTATGTTTAGTCACATTGGCTGGTTGCCAGGTCTCCCAGCCTGCACCCTATGAGCAAGACAAAGCGCCCGAGGAGCGACAGGAATACAGTGGAGTTGAAGGCCTGGCTCAGGCACAGCGGGATCAGGTTTATCTGATGGATAAAGAACTCAGAGATAAGTGTCGTAACGCTAAGGTCGATCTGGCAGTGGCACAAGGCGACAAAAATGATCAAGAGATTGCCAGACAAACTGACATTATCAAACAAACTTGCAGACAGTAACGGGAATAAAAAGGCCGCAGTGCAATGCGGCCTTTGTCGTTACTAAATCTGGATTTGATCAATCAAACCAGATTACTGGAATGAAGTTAATCAAAACTCACACTCACTTCGTTTGAGCAGATGTCACTTGACTGACAGATTTTGTAAGTGAAGCCACTGACCGCCGGGTCACGACCGAAATCACGGAACTGACCTGAGTTATTGACTGTGCGTAGTAGTGCACCATCGCGGTAAACATCTACCTGCTCAGCGCTGCTGCCAGACCAGGAGAGTGATACCCGATAGAAGCCCAGGCGTGACTTATTAGTACGCACGACTTCCAGCGCAATATCATCTGAGCTGACAGTGACTTCCAGTGTGGTGCTGTTGCTGTTGCCTTCACTGTCAGTGACGGTGAGGGTGGCAGAATAAGTGCCTGACGCAGTGTAGATATGAGTTGGGTTCGCATCAGCGCTGCTGTTACCATCACCGAAATCCCACTGCCAGCTGACGATGTCATTGTTGGCATCGGTACTGCTGTCAGTAAAGGCAACACTCAGGCCACTTTTCTCAAAGCTGAAACCTGCCACAGGCGGCTGTGCAGACACTTCACCCAGGCCGGTCAATGTCAGCGTCCAGCTGTTCAGTGTGCCGGTATCCACACCAGCGTTATCCGATACATTCAATGTCCAGTCACCGCGTGCAGCTTCACCATTGAAGGCGCCAGAATTGAAGGTCTCAACCAGGTTATCGGCGCTACCACCTGCACGGTTGTGTAGTGTCACAGAAGTACCCGCTGGAGAAGTCAGGGTTACCAACAGATCGCCAATGTAAGTGTGCGTGATATCCACCAGCGTGTTGCTGTCGAAAATGGTGATGTCGTCAGCAACCGTGATGACTGAACTGATGCCTGTGGCGTCGTTGTCAGGAATGTCTACCGCAGTTGTATTGTCATAGCTGAAGTCGCTCAGACCTTGTGGTAGCACAGATAAGTTAACGGACTTGCTGTCTGCCAAATCGCCAGACGCAGCGTTAACAGTGAAGCTGTAGTTGCCCCATTGAGTATCCGCAGTAGTAGGCACTGTCAGGGTCACTGTGTTACCCGGAGTGACGGTGCTTTGTGATAACACGGCACCAGGCAGCGGGCTGTCCAGCGTCAGAGCAATTTCGCCCTGCCAGTCGGCTACCGAAGTGAAGCTGAATTCATAGCTGGCAGTGTCACCTGCGGTGATCTCCTGGCCACCTGGCGTGACACCCATTCTGAAGCCTGGTGCCGGATCCGCATCGATCAGTGCCTGGTGTGCGTTCAGGCGCGTACCAGCGACCGTTTTGCCATCCAGTGCTGCATTTGCATCACCGCTTTGCATTAGCAGGTTTTTCAGAGAAATCGCGTCCAGCGTCGGGTCAATAGACAGTACCAATGCTGCAACACCAGCAACATGGGGTGTCGCCATTGAGGTACCTGAGAAGCTGCTGTAACCGCCGCCCGGTACAGTCGACAGAATAGCGCTACCAGGTGCACCCATGTCTACAGAAGCCAGGCCCCACTGTGAGAACGATGACATTGTGTCGTTGTCTGTAGTTGAAGCAATTGAGAAAACGCTGTCATGCTCATAGCTTGATGGGTAATGTGGATTGCTGTCATTATCAACAGCACCGTTACCGGCTGCGGCGACAAACAGGATATCCGCATTTTCACTGGCGGTAATGGCATCGGCCAGTGTCTGGCTGAAACCGCCACCCCCCCAGCTGTTGTTCAGTACGCGGATGTTATGACCCGCTTGCTTCAGCGATACCATGTAATCGATACACTCGATGGCATCTGAGGTCGACCCACTGCCTGAAGAGTTGAGGAACTTACAGCCGACGATCGAGACTTCCTGGTTTACGCCGACGACGCCGGTGGCATCGTTACCCGTTGCGCCAATGGTACCTGATACGTGTGTACCATGGCCCTGATCATCCATTGGGTCACCAGAGCCTGTGATGGCGTTAACACCGTAAATGTCATCAATGTAGCCATTGTTGTCGTTATCAATACCGTCTCCGGCAATTTCACCTGGGTTTTGCCACATGTTCGCCGCCAGATCCGGGTGCGTATAGTCAACCCCTGTGTCGATAACCCCAACAATCACGTCACGTGAACCAATGCTGATATCCCAGGCTTCAGGGGCATCGATGTCGGCATCTTCCACGCCGCCAGTTTGACCTGTGTTGTGCAAGCCCCAAAGCTCGTCAAAGCGTGCATCATCCGGAATGCCCAGCGCTTTGACCTGATAATCAGGCTCAACGTATTCCACCGCCGGGTGCTTCGCCAGCTTAGCAATGGCTTCTTTACTGCTGATCCCATCCAGTTTGAAGTTCGCCAGGCGGCCCGCCAGCACGTTCTTGTAACGATCATCGATTTCATCGGCGTTGTTGTCTGAAATACGGGCTTTCACCAGATTACGGGCTTGTGCTCTTAGTGCACTGGACGCATCCTGTTTGAAGACCACCATTACGCTGTTGTCATTGGTTTTTTCCGTTGCTGTGATTTGTACTGCAGCTTGTGCTGCGCCACTGAATACTGGCAGTAATGCCAATGTTAAGGCAGAAAGTTTTAATTTCATCATTTGTCCTAGATATTTAGTTGAGTTATTGACCATGAGGCCATGGTGTGTGCTCGACTAAGTGGCATGATGTGTGATCCGCCGGCCCTTGGGCTGGCGGTTGATAACTCGGTTTGGCAACTCAGGCCACGCTAAAACAGCCTGAATTAGGGATGCAATTTTAAAATGAGTTTACGTCTTTAAAATCCAACTTTTTTGTAGTTGGGATGGTTTATGTCCGGTCTTAATCATACTTTTTTGTTGGTTTTTATCCTTTGGTTAACGATTTTGTAACTCATACTATTTTGTGAGAATACCTGGTTTTAATATCGGTAAATTAATAGTTGTAGCTTTAACTATATGAATTTAATCAAGTTAGAAGATTCAAAATTATTTCTCATTCCCCTGGCCAATGCGACGTTCTAGAGTGACTACACGAGTCCGAAAAAACAACGTGCAAACACTGCGCAGCCACAGGCTGGGCAGCGGACTCAGGCTTTGATGGCTAAGCGAGTATGAACGCGCCCCTGATTGATGACAGCAGCCCACCGGGCTTTGGTTATAACAAGGGAAGCGAAAGATAACCCGGTTGAAACACAGTACTGCGTCGGCGTATAGGTCAGGAGTTGGCAACCTCCACTAAGGCGATACGCAAATATATAAAGACAATCACGCAGTGCGAGTTGAAGGAAATCATTGCGAAAACGATTAATAACTCTAAGGAGAACCAGGTGAAATTTTCAAAATCACTGACCTGCTGTGCAATTGCACTGGCTTTATCTGGTGTCGGCGCGGCACAGGCAGCTGACACAGACGCAAAAGCAGCTTCAACGTCTGAGTTGTCACAGCTGATGCAAATTGACAACACGGGCAATACGCTGACGGTAACCCAACAATCGAACAATGGCGCAGGAAATGTGCTAACCAGTTCACAGCAGGGCGAGTCCAATGTGAGTGACTTGTCGGTTGCTGGAGACAGCAATATCACCACAGTCGCACAGGCTGGCACTGGCAACTTGACCAAGGCAACTGTCGTAGGCGATGGCAATACCCAAGAATACAGTCAGGATGGTGAGGGCAATGGCACACTGACTGAGCTCAATGGTAATGACAATAACCTAAACATCACCCAGCGTGGTGTTGCTTACCTGGGTATCACTAATGAAGTGACAAACACCATCAATGGTGATGGCAACCGCATTCATGTTGAGCAAAGCAGCGGTGGTCACTGGTTCTACAACACTGACATGCAAGGTAACAATAACCAGGTTGTGGCGACTCAGCTGGGCTCCTGGGGTGAAGTGAACATTGACCGTGTGCAGGGCGATCAGAACAGCATCGAAGTCGATCAAGATGGCGTATACAACGAGCTGAATCTGACTCTTTTACAGGGCAACGACAATGACCTGGCGCTCTCACAGGAAGGGAACTACAACAAATTCAGTATTGATGTACTGACGGGCAACGACAACGAGTTGCGGGTTGAGCAAAGCGCAGGCAATAGTAACCGGGTTGACATGGCTGAACTTCAGGGTGAAAGCAACCGGGTTGACCTGGAGCAGGAAGGCAATGATAACCGTATGACTTCTACCCTGTTCAGCGGTGACAGCAACTATGTCACTGTGGCACAGCTCGGAGACAACAACCAGACTACGTTCGACGTAGTGGGCAATGACAATGACTTCGATGCACAGCAGCGTGGTAACGACAACCAGGCTTACCTGGGTGCTGTGGGTGATGACAATGAGTACAGCACTTTGCAGCTGGGTGACAATAATGAGCTGCACATTGCGAAATTCAACAGCAATGGCAGTGAAGTTGGCGTGATCCAAAATGGTGATAACAACGAAGTCGTGTTGCAGTCATCGTATCCGGACAACGCACTGAGCAGTAACAACAATATGCTGAATGTTGCGCAAACAGGCGACAGCAACGGTGTGTCAGTGACCCTTGCTTCTGTGGCGGAAAGCGGGCTGAACCAGCTTGATTTGGTACAAAGCGGTGAACTGAACGCCATCGACCTGATGCTTGAGGGCAGTGGCAATGATATCGCTATTGAACAAACGGGTGGCGCGAACTTTGTTGCCGGTGTTGGCTCAGGTGCATTTGTAGTCAATGGCAGCGACAACAACATCCAGATTAGTCAGGACGGCTTTGGCAACCTGGTTGAAGGTGGGGTGAGTGGTAACGGCCAGATTGTGAATATTACACAGGTCGGTGACTATAACGTCGCAACTGTGACGCAGCAGTAAGTCAGGTGGCCACAAAACCGGGTGGTTTTGTGGCCAACGTTGTTATGAAGTATACGCTATTTATTCTCGGTATTTTGCTGTTGAGCGTGATACCACATAGTCAGGGCGCCGATGAGGAGGTCGAGCTGGGAGGACTGGTTATTGACCAGAGTATCAGCCGCTTTGGCTATCAGTTTTATTTTGATTTTTCGCAGTTGTGGCGTGATGTACCGGGCACCACAGGTGTGAATATCACCATTAGAGAAACCGTGTTGCCGCGCGCAGGTACGCGGTTACAGGTATTTATGAACAACCAGCTGGTCTATGCCACAGCCATGGGACGTCGCGGCGGACCGTTAAAAGAGCGCGTTGAGACGGCGTTATTTGCCATTATGGATGCCATGGCCAGCGCACAGCATCAGCAACACTCTCCAGATTTAGCAACAAGCGGGTGGTAACAATGAAAACAACAATACTAGGTTGCTTGGGGGCACTATGCAGTTTGTCGCTGCATGCGACTGAATTGGTTTATAAGCCCATTAATCCGTCGTTCGGCGGCAACCCTCTCAATGCCAATATGTTATTAAACAAAGCACAGGCCCAAAACAAACATCGTGCGCCAGTGATTGAAAAATCTTATGGCGACCGGTTTCAGGAGTCGCTGGAGCGGACTTACCTGAATCGCATGGTCAGGGAGATTACGTCCACGGCGTTTGGTGATGAAGTCGAAGACAGTATTTTTGATAAAGACTCGACGTTTATGAGTGGGGATTATGAAATTCAGGTGATCACCAGTACACCGGATTCCATTACAGTGCAGATCACCAACACGCTGACGGGTGATATTACCACACTGGAAGTGCCGAGGTTTGGTTAATGAAGTACCTGAGTATTACCTGTTTTATGTTATTGCTGAGTGCTTGTAGCAGTATCCCTGTGCTGCCACCGCCCATGGCGAAGGCACAACCACTGGCAGCCACTGAAGTCTTCAGCGAATTAAAAGCATTGCCAACGCCACGTGGACCAATCCCGGTTTCTGTGTATTCATTTCGAGACCAGACCGGACAATATAAACCCCAGGAAAACGTCAGCTCATTTTCGACAGCGGTGACGCAGGGGGCCAACTCAATTTTGATGCAGGCGTTGCATGAAACGGACTGGTTCATTCCCATTGAACGTGAAGGGCTGCAAAACCTGCTGACCGAGCGTAAGATCACCCGGGCGGCAATGCAGGACCAGGACAACGCAAACAGCCTGCCACCATTGACGCATGCCAAGCTGATCTTTGAGGGCGGCATCATCAGTTATGATGCCAATATCAAAACCGGCGGCATGGGGATGGAGTACTTTGGGATTGGCGCATCTGAGCTATATCGCGAAGATACCATTAGCATTTATTTGCGCGCGGTGGATGTCCGTACGGGCCAGGTTTTGCTGTCGGTTGCGACCAGCAAAAAAGTGCTGTCAAAGGAAATGCGTGCAGGATTCTTTCGTTACGTCAGTTATAAACGCCTGGCCGAAGCAGAAGCCGGATACAGTGAAAATGAGCCCATGCATATTTGTGTGACTCAGGCGATTGAAAAAGCCCTGACCTTGTTAGTGCATCAGGGCCTCGAAAAAGGCGTGTGGGCTGCTAAACCTGTGCAGCAGGCGGGTTAATTGGCCAGTCCACCGAAGGGGATGTGTTGTTGTGCCCAGTTGGCCAGCTCAATCCGGTTGCGCGAGTTTGTCTTTTTAAACGCGCTGTAAATATGGGTTTTGACGGTATGGCTACTGATATTCAGAGAGTCGGCAATATCGTCGTTTTTGGCCCCATCAGCGAGCAGTCTGATCACCGACTTTTCGCGTTTGGTGAGTGAGGCCAGTGTGATGTCTCTTTGTTCGTCTGACAGCGCCGGTAGTGCTTGTGGCAGGCGTTGCATCAGGGCGCTGAACGCCAGTGAAATAGCGCCTCTGCCAAACCATAATTCGCCACCCAGTACACGCTGAATGCCTTTGAATTGACTTTCCGGCGAGGCACCCTGGTAGAGTACACCTTTGACATTGGCAAGCAGTGCTGTTTGCTCGTTTAGGGTATCCGGGCAGGCATTAAATAGTAAGACGCTGTGATGTTGTGCTAACGCTCTGAGCTGGGCGCTGAGTAAATCGCGACATTCGCGGTGGCTGACATCGACCAGAAACAGCTGGTAGTGCGCTCTGTGCTCAGTGGTTGGCAGGCGGGTATCGACCTTGATATTGTTACCGCAAGCCTCAAGCATTTTGACAAACATGAGGAAATCCTGACTCAGCGTGTTGGTCTTTTGGTCTGTCAGGACGAACAGAGCACCACGCGTTTGATTGTCTGAATACATCATTATCTCGACTGTCCTTTTGTTGTTCCGTTAACCTAAATATACATATTTTTTACAAGATGTTTAGTACTTATTTTCAATTTTTGGAACTGACCGGATCTGTATGTCGAATTGGAACATTCCATTTTGCCACAGACAAAGTAACCAGGATATGAGCGACGCTTTTCTGCCCCTAAAGAAAGGAATAGTGATGATTCATAGGGTTGGGGTGGCATGATACACAGGTGGTCAGAATAGTTGTCTGATACACAGGTGA
The DNA here is from genome assembly GCF_030125445.1 of Pseudoalteromonas ardens. Lineage (NCBI taxonomy): Bacteria > Pseudomonadati > Pseudomonadota > Gammaproteobacteria > Alteromonadales > Pseudoalteromonadaceae > Pseudoalteromonas > Pseudoalteromonas ardens. The sequence goes on from NZ_JASJUV010000010.1 coordinate 66,224, forward strand.
TCAGACAACTATTCTGACCACCTTTTGAGGGGCGGAGGGTTATCGGTAGAGTGCACGCCAGGCACAGGTACGGTAGCCATTGCGCTCAAAGTAAAAACGGTTGCAGTTGTCGTCGTAATTGTAGTTGCCGACATCGACCCGGTAACCACTGATGTAGGCGTTATGTAAAGAAACAAAGCGACCGTTATACAGCAGGGAGAAGTGCAAGTGAGGTCCGCTTGACTGACCGCCCTGACACAGCGCTGTGTTGTAGTCATTGGCATATCGACCGAGCCAGGCCCCGGCATCAATCACGTCACCGGTTTGATATTGAAGTGCATCCATGTGGTAATACTGAGTCGCATAGCCACTGGGGTGCGTAATACGGATGTTACAGCGTGAATAACGTGTCACGGTGCCACCATGCGCCGCCTGAACCCAGGGGGTATTGGACCCCCAGCCACCAGAGTTATTGTTGAAATCCAGCGATGAGTAGGGGTAGCCTGAGCCGGTATTGGAATGAGCGCCACCACTGTACCAGGCATAGCCTGATGGCCAGGGGAAATTAAGATAAAAATTATTATTGATGGCTATGGACTCAACATCCGGCGTTGCTGAGCGTGCAGCGGGGTTGAGTAACGCGTCGCCAAAGTAGGATTGGTACTGCCCGGCCACCTGAGCAAAGGCTTTAGCATCATCCAGTACAGCGCTTAGTGCAAAGGTCGCTGGCGTGACAGTGAGCGCCTGATTGTTGAGATGGTCAGATACTGTATGCTGCACCTGATTGCGTTGCTGACTTTGCCACTGTTCATACGCATAAAAGTGCTGTGACAGTGCATGGGTCAGTGCTTCCAGTTGTGCTGAAAATCCGGATGGTGCCACTAACAGACCGAACGGCCTTTCAAATGCTGCTGGTGTCGGTGCGGAGAGCAGCTGACTGTGCTGTTCCATCAGGGCGAGCAATAACTTGGGGTTGATACTGGCGTGACCGGCCCAGTGCAACAGGGTTTCCAGTTGGTCCTGTAAATGGGGCGCAAGAATTGCCAGTGTGCTTTCCCAGTCTGTTTGCTGGAGTGTATTACTGAACAGGAATTGCTGCGTGTCTATGTTGAACAGGGGAGTGAGCGCATGTTTTGTCAGCGTATCTCCGTTGATCTGAAAGGCTGTTTGATCGTGGTGCTGACCTTGCGCGTGCACAGATAAGTGGGCCAGTCCGGCCGCCAGTAAAGCGTATTGTAGTGTTTTCATGTTGTATCCTCATTAAGGTGAGTGCATAGTCAGGTATATCCCTTTGTTTAATAAATGTACAATTTGAGCTTTTGCTCTGTAATTCGCTTTTGTTTCTTTTTGTTTACAATTTTATTTCATTTTATTCTGGTACATCATGAAGGCAGCACAAATAGCTTCCAGGTCAAACGTATGATGGGAAAGTAAATGTTTAGGTGGGAAAGCTCGGTTGGGGCAAAGTGGCAACCACTGGCTTGGCAAATAAATAACCTTGCATCAGGTAAACGCCTAAATCGCTCAGGCACCTGTAGTCGTCTTCGGTTTCAACGCCTTCTACCACTAAGTCGATATTCAACCGGCGTGCCATCAGGCACACACCGTCTACAATTGCCTGCTTAACTGGGTCCTGTGCTATCCCATTGATCAGCGCAATATCGAGCTTGATGATATCGGGTTGAAAACGATGCAGTACTTCAATGCCGGCGTAACCGGCACCAAAATCGTCAAGCGCAACTTTGAAGCCATTTTTGTTGTAGGTGTTGGCAATGTCGATGAGTTTGTCAGGATCGGTCAGGTGCTCCTGCTCCGAGACTTCGAAAATAATGCGCTCTTTTGCCAGATTGAATTGGTCGGCGGCTTCGAGCGTTTTACGTAAGCAGGTTTGGGGGTCATAAATGGCGTTGGGTAAAAAGTTGATAGACAGTTTGGCGGTGTCGCTGAGTTTGGCCATCATTTCAATGGCGGTTGTGCGACACAATTGATCGAAATAATATTTGCTATCTTCTGTTACCTGGGAGAGCACCTGCCCGGCTGATTGGCCCTGCGTCCCTCTGACCAGAGCTTCATAGGCATAAACTTGTCGGCTGCGCAGATCCACGATTGGTTGCATCGCCATGGTAATATCCATGTGATAATCGGTATGGCAACGACATGTTTTGCAGCCAGGCATAAAAGCTCCCTGTTTAAGAGTCAGATATTTAAGCAAGTCTGGCACAGCCCGTGGGTTTTGCAATCGAACTGTACTCGATTAATCACACTGTAATACGGTGGATATTGCTGTGTGAGTTTACTATCTGCGACTAATAACTGGGGATTGGTAAAAGAAAAAGCGCCGTCGGGCGCTTTTTCTGGATTTAGCTCTGACCGGTCAGTTTGAGGTACTTCTCGGCCAGGGTATCGAGGCTTTCGCGGTGTGCCGGGTCGGGCTTAATACAATCTATCGGGCAGACGCTCACACAGGTTGGCTGATCGTAGTGGCCAACACACTCGGTGCATTTTTCCGGGTCTATCTGGTAGATTTTTTCACCCATATAAATGGCCTGGTTCGGACATTCCGGGTCACACATATCGCAGTTAATACATTTACTGTTGATCAGTAATGCCATAATTCACGCTCCGTTTTAGCTAGCTTAGGCTTTTTTAAACGGGTTACGGGTGTCTTCCTGGGCACCCAGATTACGCATCAAAATGGCATGATTGAGGTCAATGTCTTCTGGCAGCGGAATTTTAACTATGTGGCCAGAGCCCTTGGCATCGCTGATCAGCTCGCCTTTTTTGTTTTCCATGTGCTCCAGAGTAAAGCTGATATTGCCCTGGGGTGTCATCAGCTCCAGGCTGTGACCGGTACAGAACTTGTTTTTGACGTCAATTTCCACCAGGCCGTTGTCGTGACGACCCAAAATCTCACCAACAAACTGTTGTTGATCCGATACGGAGTGGCCATAGTCGTAATTTTGGTATTCCTGGTGGGCGTGGCGTTTCAGGAAGCCTTCGGTATAACCCCGGTGTGCCAGGTTTTCCAGCGTACGCATCAATGAAGGATCGAAAGGTTTGCCAGCGACGGCATCGTCAATGGCACGACGATACACCTGCGCGGTTCTGGCGACATAGTAGAAGGATTTAGTACGGCCTTCTATTTTCAGGCTGTGTACACCCATCTTGGTCAGCTGGTCAACATATTGCACGGCGCGAAGATCTTTGGAATTCATGATGTAAGTGCCATGTTCATCTTCAAAGGCCGGCATGTACTCACCCGGACGGCCTTGCTCTTCGAGCATGAACACCTGATCAGTCGGCTGTCCGTCACCTAAAGTCGGGATCACCTGTTGCGGGTCAATTTTGTGCACCACATCGCCTGTGGCGTTTTCTTCTCCCGGCTTAACGTCGTAGCTCCAGCGGCAGGCATTGGTACAAGTGCCCTGGTTTGGGTCGCGTTTATTGATGTAGCCTGACAACAGGCAGCGCCCGGAGTAAGCCATACACAGGGCACCATGCACGAAGACTTCCAGTTCGGTATTCGGGCATAAAGTGCGGATTTCGGCAATTTCTTCCAGTGACAGTTCCCGTGACAGGATCACGCGCTCGATCCCTTGTTTTGCCCAGAATTGTACGGCGGCGTAGTTGACGGCGTTGGCCTGAACGGACAAATGGATGGGCATGTCAGGCCATTTTTCACGTACCAGCATGATGAGGCCCGGATCTGACATGATCAGTGCATCTGGTTGCATAGCAATGACTGGCTCGATATCACGCAGGTAGGTTTTCACTTTGCCGTTATGCGGGGCAATGTTAGACACCACATACAGTTTTTTATTTTGCTGGTGGGCTTCGTTGATGCCAATTTCGAGATTGGCCAGGTCGAATTCATTATTACGCACGCGCAGGCTGTAGCGTGGCTGGCCGGCATAAACGGCATCAGCACCATACGCAAAAGCGTAACGCATATTCTTTAAACTACCTGCGGGTGAAAGGAGCTCAGGTACAAACATCTCAAACCTCATACATTGAACTGATTACGGGTCAGCTGTTGGGGTAAATCAATCGCCAGTTTGGCCCGTACTTCAAGCAGTACAAGGGCTTAGGCAATTGGGTTAAATCAAAAAGCGGCGCAGTATAGGGCAAGGTTTAACGGGATGATTTGACCTGGATCAGGTTTTTCCGGATCTGCGGGATAGCCGACTCCGATGCTGTAACGGCAGGTTGCGTTTCACACAAAATCAAAGCGGGACGGAAATAGTAGGTTTTTACATCTAAAACGCGTATAATTCGCGCCCGTATAAATTCATTAATTTCATTTTGGAGCAAAAAAGATGGCTTTAGAGCGTACTTTTTCAATCGTTAAGCCTGATGCGGTAGCTAAAAACCACATCGGTGCAATCTACAACCGTTTCGAGTCTGCTGGTCTGAAGATCGTTGCAGCTAAAATGATCCACCTTTCTCAAGAGAAAGCAGAAGGTTTCTACGCTGAGCACAAAGAGCGTCCTTTCTTCGGTGCTTTGGTTGAGTTCATGACATCTGGTCCAGTAATGGTTCAGGTACTTGAAGGTGAAGATGCAATCCGTAAAAACCGTGAAATCATGGGTGCAACTAACCCAGCTGAAGCGCTAGCGGGTACGCTACGTGCTGATTACGCTGACAGCATCGACGAAAATGCGGTACACGGTTCAGATGCTCCAGAGTCTGCTGCACGTGAAATCGCTTACTTCTTCACTGAAGAAGAGCTGTGCGCACGTACTCGTTAATTCGAGCACTGTGACATGAAAGAAGGGCCTTAGCGCCCTTTTTTCGTCCCTGATGTATTTTACTAAGCCTGAATGCAACATGCAGCGGGTTTAGCAAAGTATTCAGATTTGAAAGCGTTGGTTGAATTTTGTACAATTTGGCGCTTTATTAAATTTGCACTGGCCGTCATCTGATCTGGGGTTGTTTCATGACTACGACTGAGAAAAAAATTAACTTACTTGATTTAAATCGCGAGGGGATGCGCGAGTTGTTTGCATCATACGGTGAAAAACCGTTTCGCGCCGATCAGGTCATGAAATGGATTTACCACTTCGGCATCGATAACTTCGATGACATGAGCAACATTAACAAAAAACTGCGTGCTAAGTTGCAGGCAGAGTGTGAGATCCGCGCACCTGAGATCTCAGTGCGCCAGCAAGCCAGCGATGGCACCATTAAGTACGCGCTGGTACTGGATGGCGGACAGGAAGTTGAAACTGTGTGGATCCCGGAAAAAGACCGTGCCACTTTGTGTGTCTCGTCTCAGGTTGGTTGTGCACTGGAGTGTACCTTCTGCTCAACAGCACAACAGGGCTTTAACCGTAACCTCAAGGTCAGTGAGATCATTGGCCAGGTGTGGCGCGTGGCCAAAGACATTGGCTTGCACGATGGCGACAGCACTAAGCGTCCGATCACCAATGTGGTGATGATGGGCATGGGTGAACCGCTGCTCAACATCAACAACGTAGTGCCGGCAATGGAACTGATGATGGATGACTGGGCATTTGGTTTGTCCAAACGTCGTGTGACCCTGAGCACTTCAGGTGTGGTACCTGCGCTGGATATCCTGAAAGAAAAAATTGATGTGGCGTTGGCAATTTCTCTGCATGCGCCAAATAACCCGCTGCGCGATGAGTTGGTGCCGATCAATAAAAAGTATCCAATTGAAGAGTTTCTGGCGGCCTGTCGTCGTTATATTGATGGTTCGAAAGCCAATAAAGACGTCACCATTGAATACGTTATGCTACAGGGCGTGAACGACAGCACAGATCACGCGCATGAATTGGTTCAGGTACTAAAAGGCACACCGTCGAAAATTAACCTGATCCCATTCAATCCATTCCCGGGCAATGAGTATGGGCGTTCGAGTAACAGCCGCATCGACCGTTTCTCTAAAGTACTTCAGGCAGCCGGGTTAACCTGTATTGTCCGTCGTACCCGTGGTGACGATATCGACGCTGCTTGTGGCCAGCTGGTTGGTGATGTGGTCGACAGAACCAAACGTCTTGCGAAGAAAAAGCAGCTGGAAGACAACGCCATAGCCGTGAAGGTTGGCTAAAAAAAGGGTGAAACTCGAACGCATTCGGGTAATATATGGGCATAGATCAACAGCGCTCTGGTGAGCTATGCCTGCGGCCCCTGCGCCAATTGTGACTTGTCAATGCGCGCTTTTAACTAAAGTGTTTAGTTCAGCTATGTTTTCATTGGTAAAAAGCTTCTCCTTTGAGGTCTCAAAGCGTGCTCAGGTTGCCCGTACCGGGTTGCTGTTGATACTGGGCGTGACACTCAGTGGTTGTGTGACCGAAACGCGTTATGCCAACAGCGATAAGCCGGTTGTGCAGAGTAAAGCGAGCCGCGAAGACGCTGCAAAAACGCGTATTTCACTGGCACTACAGTACCTGGCGAATGGCAATAATACCCAGGCCAAGTTTAATCTTGAACGGGCACTGACATTGGCACCGCAATTGCCCGAAGCACACTATTCACTGGCTTATTATTACGAGCAGGTGGGGGAGAATGCGCGTGCCGAGCAGGCCTATCAAAAAGCCCTGACACTTGCCCCGAAAGACCCAAACACACTCAATAATTATGGCACTTTCCTGTGTCGTATCGGCAAATATGACGCCGCCACTGAGCAGTTGCTTAAAGCCATTGACATACCGAGCTATATCCGTGTTGCACAAAGCTACGAAAACCTCGCGATGTGTGCATTGCGCCAGGATAATTTCGAGCTGGCACTGGAGTATCTGGGGAGTGCTGAAAAACACAATGGGCAGCGTCAGTCGACTTTGCTACTGATGGCTGGCTTGCATTATGCGAAAAGTGAGTTGCATCGCGCAGAGGAAGTACTGAAGGTGTATGGCGACCGTGGGTTTGTCTCTGCGCGTGGATTATTACTGTCTCATTTACTGGAATTACGCAAAGGCCATTTGCAACAAGCAGAAGAAACCGCGACTTTGTTGCTACAGACGTATCCGGAGTCGCCCCAGGCGGCATTGGTGCTTCAGCAACGTCTGAAAGACAGTGAATTTGAACGTTTGAAAGAGCAATATCGTCAGGCTCAGTTGACAAAAATCACCCATAAGTCGCCAACGCATTTGGTGGCTGAACCCAAAATCAAGGTACGTCGTAAAGTCGAACCGGCCAGCTCTCAACCTCAGGAGCTTGAGCTTGTGCCAGTTGCATCTGAACCAGCACAGCAACTGGTTCAGACGCCAGCACGTTCGTTGCGTGCACAACAGTTCACTCAGAATTCACCCGAGCAGGATACAGTAACGGCTCAGAGTGTCCCTGATAAAGCTGCTGACACAGTTAAACTCGTTGCATCAGATACAAGAGGACAGGTGGTATTTTATGAGCCTGATCCGGCTGATATTGCCTTTTCAGCGCCTTCTGTACGCACCGGGGACACGGCCGCAATAACCGATAAGCCATCAGATAGCTGGCTTGCGCAACTTCCATCAGAGCCTGCGGCAGAGAATGTGCAAGGCCGTGCGGTTGGTGGCCTGCTGAATACCGATCTGATGCTACCTAGTATTCCTCAGCACATCATCAGGTTGGGGGAAAACCTGTTTAGTGTTTCAGTGAAGTACAACCTGAAGTTAGAAAAACTGATGGCATGGAATAATTTACGTGAGTCGGACCAGCTGTCAATTGGTCAGGTGGTGTATTTGAACGATCCTAAGATTGTGCACACCATAGGCCAGGGCCAGTCGCTGTTCGATATTGCAATGGAATATAATCTCCAGATTGACGACCTGATGCGGTGGAACAAATTGACCCCGGATATCGTCTTACAACCAGGGCGACATCTCTTAATCGTGGATCCAGATAACTATACCTTATGAACGAAGCAGAATTAGATACAGAAAATAGCAGCGATTTATTGTCGCTTGGACAAACACTGGCCAAAGCCAGGCATGACAGGGGTGTCAGCTATGAAGAGATCACCACACGGTTGAAGCTCAGTGAAACCCAGATCAATAAATTAGAGCAGGACGACTATCAGAACCTGGGCCCCGAAACTTTTGTACGGGGCTACATCAAAAGTTACTGTCATTTACTGGGCCTGGATGCGCAGGAAACACTGAAATTATATCAGTCTCCCGTTGTGCCTGAACAAAAAGGCAAGATGAAAAGCTTCTCACGCCGTACCGAGAAAGAAGCGCACGACAATCGTCTGATGTGGTTCAGCTATGCTGTCTTGATCCTGGTCGTGGGCAGCTCCGCGATTTGGTTTTGGCAAAACAGCAGCTCGCAGAGCGAGATCACTCCGGGTGATGCCCGGGATATACCTCAGGCCAATGTTGTTTCAGGCGGTGGGCAAAATGACGAGCAAAATACGTTGCAAGCCGGGGCAGATGAGCCTGAGGCAGTCACCCCTGAGTATCAGCCTGAGAGTATCAGTGAGCCCGAAAAGCCGGCCAAAGATATGACCCCGGAGCCTGCGTCAGAGCCATCTGAAGAGGCTACGTTACCTGCGCCAGAAGCGAGCGCAATCACACAAAACAATGCCGTTGCAGAGGTGCAAGCTGCGCCCGCGACCGAGCGCAACCCTCAGCCAGAGCTTGCTCAGAACACCATTGTGATGGTGTTTAAAGAAGACAGCTGGGTAGAGATTTTCGATGCCAGTCAGGAGCGCGTTGCCTTTGGTGTTAAGAAAGCCGGGTATACCATGACCGTCAGTGGGCAGGCCCCGTTTTCCGTCGTACTGGGCAAACACCTTGCCGTGAGCATCACTCTCGATGGCGCAGCTGTGGATATTTCCGGCTTGCCGCGCAATCGTTTAGCCAAATTTAATTTACCGTTAGCAGAGTAATCGTCATGTTTTCAGAATCACCGATCAAACGTAGAAAATCCACGCGTATCAATGTGGGGAATGTGCCCATCGGGGACGGAGCACCGATCGCCGTGCAGTCGATGACCAACACCAATACCCTGGACGTGGACGCCACTGTGGCTCAGATCCGGGCGATTGCCGATGCCGGCGCGGACATCGTGCGGGTCTCTGTTCCGACTATGGAAGCCGCAGAAGCGTTTAAGAGCATCAAAGAACAGTCCGAGATACCTTTGGTCGCCGACATTCACTTTGATTATCGTATCGCCCTGAAAGTGGCTGAATATGGTGTGGATTGCTTGCGTATCAACCCCGGCAATATCGGCAATGAAGAGCGTATTCGTGCGGTCGTCGATGCAGCACGTGATAAGAACATTCCGATCCGTATCGGAGTGAATGGCGGCTCGCTGGAGCGAGATCTGCAGGAAAAATATGGCGAACCTACGCCAGAAGCTTTGCTTGAGTCAGCGATGCGTCATGTTGAGATCTTACAGCGACTCGACTTTGATCAATTTAAAGTGTCGGTTAAAGCGTCGGACGTTTTCTTAGCGGTTGGGGCATATCGCCTGTTAGCCAAAGAAATTGACCAACCACTGCATTTGGGGATCACCGAAGCCGGCGGGATGCGTGCCGGTTCGGTTAAGTCGGCAGTGGGTTTAGGTATGCTCCTTGCTGAGGGCATTGGTGATACGTTGCGGGTTTCCCTGGCTGCCGATCCAGTTCAGGAAATCAAAGTAGGCTTTGATATTCTTAAATCGCTGCGTATTCGTTCGCGGGGGATTAACTTTATCGCCTGCCCAAGTTGCTCTCGTCAGGAATTTGATGTGGTTAACACCATGAATCAACTGGAAGAACGCCTGGAAGATATCACAACCCCAATTTCGGTTTCTGTAATTGGTTGTGTGGTAAATGGTCCGGGTGAGGCTTTGGTGAGCGATTTGGGTCTGGCAGGGGCAAACCGCCGTTCGGGCCTTTATATCAATGGTGAGCGCCAAAAATTGCGTATCGACAACGATCACATCGTTGAACAGCTGGAAGAGCAGGTACGCAGCTATGTTGAAAAACAACAAAATGAACCCAAAATCGACGTCAAGATAGTCGAGTAAGCGCGGCAGACCCGGTAAACTAAGCGTTTACGTTTTAGCCGAGCTGGGTATAATAGCGGGTCTATCAGATCTGGCTAAGTCATCGGGTTTAGCCAGCCGTTTCGTGTAAAAAATTAGATTACTAGGATTTTCAGTGGCAAAACAAATTCAGGCAATTCGAGGTATGAACGATTGTCTGCCGGGTGATACGCAAGTCTGGCAGAAGGTAGAATCTATCTTACGTGACACAGTGGCATCTTTTGGATATCAGGAGATCCGCTTTCCTATCGTGGAATCCACCGAGTTATTCAAGCGCTCAATTGGTGAAGTCACCGACATCGTTGAAAAAGAAATGTATACCTTCGAAGATCGCAATGGCGATCTCCTGACCTTGCGTCCTGAAGGCACCGCAGTTTGTGTGCGGGCCGGTAACCAGAATGGCTTACTGTATAACCAGGAGCAGCGTTTGTGGTACATGGGACCTATGTTTCGTCACGAGCGTCCGCAAAAGGGCCGTTATCGCCAGTTCCATCAGTTTGGAGTAGAAACCTTTGGTGTGGCAAGTGCTGACATGGACGCTGAAGTGATCCTGATGACGGCGCGCCTGTGGCAGCAGTTTGGGATCAGCGAATTTGTTCGTCTGGAACTCAACTCTCTGGGCTCAAATGAAGCGCGCGCAACCTATCGTGATGCCTTGATTGCGTTTCTTGAACAGCACGAAGCGGCTCTGGATGAAGATTCAAAGCGCCGCATGCACAGCAATCCGTTACGTGTGCTGGACAGCAAAAATCCGGACGTGCAGGCCATATTAGTGAACGCGCCAAAACTGTCTGAATATCTGGACGAAGAGTCGCGTGAACATTTTGCAAATTTATGTGAACGTTTAGACGCTGCTGGCGTCGAATACCAGGTTAATGAAAAACTGGTACGCGGCCTGGATTATTATAACCGCACTGTATTCGAATGGGTAACGGATAGCTTAGGCGCTCAGGGTACTGTGTGTGCCGGTGGGCGTTATGATGGCCTGGTAGAGCAGGTTGGTGGTAAAGCGACGCCGGCTGTGGGTTTTGCTATGGGTATGGAGCGTCTTGTGCTGATGCTACAAGAGCTTGAGCGTATCGGCACAGTACGCCGTAATGCCGATGTGTTCGTTGCAGCGATGGGCGAACAGGCAGGCATTCAGGCGCCGGTTATTGCGCAACAACTACGCAGTGAAATCCCAGGCCTGCGCGTACTGGTCAATGCCGGTGGCGGCAACTTCAAAAAACAACTGAAACGTGCGGATAAGAGCGATGCACAAGTTGCCCTGATTTTTGGCGAAGATGAATTGGCCGAAGGTAAGGTGACGGTTAAGTATCTCCGCGAACACAAAGAACAAGTTACCCTGACACTGGCAGAGGCAAAAAGCCTGTTGTCGGCGTTAGTGGATTAAGCGCCCAGGCGCAGTAAAGTCAGGCCAGTTATCTGAAAAGGGACTGGCTTTACGCTATTAATAAAGAGGTCAGAATGGAAATTTATTCAACAGAAGAACAACAAGCCGAAGCAATAAAACGATTTTTCCGTGAAAATGGAACATCTTTGATCATCGGTGCGGTGCTGGGCCTGGGTGGTCTGTATGGTTGGAAAGCTTATAACCAGCATCAAATTGACACCGCAGAAGCAGGTTCTGAAGCCTATAACCAGTTGGTTGATAGTGGTGACGTTCTGACCAAAAGCGATGACTTTTTAGCTACGAATGGTGAGTCGAGCTATGCGGTACTGGCTGCGTTTGTGGCAGCAAAAGAGGCCGTTGAACAAGGCAAACTGGACGTTGCACAAGAGAAGCTCAACTTCGCTGCAAACACCGTTAAATCACCAGAGTTAAAAGCGACTGCTTATCTGCGCTTGGCCCGTGTACAGGCTGCGCGTGAAGATTACAGTGCGGCACTGGCGACACTGGGTAACCCGATGCCAGAGAGCTTTGCTGCTCAGGTAGCTGAGGTGAAAGGCGATGTACTGTTAGCGCAAGGCAACAAAGAGGCTGCGCGCGATGAGTATCAAAAAGCAGTGACTGCCGGTGGCAGTGATAATAATCCACTGCTACAAATTAAATTGGACGATCTGGCTAGCACAGCAGCACTGTAAGGAGTCGCCATGAAGAAGTTGACTATGGCCTCATTGGCGCTATGTATGGCGTCATTGCTGGGATGCTCCTCAAGTGATGATGAAGAGGAACTGGTGTTACCTGAAATTGTAAACCAGTTTGAAACCGACGTTGTCTGGCAGGAATCTATTGGTGATGGCGTTGAGCATTACTTCTCACGTCTGACACCCACCTTTTATCAAAGTACGGTTTACGTAGCAGAACGAAATGGTCTGGTCGCTGCACTTGATAGCAGCAGCGGCGATACGCTATGGGAAGTTGATACGCGTGAAAACCCGGCTTTCTGGCCATGGGAAGATGATGACACGGCTAAGCTGTCGGGCGGTATTTTGCAGGCCTACGGCAAGCTGTATATCGGCTCTGAGCACGGCGAAGTGATTGCCTTAGACCGTGAAACCGGTGAGGTCGTTTGGCGTAAGACGGTGCCGGGAGAGGCGCTTTCGACCCCTGCGGCCGGAGATGGTTTGGTCTACGTTAACCTGGGTTCAGGAAAGCTTCTGGCATTACACCCGGATACCGGCGAGGAGCGCTGGCAGTTTGAGCAGGAAGTGCCTGCACTGACATTACGTGGCCTGAGTTCACCTACGTCAGCAAATGGTGGCGTACTGGTTGGTGAAGAAAGCGGTAAATTATCTGTACTGATTGCTGAGAATGGCTTCATGGCCTGGAGTACGGACATCGCTCTGGCGAAAGGCGCTTCTGAGTTTGAGCGCCTGGTTGATGTAGATACTAAGCCTGTGGTTGTTGGTAGTACCGTGTATACCATCGCCTACAATGGTAAACTGGCCGCATTGGATGTGCGTAACGGCAATGTGCTTTGGGATCGTGAGTACAGCAGTTACCGTGATCTCAGTGTTGAGCTGAATACCATTTATTTGGTAGATAGCGAAGGCGTACTCTATGCTCTAGATAGAGAATCGGGCATTGAGCGTTGGAGCCAGTCTGCGTTACGTGGTTGGTACCTGACGACGCCGGCAGTGGCTGGTAATTATCTGGTAGTGGGTGATCAGGAAGGTAACCTGCATTGGCTGGATAAACAAACAGGTCAATTGGTTTCTCGTGAAGAGTTTGATAGTTCAGGCTTTTTTGTCGAACCTATTGTGGTCGATGACACCTTGATCTTGTACACCCGCGATGGTGAAGTCAGTGCGGTAAAAATTCCGTAACCACCATATGCTGAATGAATAGAAGTAAGGCTTCGCGGTGCGAAGCCTTTTGTTGTTTTTAAAAGAGGTAGTCTATGCTTCCTGTGATCGCTCTCGTCGGGCGACCCAATGTGGGGAAATCCACTTTATTTAACCGTCTGACCCGCACGCGTGATGCGTTAGTGGCGGACTTTCCGGGCCTTACACGTGACCGTAAATATGGCCAGGCAAATTATGATGGCTATGAGTTTATCGTGGTCGATACCGGCGGTATTGATGGCAGTGAAGAAGGCATCGAAACGGAAATGGCAGAGCAGTCTTTGCTGGCCATTGAAGAAGCCGATGTGGTGCTGTTTCTGGTCGACGCCCGTGCAGGCATGACCGCAGCGGATCAGGCCATCGCGCAACACTTGCGTAAGCAGCAGAAGAAAAGCTTTGTGGTGGCCAATAAAACAGACGGCATCGATGCAGACTCTAACTGTGCTGAGTTTTACCAGTTAGCGTTGGGTGAGGTGTATCACATTGCTGCTGCACACGGCCGGGGTGTTACCCAGCTGCTCGAAGCGACTCTGGGTCCGGTAATTGCGGAGCTGGCCTCAGAAGAAGATGAAATTGAGCAGGACGATGAGCTGCTGACTGAGCTTTACCTGGAAGGGGAAGAAGCGCCGGAAGAGGGCAAAACTGGCTTTGAAGACAAACCCATTAAACTGGCTATCATCGGTCGCCCTAATGTAGGTAAGTCAACGCTTACCAACCGAATCCTGGGTGAAGAGCGGGTAATTGTGTACGATATGCCAGGCACGACACGCGACTCAATTTATATCCCGATGACGCGTAATGAGCGCGACTACGTGCTGATAGATACCGCAGGTGTTCGTAAGCGTAAGAAAGTCAGTGATGTGGTTGAAAAGTTCTCAGTGATTAAAACGCTGAAAGCCATTGAAGATGCTAACGTCATTCTGCTAGTGATCGACGCACGAGATGGTATCTCAGATCAGGATCTCAGTCTGCTGGGCTTTGCCCTGAACGCGGGTCGCTCTTTGGTGATCGCAGTGAACAAGTGGGATGGTCTGGATGACTACGTGAAAGAGCGAATTAAGTCTGAACTGGATCGTCGCCTTGGCTTTATTGATTTTGCCCGCCTGCACTTCATTTCGGCGCTGCATGGTACCGGGGTTGGTCACCTGTTTGAATCTGTTGAAGAAGCCTATGAGTCGGCGACTAAACGTGTCAGCACAGCCATGCTGAGACGTATCATGGATATGGCCCAGGCCGACCATCAACCTCCTCTGGTACGTGGTCGCCGGGTTAAGCTGAAATATGCCCATGCCGGTGGTTATAACCCGCCGCGTATCGTGATCCATGGTAACCAGGTGCATGATTTGCCAGACAGTTATAAGCGCTATCTGATGAATTACTATCGTAAGGCGCTGAATATCATGGGGACGCCGATTAAGATCGAGTTCCGTGAAGGGGATAACCCGTACTCTGGTCGCACCAACAAAATGACCCTGTCGCAGAAGCGTAAACTCAGGGCATTTACGAAAGAACAAAAGAATAAGCAGTAATTGCTTGATAAGAGGGCGCCAATGGCGCCCTTTTTTATTGCCTGTCTCTACCCTGTTCGGATCTTAAATCGGTTTACGCTGAACGAAAAATATGCTTTATTTATATTTATTTAGCTTGAAATTTAGCCATGCAGTTTCTAAAAACCGTGATCTACGTCGACAGTGTCGAAGAGGTACTGGACTTTTACTATCAGGCCTTCGGGCTCAGTGCCTGTGGCCTCAGCGAGGACGGAGACTATGGAGAGCTGGACACCGGACAGGTTTTACTCGCTTTTGCTACCCACCCGGTTGCACAGGCGCAGTTTAAACAAAGCTACATTCGTAGCCAACCTAAGCAGCCCGCGTTGGGTTTTGAGTTAACTTTGGGGTGTGAGAATGTCGCGAAGAGCTATGATAAAGCCGTAGCAGCGGGCGCTGAGCCGTTGTCGCCGCCGACTTTAAAAGGTGAGCACACACAGGCCTATGTGCGCTCAATTGAAGGCACCTTAGTGGCGCTGATCAGCGTGGAATAACGGCGCTTATTCTGACAGGGCACGGGCCAGACCAACCGGCTCGATCTCTGTACACACGTTGTCATCATTCCAGTTAAGACCCAGCAGGGCGTTGTCGTCGCGTAAATCTTCAATCCATTCGTCAAGCAACTCATCCAGCGCGATGGCAATTGGTTTGAAGTCTGCCCACTCGTCACGGCACTGTGCCTGAGCGCTCTCTTCGTTATCCCATAGCAGCAATACGTCCGACTCTTCAAACTGGTTTGAGTCAACCACAACCAGGCCGCCATCATCTGAGCCCAGTGCCCAAACTTGCTCTTGCTCTTTCGCTGTCACGACAAAATTGACTACTTCCGATTCTAATTCGATGTCACTCATGGTGTATTTCCATAGTTATCGAGCTTATACCAATTTCACTTAATACCTGTTTAATTTGAAAGAGCAAATATGACGCTAATGGCGTTAAAAATTTCTATTTAGAACGACTAAATGTCAAAATTTTCGCCTTGTTGTCGACCTTATTTTCTCGCCTCAAAATAGAACACTTAATTAAGCAAATTGGTATTATGCTCTGGGATCTGTAAGACGTGCCTCTTCTTGAGGCTGCCATTGGTCATAAAACTGCTCCAGAGCGGTGTACGGCGTTAAGTCGAACAAGTTTCTGAAGCGGATCCAATCCAGCAGGCAGTATAAACTGATCTGCAGATACTCGCAGTTTAAAAATACCGTTTCATGACAGCTTTGCTCCAGTACGCGCAAGGTTTCAGCGATGCGCCCGCGTTGCAGGTTAAAAAACAGCTTGTCATCCTGGGTATCAAATTCTGAACGCTGGCAAAGCAACAGCTCTACCAATGAATCGTTGCAGGCATTGATGATAGTGAGCAGGTTTTCCTGTGCCCAATTGAGATGAGGCAAAGAAAACTTTTGTTGCAGGTAACGGGCAATGACATTGGAATCCAAGACCGGCTGATCATCAGCAAGCAGAAACGGCAGTTTACGTGCCGGATTGTGCTGGTGAAGGATAGCTCTGCCTTCCTCGCTAAAGATGTCCAGTTTGCGATAGTCCAGGGTAATGTCGTGGCGAAGACAATAAATGCGGATGCGCCTGACATACGGAGATGTATCCGAGCCATATAAGATCATCACTCAATCCTTATGTTGTGGTTAGATGCGCAATGACTATAGCATTACTTAAACCAATCTACATTAATACATAATCAATTGGAAAGATTAATTCTGCCGATAATAGTGTTAAAAATTTCTTATTTAGAACAACTAAATAGCGAAATTATTTCCTGGCTATCGGCGAGGTTTACTGGTCTCAAGATTAGCTAATTAATTATGCGGATTGGTATGATAGACGGGTAGGACCAGGACAGATTCGAGAGGCTACAGGCAAAGCTACCGACAGAGAAACACTGCCAGTAGCAAACATGGTTTAATCGACCCGGTTGGTGACTTCAAGCAGGTGATAACCAAACTGCGTCTGAACTGGGCCTTGCACCTCATTGAGTGGTGCCGAAAATACCACTTTGTCGAACTCAGGTACCATCATGCCAGGTCCAAACTCACCCAGCTCACCCCCATCCTGACCAGACGGGCAACTGGAATATTGTTTTGCGATCTCGGCGAAGTCTTCACCTGCTGCAATACGTTGCTTGAGTTCAAGGCATTGGGCTTCGTTATCGACTAATATGTGTCTTGCGCTGGCTAGTGTCATTATCTCTCCATGGATGGGTTAATTATTGCTCATACATTATTCTAATATACTTAGATTTAAAGCGCATTATTTAAGATCAAGTTCTTTTTCAATGGCCGCTATCATTGGTTCCGACATTGGTTTGGTGCGGCTGTTGAACTGCTGGATTGACTTGCGATCCGCTGAGATTAAATACTTGTAGAAATTCCACATGGGCGCACCGCTTTGTTCACCCAGATGTTGAAAAACCGGGTTGGCATCGTCGCCGCGTACGGCACCTGTTGCCATCATAGTAAAGGTGACGCCGTAGTTGATAAAGCAGACCTCAGCCGTATCTTTTTCGTCGTTTTCTTCCTGAAAGAAGTCGTCTGACGGAAACCCGAGTACCACCAGACCTTTGTCGGCATAAGCTTTATGTAGCTTTTCCAGGCCATCAAACTGACCTGTAAACCCACAGTTACTGGCAGTGTTGACTATCAATAATGGTTTACCCTCAAAGGCGCATAAGTCGACGGTGTCTTTCGATCTGAGTTTTCTGAATTCATAGCCGGTAAAATCATTACAGGCCTTACTTTTGGTGAAATCTGGTGTCTCGCTGGCATACGCGCCGTTGCTGGCAAGCAGTGCCATAGATATCAATAGTGGTTTAATCATCGGGGGCTCCCTGAAACGGTTTTAAACTCAATGCCTGAGTATACGTGGCACGAACGTGGTCAGTTCACAGTGTAACGGTTGCACGTTGTGATTCAACCGGCGTGTGTTTCGGATTGGCGATTTTTGACTAAACTGAATGCTATTGATTGCATTGAGTAATGCAGCAAATTGGTTTACCACAGCAGGGTTTAGTTATGGAAAACAACAAGGTATTGATTATCGATAGCAGCAGTGTGCTGGCTATGAGACTGAAGGTATTATTTGAATTATTGGGCTGTGAGGTGGTGCATTTACATTTTCAGATGTTGCACAAGGTTCAGGACTTCTCTGCGTATCATGTTGTTGCCATTGCCCATGGGCTGCCGGATAGCACCTTTGATGCCCTGTCTGGGCTAAAAGATCACGACCGTCTCATCTTGCTCGCTCCCAAGCCAGAAAATTCTGAGCATGTTGATGCATTCAGCCGGTTAAACCGAATGCTGTGCAATGCCATTGTGATCTATCCTTTTTTTGGTAACAAAGAAATCACGGGGTTGCTTGAACGCGTGCTTGAAACCGGTGATCACGACCGACTTGAGCTGCCGAAAATCCTACTGGTTGACCATCGTGAAGATCGTCTGAGGCGTTTGACGGCCAGCCTGCGTGGCGCGCAACTGACAGTCGTAACTGCACACTGTATTACTGAGGCAATGCAACAGGCAACCACTCATGATATTGATCTGTTGATTTGTGATTTTAATCTGGCACAGGGGAGCGGCCTGGATGTCTTCAAAAAGGTGCGGCAGATCCACCGCGATGCGCGTTGCCTGTTAATGACCTCACGGCAAAATCAGGTTGATATGATGGAAGCCATCCGTCAGGGTGTTGAAGATGTGCTAACTAAACCCATTGATGAGGGGGCGTTGCTGCAGTCGCTGCATAAACTATGGCAAAGCGAGCTGTTACGTCGCCATAATCAAGAGTTGGTTGAACGGTTGCAGGATACGGTCGACGCACTCATTGAGCGAGACAGTTTACTGCGGGTGATTTATAAGCACACACCGGACCCCATCATGTTGTTTAATCTCGATGGTTTTGTGATTGAGGCCAATGATGGTTGTACTTCATTACTGCGACTACCGGGAGATCAGCTTCAGCAACATTCGATTTTTGACCTGTTTGAACCGGCCTCTGTCACCGCATTAAAAGAAGCCATCAACAATGGCGGTGTATTGCGGCATTTCAATTGTGAGTTGGTGTTACCGCAAAAAGACGGGCCGAGTATTCCATTGATGGGGACGTTTATTGAGATTGACCACCACGGTGAAATTGCCCTGGCCGCGATTTTTAAGAACGTTGCCCAATTGAAACGTAAACAGCAATTACTCGAAGAGGCGAAAGAAGTGCTGGAAGTCGAGGTTCAGGCGCGCACGGCACAACTTCAGGCAGCTAAAGAGGCCGCAGAAGCCGCAAATATCAGTAAATCTGAGTTTCTTGCTAATATGTCCCATGAACTCAGAACCCCCATGCACTCCATTTTGAGTTTCGCGCGCTTTGGGATTGATAAGTTGGCGTGTGGTGAGATACCGGTGAACAAACTGGAGAAATATTTATCACGCATTGAGACCAGTGGAGAACGCCTGCTGTTACTGCTGAACAATCTGCTCGACTTGTCCAAATTGGATGCTGGCCGTTTTCCCTTTAATCCGGCATCGCACAATTTACTGACGTTAATACATACCGCAAAAGAAGATGTGTCAGGTCTGGCGATGGCGCGGCATATTCATATCGAGTTGCAAGCGCAAGAGGACAACATTGTGCTGTGTTGTGATGCTGAGCAGTTGACTCAGGTGATGAGGAACTTGTTGGGTAATGCGTTGAAGTTCAGCCCCGAGCACAGCGAAGTGACCGTCACGGTTACGCTTAAAGCGGGATATGTCCATATTCTGGTGCGGGACAAGGGGGTGGGTATACCGGAGGATGAACTGGAGCACATATTCGATAAGTTTGCCCAAAGCAGTAAAACCAACAGCGGGGCCGGTGGAACCGGGTTAGGATTGGCCATTTGCAAAGAATTTGTATTGCTGCATAAAGGTTGTATTTATGCCGAAAACAACCCAGAACAGGGCGCTTGTATTCATATTGAGCTGCCAATTTAGAGGGATGACTAGCGCCATGGGTGATCCCTGTCTATAACTAAATTAAAGCTGTCATTGCGGGGGCATTTCTTACGTTTGAAGATGTGTTTGCAGATGATGGTGCTTTGGCAACGGAAAAGGAACTGAGAAATGGCATTGCAACGAATCCTGGCGGTGGATGACGAACCTTTCAACCTCGAAATCATTGAAGAAATACTTGAAGACCTCGACTTTGAACTCCTGACTGTAACCAGCGGGCAGCAATGCCTGGACGTTATTGAGGATTTTGCGCCTCAGGTCGTCTTGCTGGATGTCAGCATGCCGCAGATGAATGGGTATGAAGTGTGTAAAAAGATCAAAGCCAATCTGGAGACGCAGAATATCATCGTGATGTTTGTGTCGGCACGAGGCTCGGTTGAAGAGCGCATGGAAGGCTACGCGGTTGGCGCGGAGGACTACATTGTTAAGCCTTTTGGCCATAGTGAATTGAAAGCTAAATTGCTTAATTTAGGACAGATGTTGCTGGAGCGCGACATCCTGGAGCAGCAGGTAGAAGATGCAACTTCCACGGCGTTCAATGCCATGGCGACCAGCAGTGAAATGGGATTTATCGTCAGTTACATTGAACAGATAGGTGTTATTGATGACATTCAGGCGTTAGCAAAGGCGTTGATCCAGTGCCTCAGTAATTTAGGGTTAAGCTGCAATATCGAGTTTCGGGTCGATGAGCAGCGCCATCATTTTGCCACAGCGGGGCTGTGTTCCCCAATTGTACTGGAGTTGTTTGAAATATTACGTTCGAAGGGCCGTTTGCATGAGTTTACCAGCCGGATACTGGTGAATTACAATCTGGTGAGTGTGCTGATCCTGAATATGCCCTCAGAAGACGCGGACAAACATGGTCGACTCAGAGATCATATTTGTTTTATCGCCAGTGTCACCGAGCAGCAATTGCTGGCGATTTTAACGCGCAAGCAGCTGCTGTCTCAGCAAGCAGAGCTCAATGATGCCATTTCTATGATCCACAGTAAGTTCACCGGATTGCTGGCTTTGCTCAACAACAACCGCTCTCAGAATGAATCCATTTTTCGTCGCCTTCAGGAGGTATTTGAGCAGCGGATCCCAACCATGGGGTTGGATGAGGATCAGGAAGTGTTTATTTATCAGCATGTCGACGAAGCCATTCAGGGTTCAATTGCCCGGGAAGAAGCCATCATGCAGGTGCGCGAAGCGTTTACTGAGATTGAGAGCGATTTGTCATTGCTCAGCTCCGCAGGAAAGCATGCAGAATAGCTGAATACGCGTTGTCACCGCAATCTTTGAGGTGTAAACGCGGTTAAGATCTCAGCAGGGAGCCAATGCTGACTCACTTGGTTAAGCGTCCCGAGGCAGGCCTTTTTCTATGATCCGGATCAGCCGGGCGTTTTTGCGCTGTTGCTCGGTGTGTTTGGTACGCTGTTGCGCCAGGGCCCAGATAATATGTTCTTTGACCAGGTCGGAGGCGGACTTCAGGCGTGCTTCAAGCACCTGAATGATTTGTTCGTCAGGCTCTGCATTACCTAATCCTACGGCTAAGTTTCGTAGCCAGCGTTCATGGCCAATGCGACGAATGGGGCTACCTTCGGTGTTTTTCAGAAAGGTTGCTTCGTCCCACTGGAACAGGGTCAGCAGCTCCTGATCTTTGAGTTGCTGACGAGGATGAAAATCCTGCTCATCGGTGATCTGGCCGTAGCGGTTCCACGGGCATACCAGCTGACAGTCGTCACAGCCGTATACCCGGTTGCCCAACAGTGGACGGTATTGTTCGGGGATCGGACCCTGTAATTCTATTGTCAGGTAAGAAATGCATTTGCGGGCATCCACCACATAGGGTTCCACAATGGCTCCGGTCGGGCAAAGTGTGATACAGGCGTTGCACTTGCCACAGCCTTCTTCCTGAGGGGAGTTATCAACTGGCAGGGGCAAGTCAACAAACAGCTCACCAAGAAAAAACCACGAACCGGCCTGTTTGTGGATCAGCAAGCTGTTTTTGCCACGCCAGCCGAGTCCGGCTTTTTCGGCCAGTTGCCGTTCCAAAACCGGTGCTGAATCAACAAAAGGACGGAAGCCAAACTGGCCGACGTCCTGTTCAATGCGCTGGCCGAGTTTCTTTAATCGGTTGCGGATAACTTTGTGATAGTCCCGGCCCAGTGCATAACGGCTGATATAGGCGGTTTGCTTATTGTTGAGTGCGCGGGCGAAACTGGCATCGGGTGGCAGGTAGTTCATTTTTACCGAGATCACCCTTTGTGTGCCAGGCACTAGCTCAGCAGGGCGGGCACGTTTCATACCATGTGCTGCCATGTATTCCATCTCACCATGATAGCCATTATCAAGCCAACGCTGTAGCTGTGCTTCATGCTCGCTGAGGTCTATGTCGGTAATGCCGACTTCGGCAAAGCCAAGTTCTTTGCCCCAAAGCTTAATTTTTTGCGCAAGTTCAGTATAGTTAATATCAACAGAAGAATGAGTAGTGGTTGTCACGGAATGTCTATATCACAAGCAAAATACCTGACTAATTTACCACAAGTTGCCTATACGGCCCAAGCGGTACAAACGAATGAAGCCGAAGCCGCGCGTCTTGCGGGAACTACGTTAAGCGCCTTGATGCAGCGCGCCGGGGCTGCCTTATTTGATTACGTCAGTAGCCTGGCACCGTGTGGTCCAATCTTAATTCTCACGGGCAAGGGCAATAACGGGGGCGATGGTTATGTTCTGGCGCGTTTGTGTCATCAGGCAGGCATGGAGGTTGCTGTGCTGGCCTTGTTCGATCCGCAGCAACTTCAGGGTGATGCGTACGAGGCGTACCAGGCTTATCTGAGCGGTGGCGGTGTCGTACTGGATAGTGTGCAGCCAGACAATGCGCCGGGTTTAATAGTCGATGCGGTGTTTGGCAGTGGCTTTCGTGGTCAGTTGCCTGAAAACGTTGCTACGGTATTTCGACACTTTGCATCGTGCCCGGCACACCGGCTTGCTGTGGACATCCCAAGCGGTGTCAATGGCTCAACCAGCGAAGTGGCCTGTGATGCCTTTGTTGCGGATGTCACCATGACCTTCATTGCGCTGAAACAAGGGGTGCTGAGTGGCTCAGCCAAACGTCATACCGGCAGTGTGTATCTGGCACAGTTAGGGGTCGGGCGAGAGTTTGCTCAGCTGGTGTCTCCCTCAAGTCATTATTTTAGCAAAGAAACGCTACTGGCAAAGCGCCCAGTGCGGCCCATGGATAGTTATAAAAACCGCTGTGGCCATGTTCTGTTAATTGGTGGCGGTCCGGGGATGGCTGGTGCGATACGTTTGGCAGCCGAAGCCTGTTTACGCGCCGGGGCTGGGCTGGTGAGTGTGGCGACGCACCCGGACAATCAGGCCATGGTTCTGCAAGGCCGTTATGAACTTATGGTGCATGGTGTTGCAAACGCCCAGGCGCTGACGCCTTTACTGGACAAGGCCGATACATTGGTGATTGGCCCTGGGTTAGGTCAGTCAGAATGGGCGCACGCATTATTCGACGCCGTGCGCTCAAGTGAGCAACACGTTGTTGTCGACGCCGATGGGCTGAATTTACTGGCGGGTCAGCCAATGCAGTGGCAAAATGCGGTTTTGACCCCACATTGGGGAGAAGCGAGGCGACTGAGCACCGCTATTAAGGCGGACGCTGAAACATCAAGTCGCTTCGCCATGAGCAATATGCTTGCTCAGCATTATCAGGCCTGCGTGGTACTCAAAGGGCCGGGGACTTTGGTTCAGCAGGAAAAGCGAATAAATATCAATCGCTCGGGGTGTGCAGCCATGGCCAGTGCTGGGATGGGCGATGTATTATCTGGTATAATTGCGGCTTTGTTAGCGCAGGGCCTGAGTAAATTTGATGCGGCTATGTTAGCGGTGTATATTCATGGTCTTGCGGCTGAAAAAGCGGCACATGACGGCGCGAATGGGTTGCTGGCAAGTGATTTATTTGTCCATATTAGAGGTATTATCGGATGAGTGTCGATATGACATTAGAAATTGATCTGGCTGATGAAGCTGCAACCATTGCCCTGGGAAGCCAGCTGGCCAAGTTGATTGATTCAGGTGCGGTATTCTATTTGCATGGTGATTTGGGCGCCGGCAAAACAACGCTGACGCGCGGCATTGTGCAGGGGTTGGGTCATCAGGGGAATGTGAAAAGCCCGACCTATACCTTAGTTGAACCGTATGAGTTGGGTGAGGTTAGTATCTATCACTTTGACTTGTATCGCCTGGGTGACCCTGAAGAGCTCGAGTTTATGGGGATCCGGGATTACTTTGCACCACACGCTGTGTGCATTGTCGAGTGGCCAGAAAAAGGCGCAGGCGTGATCCCAACGGCGGATATGGATATTGATTTGGCCTATCACGGTGCAGGACGCCGCGCAGTATTAAGGCCACACACAGAACGAGGAAAGCAGCTTACTGAAGCTATAAGTCGATATGCGTAGTGCGATAATAAGAATTAGCTTTACCCTGTTTGCGCTGAGCGTGCTATTACTTGCCAGCGCTGCACAGGCAAAAAACAAAATCAACGGTGTGCGTGTCTGGCCTTCACCCGAAAGCACGCGCGTGGTGTTTGATTTGTCCAAAAAGCCTGAATACAGCTACTTTATGCTGAAAAACCCGCTGCGGCTGGTGATCGATCTGGAAAATACCAGCAAACTCAAGCAGCTACCGACCTTACCTAAAGAACATAAAATTGTACATAAACTCCGCTACAGTCAGGCAAAGAGCCGCAACAGCACCCGGGTGGTGATGGAGTTAAGCCGCACAGCCAAACCCGTTATTTTTGCGCTGGCGCCGACCGGACCATATAAAGACCGTCTGGTTGTGGACCTGTATGGCCAGCAAAAGAGCCTCTACGCGAGTAAATCTGCGCAAAGTAAAAAGCGTGAGCTGGCCAAAGACAGAGATATCATCATTGCCATTGATGCCGGACATGGTGGAGAGGACCCGGGTTCCATCGGGCCTGCCGGCACCTATGAAAAGAATGTCACATTGCCAATCGCCAAACGGCTTGCCCGCCTGATAGATAAGGAGCCGGGCATGCAGGCACGCTTGACCCGCACGGGCGATTACTACATTAAACTGAACACACGTACTGCACGGGCCAGAGAGCGCCAGGCTGACTTTTTTGTGTCTATTCACGCCGATGCGTTTTCGCGTCCAGAGCCGAGAGGTGCGTCGGTATGGATCCTGTCGTTACGCCGGGCCAATTCTGAAGTGGGTAAATGGCTGGAAGACAAAGAAAAGCACTCTCAGTTGTTAGGGGGAGCTGCGGATGTGATTAAAGACACTGCTAACGAAAAGTACCTGGCGAAAGCACTGCTAGATATGTCGATGGATCACTCGATGAAAACCGGTTTTAAAGTGGCTGAGCAGGTCGTTGGCGAGCTAAAAAAAGTCACTAAGTTACATAAAAAACGCCCTCAGGCGGCAAACTTTGGGGTGCTGAAGTCACCGGATATCCCCTCAATTTTGGTCGAAACCGGGTTTATTTCTAATCCTCAGGAAGAGAAGCAGCTCAAAACCAGCTATCACCAGCAACGCCTCGCAAATGCGATATTTAAATCGATTAAGCGTTATTATCAGCAAAATCCGCCGGACAACACCTTGTTTGCGAGTCTGAAAAATAATAAACCGCTGCGTCATAAGGTACAGCGGGGAGAATCTCTGAGTGTGCTGGCTGCGCGTTATGGCACAACGGTGTCGGCGCTTAAAAAGGCAAATCGCTTGACCAAGAACACCTTGTATATTGGTCAGGTATTGACCATTCCAAAGGCGTAAACCGTGAGCATTGAAATTTTACCAGCCAGGCTGGCCAACCAGATAGCCGCGGGGGAGGTGGTTGAACGTCCCGCGTCAGTGGTCAAAGAGCTGGTTGAAAACAGCATTGATGCCGGTGCGACACGCATTCAGATCGACATAGAGCGTGGCGGTCACAAACTGATCCGGATCCGGGATAACGGCGCTGGGATAGTCAAAGATGAACTGACCTTGGCATTGTCCCGTCATGCAACCAGTAAGCTGAAAACCCTGGACGACCTGGAGTGTATTGCGTCACTGGGGTTTCGTGGTGAAGCACTGGCGTCAATCAGCTCGGTATCGCGGCTGACATTGAGCTCCAAACCGGCAGAGCAGGAAACGGCCTGGCAGGCATTTGCCGAGGGCCGTGACATGACGGTTCAGATCCAGCCAACAGCCCACCCCAATGGCACCACCATTGAAGTAAAGGATCTGTTCTTCAACACGCCGGCAAGGCGTAAATTTTTACGCACAGAAAAAACCGAATTCAGTCACATTGACGAGCTGATCAAACGCATTGCACTGAGTCGCTTTGACCTGGCTCTGACCCTCACTCACAACCAGAAAGTGATCAGACAGTTTCGTGCCCGACCTGATCCATACAGCGTTGAGCGCGTTGCGCAGGTTGCTGGTAAAATCTTTGCGCAACAAGCGAGTTTTGTTGAGTCTGGTCATGATGGTTTGAAGTTGTATGGCTGGGTACTGCCAGTGGGTAGCAGCAATCAGACTCAGTACACCTATGTGAATGGCCGCATGATGCGCGATAAGCTCATTTTACATGCTATTCGACAAGCGTTTGAAGAGACTGCAGGGGCTGTTGATACACCTGGGTTCGTGATTTATCTTGAATTGGATCCCACTCAGGTTGATGTCAATGTACATCCGGCTAAGCACGAAGTGCGTTTTCATCAGGCCCGGCTTATCCATGACTTCATCGTACAGGCCGTCAAACAGGTGGCACTCAGCGACTCCCCGGAGTTACCTTTATCGGCGGCTGAACCTCCGCTGGCGAGCAGCGTTATGAGTGATGTACAAGAACCCCATAGCCCGCCAGTATCTGAACAGTTTACTTCACAGGATGCGCGTCAACACCAGGCATATCGTTCACCATTACAGAGTGACTATGGGTCGGTGCAAGACGGTGCGCGGACTTCCGTTCCAGGATCTGGTTCCGCTGCGTTTACGCCCAACCCAGGTTATCGAAGTGGTGCGAAAAGCAGCAACAGTTCAGGCGCTGCTAAGTCCCGGCAAGTTAATGTGAACGAGCTTTACCAGGGGATGGCCACGGTTGCTGATATGCCGCAGCTGGCACCGGCAACAGACGAGCAGATAAAACCACAGCGCACGGAAGTAACTCGCTTTCTGGTATTAGCTGAAGGGGCGGTGCTTTTCACTCAAGAGGGGGAGCTCCGGTTAGGACACTGCCGAGATGGTCTGGTTGAGACCTGGCAAGCACAAATTGAGCAAGATGGTACTTTGCAGGGCAAAGCCTTGTTGTTGCCAGTGCGCGTGAATCTTAGTGCGGAGGAAATTGCGCGCGTCATGGCGCAGGAATCCTGGCTGACATTATTGGGGTTTGCCATTCAGGCGCATGAGCGTTATGTGATGATTAAAAAGCTCCCGCTGAGCTTATACAGCCTTGACGTACCGCAGTGCCTTGATCAGGTGCTGAGTGCTTGCACAATGCAGGAGCAAACGCTGAATGCCTGGTTAAACTGGTTACAAGTAACCACCCCCGCAGGATATTTTTATTCGCAACACTTTGCGGCCGTGGCAGAAAAAATCATAAAAAATGCCAGAAGCTGTGCTCAAATTGAGGCAAAAGCGGTTACAATAGATCAAAGCAAGTTATCAAGCTTGTCCCAACAAGAACAATGAGTTCTTGTCCTGGCTGCAACCCCTGATTGGTTGCAGCACCAACAGCAGTAGAGAAACAGCGTGCAAGCAAAACCCGTTATTACCTTGATGGGGCCAACCGCCGCCGGTAAAACCGCGTTGGCCATTGAGCTCTGTCAGCATTTAAACAGTGAGATTATCAGTGTGGACTCTGCACTGGTTTATAAAGGTATGGACATAGGCACTGCCAAGCCAGATGCTGCTGAACAGGCAATGGCACCGCATCATCTCATCGATATGCTGGATCCGGCTGAGAGTTATTCTGTGGCGGATTTTCGACGTGATGCCATTGCCTGTATCGATCGTCTTCACCAGCAAGGCAAAGTGCCTGTGTTGGTTGGCGGTACCATGATGTATTTTAAAGGGTTGATTGAAGGGCTATCCCCCTTACCGGAAGCATGTCCTAAAGTGCGCGAAACACTGGAGCAAGAGGCAAATGCACAGGGCTGGCCCGCTTTACATGCACAGCTTACAGCGATCGATCCGCAAGCAGCGAGCAAAATCAGTGAAAATGATTCACAGCGGATTAATAGAGCGCTGGAAGTCTATCGCCTAACGGGCAAAACGATGACGGAATTGCAAAAAGCCAAACAAGCGCCTTTGCCATATCAGTTTCATCAGTTTGCAATTGCCCCGAAGGATCGTAAGATACTGCACGAAAGGATAGAAAAAAGATTTAAAATAATGCTGGATCAGGGCTTTAAAAACGAAGTTTTGGCCTTATATCAGCGAGATGATTTGCATCCAGATTTGCCTTCCATTCGTTGTGTGGGGTATCGGCAGATGTGGGAGCATTTGGCTGGTGAGTGCGATCATGAAGAAATGCTCTTCAAAGGGATTGCTGCAACCAGGCAGTTAGCGAAGCGCCAATTAACCTGGTTACGTAGTTGGCCAGATGTCACCTGGCTTGAAACCGACGGGCAAGAAAACTTGCAACGTGTATTAAGTTCGCTAAGCTAATAGAGGTTGAGGGAATCTTTTTATTCAGATTACTTCAACTATCTCAACATAATAACACCTAGAACGAAGGATAAGAACATGGCAAAAGGCCAATCGTTACAAGACCCATTTTTGAATGTCTTACGTCGTGAGCGCATTCCCGTTTCCATCTTTTTAGTTAACGGTATCAAATTACAAGGCAAGATCCAGTCCTTTGATCAGTTCGTCATCTTGCTTGAAAACACTGTAAATCAAATGGTTTACAAACATGCCATTTCCACTGTGGTGCCTGCTCGTGCTGTAAATTTCCAGAACACTCAAGGTAGTGACAGTGCAGATCATGGCGAAGATGGTAACTTTTAATCGTTTTTAGTCGATAGTAGGAGCGTAATGCTTGTTTGACCGTTATGAAGCCGGCGAACAGGCAGTCTTAGTACATATAGAGTTTCCGAATGAAGGAGATCGAGAAGATCTTCGCGAGCTGGAAATGCTAGTGTCTTCTGCTGGTGTTAGTTGTTTGACGGTTGTGCAAGGCAGCCGTCAGGCGCCTCACCCGAAATTATTTGTCGGGACGGGGAAAGCAGAAGAAATCGCTGAGATTGTCAGAACTCACAATGCAGATGTCATCATCTTTAATCATCAACTCAGTCCCTCTCAAGAGCGCAACTTAGAGCGTGTCTGCCGTTGTCGTGTATTAGATAGAACGACCTTAATTTTAGATATTTTTGCTCAACGTGCACGTACCCACGAAGGTAAATTGCAGGTTGAATTGGCGCAGCTACGGCATATTTCAACTCGCCTGATCCGCGGCTGGACTCACCTTGAAAGACAAAAAGGCGGGATAGGCTTGCGTGGACCGGGTGAAACCCAGCTGGAAACCGACCGACGGTTACTCAGAGAGCGGATTAAAAGTATCCGTAAAAGACTTGAAAAGGTAGCGACGGTGCGCGAGCAAGGGCGTCGTGCCCGTAGCCGTAATGAAATTCCGACGGTGTCGCTGGTTGGCTATACCAATGCAGGAAAGTCGACCTTATTTAACCATGTGACACACGCAGATGTGTATGCAGCTGATCAACTTTTTGCGACTTTGGATCCGACCCTGCGCAAGCTGGAGATAGCGGATGTTGGACCGGTTATTTTTGCTGATACCGTCGGGTTTATACGCCATTTGCCTCACGATTTGGTTGCGGCATTTAAAGCTACCCTGACAGAAACGCGAGAAGCAGATTTGCAGCTACATGTTGTGGATGTGGCAGATCAGAGAAGAAAAGAAAATATAGAAGAGGTACAATCGGTCCTCAAAGAAATTGAGGCAGACGAGATCCCTCAGTTACTGGTTTACAACAAAATTGATCTGGTTGACGAGATCAACCCTAAAATAGACAGAGACGAGCAAGGCGTTCCGGTGCGCGTTTGGTTATCGGCCCACACTGGTGAAGGCAGTGAGTTGCTTGAACAGGCAATTTCAGAGCTGCTGGCGAAGAAGATTTTTGCTCATCAGCTTATTGTACCGCCGGCATTTGGCAAGTTACGTGGTGCTTTGTTCAACCTCAATGCGGTCAATGGTGAGTCTTATGATGAGTCCGGAAATTGGCTGTTGGATATCAGACTGCCGCAGGCTGACTGGGAAAGATTAAAGAAAGAGCAGGGGCAAGAAATAGAGCAATTTGTGGTTGGGGATTGAAAAAGCCACATATCGCACGCATTTCTCTATTAGATCTCTGTGTTTTTTGTTAGATTTAGATTAATTCATTTTATAACAATGGAGTATAGCTATGGCCTGGAACGAACCGGGTAATAATGGCAATGATAACGACCCGTGGAAGAACCGCGGCGGTCGTGATCAGGGGCCACCTGACTTAGACGAGGTATTCCGCAAATTCAACAACAAGTTTGGCGGTATGTTTGGCGGTAAGCCAGGCAAAGGCGGTGGTATCGGCGGGGCCGGTACGGTATTTGTGCTGCTGATTGCGTTTGTTGTTTGGGCACTGAGCGGTATTTACACAGTGAAAGAAGCCGAACGTGGCATCGTGCTGCAATTCGGTGAATTTAACCGTATCGCCGAGCCGGGCCTGCGCTGGAAAATGACTTTCATTGAGCGTGTTATTCCCATTGATATTGAAGCGGTTCGCTCACTGTCGGCATCCGGTTTTATGCTGACCGAAGACGAAAACGTGGTAAGTGTTGAGTTTGAAGTACAGTATCGAGTGGTTGATCCGACTTTGTATCGCTTCAGCGTAACCGATGCCGATCACAGCTTGCAGCAAGCGCTTGATAGTGCATTGCGCTATGTTGTGGGTCACTCTCGCATGGACCAGGTCTTAACCACAGGTCGTGAGTTAGTGCGTCAGCGTACCTGGGATGAGCTAACCAAAATCATCGAACCTTATAACCTGGGTATCATCGTCACTGATGTGAACTTTAAAGACTCGCGTCCGCCTGCTGAAGTTAAAGATGCATTCGATGACGCCATTGCAGCACAGGAAGATGAAGAACGTTTCATTCGTGAAGCAGAAGCCTATGCAAGAGAAATTGAGCCTCGTGCCCGTGGTCAGGTAACGCGTATGACTCAGGAGGCCGAAGGTTACAAAGAGCGTATCACGCTGGAAGCACAGGGTGAGGTTGAGCGCTTTGAAAAGCTATTGCCAGAATATCAGTCTGCTAAGCAGGTTACGCGTGAGCGTCTATACATCGAAACCATGGAACAAGTGTTGGGTAACAGCTCTAAAGTACTGGTTGATGTAAAAGGCGGTAATAACATGATGTATCTGCCGCTAGATAAGATTATGCAACAAGGCAAGTCGGGCTCTCAGGTAACCCTCCCGAGCCAGAATGACATCAATCAGCTACGTCAGTCACTTGGTCAGTCACGTAACAGCACAGTGAACAGCAGTGATGATCGTTTTTCACGTGACCGTTTTAACAATGGTGGGAGGTAACTGATATGAAAAACATGACTGTCGTAGGATTGATTATTGCCGCATTTTTGGCTTTCTCATCGGTGTTTGTTGTCACAGAAGGGCAGCGCGCCATTGTATTACTGTTCAGTAAAGTACAAAAAGACAGCCAGGATAACGCTGTGGTTTATGAGCCGGGTCTGCACTTGAAGGTGCCATTCTTCAGTCAGGTACGTCGTATTGATGCACGTATTCAGACGCTCGATGGTGCACCAGACCGTTTCGTGACCAGCGAGAAAAAAGACCTGATCGTTGATTCATTCGTAAAGTGGCGTGTAAATGATTTCTCCGCTTACTATCTGCGTGCCAGGGGTGATAAACAGTACGCTGAAACCCTGTTGAAGCAGAAAGTGAACAATGGTCTGAGAACCAACTTCGGTTCGCGTACCATTAAGGAAATCGTTTCGGGTGAGCGTAGTGAGCTGATGGAAGAAGCGCTGGTACAGGCATCTGAAAGTGCTCAGGAACTGGGTATTGAAGTTCTGGATGTGCGCGTGAAGCAAATTAACCTGCCGAACGAAGTTAGTAACTCTATCTTCCAGCGGATGCGTGCTGAGCGTACGGCTGTGGCCAAAGAGCACCGCTCAGAAGGTCAGGAAAAGGCTGAAATCATTCGTGCTGAAGTTGACCGCCGGGTAACGGTTATGCTGGCAGATGCGGAACGTAATGCACGTGCCGTACGTGGTCAGGGTGATGCGCAGGCTGCGAAAATTTATGCTGACGCCTACAACAAAGATCCGGAGTTCTTCGGTTTTGTTCGCTCGCTGGAAGCATATAAAAATACCTTCACCAGCAAAGGCGATGTCATGGTGTTGTCACCAGACAGCGAGTTCTTTGATTACATGAAGAACAAAAAAGGTGAATAGCGAGCGTTAGGTGTTTTAGAAGCCTATAATCAATAAAAAAGCCGATCCTGTTACACGGATTGGCTTTTTTTGTGCACTGAATCAGCGTATGGGTTGTTAACCTGCAACCAGTAGGTCAGCTTGTTGTCTGGCTGATTGCAGAATTTCCTGTTGCAGACGCTGTGAGTCCACACTGCGAGCAATCATAATGCTGCCTGCCAGCAAAGAGATCAACGCCAGTGCACCTGCTTTGCCTCGCTCTGGTGTCGATTGACTGATTTGTGTCGCTATTTGTTCGAGCAAGGCTGAATAGACAGCCTTAGTCTGGTCATTCGCTCGCATCACGTCACATGACAGAGCGGGTACCACACAACTGTTAGCAACGTCACTTAAATGTTCCTGACTAAGATAAAAATCCAGAAAGTGCTTTGGCCAGTCGTCTTGGTAGAGGTTTTTAAACTGTGCAACCGAGTCTTTGTAGTCACACATGCCTTTTTCGACTACCTCATGAAACGCCTGGCTTTTTGAGGGGAAGTGACCATAGAAGGCGCCAGATGTCATGCCTGCACGTTTGGCTAGCGCATTGATCCCTAAACCCTGATATCCCTCTTCACGAAATCCTTGCCCGGATGACTCAAGAATATGCGCACGAATTTTATCCATATGCTCTTTTGAGGCTCTCATAGTTTTCCAGTTATAGAAATAAATAATGATCATTATATTTAACTTGAAATAAATATCGATCGCTATTTATAATTCAATGGATAGCGATCGCTATCTATTTTTCAATCAGATTAAAAGGAAAAGATCATGCCGATTCAAGTTATTATGTCTGAAGGCCTCGTGTCTAAGCGCTCCGCACAGGTGCTGCATCAACAGTTAGGTCAGATTTTTTTAGACAACCATGAAATCAGTGATAACCGATTTATGCTGCCTAATATTGTGGGGGAAGTCGTTTTTGTTGACCGTGAGCTGACGTTTTCAGGCTTAGCCGTTTCTCCACTGGTGATTGTAGAGCTCAGAGTGCCTGCTTTTACCTTTGCCACAGAGGTTCAGAAAAAGCGCTTTATAAGTGAAGCGACAGAGCTGGTTTTGAGCCATACACACGGTAAACTTAGTAAGGAGTCAATCTGGGTGAATGCGGTATACACGGTAGATGGCATGTGGGGCATTGCAGGTCAAGCTTATACCAATGCTCAGCTTCAGCAGGCCATTGTTAATGCTGAGTAAAAACTGACACAATCGTGTCTCGCTTTATTAGGAAGGCCGCTGACACGGCCTTTTCTTATTGGGTTGCCGTATGAACCCTTTAAGGCGTACAGTCCACCCGGTATAGTCGCTGCTTAATCACAAGTTGCATTAATATAATCCCCTTAAATTCATCAGGATCCCGGCGAGTGCGGAAAAAATAGCCGTGATGGGGTGTTTTGAACGTGCTTTTCTGATAAAATCTGCGCCTAATTTTTTCTAAGTGATTTTGCAATGGGTAAAAACGTCGTTGTATTGGGCACCCAGTGGGGTGACGAAGGTAAAGGTAAGGTTGTAGACCTGCTGACAGATAAGGCTTCTTTGGTTGTTCGCTATCAGGGCGGACATAATGCGGGCCACACACTGGTGATCAACGGTGAGAAAACCGTTCTGCACCTTATCCCGTCAGGCATTCTGCGTGATAACGTAAAATGTATTATCGGTAACGGTGTGGTATTGGCACCAGACGCGCTAATGAAAGAAGTACGTATGCTGGAAGAGCGTGGCGTACCAGTTCGTGAACGTTTGTTGATCAGTGAAGCTTGTCCGTTGATCTTGCCTTACCATGTTGCTTTGGATCAGGCGCGTGAATTGGCACGTGGTAACAAAGCAATCGGTACAACTGGACGTGGTATCGGCCCTGCTTATGAAGATAAAGTAGCGCGTCGTGGCCTGCGTGTTGGCGATTTGTTCAACCCTGAACAGTTTGCTGCTAAGCTCAAAGAAGTGCTTGAGTACCATAACTTCAGCCTGGTTAACTACTACAAAGTCGATCCTGTTGACTTCCAGAAGACTTACGATGAAGCAATGGAAATTGCTCAGATCCTGAAATCGATGGTTGTTGACGTAACTGAGCTGTTGGACCAAACGCGTCTGAAGGGCGATAACATCCTGTTTGAAGGCGCTCAGGGCACCCTGCTTGATATCGACCATGGTACATACCCTTATGTAACTTCGTCTAATACCACTGCCGGTGGTGTTGCGACTGGTGCTGGTTTTGGTCCTCTACACCTTGACTATGTACTGGGTATCGTAAAAGCCTACACCACGCGTGTTGGTTCAGGCCCGTTCCCGACAGAGCTTTATGACGGTCAGGACAAGCAAGATCCAGTTGGTAAACACCTTGGTGAGAAAGGGCACGAGTTTGGTGCTACTACAGGTCGTCTGCGTCGCACGGGCTGGTTCGATGCCGTTGCAATGCGTCGTGCAATCCAGATCAACAGCATTTCAGGCTTCTGTCTGACTAAGCTGGATGTACTGGATGGTCTTGAAACTATCAAGATCTGTACTGGTTACCAGCTGGAAGATGGCACGGTTACGAACGTGACGCCATTGGCGGCTGAAGGCTACGAGAAAGTCACGCCAGTATACGAAGAGATGCCAGGCTGGTCAGAAAACACCTTTGGTGCAACGACGGTTGAAGCGCTGCCAGAAGCCGCTGTTAACTACATCAAGCGCCTTGAAGAACTGACTGGTGTACCAATCGACATCATTTCAACCGGTCCGGACCGCGTTGAAACTATGATTGTTCGCAACCCATTCGGCGAATAAGCATTAAAAACAAAAAAAGCTGCTACGGCAGCTTTTTTTATGTCTGCAATACCACATCATATCTTCCAAAGCCTGCGCTGTGGCACATTTATTGTATAATTAAGTTTAGTGTGTCATTGGTACGTATCGAATATGAACAAGCATTTAAGCATGATATCTGCGCTAATTGTAAGCACTTGCTTACTTGTTAGTCCTTGCTCTCAAAGTGAAGAGGCGATAGAGGCGGTCCCCTTATACAGCCAGGCTGAATTATTGGAATTGATCGGTCGTAATGCGCATTTGAAGCGCGTTAAAGACGATGAATGCCAGCTGGTTCAGGATATTGAAGCCCGCGCCGAAATAATGGCGCTGCCCTCCTACCAGTTTCTGTATGGCGATATGCTGGCCTACGCAGTCTGTGTAGAGCGCAATGTGGAACTGGGCTTATATTATATGCGCAAAGCTGCTGAGCAAGGTTTAGCACCGGCGCTGGAACAACTTGGTCGCTATTATGATCTGGGTAAACTGGTGCAGATGGATAAGCGTATGGCGATCACTTATTTGCGTGAGGCTTCCGTGCTGGGTAATTTGAAAGCCCAGTTACGTCTGGTCGACTTGTTTAATAAAGGCTATGGCAGTCCAAGGGATTACGAGGATGCCTATCGCTGGCTATTCCATGCGGCCGTTGCCGATAAAAAGTTGCATAAGCGCATCGAAACCGCCCTGGCATTGCTGGCACAGAAAATGCCGGACAGCGTCGTAAAGCGTGCCCGGCTACCTATGTAAACTGGATTAGTCGCCGAGTTTTTCCCCTATAGGCGCTTCTTTTTGCGCCGGATCTTTGAGTACCGACAGCTTAGGCGGTTGCAGTGCCAGTACGCGCTCCCCGCTGCCTGGCGCATTTTTCATATCCGGTGTAAATGGGCGCACGGGCAAACCATCATCGTTTTTGCCGGCTTCTCCAATGATAAACAGAGGAATGGCTTCTTTGTTGACTTCCTGATATTGCGACCAGGTGAACTCTTCTGACAATCTGGTTGCGCTGACTTTGCCACCCTTGGCCATCATGCTGCTTAATTTGGCGTAGTTACCTTCATCGCCGAACAACAACTGACGAGATAAGAAAGTGGCACTGTCTTTGTTTGCTTTGGCATGGTTGGTTGAGGACTTGAGAGAAAATACATTCTGTTCGCCCAGCAGGTGCGAAAAATATTGCACGCCAAGCGCATTATGATGGCGGTTGGGAGACAGCGCCATGACTGATTTCAGGCTGGTCAGGGGCAGGTAACGCTCCGCGTGCTCGGATTGCGGGTTACCATAGTAACAGGGCAGTCCGTCCATCCGCGCCATTTTACAGTTTTCCCACGCCGGATCTGACAGGTAAACATCGACATTTTGCTCTGTGAGTCCTTTGGCGATGGCGCGTGATACGTGATTCGCACCTATGAGTAATAAGGTGTTGGGCGCAGGCTGGCGAACTTTGAGCAGGCGTGCCAGGGGGGTCGCTGTCAGACTTTGTAAGATCACCGTGACAATGATCACCATAAAGATCAATGGCACCATTTTGTTGGCGTCGGGATAACCTGATTGCATCATACTCAATGCGAATACGGAGCCGACCGCCGCAGCAACAATGCCGCGTGGCGCGATCCAGGCAAGTATCAGTCGGGAACGCAGTGGCAGATCACTACCAAAGGTTGATACAGCAATACTCAGGGGGCGGGCGACAAACAGCACAATAGCCAGAAAGATGAACACGTCGCTATCAAGCAGCATGAGGTCTTCCAGCTGTAGCCGTGCAGCGAGCAGAATGAACAGACTCGAGATCAGGATCATGGATAAATCTTCTTTGAATTCAAGCACTGAATCGATCTCCAGATCGTCCTGATTGGCAAGCCAGATGCCAAAAATGGTCACGGCCAGCAGGCCGGATTCGTGACTCAGGTGGTTCGCCAGAGTAAAGCTGAACAGCACTAATGCCAGAATACCAAACTTATGCAGCTCATAGGGGAGCCATTCGCGCCGAATGATAGTTGTCGTGAGCCAGCCTGCAACAATGCCCACCGAGGTCCCCACGCCCAATGTTGAAAACAAGGCCAGCATGGTATGACTAAATACGGCGGCCTCACCGACCTGGTTGACGGCTTCAAACACCAAGACGGCAAAGAGTGCACCTATGGGGTCAATGACAATCCCTTCCCAGCGCAGGATCCGATCAATGTCTTTTTGTGGCCGCATGGCATTGAGCATGGGGGCTATCACTGTGGGTCCAGTAACGACCAATACAGCGCCTAGTACTGCTGCCACTCGCCAGTCCAGTTCTAACAGCCAGATAGCGCTGGCGGTGAGAATGGTAAATGTGGTGAGCATACCTATAGAACATAAATTTCTGACGACTTTGCCAATCCCTTTAAGCTCGTGAAAGTGTAACGTCAATGCCCCTTCAAATAAGATAATGGCAACAGACAGGGAGACGACAGGAAACAGTAGATCGCCCAGCAGTTGGTCCGGTTGAAGCTGACCAGATATAGGACCAAGCAACAGACCCGTAAGCAGTAAAAACAAAATAGCCGGTACCCGGCAAACCCAGGCAAGCCATTGGGCTAAAACAGAAAATAATGCAATCCCGGCAATATAAATAGCTGACATAGCTGCTCCCACAAGTTGGGGTAAATGTAATTATAGTGTTTGCTTGGTTATAGCACAGTCAAACAACAAATAAAGTGTTAGTTCTGCTCGAAATAGCAACAAGCATGACTTTTTTACAGTGTCTCCGTCCAGTAAGTAACGCTGATTTTTGGTCATAATATGGTGATATCTATAGACTATCAATTACACTTATGGCGACCATAAAGCACCTATATCTGCAAGGGTTGCAATGCCTCAGTTATCTGCGTTAAGGTAATAAGCGTTTATTCGAGCGGGCTATGCGCCCATCATCAATCTACTCATGTGCGCAATTATTCATTGCGATCAGGCCTTTTTTGCCACACCAAACCATGGTGAGCCTGCAAAAAACGGCTCGACCAGCAGAGCAAGGCTCTTTGGTCACAATCAATCTTTCTTAGTTTTCGCAGCCACAGGTGCTTGCCCGTACTGAATTATTTAGTGCATGCTTGTCAGGGGTCTGTTTGTATGTCGTTTCGAAATGCGTGCTGTATTCGTGTGAGCGGGTATTTCGAAGCCGTTGTTATCTTATCTTTTATGGTCGCGTAAGCTGACGAAGAGGTGTTGCAGTATCAACCAGGGTGCTGCGTGCATGAGGATATAAGGTAAAACGGAAAAAACATGTCAATCGAAACATCTCAACGCATCGTGATAAAAATCGGCAGTGCGTTAATTGCGCCAGAGCAGGATGGCTGTCGCTCTCGTTACCTGCTGAACATTGCTCAGTTCATCGTTCAGTGCCGTGCCAAAGGCAAAGAAGTGCTGCTGGTGTCATCCGGCGCAGTGGCCGCAGGGTCGCATTTGTTTAAGAACAAAGATAAAAGGTCGGTGGCGGTAAAAAAGGCCATGGCAGCGGCGGGGCAGACCGAAATGATCTCGACCTGGGAGCGTTTTTTTGACTTTCCTTCAGCCCAGTTATTGCTAACTCATGGGGATTTACGAGACCGTGACCGATACAACAATATTCGTGAAACATTGTTCACTTTACTGGAGCAAGGGATCCTGCCTATTATCAACGAGAATGATGCGGTGACAACGGATGATTTAAAGGTTGGTGATAACGACAATTTGTCAGCCATGGTTGCAGCGGCAGCAGATGCAGATTGTCTGATCATTTGTTCAGATGTGAATGGTTTGTATGACAAAGATCCGAATAAAAACGCGGATGCCAGGTTGTTAGATACGGTGGGTGAACTCACCCCGGAGATCTATGCAATGACGGGCGGCCCGACCAGCAGTGTTGGCACCGGAGGCATGAAAACTAAGTTACAGGCGGCGGAAAAAGCCACCTCTCATGGTATTGTGACTTATATCGTAAACGGGTTTAACGAAGATACCTTCACCGCATTGCTTAACGGTGCTAACCCGGGAACGCGTTTTCTGCCTTATGACACACCCATGCATGAAGCGCTGCACTGGATGACACACACTGCGTCAGAGCAGGGAGAGTTGATTGTTGAAGCTGGCCAGTTTGATGCTCTGAGCTGCGATGACATTGTTGCCGTCAATGGTGACTTTTCAGCGGGCGAAACCGTACTGGTCAGGAGCGAAGATGGTCAGAAGCTGGCAAAAGCAAACTGTAATTACAGCAGTTGTTTGCTTAATTTTATTGCCCAGCAGGATAAAGATATAGTGACCGAGCAGGTTCAGAATAGTATCGGGCCTGTTATCTCACAAAATGATATTGCCGTATTTGAGGAAAGAAATTCATGAGCTTAATTACAGACATTGCACATAATGCCGCACAGGCAGCGAAAACTCTGGCGCTATTATCCAGCACCCAAAAAGACGCGGTATTGCGTGGTATGGCGGGCGCGCTCAGAGCCAATATGGATGCAATCATCGGTGCTAACCAACAGGATCTGGCGGCGGCACGTGATAATCAGTTGCCAGCTGCCATGGTTGATCGCCTGACACTCACGCCCGAGCGCATTGAAGATATGGCACAGGGAATTGAAACCATTATTGAGTTACCCGATCCGGTTGGTACAGTGCGTGATTTAGGCTCACGACCCAATGGCATTGAGATCCGGAAAATGCGGGTGCCTTTGGGTGTCGTCTGTATGATTTATGAAGCTCGCCCAAATGTGACAGCAGATGCCGGCGCTTTGTGCTTTAAATCGGGCAATGGGGTGATCCTGCGTGGTGGTAAAGAGGCACTGCAAAGCTCGCTTGCCATTGCCTCTGTGTTACATACTGTGCTGGAAGCTCACGACCTGCCTAAGGCGTTGATTAGCGTGATACCTGATCCGGACCGCAGCCTGATGATGGAGCTGATGCAGCAAAAAGACTACATTGACCTGATCATCCCACGCGGTGGTGAAGGCCTGATCCAATTTGTGACCCAAAACAGTACTGTGCCGGTGATCCAGCATTTTAAAGGGGTCTGTCACCTGTATGTCGATAAGGATGCGGATCTTGATAAGGCGCTGCAGTTGCTACTTAACGGTAAAACCCAGCGCACCGGCGTGTGTAATGCACTTGAAGGGCTGATTGTCCATCAGGACATTGCTGAGCAGTTTTTACCACAAGCCGCAGAGGCTTTGCAGCAGCGCGGTGTTAAGATCAATGCCGATCGGGCGAGTGCTGGCTATTTCGACAATGCCACAGTGCTAGCGGATGATGAGTTTGGTGAAGAGTACCTGAGCCTGGAGATTGCCATTAAACAAGTAGCTGATTTCAGGGCGGCTGTGGCACACATTGATTGCTTTGGTAGTCATCACACCGAAGTGATCTGTACGCAGGATAGGCAGACTGCGGACTTGTTTCAGCGCAGCGTTGATGCTTCGGTGGTCATGGTGAATGCTTCATCACGGTTCAGTGATGGTGGTCAGCTTGGACTGGGCGCAGAAATTGGTATCGCAACAACCAAATTGCATGCTTACGGTCCGATGGGGTTGGAATCGCTGACGACTGAAAAATACCTGGTGAATGGCGACGGCCAGATCAGAAGTTGATTTTTACGGGTACAAGGATGACCCAGTAAACAGTTTAATGCGCTGATAACAGTCAGGTTAAGGAAAAAGAACTTCATAAGAGAAAGGCGGAAAGTGGTGGAGCTAAGCAGGATCGAACTGCTGACCTCCTGCGTGCAAGGCAGGCGCTCTCCCAGCTGAGCTATAGCCCCACTTCCGGTGTCGATTTGACGGTGAGAATTTAAAACATTTCGCTACTCAGCGTCAAGTCTTGGTCATAAAAAACTTGCCAAATAACCGCGTTGCTTTGATACACTGGGCAAAAAATACAGAGAAATTTATGATACGTGCGAGTCTACTGTTTGGCGCCGTACTGCTGCTCAGTGCTTGTAGCAGTAAGCCAGAGGTGCCACTTCTGGAAGTCGAAAGTCAACAACTACATCAACGCGTTAACGCGAAAGGGCAGGACGAGTTCGCGTTTGTTGTTACGGTCAAAGCTACCCCACAAATGAATCTGGATACCAGTAAGCCGGTATCCCGGCGTGATTTAAAGCGTTTTGCGGATCAGCAAAGAGTCGAGGACTCGCCAGAACTGAAACTCAAACTGGAAGACGAAGCGGTTGTCAGGCTTAAAAAAGCACTCAGTGATGCCCGTTACTGTGAGTCCGGCTACAAGATAGAGCAGGTGTTTTGGCGCGATCGCAGCGTGCAGTTACGTGGTATTTGTCAATGAGCACGCTGACTGTCTCTCAATTGGCGGCGTTGCTTAATAAGCTGGACATCATTTACCAGGCTTATCAGCATCCCCCTCTGGCAACCTGTCAGGATGCTGACAAGTTGGCACTTGAACGCGCCGGCACACGACTGAAAAACCTATTTTTACGCGACAATTATGGCCGACAACATATTTTGTTGGTCACCACTGCAAATAAACAAATTGACCTCAAGGCATTGTCTAAACAACAAGGTTTATCCCGGCTCGGGTTTGCGTCTGATAGTCGGCTGCAGCAGTATTTAGGGATAAAACCAGGCTGCGTTTCTGCGCTGGCGGTTGCCAATGACCCTGAGCAGCACGTCCAGTTATGGTTGGATGAGGCACTGAGTGATGCTGTGCTGTGGCAATGTCATCCTTTCGAAAATGACAAGACCTGGGTACTGTCTTTAGCTGATTTAACGCGTTTCTGGCAGCATACTGGTCATCAACCTGTGTGGCTGACTGTGCCAGAGCGGGTCATGACAGTGTGACTCTGGCTACGTTGATTTGTGTGTCAGGCTCGCTTTATCCGGCTCTGTTTGGCAGTAATTTCGCCACACCAGCAGTAAACCGCCGCTACACACAAACAGCAACGTAAGCAGAAAATAAACTAATCCCCAGCGCTGGTAAATGATGCCCGGCAGATAAGAGCCCAGCGCGCCGCCACAATAGTAAAAAGACACGTAGGCGCCATTGGTTACTGTGGCTTCGGCTTTACTGAGTTGATTGGCCAGGGGGGCTGCACTGGCATGGATCATAAACATGCAGGCGCAAAACACAGTAAACAGCACTAGAAACAGCCAAAAGTGATGCCACAGCATGCCCACTATGGTCAGGCAGTATAAAGCAAACAAGCCACTGAGGATCTGCCACATACTGGTCGATAATTTACTGAGCAGTGGGGTCGACAAAGACAAACACGCGCCGATCAGATACCCCGTATAAACCCACCCAATCAGACGAGGGTCGCTTACCTGGTAGTCATTGCTGAGAATGAAAGGCAGGTAGTTGAGCAGCGCCGCAAAGCAAAAAAACATGCA
Source organism: Pseudoalteromonas ardens (assembly GCF_030125445.1). Classification (NCBI taxonomy): domain Bacteria; kingdom Pseudomonadati; phylum Pseudomonadota; class Gammaproteobacteria; order Alteromonadales; family Pseudoalteromonadaceae; genus Pseudoalteromonas; species Pseudoalteromonas ardens. The sequence continues at coordinate 108,591 of NZ_JASJUV010000010.1, forward strand.
AAATACCGCGCCATAGAGACTCAACAAATTTACCTGCTTCAGGGGCTTGAGATAAGCCAATGGATGATTCGCCTGACTACTCACCGCCTGAGCACGCGCTGGTTTGATCCGCCATGCCAGCAACACAAGCATCACAGCATTGAGCAGATAAAAGCTTTGCCAGTTGAACCACACGGCAAAGTTGGCAGCCAGTGTACGACCCAGATAGCCGCCAACTATGGTGCTGCCAATGTACCAGCTCATCGTGCGTTTGAGCTGGCTGTGTTGGTAGGTGCGTCCCAGGTATCCCGTCATGGCGGTCAGCGCAGCCGGGAGTAGTAACCCTTCAGCAAAGCGTATTGCAAGCATCCACTGAAAGTGCCCGCTGAGCGCAAACCCAACGCAACACAGTGCCAGCAGCAACATCACGACTTTGATGATCTTCAGTGGATTACGTTTCGTAAATAATAACCCGTAGCAAATAGGTGCAATTGCCAGCGGTAGCATAGTCACTGACATAAGCATGCCAGATTTTGCAGGTGTTATCTGATACTGGTGTGCAAACACCGACAATAACGGCTGGGGTGCGTACAAAACGCAAAAAATGGCGACGGAGCACAACAACAAGTGCGGCAGAGACATAACGCATCCACAATAACCAAATAGCGCTCAAATTATGCCTGTCAGATAATGGAATTGCGAAGCCAATTAGAGAAAACTTGCGGTAAATCATATTTTTTAGTTCAGACTCTGTTAGATTTTTGGCTAATAAAATTTTTCTTCCGTATCGGCCAGCAGCAGTGGTCAAATTCGTCTACTGCGTTAAAATAGCGTCAGTCTAGATTTATGGAGTGGCATTATGGGATCTCTACAAGATCAACTTTTGAAAGCGGGCCTGACCACCGAGCACAAAGCGAAAATTGCGAAGAGTGAAAAGCGCAAATCTCAGAAGAAAAAGAAAAAGAAAGGTGCAACCAGCGACGTCAGTGATCTGCAAAAACACATTGAACAAACCAAACAGGCACAACAGCAAAAAGCCGAAGAGCTGAATAAGGCTAAGCAGGCTGAACTAAAAGAGCGCGAACAGGTCGCCCGGGTTAAGCAAATTCTGGAACACCATAACCAGGAAGAAATTCGCGGCAATGTGACCTTCAACTTTACTTATGAAAGCAAAGTTAAAGAGCTGGATGTGAATGCCCAGACGCAGCAAGCCTTGGCGAAAGGTCGACTGGCAATTTGCGTACTTGAAGGCCAGTTCTACGTGTTACAGGATGAACCTGCTCGTAAGATTGCAGAAGTCGATGAAAAGTACATCGTCTTCCATGTGGAAGATGGCCAGAGTGATAAGGACGAAGACGATCCTTATGCAGACTTCGAAGTGCCTGATGATCTGATTTGGTAGGTACCCTGGCTGCACCCATATGCTCACCGTCATTGGTGTATGGATAACAGTGCGGCATAGACTACACTTGAATTGATCCGTTATATTAGAAGAGAAAAGATATGAGCAAGATGAAACAATTAATGTTAGCCAGTGGCCTGGCCGTTGCTGCCCTTTCTGCCGGTACAGCCAGTGCTGCCGATGGTAAGGCCTTGTACACGGCGAAGATGTGTCAGACGTGTCATGGCGCAGAAGGTAAAGCACCTATCATGCCTTTGTATCCTAAACTGGCCGGCCAGAATAAAGAATATTTGCTGGCTCAGATGAAAGACATCAAATCTGGCGCGCGTAGCAATGGCATGTCAGCAGCCATGAAAGCTATGACTGCGAACGTGTCTGACGCAGAGCTGGAAGCCATTGCCGATTACCTGTCTAAACTATAGTAGGCTGGCAACATTAAAAAAAACCACCGCTTGCCGGTGGTTTTTTGATCCACATCGACGATTATGCTTTCTTCCGGATTGAATCATTGCATCCCGGAGGTGAGTGTTTTAGACTTCTATACATCCAAATTACATTGGGCTTTATAACAAAAGGAACAGCCATGTTTGAATTGCCAAAACTCAATCTTAAAGACAAAGTCAGTGAGCAAGAGTGGCGACTGCGTGTTGATCTGGCGGCGTGCTATCGTCTTGTTGAGCATTTTCGCTGGGGCGACTTGATCTACACACACATGTCAGCCCGTTTACCTGGCACAGATCATTATCTGGTGAATGCATTTGGTCTGAGTTTTGATGAGGTTACCGCTTCTAATCTGGTGAAAGTGGACCTGCAAGGCAATATTCTGGACGACACGCCTTTTGAAATAAACCCGGCCGGCTTTACTATTCACAGTGCGATTCATGAAGTACGAGAAGATGCCCATTGTGTGATCCATCTGCATACCAAAGAAACCATTGCCGTTGCGAGTCTGGAAGGGGGTCTGTTGCCGCTCAGTCAGCACAGTATGTTCTCGCTGCCTTCTTTGTCTTATCACGAATATGAAGGGTTGGCCGTGAATGAGGCCGAAAAAGCGCGGCTGCAGAATGATCTGGGCACCACCAACCACATGCTCTTGGTTAACCATGGTGGTTTAACGGTGGGGCCAACGGTCGGCGATGCCTTCATGCGTTTTTATGATCTGCAACGTGCCTGTGAGATCCAGGTCGCGATCCAGGCAACGGGTCGTCCGGCGATTGAAGTGCCGCAGCCCATTCAGGATAATATTTATAATCAGGCAAAAGTGGTGCACAGTGGTAGCACCGGTGGCCAATTAGCCTGGCCTGCCATGTTGAGAAAGGCATACCGCCTGGATCCTGGCTTTGCCGAATAGGAGTCAAAATGAAAGTTAATCGCGTCGAAGTGTTTGATATTCACTGTCCGGACAGACCAGCCTGGACCCCGGTTTTTGTTCGCATCCACACCGATGAAGGTATTTCTGGTGTAGGTGAAGCGGGCCTGGCCTACGACCTGGGACACAGTGCCGCTGCAGCCATGATTAAAGAAATGGCAGAAGCATTTTTAATTGGTCATGACCCATTCCAGACCGAAATGTTGTGGGCTCGCATGTTGCGTGAGAGCTTCTGGGGCTTAGGTGGTGGACCTGTAGTGTATGCTGCCATGAGTGCCATTGATACTGCCTTGTGGGACATCAAAGGTAAAGCATTGAACCTGCCGGTATATCAGTTACTGGGCGGTAAAGTGAATGATGAGTTGCGTACTTACGCGTCGCAATTGCAGTTTGACTGGGACAGTGAATTTAAAGCATTGGTACAGCCTCACGAATATGCTGAGGCAGCACACAAAGCGCTGGCAGAAGGGTATGATGCAGTCAAAGTCGACCCCATCATGTACGATAAAGACGGCAATACATACTACGACCGTACTAAATTGATCTCGCGCGGCGAAATGAAGCTATATCGGGCACGTATGCAGGCGATCCGCGAGGCAGTGGGCGATGAAGTGGATATTATTTTCGAATGCCACAGTCTGCCAGGTGCCACGTCTGCAATTCAAATTGCAGAAATTGCAGAAGAATTTGACTGTATGTATTACGAAGAGCCAGTCAATTACCTGAACCACTCGCTGCATGCCAAAGTCGCTAACAAAACTGCGGTGCCGATTGCCGGTGGCGAGCGTTTGTATAATCGCTGGGATGTTCGTCCTTACTTTGAAGATCAGAGTATTGATGTATTGCAGCCGGATATTGGTTTATGTGGTGGTTTTACTGAGACCAAAAAGGTCTGTGATTACGCCGATATTTTTGATATTCGCATTCAGGCGCACGTCTGTGGCGGACCTGTTGCAACGGCTGCTTCATTGCATCTGGAAACGGCCATTCCTAACTTCCTGATCCATGAGCACCATACTTATGCGATTAAAAAGTGGAACCGTGAGTTATGTCTTCAGGATCCTCAGCCAGAAAAAGGCGTATTTAAGGTCTCTGAAGCGCCGGGGATCGGCATTGAACTCAATGATGAAGTAGTGATGCGCTCGGCCCGCGTTGAAATTAAGTAATTCAGGTTTAATGTCAGATATAAAAAAACCCAAACACATGTTTGGGTTTTTTAATACCAATTTGCTTAATTAAGTGTTCTATTTTGAGGCGAGAAAATATGGTCGATAACTAGGCAAAAATTTGCGAACTAATACCTTAGGTAAAGGCTCTAAATGAGAAATTTTTAACACAGTTAGCGTCATATTTGCTCCGTCAAATTGAACAGGTATTAAGTGAAATTGGTATAACTTTTGCGTCCAGCTTACTTAAGTAGTGACTCAGTCAATACTGGGCGAATTTCTTTTACAATCGCCTGGCACAGTTTAGGGGCACCACATACAATGTTTCCACTGTTGTTGTAGTTGGCACCGCCAGCGAAGTCCATCAGCATGCCGCCGGCTTCTTTAACCAGTAGTTCACCCGCTGCTGTGTCCCAAGGCTTAAGACCGATCTCGTAGAAACCATCGATACGACCCGCAGCAACATAGGCCATGTCCAACGCCGCAGAACCGGCGCGACGGATATCAGTGGTTTGAATAAACAGGGCTTTAAAGGTTTCAGTGTAAGCGTCCAGGTGATGCTTTTGTTTGAACGGAAAGCCTGTTGCCAGTACAGAACCTGCTAGTTCAGTACTCTTAGTAACGCGAATACGTTTGCTGTTCAATTGTGCACCCTGACCGCGAGACGCTGTAAACAGCTCATCACGGATTGGATCGTATACAACAGCTTGTTCGACGCGGCCTTTTACTTTCAGCGCGATAGAAATAGCAAAGTGTGGAATGCCCTTGATGAAGTTAGTGGTGCCATCAAGCGGGTCAATAACCCAAAGGTAATCGGCTTGCTTGCCATCTGTGTGGCCAAGCTCTTCACCGACAATTGCATGCTCCGGGTAGGCTTTTAAAATTGTGTCGCGGATAACCAGTTCCGCTTCTTTATCTACGTTTGTTACGAAGTCGTTTGAACCTTTTTGTGAAGTCTCAACCTGAGACATGTTTTCACAAGCACGTAGAATCACCTTACCCGCGTTACGCGCAGCGCGTACCGCAATGTTTAACATTGGATGCATAGCATTACCTTTGAATTGTAAAAGAACTAAAAATTTCGAGCCGGCGTATTCTAGCGATTTTTGCTGCAAAGTAAATAACCCTTAGCCAAAAATAATGTGCTTTTTTTAACCAGATTGAGAAAGTGATTTAAATTCAGCCAGTTTAGATGAGGTGATTAGTGTGGTGGGGCTTACACTTATAAAGACCCTTTGCTATTCAGGTGCGTCTGGTCCGGATTTTACTATCTGGCGAATTCGCGTTTGTGCTAAACTCCGCCATTATTTTTTCATGAGGCATAAGACATGGCATTAGAAGACATTCGCATTGTACTGGTAAATACCTCCCATTCAGGCAATATCGGCTCGGTTGCACGCGCAATGAAAACCATGGGGTTATCGAAACTCTACTTGGTGGATCCAGCGTGTGAGGTAGACAGCCATGCCAGCGCTTTGGCGGCCGGTGCAACTGACGTGCTGGGCAATGCGGTTCAGGTAGAGAAACTCGAAGACGCCATTGCAGATTGTGCCTTAACCATAGGTACCAGTGCGCGTTCTCGTACTTTATCCTGGCCTATGGTTGGCCCGCGTGAGTGTGCTCAAAAGCTGGTAGATGGTGCAGAGCAAACCCCGGTTGCATTGGTGTTTGGTCGTGAAAATAGCGGTCTTACCAACGAAGAGCTGCAATTGTGCAATTACCACGTGTGTATTCCGGCAAACCCGGAGTACAGCTCACTGAACCTGGCTATGGCGGTGCAAACGCTGGCCTATGAAACCCGTATGACCTACCTGGATCGTCAGGAACAACCTGTTGAGCTGGACGACGCGCAGTATCCTACTTCTCAGCAAATGGAACTGTTCTATGAGCACCTTGAGTCTACTCTGAATGACACCGGTTTTATCATTAAGCAGCACCCGGGCATGGTCATGACCAAGCTAAAGCGCCTGTTTAACCGAGCTCGTCCGGAAGATCAAGAGCTCAATATTCTGCGTGGTATTTTAAGCTCAATAAATAAATCAATAAAATGATGGGGTTAGCGTTTTGGCATGAGATATACCAAAGCGCTGCAATAATCTCATGCGTAAATACTTGACTAAAATACTCAGGTAATTACAATGTCCATAATACCTGAGGAAATTAGTCGGGTATTTTGATAAGCGCAGATTGAACACGCTAGGTAAGTACCTACCTACGTGTTATCCGCATAGCACAGGGCGATTGGTTGTTGGTTAATACTTGACTATCTTAGTCAGGTAATTACAATTTGCGCCTTGATAACTTTTCTGGGGGCACGCATGAAACTGACTTCAAAAGGCAGATATGCAGTGACAGCGATGCTGGACGTCGCACTACACGCAAATATTGGACCCGTGCCTCTGGCGGATATTTCCGAACGTCAGGAAATATCTCTGTCATACCTGGAACAATTATTTGCCCGTTTGCGTAAACACGGCTTAGTGAGCTCTGTTCGTGGACCGGGTGGCGGCTATTTGCTGGGCCGCGACGCGCATACTATTTCCGTTGGCGATGTGATCGCTGCGGTCGATGAATCCGTAGATGCGACTCGATGTCATGGTGAAGGAGGCGGCTGCCAAAGCGGTATGCGCTGCCTTACTCATACATTGTGGTCAGACTTAAGTATGCGTATTGAAGAATTTTTAAACAGCATTTCCCTCGCCGAGTTAGTCGCTAATTCCGACGTGCAGTCTGTTGCAACGCGTCAGGATAATGGGGTTAACAGTGCAATGAAGCAATTAGAGAATATTCAAGTGAGTTGCCAGCTGTAAACTGGCGTCTAGCGGAGAAAGAAATGAAATTACCGATATATTTAGATTATGCAGCGACCACTCCGGTTGATCAGCGTGTTGCAGACGAGATGATGCAGTGCCTGACTATGGATGGTAATTTTGGTAATCCAGCCTCACGTTCGCACCGTTTTGGGTGGCAGGCAGAAGAGCTGATTGACCAGGCGCGTAATGATATCGCTGATTTAATCAACGCAGACCCGCGTGAAATTGTTTTCACTTCAGGGGCAACCGAATCAAACAACCTGGCAATCAAAGGTGCGGCTAACTTTTATCAAAAGAAAGGTAAGCACGTAATTACCGTGAAAACCGAGCACAAAGCTGTGCTGGATACCTGTCGAGAACTGGAGCGTCAGGGCTTCGAAGTCACCTATATGGAAGTCGAAGAAAACGGTTTGCTGGATCTGAAAAAGCTGGAAGCCGCAATTCGCGAAGATACCATTCTGATCAGCGTTATGCACGTTAACAATGAGCTGGGTGTGATTCAGGACATCGCTACCATCGGTGAGATGTGTCGCGAGCGCAAAATTATGTTCCATGTGGATGCTGCGCAAAGTGCCGGTAAAGTAAAGATCGACCTGCAACAGCTGAAAGTCGACTTTATGTCTTTCTCTGGTCACAAAGTATATGGCCCTAAAGGGATCGGTGCTTTGTACGTTCGTCGTAAGCCGCGTGCACGCCTTGAAGCGCAAATGCACGGTGGTGGTCATGAGCGTGGTATGCGTTCAGGTACACTGGCAACCCACCAAATCGTGGGCATGGGCTCTGCTTTCCGTGTGGCCAAAGAAGATTTCGAAAAAGATCATGCCCACATCAGCACGTTGCGTAAGCGTTTGCTGGACGGCGTGATGGATATGGAAGAAGTGTATTTCAATGGTGCCATTGACCAGTCAGTGCCAGGTATTGTTAACCTGAGCTTCAACTTTGTTGAAGGTGAGTCACTGTTGATGGCGGTTAAAGACATTGCCGTGTCATCAGGTTCAGCGTGTACATCAGCGAGCCTGGAGCCGTCTTACGTATTGCGCGCACTGGGCCGCAACGATGAACTGGCACACAGTTCAATCCGCTTCAGCATCGGTCGTTTTACCACTGAAGAAGAAATCGATTATACCGTTAAGCTCATCAAAGACTCGATTGGTCGTTTGCGTGAGATGTCACCGCTGTGGGAAATGTTCAAAGATGGCGTTGACTTAGATGCAGTTGAATGGGCACACCATTAAGCAAATCCGTGTATAGCAAGTTAATACTATAGGCAGGTAGTGAGGAAAGAATTATGGCGTACAGTAACAAAGTAATTGATCACGTGGAAAACCCACGTAACGTTGGTTCATTAGACAAGAATGATCCGAGTGTCGCAACGGGTATGGTTGGCGCACCGGCATGTGGCGACGTGATGAAGCTACAGATCAAAGTATCAGGTGAAGGCATCATCGAAGATGCAAAGTTCAAAACGTACGGCTGTGGTAGTGCTATCGCATCATCGTCGCTGGTTACTGAGTGGGTTAAAGGTAAAACACTGGATGAAGCAGGTGAAATCAAGAACACCGACATCAGTGCTGAACTAGAATTACCGCCAGTGAAAATCCACTGCTCAATTCTGGCAGAAGACGCAATTCAGGCTGCAATTGCAGACTACAAGAGTAAACAGGCGAAGTAAGAGATAACTATGGCAGTGACACTGACAGAGTCGGCAGCAGGCCGAGTACAGACTTTTTTAGCCAACCGTGGTAAAGGCATTGGGCTGAGAGTCGGCATTAAAACGACCGGCTGTTCAGGTCTTGCCTATGTACTTGAGTTTGTAGATGAACTGGACGAAGGCGATGAAGTTTTTGAAGAAAGGGGCGTCAAAATCATCGTCGATGCTAAGAGTCTGGTTTATATCGACGGCACTGAGCTGGACTACACGAAAGAAGGTTTGAACGAAGGGTTTAAGTTCATTAACCCGAATCAAAAGGACGAGTGTGGCTGCGGCGAAAGTTTCACCGTATAATCTCTTTTGTGACTAACAACTCTAAAGCCCTGCCTTGGTAGGGCTTTGCTGTATTGGATGCGTATGCGATATTTTGACTTATTCGATTTACCGGTCAGCTATCAGGTTGACCTGGCAGCTTTAAACCAGCGTTATTTAGATCTGCAACGTGCCGTTCACCCCGATAAGTTTGCCCACCTAGGTGAACGAGAAAAACTATTGGCGGTGCAAAAAACGGCTGAGATCAATGATGCTCTGGCGGTACTGAAACACCCAGTAAAGCGCGCTGAATACATGTTGAGCGAGCGTGGCGTTGATATCCGTGCTGAGCAACAAACCTTGCAAGATCCGGCGTTTTTGATGCAGCAAATGGAGCTGCGCGAGGCGCTGGAAGAGATTGCACACAGTACCGACCCAGAAGCAGAAATCGAGTCCTTTGAAGCGCAAGCCAGACAATTGGAGCAGCAATATAGTGCTGGTCTGGGTGAGCTGTTGGTTAGTCAAGACGAAGCGGCCTTGCAGCGCGCGGCGGATCATATTCGCAAACTCAAGTTTGTTTATAAGTTGAAAGACGAGCTATCTCGGATAGAAGACAGCCTATTCGACTGATTCATGCGTTGTTGCTGCGTAGTACAGCGACAACCAGCTTCACCAAAGTGAAAGAGCATTATGGCATTATTGCAAATTGCTGAGCCGGGGCAGAGCGCGGCACCTCATGAACATAAATTGGCCATCGGGATCGACCTGGGCACCACGAATTCTTTGGTTGCTACGGTTCAAAGTGGCGAGGCCAGAACCCTTAGTGACCTTAATGGCGATGCGATGTTGCCATCGGTCGTTCGTTACCATGGTGAGCAGATCAGCGTCGGCCAGACGGCACAGCAAGAAGCCGCACTGGACCCGGAAAACACCCTGATCTCAGTGAAACGCTTTTTAGGTAAAACGGCGCAAGACATTACCAGCAGTTATGGTCAGCTGCCTTATACCTTTGTTGAGCATCAGGGCAGCCTGGCGGTTCAGACCTGTGCAGGTCCAATCAGTCCGGTGCAGGCATCGGCCGAGATACTCAAATCACTTCATCAGCGCGCCGTTGAGAGTTTCGCTGGGGAAGATGTGATGGGGGCCGTGATCACTGTGCCTGCCTACTTCGATGATGCGCAGCGTCAAAGCACCAAAGATGCCGCTGAAATTGCCGGCCTGAAGGTATTGCGCTTGCTTAATGAGCCCACGGCCGCGGCAGTGGCGTATGGTCTGGACTCAGGTCAGGAAGGGATCATTGCGGTTTATGATTTAGGTGGTGGTACCTTTGATATTTCCATTCTGCGCCTGAACAAAGGGGTCTTTGAAGTGCTGGCCACGGGCGGTGATTCAAGCCTCGGCGGCGATGATTTTGATGCGCTTTTGGTCACTGTTTTTCAACAGCAAACCGGGCTGACAGACCTGTCTGCTAAAGAACTGCGTTTGTTTATGAACAAAGCGAAGGCCTGCAAAGAAGCACTGACCAGCTATGAAACGGTGAACGTGAAGCTCCCTGTTCGTGATCAGGAGTTTACCGTAACCATTACCCGTGATCAGTTTGCCGAACTGGCAGACGCTCTGGTTAAGAAGACGTTGCGTTCATGTCGTCGTGCATTGAAAGACGCCGGCGTTGAAAAAGAGCAAGTACTGGAAGTGGTGATGGTCGGCGGTTCAACCCGTATGCCGGTGATCCGCAATGCCGTTGAAACCTTCTTTAGTAAGCCGCCATTGACGTCCATTGACCCAGATCGCGTGGTGGCCTTAGGTGCGGCAATCCAGGCGGATATTCTGGTGGGTAATAAACCCGATTCAGATATGCTATTGCTGGATGTTTTACCATTGTCATTAGGCCTTGAAACCATGGGTGGCCTGGTTGAGAAGATCATTCCGCGCAATACCACTATCCCGGTTGCTCGTGCGCAGGAGTTTACGACGTTTAAGGATGGTCAGACAGCCATGTCTTTGCATGTCTTGCAGGGGGAGCGTGAACTGGTTGATGACTGTCGTTCTTTGGCTAAGTTCAGCCTCAAAGGTATTCCCCCTATGGCAGCGGGGGCGGCTCATATTCGTGTCACATTTAAAGTGGATGCGGATGGCCTGCTAAGTGTTTCAGCCATGGAAAAATCAACAGAAGTACAGGCTGAGATCCAGGTTAAGCCATCGTTTGGCCTGAGTGATGACCAAGTTGCCCAAATGCTGAAAGACTCGATGAGTAATGCCAAAGAAGACATGCAGGCGCGTATGCTTAAAGAGCAGCAAGTTGAAGCATTGCGCGTACTCGAAGCCCTGGAAGCGTCGCTGGCGACCGACAGTGGCCTACTCAATGAGCAAGAGCTGAGCGCATTACGCGATGCGATGGCTGAGCTCGATAACGCACGACTAACTGCCACCGATCCTCAAGCGATCAAAGCGGCAATCGAACAGGTGGATGAGGCAAGCAGTGAGTTTGCATCACGCCGTATGGATGTATCAATTAAACACGCACTGCAAGGTCAGTCGGTAGACGAGGTGTAATATGCCACAGATTATCTTTTTACCCCACGAAGAACTTTGTCCGGAAGGCGCAGCCATCGAGGCTGAATCCGGCAAAACGGTACTGGATGTGGCACTGAAAAATGGCATCAGTATTCCTCATGCCTGTGAAAAATCATGTGCCTGTACAACTTGCCACGTGGTAATTCGTGAAGGGTTTGATTCGCTTGAAGAAAGCGATGAACTGGAAGATGACATGCTGGATAAGGCCTGGGGTCTGGAAGCAGAATCCCGACTGGGCTGTCAGGCAGTGATTGCCGACGAAGATCTGGTTGTGGAAATACCCAAGTACAACCTCAATATCGTCAACGAAGAACACTAATTCGTTGTTATCACAGGGCCGCATAATGCGGCCCTGTTCAGTTATGTAAGGAGCGCAGGTATGACGCATCACACTGAACAAGCGCATAGTTGGGTTAATGGCAACCCCTGGCAGTCAAAGCAACAGTTAACGGTGATTAATCCTGCCACTGAGTTGCCCATCGCCACGGTCTCTATGGCAGATCATACCGCGACCGAACAAGCTTTGAAGGCGGCGCAGGCCTGTTTTGACACCCTTAAGCAGCGCACGTCACAGCAGCGTGCTGCAGTACTGGAACGCTGGTATCAGCTTATTTTGGGCAATGAAGCTGCGCTTGCAGAGCTGATGTGCAAAGAGCAGGGCAAGCCGCTCAAAGAGGCTGTCGCAGAAGTCAGATATGCCGCAGGGTTTGTTCAGTGGTTTGCTGAGGAAGCACGGCGCGCCTATGGTGAAGTGATCCCATCACATAGCCCTGGTCACCAGCTCATGACCATTAAACAACCGGTTGGTGTGGTACTGGGGATCACACCCTGGAACTTCCCTCTGGCCATGATCACGCGCAAGGTGGCTCCGGCTTATGCTGCGGGTTGTCCGTTTATTTTAAAGCCTTCTGAAGAAACTCCGTTGAGTGCGATTGCACTGGCAAAACTGGCGTTAGAGGCCGGATTTGAAAGCGCGGCGTTTCAGGTGCTCGTGACCGATGATGCCAAGGCGCTAGTTGCTCCTTTACTGGCAAGTCCGGTGGTGCGAAAACTGACTTTCACAGGGTCGACTGCGGTAGGTAAAAAGCTTCTTGCACTCAGTGCGGATACAGTTAAGCGCACCTCAATGGAGCTGGGCGGGAATGCCCCTTTCATTGTCTTTTCCAGTGCCGACGTGCGAGAAGCTGTGGCTGGCTTGATGGTGGCTAAATTCAGAAATGGCGGGCAGACCTGCGTGGCGGCCAACCGAGTGTTTGTCCATCGTGATGTCCACGATGCGTTTATAGCAGCATTGATTGATAAAGTCGCTCAGTTGGTTGTTGGTGACGGTTTAGCGTCGGGCACCGATATTGGCCCGTTGATCAACCGCAAGGCCAAAGAAAAAGCACTGCAATTGGTTGAAGATGCGCTTGCTCGAGGTGCTAAGCAGGTCTATCGGGGAACACCTTGTGTTGGCCATTTTATGGCTCCAACTGTGCTACAGGGGGTCACTGAAGAGATGGATATTTACCATCAGGAAATTTTTGCACCGGTTGTCAGCATCATAGCGTTCTCGGATGAGCATTCAGTGGTGCGTCAGGCAAACAGCGTCAATGACGGACTGGCTGCTTACTTCTATTCTCAGGATGTAGCGCAGATCCATCGGGTATCATTGGCACTTGAATATGGCATGGTTGGGGTCAATGAAGGGGCGATTTCAAACCCGGTTGCGCCATTCGGAGGCGTGAAACAATCCGGGTTGGGAAGAGAAGGGGCCAAAGAGGGCTTACAGGAATTCCTGGAAAGCAAGTACCTGTGTCAGAAATTCTAGGATGAATTGTTCCGTTATATGGAACTTTAACCGCGCAGACGTGAGTATGATGCGAATAGAGCTACAGCTTTATTCGCAAAAAAAATTAAACTTATTTAATTATATCAATTGATTATGGTTTTTTCGCTTGACTTGAACCCGCATTGTTATCATGTACCTGTTATCTCACTTTTTACAACGGCTTTTAATTTCTGCTGAAGCTATGTACACTAGCCGTTTAATTTTTGAGTGGCTGGACATTATCTATGTATCAAGGAAAAAGCCCAACGCTGGTGATCCTGGCAGCAGGCTTGGGTACTCGGTTTGGTGGAAATAAGCAGATAGCGATACTGCCGGACTTTAACTGTACCATTATGGAGCTGAGCATTGAGGATGCGTATGCTGCGGGAGTGCGCCACGTTGTACTGGTGATTAACCGCCAGGTTCGTCCATTGATTGAGCAACAGATCCTACCGCGGCTGCCTAACGGATTGCAGGTCGACTTAGTTGAGCAAGCCGTCGATAATGTACCATCGTGTTTTGCCAGCAAAGCATTATTACGAGAAAAGCCGTGGGGAACGGGCCATGCATTATTATGTGCTAAGTCCTTCATACCGGGTGACGCTATTGTGATTACGGCGGATGATTATTATGGACCTGGTGCTTATACGCAACTCGTCGGCCATTTCGCTGAGCCGACACATCAAGATATGGCGATTGTTGGCTATCCACTGGGACATACTTTATCACAACAAGGTGGCGTAAATCGCGGAATATGCCAAACTCATAAAGGCCAGTTGCTTGAAGTTGTTGAATATCTGGATATTCAACAAAATAGTGGCGTGTTATCCGGGGTAGCACCGGATGGCAAACGGGCAACTTTAGCACAAACCGCGTTGGCGTCTATGACGTGTTGGGGCATAACACAAACGCTCTTGACGCAACTAGAGATCGGATTTTCCCTGTTTCTAGAAAATTATGACAGCGATGTCAAAAGCGAGTATTATTTGCCTGATTGTATTCAAAGCTGTATTCAACAGGACCAGCTTCAGGTCAGAGTACATAGTGCATCTGATCGCTGGTTTGGTATCACTTACAAAGAAGAATTAAAGAGTGTCTCAGGATTATTATATGAACTACGTCACGGATGAGCCTATCACCTGCCATCGTATTGAGAGCGGCAATGAGGTAACAATGAAAAATCGTGTAATTGCAGAGGTCTTATCGCAGCAATTTGGCCTGCAGGGAGAGTCTGTTTCTCTACGTCCGATCGGTAATGGACATATTAATACAACGATGTTGCTGAAAAACAAGCAACGTGCTTTGGTTGTGCAAAAACTCAATACTTGTGTTTTTCCAGAGCCTGAGCAACTCGTCACCAATGCCAGAAAAATTGAGCAGCACTTAGCACGCAAAGCCAATGACGGTGGCTATGAGCTGGCCATTATTCGCCACGTGCCGACTGTAAAGGGTGAGTATCTTGTTCACTTTGAAGATGAAGTCTGGCGTGCGCTGGAGTTTATCGGTGGCAGTTACAGTGAAGACGTAGTCGACAGTGAAGTCAAAGCGACAGTCGCCGCGAATGCATTTGGTCAATTTGCTGCGGCATTGGATGATTTTGATGCGACTCAGTTACACCATGTGATCCCGAATTTCCACAACCTTGCTATGCGCATAGAAAAGTTTGAAGAAACACTCCGGCAGGATCCTCAGAGTCGTGCAGCCCTGTGTCAGGAGGAAATTGCATTTTGCCGAGCGCAATTTTCGCTTGCTCAGGAAGTGATTGACGTTGAAGCGCAATTACCGCTGCGAGCCTGCCACAATGACACCAAGATCAACAATATGTTGTTCTGCTCTGAGTCAAATAATGCACGCGCTGTGATAGACCTGGATACCTGCATGCCTGGTTATTGGCTGTATGACTTTGGTGACATGGTTAGGACGTTCTGCTCTCCTGAGGCGGAAGATTCTACTAACCTGGCAAACGTGCGTGTGCGTGAAGAAATCTTTGCGGCGTTGGTGAAAGGATATAAAGGTCCGTTGTCGGCCAGCCTGACAGAGACTGAAAAGCACAGCTTTATACTTGGCGCGAAAGTGATGCCATTTATGATTGGCTTGCGCTTCTTGACCGATTATCTCGATGGTGACAATTACTTCGCTACTAAGCATTCAGAGCATAATTTACAGCGCGCGCAAAACCAATTTGCCCTTTATCAGGACATAGTTGCTAAAGAAGCTCAGCTGAGCGCCATTATTTCAGAACTATAATCTGTTTTAGATTCACACAAAAAAGCGCCTTGAGGCGCTTTTTTTGTATCAGGCACACATTTGTACCGATTAAATCTCTGTTTGTCGCAACGCTTTTGCAACCCAGGATACAATCCGTTAGCGTGCACAGGAAGTATCTTCGAGGACAATAATAATGACAAATTTAAATCGCCGGGATTTTCTTAAGGCGGCAGGTGTCGCTGCGGCTGCCGGAGTTGTTTCAGGTTGCGCGCAAAGTAAAGTCGACCCGACTCAGGTCACACCCGAACGCCAGGGGAAGTCAGTCATTGGACTGGTTGCCCCAAAAATGGATCTTGTTCGTGTTGGTTTTATCGGAGTGGGTCAGCGTGGTTATGGCCATGTAAAGCGCATGAGTCATATTGAAGGTGCCGAAATCGTTGCCTTATGTGATACGCATGAAGAAGTCTTGTTGCGTTCAGCGAATTATCTGGCAGAGCAGGGAATGAAGGCCCCGGCTTTGTATCAGGGATCCGAGTTTGCTTATCGGGAAATGCTTGCCCGGGATGATATTGACATCGTTATCATTTCAACACCGTGGCGTTGGCATGCGCCGATGGCTGTCGATACCATGGAAAGTGGCAAACATGCCTTTGTTGAAGTGCCACTGGCCCTGACGGTGGAAGAAATGTGGCAGCTGGTTGATACCGCAGAGCGGACTCAGAAAAATTGCATGATGATGGAAAACGTCAACTACGGCCGCGATGAGTTGATGGTACTGAATATGGTGCGACAGGGCGTGTTTGGGGACCTACTGCATGGTGAAGCCGCCTATATTCATGAGCTGCGCTGGCAAATGAAAGAGCTGGAACATAAAACCGGCTCCTGGCGTACAGAGTGGCATACCAAACGTAATGGCAACCTCTATCCCACTCATGGTTTAGGGCCGGTTTCTCAGTATATGAACATTAACCGGGGTGATCGGTTCGATTTTTTGACTTCCATGAGTTCACCTGCACTGGGCCGGGCTGCCTATGCTCAGCGTGAGTTTGCATCGGATCATCAGCGTAATCAATGGCGATATGTTGCCGGTGATATGAATACGACTTTGGTTAAAACGGTCAAAGGGCGTTCTATTATGATCCAGCACGATACCACAACGCCGCGTCCGTACTCCCGGCACAATCTGATCCAGGGGACCAATGGCGTATTTGCCGGCTTTCCGAATCGTATTGCGCTGGAGCATGGTGGCACCGGATCTTTTCATGACTGGGACGAGGATATGAGCACCTGGTACGCTAAATATGATCATCCTCTGTGGCTGAAAATGGGCGCAGAAGCCGAACGCAATGGGGGCCATGGTGGCATGGACTTTTTGATGTTCTGGCGGATGATTTACTGTCTGAGAAATGGCGAACCATTGGACCAGGATGTCTATGATGGTGCTGCCTGGTCGGTGATTTCGCCCTTGTCGGCATTGTCGGTGGCAAACCGCAGTGAGTCTGTTACCATTCCGGACTTTACCCGCGGTGCCTGGCAAAATGCTAAACCGTTAGGCATAGTTGGCGCCTAGTTGTGTGCCGGCACAGATCATCCTATCCGGGTATGATATAATCATTGAGCCCTTACCCAAGGGCCATTTGAGACTGATTTTCATACCCGGAGGTAGATTTGCGCGGCACATTCACCACACAGCTCACTTTCTGTCTTGTGTTACTCGTAACCTTAGTGGTTACTGGCTGTGGCCTGACAGACAATACCCGAGCGTCAGCGCGCGAATCGAGTGCGCTCAGACAAGTACTCAATGACTATATAGCGACCTATCAGGCGCGTCAGGATTTTGCCTTCTTTTTGTCATTTTATGCCGACGATATCCAGCTCGAAGACATGATTTATGGCTTTGCCGTCAAAGACAAACAGGCATTGGCCGAGTTTTTTAATTGGTCTGCCGGAAACGTCGAAATCCTGGATGGTGAACAGACGTATACACTCAGTGAGGTGATCTTAGACGAGCAGCAACGCCGTGCCGTTATTCGTGGCACCTATGCCCGCTTTGAGTATGAAGGTCGTGAAATGGGCCCCTGGCGTTTTACGACCGTATTACACTTTAACCCGGACAACAAGATCACCTATCAGCAGGATTGGATCAATTACAGGCCTCGCTCGGTAACGGACGGTGGCAGCAATTTAAATTATCCCGAAAACTAATTCCTTTATAACTCTGACGAGGACACTGTGATGCAACTCTCTGTCGAGATCAGCAAATACCCATTACATGCTGACTATATCCCTTTTATCAAAGACTTTATCGAGCGCCTGAATCAGCACCCGGAGCTAAAAGTACTGACCAATACCATGTCTACTCAGGTGTTTGGCGACTATGATGTGCTGATGAACACCCTATCCACAGAAATGAAGCGTTCGTTTGAGCAATACGGCAAAATTGTGTTTGTCTGCAAATTCATCAGTGGCGACCTGTCGCCTCAATCATGATGCAGTGGCTAGCTGAAACCCTAGCTGGGTTTACCGCCATGTCGGTATGGGAATATCTGGCCGTGGTCTTATCCGCCGGTTACCTGTTGCTGGCGATAAGGGAAAACTCATGGTGCTGGCCTGCGGCGTTTATCAGCACCTTTATCTATACCGTGATGTACTGGAATGGTGCATTGCTGATGGAGTCATTGCTGAACTTTTACTACATGTTCATGGCTGTCGTTGGTTGGTGGATGTGGCGCAGTGGCAGACAGGATAAGTCCCTGGAGATCGTGTCCTGGTCCTTGTATCGACATAGCGCCATTATTTTGGGCACTTTACTTGTCGCACTGGGTATCGGCTATGTGATGGATAAGTACACGCATGCTGAGCTGGCTTATCTCGACAGCCTGACGACCTGCTTTGCAGTGGTAACCACTTACCTGGTTGCCCGTAAAGTGCTGGAAAACTGGTTGTACTGGGTGGTGATTGATGCGGCGTCTATGTATCTTTACTATCTTAAAGGCTATTACCCCACTTTGGTGTTATTTGGTTTTTATACCATTGTAGTCTGCTGGGGTTATGTGCGCTGGTACGAAGTGCATCAACAAAAAGAGGGCAAACCGCTTGCCGCACTGTGATGCTGAGTTAAGTGCGCTGATCAAGCAGGCTTTTCCTGATATTACCATCAGTGCACTGCGTCCACTCAACAAAGGGTTAAGTAACAAAAATTACTATCTGGAGCAGGCGCAACAGGGTTTTTTGTTAAAGCACTATTCAGGCGTAATACCCGTTCATGCGCTGCAAGCGCAGGCACAGCTAGCCCAACTCGGCGTAGCGCAGCCACTGGCAGGCTATCATGTTCAGACCCGGCTGGCGTTGTTTGAATTTTTACCACAGCGAGATGAGCCACTGTGCCTGAGCGATAACTTATTAGCGAAGCTGCACACGTTACATGGCTTTGTGCGGCCCCAGTTAGCGCAGCTTGACCTGAGTGCGGCACTCTCTGAGGCCGCTCAGGTGCTCGAAGGGATATCTGACGTGTCTACTTTAGGCCAAAGGCTGATGCAGTTTGAGCCTGATATCTGCTTTTGCCACAATGATTTGGTCAAAGACAATATGCTGGTAACTGCACAGGGGCCGGTGTTTATCGATTTTGAATACGCGCAATACAACGACCGATATTTTGATTTGGCGGCTTTGTGTGTCTCTTTTTCGCTGTCTGTACGAGAAGGTAATCAAATGTTGAAGCGCTATTTCAGCCTGGCACAGCGGCTGTTGCCAGAATATGCCGAGGATAAGCTAAAGTGCTATGTAGAGGTTTACCTGGTGCTCTGTTTTGCCTGGTATCAGCAACGTGGGCTCGCCTCCTATGCTGACCCTTTGCTGGTTCTATTAAAGGCATGGCGACACAGGTCGCTTTGAACAGGCCAGTTGGCCCGAACATCAGTCGGGCATTTTATTAGCCTGGATACGAAGCAATATAGGGTAGGGGCGTCGCTTCTGTCGTGCTTAAATGCCGCCCAGTCGTTTTGCCAGTTCTTTATATTTTTCTACGTCATCTTTGTCAAAAATGGGTTCGCCCTGCTCATCCTGTTGTTTGGCAACTAACAGGTTTTCGCGTGCCAGTCGCCTGACGCGCTCCACTTTAACATCTAAAAATTCAGCAACTTGTTCAGTGGTCATTGGAGTCATAATACGGTCCTCTCAGGATGATGTCGTGTTAATACAGGAGACCAATTTTCCGTGTATTAACAGGTCGTCATTATTGTTATTGTTCTAAGCATAGTTAAATATCGTGAATTTCGCTCTGTGTGAAGTCTTTTTTCGAGTTTTAGACCATAAATTAAGCATATAGACAACAATGACTAGTATTTGTGTCTGGATATGATTATTATTGGCACCACTAAGATGCTGCTCTCGTGGTGAAATGGATATCACGTGGCCCTCCGGAGGCCAAGTTCTAGGTTCGATCCCTAGCGAGAGCGCCATTTTACACCATCCCGATGATTCTAATTTCCACATTTCATATCCATTTCCGACGTTTAAATAAAACGCCTACAGCAACGGTTAATACCACTAATGCAAGTATGAAAATCGTGAATGCCCAGGGGTTCTCTGTGCCTGGAATACCTCCAATATTGACCCCCAACAGACCGGTTAAAAATCCCAACGGCAGGAATAAGGCTGCGACCACGGACATAATGTACATGCGCTGATTCAGCTGCTCATTAAGTTGGTTGGTGATGCTTTGTTGCAGGACTTGTGCCCGTTCAATACAAGCTTCCAGTTCTTCAATATAGCGACTGAGGGTGTTATTTGCCTCGCCGAGCAAGCGGCGCTGCTCAAGACTCAGAAAGTTCACCTTAGTGTCCATCAAATCGTAGATAGCCTGACGTTGCGGTTTGATATAACGCTTTAAGGCAATAACCTGACGCCGCAGTAAGGTTATTTGGTGGTAGTCGGGCTGGCATGCCTCTTTGTCCAGCTGCTCTTCAAACTCGTCCAGCTGTTCCTCGACCTGCCATAGTGTATCTTGCATACGATGTGTCAGGCGGTCAATCAAAGCACAAGTCAGGTCGCTAATTGAGCTTGCTCCTGTGCCATCCAGCAAAGCATCACGTAAGTCTTCGATAGAGATCAGCACGCGCTTTCGGCAGGTGATCAACAGGTTTTTACTGACAAAACATCGCACTGAGACCATATCTTCCGGGTTTTGTCTGGGGTTGAGGTTGACGCCGCGCAGAAATAACAGCAATCCGTGACTTGCACGGGTCACACGAGGCCGGGTTTCCTCTGCAAGTAATGCCTGCCACTCCCACTCTTGCAGAAAATCCAGCTGGCTCAAGAAGTGCTGAACTGCGTCCTGGGTGTAGTCAAAGTGCAGCCAAAGCGGCACTTCGTCTTTGAGTGCCTGTGTTAAATCTGATGCCGGGGTTACGCCACCCTGACCGTCCAGCATGAGCGCATGAAGTAAGCCTTCCATTTTATTACCTGTATACACATAGATGTGTTTATCTTTGGTCAACTTACTCGCTTAGGCAAATCAAATTACAGTATTTTGCGAAGTACCTGATTGACCTGACTGATCACTTCCTCTTTGCACTGATTGATGAAAAAGTGGCCGCCATTAAAGTAATGAATGTCAATTTTGTGCTTACTCAAATCCTGCCAGCCGTGTAGCTGTTCGGCACTGATTTCGATGTCATCGTAGCCATGAAATACGGTGATAGGACAGGGCAGGCTGACAGGCTGGGCCTGATAGCATTCGGCAATCTGAAAATCGGCTCTGAGTAGAGGGATAAGCAATTCCATAAGCTCTTTATGCTCTAACAGTTCTTTGGGTGTACCGTTGAGCTTAAGTAGTTCAGCCACAAACTCATCGTGTGGTAAATGGTATGTTTGCGTTTTATTTGAGTTGGTATGGGGCGCCCGACTTCCTGACGCAATTAAGTGAACGGGTAACGGTGCACCTAGTGCAACCAGGCGTTTCGTTGTCTCAAAAATTACTCGACTACCTAAACTATGACCAAAAAACGCGAAGGGTTTTTCTGTTATATATGCCTGGTGAGTAAGAAGTTCATCGACTTTATGCTGCATGTCAGTGTAGGCAGTCTCGGTCATGCGTGCGCCACGACCAGGAAACTGAACAAACACTAATTCAACTTCATTTGGCAGTAAACCAACCCAGGGCATAAAAATAGCTGGTGAGCCACCTGCATAAGGGAAACAAAATAACCTTAATTTAGCGTTGGGGTTTGGTTTGGGTATTACAAAAAGCTTAGTATTCATATTACTACATACGGTTATTGAGAACTTTCTGTCCCTATCCTATCAGACTATCTTCAGTTTAGTCATTACATTAAAAGAACATTCTTGATGTCAGGAAAGTTTGGTTTTACACAAGGTTACTAAGTGTTTACTAACGTACCTCTTTTGGTGTTTTTATGGCGGGTTAAGTCTAGATTTTAGCTCTACAATTTACATTTTTGTTTCATTGGTTCCGTTTTTTTTGTTTTTTATGATGAAAATAATAGCGTGCCCTTCGTACTTTTACGCTGCTTTCTCGCTTTGTTGCGCATATTCGTATTAATTCATTCATTCTTATGCAGCAATTAAGTTGTGTTTGTTTTTAAGCCATCGTTCCGGGCTTTGTTTGCAAAAAGCCTATGCATGATGTTGCTTTGATTGCCTTTTGGGAACTGGGTTTGTTCAGTTTTTCAATATAAGCTTATGTGTTTTATGTTGTTTTTTATTTGTACAATTACTCTAACCGCCCTGCGAATGCGCCCTCTGAACGGGGCCCATTCGAGGTGGTTTTTGATGCAAATTACCCAGCCTACAATTGCTGTAGTCGCTCGGTAATTGTGCAAGTGTTAAGTGTGGAATTTGGAGTTTACTGTTGGTTTACATTTAATAATGGAAAAATTTTCTTTTAATTTTAAAGTGTGTTTGTTAATATCTTGGTGTCAAATATGTTGTTTTAAATTTCAATGTGTTGGCATAAAAACCTAGGTGTAGCTTAGTTGTTCGGTTATGTTGTTTGTGTAATCTTTTTTATTCGCAAAGTTACATGAATATTACGCTTTTTTGGTGTTAATCGTTTTCTGAACAATGAGGGATTATTCGCACTTGTGAGAGCGCGTTAAGTGCATTTGCTGTCTGTGTAATAGAGATAGTGAGTAAGTGACACCAGATAGATTGCACCTACATGAATAGTAGTTGCTTCACCTTTAAAAAATAACAATAAAACGGTGGATGGAGGGAATCCTTGGCTGTACTTGAAGTAGAAAAGATTAGCAAGCGCTTTGCTAGTCATGAGGTGGTAAAAGGCGTTTCGTTCAAAGTGGAACCAGGAGAGATTTTTGCGTTTCTTGGTCCGAACGGAGCCGGTAAAACCACTACAATAAAAATGATCACAGGCCTGATTGTACCAGATGGTGGGACAGTGCTCATTGATGGGAAAGACACCAAAAGTGACTCACGGGCGTTAGAGCAATTGGGCTCGGTGCTGGAAGGCAACCGAAACTTGTATTGGCGGTTAACAGCCTTCGAAAACCTGGTGTATTTCAATGTGCACAAAGGCACTTCACTAAAACAAGCCCGGCAAGTCGCAGATCAATTGCTAGAGAGATTTGGCTTATCAGACAAGCGAAATACCCTAGTTCAACATCTGTCTCGGGGTATGCAGCAGAAACTTTCCATTGCAATTGCTGTGGCTCACAATCCTAAATTGCTATTGCTGGATGAGCCTACTTTGGGCTTGGATGTCAACGCCAATATTGATGTGATCCAGCTTATGCAAGAGCTCAGAGATGAAGGTGTTGCCATTGTCCTCACTACGCATCAACTGGATGTCGCTCAAAAACTCGCGGACCGGGTTGCCATCATAGACAAAGGCAACATCATCAAAGAAAGCGGTAAAGATGCACTGATCCAAGAGTTCATTCAGGATGATTATATCATTGAGTTGACCGAGCTCATTAGTCAAGAAGTTGCGGACAGTATTACCCAACAGTTTGATGCTGTGGTAACCGACCGATCGATCAGGTTCAGTGGTGGCTCAGCGGTACTCTTCCAATTGATAGAACATCTCAAGCCATTGGAAATTAAAATGGTACAGCGTCTGGAGCTGGACTTAACTCAAATATTCCTTCAACTAACGGGGCATGCGATCGATGTATAGCTTTTTACATGTGGAGTTTACTCGCGCGTTTTTGAGTTTAGTGCGTTATCCGGCAAACTTTGTATCCACTTTATTTATCAATGTATTGATGTTTTATGGTCTGTTTATTGGGGCCTCTTTTCTCGCAGGGCGCAGCACATTTGGTGACGCCTTAGATGCTATGGTAGTTGGCTATGCGGCTTGGGTTCTGGTAAATCGGTCGTTTGGTAAAACCCCTCAACTTATTGAAGCCGAAGCAGCAACGGGTGTGCTGGAAAGTGTGTTTCTGTCACGTTACAACACGAGCTTGATTTATGCTGTACGTGGGTTGGTTGAAGCGACTCTAGATATGGTCATGATAGCTATCCTGATCAACCTCATTATTCTGCTGACAGGCAGTCAGATCACGTATTCGTTTGCCGTTGTTCTGCCGATTATATCAATTGTCCTGGCATCGATTGGGTGTAGTTTAGTGGCTGGAGGGTTTGCGCTTCAGTTTAAACGGATCAGTGCAATTTTACCTTCTTTTCAATTTGCCTTGATGTTTTTGATGTTTGCTCCTTTTGAAACCTGGGGTGAGCAAACCGAGGCTGCGGTAATGTTTTTGCCTATGGTGCCAAGTGTTGTGCTACTGCGAGAGTTGATGGTGTATGAAATGGCCCTCGATTATAACTTGGTGTTGATTGCATTTGCCAATGGTGTGACTTATCTGCTCATCGGCGCAACATTGTTTAACCTGATGATTAATCGGGCAAGAAATAAAGGTATTGTTGGTGGTTACTGAGTTATCACCATTAAGTATTAAGTTAAGGAGTAATTATGAGTAACAGTTCAATTAGTGAAACCTATAAAGTAGTAAAAAATCACGAAGAACAATATTCAATTTGGCCAGCGCACAAAGAGAATGCACTTGGCTGGTCTGATGAAGGTACCTCTGGCTCAAAAGAGGAGTGTCTGGCCCATATTAAATCGGTATGGACAGATATGAGACCACTGAGCTTACGCACCATGCAGGCTGAATAACAGTCCTAAAAAGTGCCCCAGCACTGAATACATGGCTACCTCGGGAAAGGCTATGCATGTAGGGGCGATAAGAAAGTATCCGAAGGACGGGCAATGAATAATAATAATATAGCAGCGCCTCAGTCGTGCTGGTTTTCAACAGTTTTGAAGCAACAACAGCCTCGTATGAGACTGTTCTGCTTTCCTTTTGCTGGCGGCGGTGTGAGTGCTTTTCATGACTGGAAAGGGTGGATGCCGCCACAGACAGAGCTAGTAGTGATGGAGCTGCCTGGGCGAGGACGTCGTTTCAATGAAGCGCTGATGGATGATATGTCCGAAATCGTCACCTCCATGGCTAACGAGTTCTTACACTACACAGATGTTCCTTATGTCTTTTTTGGTCATAGCTTAGGTGCCTTGATCGCCACTGAGTTGCTTCAGACACTGAGTGAGCGTGGGCTACCTATGCCGCATTTGTTCATTTCTTCCGGGATGCGCGCGCCACAATTTAGAGCCCGTCAAACACTTCATACACTTGAAGAAGATGCATTTATTGAAGCACTAAAGCACTACAACGGCACGCCGCATGAGTTGCTGAACAACCCAGAATTGATGGCGTTGTTCCTGCCTGTGCTGAGAGCCGATTTTTCGCTATCAGAAAATCATATTTATCGGGCTACACCGCCTTTTGATTTTCCTCTGCACTTAGTTGGGGGAAATGAAGATTCCAGCGTAACCCGTGAAGAGCTGAATGGTTGGCAAGCCCTGAGTAGTCATGAAATCAGGGAAACATGGTTTCCTGGAGATCATTTTTATCTGCAGGGTTCTAGCAAGCCAGCTTTATTGCAGCATGTTCGTATGATTTTGAGCGGGCTATTGTGTGATATAAAGCAACCTGCCTAAGTATATAATTTTTTATAATAAAAACAATAAGTAAGGAACGCTGGGGTGAGTTGGGGATTCATCAATCTGATTGTAGATACTTACCCGTTTCCTTTTCCGATAATAAAAATAACTAGGTTAATAAAATGACAATAATGATATACGATCCAACGCTAAGGGATGGAAATCATGCCATTTCCCATAGCCTGTCCCTGCAAGATATTGCGAGCTATTGTCGTAAGGTCGATCAGTGTGGCATCAGTGTGATTGAGGTCGGCCATGGAAACGGATTGGGGGCGTCTTCATTACAATTGGGTTTAGCCAGCCACTCTGACAGAGCGTTACTGGAATGCGCACGCGACAACATAAGCAACGCACAGCTTGGTGTGCATATGATCCCCGGTTTTGCAAAAATTAACGATATCAAAGTTGCCGTTGATAGCGGCGTTGATGTGATCCGGATAGCTGCGCATTGCACTGAAGCCGATTTAACCAAAAGTTATATTGAGTACGCGCGCAAGCACGACAAAACGACACAAGGCGTTCTCATGATGACGCACATGGCCGATGCTGCAACATTGCTGGTAGAAGCTCAAAAGCTACAGGCGTATGGCTCGAACTCAATTGTGCTAATGGACTCGGCAGGTAATTACGTCGAACGTGATGTGCGAGAGAAGGTCGGTTTGCTAGTCGAGAATCTGGATATTCCCGTTGGTTTCCACGCGCACAATAACCTTAGTCTTGCAGTGGCAAATTCTTTAGCTGCTGTGGAGGTTGGTGCCACTATGGTTGATGGCACTTTATGCGGATTTGGTGCGGGGGCTGGCAACACACAACTTGAAGTGTTGTGTGCCGTATTACAGCGCCATGGCTATGACACTGGGGTTGATTTATTCCGCTTGTGTAGCGCAATTGATGAGCTACAGGATCTCCGAGTAACCAATGCTCCAACCATCAAAACTTCCAATCTAATCAGTGGTGTATACGGTGTATGTTCAGGCTTTGAAAAGCATGTTGCTCGCGCGGCGGCTGAGTTCAATGTTTCTCCCAGTTCTATCTACGAAGAATTATCCAAACAACATGTGCTAGCTGGACAGGAAGACATGATTATTGCATCAGCCAGTCGATTAGCAAAAGCCGCTCACGGTAACAATGGGGAGGAGCACGCATGAAACTAAAAACCGCTATTTTAGGCAGTGGCAACATCGGTTGTGACTTGTTGTGCAAAGTGGCCAAATCCGACTCATTAAGCTGTACTATGTTTGTTGGGCGTAGTCCTGAATCAGAAGGCTTAAAGTTTGCGCAGCAGAAGGGTTTTGACACCTATGCAGAGGGCATTGATGCATTAATGAATAACCTGGAGGAGTTTGACCTGGTCTTTGATGCAACTTCTGCGTCGTCGCATATGGCCCATGCGGGTAGGTTAATTAATGCAGGCAAAACGATTGTCAATTTGACACCTGCACCTGTGGGGATTTTGTGTGTGCCAACCCTGAATGAAGATGCTGTTGTTGCCCAAAATAATATTAATATGATCACCTGTGGGGGACAGGCGTCCCTTCCTCTCATTGCTGCTATCCATCGTGC
This sequence comes from Pseudoalteromonas ardens, assembly GCF_030125445.1. Lineage (NCBI taxonomy): Bacteria > Pseudomonadati > Pseudomonadota > Gammaproteobacteria > Alteromonadales > Pseudoalteromonadaceae > Pseudoalteromonas > Pseudoalteromonas ardens. Next base: position 135,480 of record NZ_JASJUV010000010.1, read on the forward strand.
ACATAGCGATATTGATTATATCGAGGTTGTGTCTTCCATCGCAGCCAAAAGCGCCGGTGCAGCAACTCGCCTTAATCTGGACCAATACTTAAATACCACTGAGCAGGCAATCAAAACGTTTACTGATTGCTCGAATGTGAAAGCGATTTTGAATATTAACCCGGCTAAACCCAGCGTCAATATGCAAACTGCGGTATCGGCAATGATCAAAAATCCAGACATCCAAAAGATAAAAATGGAAATCGATCGTGCTGTAGAAATGGTTAAGCAGTATGTCAAAGGGTATGAATTAGTGGTTGAGCCTTTCATTGACGGAGATCGGGTGTTCACCATGATCAAAGTAATCGGGCAAGGCGACTATCTGGCACCGTACGCCGGCAACCTGGACATTATCACTTCCTCTGCAATCAGTATTGCAGAGCGAATTGCAGCAAGAAATGCCGCAGTACAAGATGAAGTAGCCATTGCTGGATAACAAGTAACGACTGTAAGTTGGTACTTACTATTGGCTTTGCAGTCGGTTCCTGGATATTCAAAAAAATAAAGTCGTAATTTGTATAGAAAGCACACCTGATTACCCGCTTTAGTGACTCGTGATCTGATACTTGGCGCATGCTTGCTCCGAGGTCGACAGACAAGGGGTTGCCTGTTCTTAAAATAGGGATGGCAACCATCAGACTAACGCGGCTGAAAGGAGTCAGGAGCTCCAATGATGGAAGTAAACGCCCATGCGCACAATACATCCGATATCAGTAAACACTGATAGATTATCTACTGGTCAAGCGTCTGTATTACCTCAGGCTATTGAACACGCCGCTCAGCGCTTTGCTGAGCAAATCGCGTTGCGCGACAATGAGCAAACGCTGACGTTTCAGGGGTTAAACGCAAGGGCCAATCAACTGGCCAGAGTGTTGCTAGACAGAGGGGTCAGCTCAGGTGATCGCGTGGGCGTTTATCTGAACAGAAGTGTGGACACTTATGTCGCATTGCTGGCCGTTCTCAAATTGGGCGCAGCCTATGTTCCTCTGGAGGCATCATTGCCAGACGAACGTCTAAAAGCGGTTGCAAAACAAGCCCAGTTTTCACTTGTAATTTGTCAGCAACCTTATTTGCGCCTGGCTAAAAAATTGGCCAATAAAGTCTGTAACTTAGATGAACCAGCACTAATTTCACACCACAGTGAAGACAATTTAGCAATCGCCGTCGCACCGGAGCAAATGGCGTATATTATTTTTACTTCAGGCTCGACAGGACAGCCAAAAGGGGTGGCAGTATCACATGGCAGTGTGATGGCGGTGTTGGCTGCAATGCATCAAATTGATGGTATTGAGGAGCAGGATTGTTGGCTGAGCCTGGCTACGCTGGCATTTGACATCTCGGTCGTTGAAACCTTTTATCCGCTGGTGTTTGGTGGCTCTGTGGTTATTGGCCAGAAAGACTGGATCTTCTCACCACAACGAATTCATCATGCCATCAAACAGCATGGGGTGACTATTATCCAGCAGACTCCATCTGCGTGGAAGTTAATGATGTCCGCTGGCTGGCCGGAGCAACTCAAAATAAAAATGATTTGCTGCGGTGAAGCTCTCACCGTCGGACAGACCAGAGCACTGCTGGAAAACGCGACCCGGCTGTGGAATTTTTACGGGCCAACAGAAGCCACAGTGTATGCCTGTTATCATGAAGTTGATAAGCAGCAGCTGGATGTTGCTGATGCTGCCGCCGCAGTACCAATTGGCCGTGCGTTACCTGGTTACGATTTATATGTACTGGACGAACAGTTGCGACCCACTGAGTCCGGCAATATTGGCAATTTGTACATTGGTGGTCCAGGTGTTGCGCAGCAATACTGGCAAAATCCAGTACAAACAGCCGACAATTTTCTACCAGACCCGTTTTCAGGCACATCCGGACAACGTATTTATCATACTCACGATCGTGTACGGCAGGATGAATACGGTCAGCTCATTTATGTTTCTCGCAGTGACAATCAGGTAAAGATCCACGGTTACCGAGTTGAACTCGGTGATATTGAATCTACCTTGATGCAGCATGATTCCGTCGTACTCACTGTGGCTCAGACGATTGAAAATGCGGGAGGAGAAAAGCAGCTGGTTGCTTATGTTGAGCTCTGCGAGGGCGCTGCCATTGATGCAACACAGCTTCGAGAGTATTTGCGTGGGGAGTTGCCTTACTACATGGTGCCTGGCGCCATCGAAATACTCGATGCTATTCCATTAACTGCCTCGGGCAAGGTGGACAAAAAGTCACTTCCAGCACCTACCTGGGTTGCTTCACAGCGTGATATTGTGGCTCCACAGGGCGAACTGGAAAAACAATTATTACGTGCCTGGCAATCGGTGTTGGGCAGAACTGATTTTGGTGTATGCGAAAGTTTTTTTGAACTGGGTGGTCATTCACTGATGGCGATTACGTTGATCAAAGCGATCAGCGAGCATACCCAGTGTCAGATTAGTTTCCTCGACATTATTCGTTATGCCAATATCAGGATGCTGGCTGAACGTATCGCATCAATGTCATCTGCCGAAGAGCCTCAGTCAGAAGCACTTCAACACACACTGACGCCTGACCCGGCACAGCGGTTTAGCCCTTTCCCTTTGTCACCAATCCAACAGGCATATTGGATTGGTAGTACGGGGGGGATGGCATTGGGTAGTGCTGGTTGTTACAACTACCTGGAAGTGGATTTGCCAAATGTGTGCCATGAGCATCTTCAACAGGCGGTAAATCAACTTATTATCAGACATGACATGCTTAGAGTTGTGTTCACCCCTGACGGTCAGCAGCGCGTAATGCCGAGTTGTGAACCATACGAAGTAAAGTTTTATCCACTTGCTTCAGTCAGCAATACCGCACGCGAAGAGGCTCTTACCCAGATTGCCAATGAGATGACCTTCAAAGACGGTGAATTTGATCAAAATCGTATTTTTGATGTCAGGCTAAGTCAGCTGACCAATAGCCAGTATCGTTTACACACTATGCTGAATATTATGGTGCTGGATGCCACCAGTATGCACATTTTCTTCAGTGAACTGGCTAAGTTGCTGGAAGCGCCTCAGGCTCCGCTGGCTGAATTAGATGTCACGTTCAGAGATTATATCCTGGCCGAACGTGCTTTGCTTGATCATCCAATGGTAACCAAATCGAAAGCCTATTGGCAGTCTCGCCTTGATAGCTTACCTGCAGCACCTAACTTACCTTTGGTAAAAGAGCCTTCTAAGGTTGAGAACCCCTTTTTCAGTCGCCGCATGTTTACGGTGGCGAAGCCCGCCTGGCGCGCTTTACAGGATATTTCCGCCCATCAGGGGATCACGCCATCTGTTCTGTTGCTGAGTACCTTTTCCGATGTGCTCAGTCAGTGGAGTCAGTCGAGTGAATTTACACTTAACCTGACCTTGTTTAACCGCCATGATCTGCATGCTCAGGTCGACAGCATGATCGGTGATTTTACCTCAGTGAACCTGCTGGCTGCAGCACCGGATATGAGCAAGAGCTTTGCCGAGCGAGCACGTATTATCCAGCAGCAGCTATGGAGCGACCTGGAACACAAGCATTACTCCGGAATTGAAGTATTGCGCGATTTAAACCAGCGCAGCGGAGGGCGTGAACAGCGCCTTATGCCAGTTGTGTTCAATAGCGAATTGGGCCTGAACCAGGTGTCTGAAACCTCAACAATTGCAACTCTGCTGAGTGATCGACGCTACGGTATCTCACAAACGCCGCAGGTATGGCTGGATATGGGTGTCTTTGAGGTCGATGGAGAGCTGGTTGTGACGCTCGACGCGCTAGATGAAATATTCCCCTGTGGTATGTTGGATGACTTATTGGCGGCTTATCGTGAAATGTTGGCGTGGCTGACAGATGACGCTGCACACTGGTTGCAGGTAAAGCGCCCGGCATTGCCGGCGTCTCAGCAGCAAGTGCGTGATGAAGTCAACAGCATCAAGATGCCGCTGCCAACTCAGTTACTGCATCAGACATTTGAAGAGCGCGCCCATGTAAACCCCGAGGCGACAGCATTAATCAGTAGTGAGCGAGTTATTCGTTATGGTGAACTTAACCAGGCTGCTAACCTGGTCGCTGGTCAATTAACCCAGCATGGTGTTGCGGTAAATGAATTGGTTGCTGTGGTTATGAATCGCAGCTGGCAGCAGGTTGTTGCTGTACTTGCCATTTTAAAATCGGGCGGTGCCTATCTGCCTATTCAGGCTGATTTTCCGCAATCACGCATTGAAATGTTGCTCCAGCAAAGCGGTGCCAGGCAGATTGTGACAGAACCGGGTGTGCAATTACCTGCACAGTGGCAACAAGAGTATCACGTCACCTATGTGGAAGATGCGGCGCTGAAACAAACCGGGTTGAGTGATCCTGAGCCCCAGCAGCAGTTAAATGACCTGGCTTATGTGATTTTTACATCCGGTTCAACCGGACAACCCAAAGGCGTGGCCATTGATCACCTTGGGGCTGCAAATACAATTAACAGTATTAATGACAAGTTCAATGTCAACGAGCGTGATACTGTGCTGGCTTTGTCGTCGCTCAACTTTGACCTGTCAGTCTATGACATTTTCGGTTTGCTGGCGGTAGGGGGTCAGCTTGTTATCCCTGATGCCGCGCTGGACAAAGACCCTGCCCATTGGCATCAGCTGATCCAGACTTATCACGTTACCTTGTGGAATACCGTCCCGGCACTGATGCAAATGTATGTTGACCATTTGGATCACGTCAGTTTGTCCAGTGATGTACCAATCAGACAGGTGATGATGAGTGGCGACTGGATCCCGGTCAGTTTGCCAGAGCGTATACGCACTCACATGCCAGCGGCTTCGATTGAAAGTATGGGGGGAGCGACAGAGGCCTCTATCTGGTCAATCGCGTATCAAATCGATGAAGTTGAGTCGAACTGGAAAAGCATTCCTTATGGCAAGCCGCTTGCAAACCAGACCTACCATGTATTGAACGCGGATCTTGCGCCTTGTCCGAACTGGGTAACCGGTGAGCTGTATATAGGTGGGATTGGTCTGGCTCAGTGCTACTGGGGGAACAAAGAAAAAACGGACAGTCACTTTATCCGTCATCCAGACAGTGGTGAGCGACTCTACCGTACGGGTGATTTGGGTCGATACTTCCCGGATGGCAATATTGAATTTCTCGGCCGGGAAGATAACCAAGTCAAAATTCAGGGTTATCGAATAGAACTGGGCGAAATTGAAGCGGCTATCAATCAGCATCCGCAAATTAAAGAGTCTTTGGTGATTGCACACGCAGTTGCTGATAAAACCACTCAGGGGAACAAGATCCTGGCGGCTTATCTGGTGTGGAATGGTAATGAGGAGCATACAGCCGAATCCTCTGAAAAATCCCTGGAGAAAACCCGCTTTAAACTGCAGCGCGAGGGACTGCGTCATGATTTGAGTGATGTACAAGGGGTCTCTTTGCGCCCGTTAAGTACTGCTCACCTGGCGCAACATTTGGGATATGGCCTGACTTATCGTGAGAGTTCTATTGACCTGAATGCAGTCTCTAATCTGTTATGCAGTTTGAGTGAAATTCGCCAGCTAGACACACCGTTGCCAAAGTACTTCTATGCCTCATCAGGTGGGTTGAATCCGATCCAGGCTTATTTATCTGTATCAGAGGGGAGTGTGCCCGGTTTAGCGCCTGGCGTGTATTATTACGATCCGGTCCAGCATCAATTACAGATAGTACAGTCGGATATCTCAGCGGTCCATGCACAACCCGAAGGAGTTGCAAGGCTCTTACTCGTCGGTCGCCGCGCGGCAATTGAACCGGCGTACGGCCAATATGCCGAATACCTATGTCGTGTTGAAGTGGGTTACATCCAGGATCTGCTGGATTTAACTGCGCATGCAAACGAGCTGGCAATTCAAGAGCGTGAAGCTGGTAATGAAGCAGTACTGTCTCTGATTGGTTGCAGTACTGACGACTGGTTATTGAAATCACTTGATATCGGAGTGGCGTCTCCCAGTTCTCTGAGCGCGCCGGTCAGTGCTGCTGAGGCGTCAGGGATAACTTTGCCGTTACCAACATTGCCTGCGCACTTTTCATTGCAGCTGCTTGAGCGTCAAAGCTATCGACAATTCCAGGACGCGCAAATATCGCTGGAAACTTTGTCTAACTTGTTAACCTCTATGCCTGAATGTGCTCATCCAGATACTCGGGTTTATCTTGGGCTTAAAGCCAATGCTGTTGACGAGTTAGGCGCCGGCTTTTACCAATACGATAGAGCAGCGCATCAATTAAGCTTGGTTCGTCTGAGCGACAATATCGGTGACGGATTGTATGGCGGAGACAATGAACAAACCTTCGAGGCCTGTTCCTTTGCTATTTATGTGGTCGGCGCATCACATCATACTCAGGCGTTGTCAGATGCCGGCCGTGTTGGTCAGCGTTTGTCTGCGGTGGGTGTCAAGCTGGCGCTGGGCATGTGTGCCATAGGTGGGTTCAACCAGCAGCCGATTGAGCAGCAATTGGGTTTACAGCCCGGTCATCAAATACTACATAGTTTGCTCGGTGGCGCTATCCATATTGAACAGACTTTGAGCTGGATGCAAGCGCCTCAACCGGTACAGAGCGAGGATTTTGGTGCTCTCAAACAAAGTCTTCAAGAAGCCTTGCCGGAGTATATGGTACCGAGTGTGTTCACCACATTGCAGGCACTGCCATTGACTGCAAATGGCAAGGTAGATCGTAAGCGCTTGCCTGCTCCTGACTTCGAACAGCAACAAGAAACAAGCTATACCCCACCGGGTAATGCAATTCAGAGTGCTTTGGTTGAAGTCTGGCAGCAAACATTGTCTTTGCAGAAAGTGGGGATCCACGATCACTTTTTCGAGTTGGGTGGCAGCTCAGTACAGTTAGTAAGTACCCGGCATAAGATTAAGCAGCAGCTGAATATGGATATCGATGTGGCGTCTTTATTCCGCTATTCAACTATCGACAGTCTAGCTGAACATTTGCAGAGTCAGCAGGGGCAGACGGCAAGTCAGACGGCCGACAGTGCAGCAAACAAACATAAAAATAAAGCTCAGCGACACAAAGCAATGGCGCAAAAAGCACGCCAGGGACAACGTCGCACGAAACGACTCAAGGACACTGCCAAATGATCGATCTAGAACAAGAATTTCAATCAATCGCGATTGTGGGTATGACAGGGCAATTCCCCGGTGCCAAAAATCTGACCGAGTTCTGGCAGAATATTTGTGCAGGGAAAGAGTCGATTGCGAGACTGGATGAAGCCACTTTAGCAGCCCGAAAAGTGCCTGAGCAGCGTTATCGTGACCCTCGATTTGTTAACTGCGATACCAGCCTGGAAGGAATGGAGTGGTTTGATGCGCAGTTTTTCGACCTGAATGCCCGAGAGGCAAATGCCACTGATCCTCAGCATCGCATGCTGCTTGAGCAGTGCCATCGCTTGTTGCGCGTTATTGCGACTGACCCCACTCGTTACGAAGGGGATATTGGTCTTTTTACGGGTGTGGGGATGAGCCAATATCTGCTGCACAACCTGATGAACCAGCCAGACATTCTGGATTACTTAGGGGAAGGTGCATTAGAAATAGGCAACTTTCTTAGTTACGCAAGCTCGCGTGTGGCGCATAGATTGAACCTAACGGGTCCTGTAATGGCACTCGATACAGCGTGCTCCTCTTCCCTGGTTGCTGTCCACCTTGCATGTAAAAGTCTGCTCGCATACGAGTGTGATACTGCATTGGCAGGTGGCGTGCAATTAAATCTGCCACAGCGCAGTGGTTATTTGTATAACGAAGGCGCTTTTCATTCTGCTGATGGGCATTGTTATACGTTTGATGCGCGTGCCAATGGTACTGTTTTTTGTAGTGGTGTAGGCCTGGTAGCGCTGAAGCGACTTGAAGATGCACTTGATGATGGCGATAACATCATTGCGATGATCAAGGGCTCGGCCATCAATAATGATGGTTCGGACAAGGTCGGCTATACCGCTCCGGCTGCAGCGGGCCAGGCAGAGGTTATTGCAAAGGCACAAGCGTTTGCTGAAGTTGATGCGCAGAGCATCGGCTACATTGAAGCGCATGGCACAGCAACGGCACTGGGCGATCTGATTGAGTTTAGCGCGCTGACAGAGGCATTCTCCGGGGTGGCACAAGGCAGCTGTGTACTTGGGTCTGTGAAGCCTAATATTGGTCATACGGAAACGGCTGCGGGTGTGGCTGGCCTGATCAAGGCCGCGCTGATGTTACAACATCAACAGCTTCCGCCAAGTGCAAATTTTGTTCAGCCCAACCCAGAAATTGACTTTGAAAACAGTCCTTTCAAGATTAATACAAGCTTACAGCCATGGTTACCAGGCGCGTACCCGCGTCGTGCCGGGATCAGCTCATTTGGTATTGGTGGCTCTAATGCTCATGTGGTGTTGGAGGAGTTCAATGCATCACCTGCCAGCGAACCGCAGCAAGATAATGCTGAGTTAAGACCTCAGTTGCTGTTGCTATCGGCGAAAAATCATTCCGCCTTGGACACGCTGCGTACGTCAACGCGTTTATATTTGGAAGAGCGTGCTGTTGAGCTGGCCGATTTTAGCTGGTCACTACAGCAAGGTAGCCCGGCTTATGCATCTCGTCATTTTGTGGTGGCAAAGTCCCAGGCCGAAGCCGTTGCACAGTTAAGTGCGCCAGCTGCGACATCGACGTTAAGTGTCGAGTTACAAAATGACCTCAACCCGATTTTCATGTTTCCCGGGCAGGGGGCACAGCACTTAGGTATGGCAGCTGAGTTGTATCGTCATGTGGCGGTTTTTCGTAACGCCTTAGATGAATGTGCGGAGCACCTATTACCCTGGCTGGAAATGGATATACGCACAGTCTTGTATGCAAACGACAACGAAGCACAGCGCCTTGAACTGCTGAACAGTACAGCTATTACACAGCCAGTGCTGTTTGCTGTGGAATACAGCATGGCACAAGTATGGCTTGCTTTGGGTATTCAGCCGACCTGCATGATAGGACACAGTCTCGGTGAGTTTGTTGCGGCGTGTCTGGCTGGTGTTTTCGATTTACCAACGGCACTGATGTTGGTCAGCAAACGGGCTAAGCTAATGCAGGCATGCCCGCGTGGTGAGATGTTGGCGGTTGCGGCCAGTGCACAACAAGCTATGGCGCTTCGTGCTCAGTTACCTGCAGACGCAGTTTGTGATTTGGCTGCGATTAATGCACCTGACAGTTGCGTTTTGTCCGGTGATGACGCAGCTATCAGCACATTGGTCCAGATGTGTGCGCAAAAGCACATCAAAGCGCAGCGCTTACACACATCACATGCTTTTCACTCTGCGATGATGACACCGTGTCTACGGGAGTTTGAACAGATCATGAGCAGTGTGACTTTGCGTGCGCCAACAATTCCTTTTATCAGTAATCTGACTCAGAGTGAGATCAGTGCCGAGCAGGCGACAGATCCACAGTACTGGTGCCGCCACTTGCGTGAAACTGTCAATTTTGCAGGTGGATTATCCTGTATTTTACGGGATCCCAATGCGCTGTTACTGGAAATCGGGCCAGGACAACAGCTTAGTCAGTTGGCACTGCGTCATAGCGCTATTGATGCACAACGCGTCGTCAACTCACAGGTCAGTAAGAACCAGGAGATAGACAGTGATAGCGCCTTCATTCAAGCGGTTGGACGATTGTGGCTGGCAAACTTGCCAATAGACTGGGACGCATTTTACTCCGAGCAATTGTTTTCCGATGGCCAACAGCCAGCCAAAGTGGCATTGCCTGACTATCCATATCAACCGCAACGATACTGGGTTGATCCGCAAGGTGAGCAGGGGCAAGTCAGTCAGACCAAGCGCCAATCTCTAGATGACTGGATATACGTTCCTCAGTGGCAGCGCCAGGCATTACCTCTGTTGCAGGGCGAACAGAAACAGGCCGTGTTAGTGGTCTCGGATCACAGCGATTTGGCTGCACAATTAAAGTTGCAACTGGGAGACCAGGGCACTTTGTTGAGTTTGCCAGAAAACCCGGCATTGGCCACGGGTATGCAGCCATGGCGAGACTATTTTCGGGAACTGGAACAGCTCGGGGCATTTCCTGAACAAATCCTCTATTTAGCAACACAAATTGAGCAGTCACCAGAACCACAGTTAACGGATTTTTATGGTTTGTTATTTATGGCGCAGGCGCTGGCTGAACACAGTAATTTGAAAACGGATTTGATTGCGATATCACGTGGCGTTTTCGAGGTATGTGGAGAACCGGTTACGGCACCTCACAGAGCGATGCTGTCGGGAGTGACCAAGGTACTTGGTCAGGAAGTATCAGGTCTGCGTTGCCGTCATTTGGATCTGAGTGAGGAGTCTGATGTAGCAAAACTGGCACATCAGGTACTCGCTGAATGTCGAGTAAGTGACTTGGCATCTCAGGTGCTGGACGATGTGGTGGCCTTGCGGCAAGGACATCGTTGGACCCGACGCTATGATCCTTACCCCATTACTCAACCAAATACAGCCTCGTTGCCGTTTAAAGTAGGGGGGGCTTACCTGATTGCTGGCGGTTTTGGCGGACTGGGAAGTACGATTGCACACTTTTTGGCAAACGAGTATCAGGCAACTCTGATCCTGACCAGTCGCCGTGAAATGCCTGTTCGCAGTGAATGGGCTGCACACTTGGCCGATCCACAAAGCCCATGGCATTCATCAATGACGCAGATCCAGGCGTTGCAGCGCGCAGGTAGTAAGGTCCTGACAGTCTGTGCTGATTTATCAGAACCAGCCTCCGTCCAACGGGCTGTGGCTCAGGTGAAGGCTGATGTTGGTCAGATCCATGGAGTCATCCATGCCGCAGGTGTTGCTGGTAGTGGTATCGCGCAATTGAAAACGCCTCAGCAGGCTGAGCAGGTGCTGGCACCGAAAGTCACAGGTGCCTGGCATCTGCTCGCCCAGTTTGCGCCTGATGAACTTGAATTTTTTATATTTAACTCTTCTTTGTTTGCGCTGACTGGCGGCATTGGCCAGGTCGATTACAGTGCAGCTAACGCGGCGTTGGATGCATTGGCATGCTATGCGCGTCAACAGGGATTCAATGCCTACAGCGTCAATTGGGATGGCTGGCAACAGGTTGGTATGGCCGCTCAGCTGGAGGGCTGGGACAGCGACTTAGGGATCAGCCCGGGAGAGGGGATTGAGCTGCTTAAACGCGTTTTGGTATCGCAGCAAGCTCAGTTGGCTATTGCCACCCGAGATCTGGATTGGTTGATCGCCAATGCGGTGAAACCCGTGAACCCTGAGGCCCCGCTGACAATCAATGAGCGTCCGGATATTGATACTGAATATCAGGCACCACTAGATGAATGTGAGCAGAGCTTGTCTCAAATCTGGCAAAAATACCTCGGGCTTAAATCTGTCGGAGTGGCAGACAACTTTTTTGAATTAGGTGGTAACTCTTTGATCTTGAGTGAAGTACTAACCGATATCAATCAGTCATTCAATAAGCAGTTAACAATCACGGACTTGTTCCGATTCACCTCGATTAGGAGTCTGGCTGAGTTCATCAACAGTCAACAAGATAGCCACGATAGCGCCGATGAATTGAGACAAGAAGCGCAGCGACGCAAGCAACAAGGCAAGCGTAAGCGAAAACGCCGCGGCGGTGAATGACGCACCGGCGGTAATCACATAAAGAATTATAAAAACAGAATTAAGGACAGGTATAACAGCCAATGAGCACGTATAACAACAATAACAATTTAGAGGACGCCATCGCGATCGTCGGTATGTCATGTCGGTTCCCGGGTGCGGACACGGTTGATCAATTCTGGCACAACCTGGTTAACTCCGTTGAGTCCATCAACACCTTGAGTCCGGAAGAGCTGAAGCAAAAAGGTGTGAGTCAGGAAACGTTGGATAAGCCTAATTTTGTCAGAGCATGTGCAGAGCCAGCTCAGCCAGATGCTTTTGATGCAGGCTTCTTTGGCATTAGTCCGGAAGAAGCGAAGATCATGGATCCGCAACAACGTTTGTTTCTGGAGTGTGCCTGGCAAGCCATAGATTCAGCTAACATCAGCATTGATAACTATCGCGAGCGATTTGGTGTCTTTGGTGGGGTCAGTTTGCCTTACTACATGATCTATCATTTGCCACATTTACAGCCAAACTACTTTAACCCGTTAGATGGTAAGTTTTCGCAGAATATGTTCATTGGACTTGGGAATGATAAGTCTTATGCGTGTAGCCGGGTTTCTCACAAGTTGAACCTGACGGGCCCCAGTGTGAATGTCGATGCTGCTTGTGCCACCTCACTGTTTGCGGTTCATCTGGCCTGCAAATCTCTACTTGAATTTGAGTGTGATGCGGCGGTGGCTGGTGGTGCTAAAGTGTTGGCACCAACTGGGCTGGGTTATTTGTATGAAGAGGGAGGCACGACGTCTCCCGATGGTAAGATATATTCGTTTGATGCCCGCGCAAATGGGACCGTTTTTTCAAGCGGTGCCGGTGCAATTACACTGAAACGGCTTGAAACAGCGTTGGCAGATGGGGATGAAATCCATGCTGTTATCCGGGGAACGGCTATCAGCAATGATGGTGCGGATAAAATGGCTTTCACCGCACCGAGTTTCTCAGGTCAACGTCAGGCCATCATAGACGCACATACGTTTGCAGATATTGAAGCAGATTCCATCTCTTATGTTGAAGCGCATGGTACGGGCACGCCAATGGGAGATCCTATTGAAATTAGTGCGCTGACAGCCGCTTTTGCTCAGTCCACAGAACGCACTGGCTATTGTGCGCTTGGTACATTAAAGCCTAATGTGGGTCATATGGAAGCCGCAGCCGGTGTGGCGGGTATCATTAAAACCGTGATGGCGCTGAAGCATAAACAGATCCCTGCCACATTGAATTTTGAGCAACCGAATCCGGCCATTGATTTTGCCAATAGTCCGTTTTACGTGTGCGACCAATTAACGTCGTGGCCGTCATCTGACACGCCGCGTCGTGCCGCAGTGAGTTCATTTGGAATGGGTGGACAGAATGCGCATGCGGTGCTGGAAGAGTTTGTTGATTCGCGCGTGTCTGAGCCAAGTGACAACACGCAATTACTGCTGCTATCTGCCAAGTCAGAAGGGTCAGTCGAGCAAGGGTGTGTGAATCTAGGCGACTACCTTAATGATAACGCTCAGATCGAGCTGGCTGATGCGGCCTTCACCTTAGCAAAAGGTCGGTGTCAATTACCGCGCCGTCGTGCCATTGTTGCTAAAAATCGTGCCCATGCTCTGTCATTACTATCTAATCCGGACAGCAGTGAGGTTTTGTCCGGCGCAGTGAAAGGGGATGCCGCTAAAGTTTCATTTATGTTTCCGGGGCAGGGGTCACAACATCTCGCGATGGCACATGCTTTGTACCAAAAGGAAACGGTATTTCGCGATGCATTCAATCAATGTGCAGCGCTATTTAAACCACAACTTGGTTTGGATCTGGCTTCTATCATCTACACCAGTGACGCACAAGATTTACGGATTAACGAGACGCGTTATACCCAGCCGGCTTTATTCGCTGTTGAATATGCTCTGGCGCAACAATGGCTGCATTGGGGTGTGAAACCTGACGCTATGATTGGTCACAGTATTGGTGAGTACGTCTGTGCCTGTGTATCTGGCGTGCTGTCTTTAGCTGATGCTATTCGTCTCATCGCCGCCAGAGGGCGACTCATGTACTCAGCAGAGCCAGGTGATATGTTGTCCGTTGCGTTATCCGCACAGGATGTCACCCGTTATCTGATTGAGGGTCTTGATATTGCGGCGGTCAATGCACCTGAACTCACCGTTGTTTCGGGTCCCGCAGAACAGATCGCTGCGATGTCACAGCGCCTGGCTGCTGATCAGGTGAGTCATCAGAAATTACACACCTCCCATGCATTTCATTCTGCCATGATGGCACCTATTTTAGCTGACTTTGAAGCTGAGTTTGCGGGCATCACTTTGCACGCACCCAGTATTCCATTTATCAGCAACATCACCGGTGACTGGATCACGGAGCAGCAAGCTACAGATCCTAAGTATTGGGTTAATCATCTACGCAGTGCAGTGCTATTCAGTGATGGCGTAGCCAAACTGATGGCCCAACAACATCTATTACTTGAAGTCGGGCCTGGACAGACGCTTTGCCAGCTGGCAAGAAAGCACGGTGAATACAAACCAGCCATTATTGCGAGTCAAAACCGGGTACAGTCGAGTACCTGTGCGCAACATGATTTGTACACGGCGGTAGGCAAACTCTGGCTCGCCAATGGCACTGTAGATTGGGATGCATTTTACGGCGCTGAGCTACGCAAAAAAGTGAGGCTGCCAAGCTATGCATTTGAGCGAACCAAGTTTTGGCTCAAGGCACAAAACTGGAATGAGCAGGTGCCACAATATAATGAGGGCCGACAAGCGTTTAAAGATTGGTTTTATACGCCAAATTGGCATCGTCACAGCGCGGTAGTCTCATCGCCTGCACTGTATCAGCAGTTGCATGAGGGTCAACATTGGCTGGTGTTTGCCGATCAGGAAGCATTGGCACAGCCTGTGCTCCTGGCTTTGCAAGCTGCAGGAATAAAAATAACCTTGGTTGGAGCGGGCGAGGAATTAAGCCTGGTCGCAGGCGACATGTCGACCATAGATCCGGCTCAGGCATCACATTATCATCATCTGATAGAGTGGCTTGCAGACAGTGATACGCCTGTTTCCCGCGTTGTGCATATGTGGAATCTACACTCTGCGGTCAGCGAAGACGTGGAGCAGCAGAACCAACTGAGTTTCTACAGTTTGATTTATCTGGCCCAGGCATTGCAAAAATTGCCTCATGACATTGGGTTGGATCTGGTTTCAAATGGTGTTCATGAGGTATTGGGTAGTGAGACCCTGACACCACTCAAGGCCAGCATGATTGGGCCATGTAAAACTATCCCGTTAGAGTATAGTGCGTTGACCTGTCGTCATATTGATTTGGCTTATGGTGCATCACCACAGGATATTCGCCTGCTTGTAGAGCAATTATTGACGGCTCAACCCGCAGACTCCGACGAGATGGATACTGTGGCTATCAGAAACGGGCACTATTGGACGGAATGTTATACAGAAACGCCGTTAGCTGAGGCGCTGCCAGCTGAACTGACACCAGGCGGTGTTTATTTGATCACGGGTGGATTGGGTGGCATAGGCCTGGTGTTTGCTAACTATCTGGCTAAAACCTGCCAGGCAAAATTGGTGCTTACTACGCGCCAGACATTACCTGCCCAGGCAGACTGGGAAGCCATCGTGGCTGATCCCTCTCAACCACAGTCCCTGATCAGCAAATTAAAGTCGCTATTGGCACTCATAGCGCAGGGCGCTGAGGTGCTGGTGGTTGCGGCTGATGTTAATCAGCGAGAAGAGGTCGAAACAGTTTTAGCACAGACGCTCGATAGATTTGGACAACTCAATGGGATGATGCATTCAGCCGGGATCGCGGGTGATGGCATCATTGAATTAAAGACCAAAGAGGTGTCGGATCAGGTTCTAAAACCCAAAATCCAGGGCACGCAGAACTTATTAGACGTGACACGCTCATACTGGCAGCAGCATCCGGCAGATTTTATTGTGCTTAACTCATCAGCTTATGCGGTGACCAGTGGCATTGGCCAGGTTGATTACTGCGCGGCCAATAATGTGATGAACAAGCTCGCGCTGAAGGCCCGCCAACAGGGGTTACCTGTGACCAGTGTGTGTTGGGGTCCCTGGGCGAATGTTGGTATGACTGCGGGTCGGTTTACATCAACAGTAGAAGCACAAAATGTTGCCTGGTTAGATAGTTATACGCCAGTATCACACCCATTGCTGAAGGGGCATCGTACGCTTGCGGATGGCCAGCTTGAGTATGCGATTGAAGTACCAGTTGACCATTGGCTGGTGGAAGAGCATCAGGTTGCGGGACGTCCGGCGTTGCCGGGTACCGCGTTACTGGACTTGATCAACACTGCCGCGCAAATGAGCTTAGCGACGACTGGCGCGTTCACGGGCGTACAGCTGCAAGATATTCATTTCCTGGAACCGGTTTGGGTTGAACAAACACCTAAGCAGTTAATTTTGACTTTAACAGAGCTGTCAACAGGCTACGAAGTGTCACTATTTGACAACCAAGATGTGGCTAAGAAGCCATTACTACTTGGTCGTGTCTTAACATGCAATGCGCCTCAGTCGTTGCCAACCTTGGCGACGATGCAAACTCAGTATGCTGAGCAAACACTTTCTTTTACTGGCTCACCGCAAAGCGCGCTGCCAGGAAAGGAGGCCGTTGTTCAGTTCGGTCGTCGCTGGCATAGCATTCAGCAGGTAGGGATGAGTGAGCAAGGTGCGGTGTGTGAGTTTGCGTTAGCTGATGATTTGTCCTCTGACTGTAACGAATATCGACTGCACCCAGCCCTGTTGGATCTGGCGACTGGGATAGTCAACATCCATTGGTTGAAAGCACTACAAAACGACCCTCAACAGCAATATTTACCTGCCGGGTATCAGAATATTCAGGTCTATGGTGATTTGCCGTCACATATTTACTCTGTGAATCGTCTGAACGCGACATCAACGGAGCAGCTATTGAGCCTGGACATCGATATTTATGATGCTGAGGGCTCCTTACTGGTCCAGGTAGCGGGTTTCCGCCTGGCCAGAATTGAAGCACAGCGCTTCACTGAGAGTGCATCAGACACGGTGCAAGCCAGTGCTGATGACGAATTTGAGGGCATACAAGTTGAAGAGGGTATCACTGCTTTTGAGCGTATTTTGATGCAACCGGGCTTAGGACAAATCGTGGTGTCGCCACAGGATCTTAACTTGTTGCTCGCGCAAGCCGGTGAAGCACCAACAGGTCCTGAGGATGTCCAGGACAAGCTGGAACGTCCAGATATTGACACCGAGTACCAGCAGCCGAGTAACGAAACCGAACAGCAATTAACGGATGTATGGAGTGCATTACTTGGCCTGCAACGCATCGGGGTTAATGACGACTTCTTTGAACTGGGTGGAGACTCACTGATCGCAACTAAGTTAGTGAGCGCCATTCGCAGTAACCTGGATGTAGACGTCACACTAGGTCAGGTATTTGGTAAGCCTACGATAGCCCAGCTAGCTGAACATATTGCCCTGAGTCAGTGGGCGAGCGCTGGTAATGAGACAAATGAAAGTGAAACAGAACGAGAGGAAGGCGAATTATGATCAAGGCCGAACAAGCTCAATTCCAGACAGTTATTATTGGCGGCGGACCTGCCGGAACAGGCCCCCTGGTCTATGGAGGCTGGAGCGGTCGTCTGGCGGAGCTACTGGATCGAGGCGTTGCCTTAGTGGAACAGTCCAGCGAATTGTGTGTTGGGAAACTGTCAAAATATCAGGTGACAGCCAATACCGCTGCCAGTGATTTTATTGATTTTTTAATGCCTGAGGCGGCGGCAGCAGTGTTTCCAAAAACACGAGGCTCGGATGTGTATCAAACGCTGTTGAACCAGAAGTCGGAGTTACTGCCTTTGCCTGAAATTGGCAAGCTACTAAAAATGGCCGGTGAGGATCTGGCTGAGACTTTTTCTGCTTATCCGCAATCGGAGCTCTTTTTAGGCTGGTCAGTGAGTAAAGTTCAACAGCTGGCAAATGGTCAGTATCAGGTGCAGTTACTGAATGCACAAGGAGAGAATCAAACCATCCAGGCTAAGCAAGTGCTATTGGCAACCGGTGGCACACCTACAGCTTATAAACAAACGGGCAAGCGGGTGCATGAATTAGCGCAACAAGCGGGTGCTGAAGCCAACCCATTGATCATGTCTTCAGAGGAACTGCTAACGGAAAGCGGACTACAAACGGCTGATATGTGGCTGAATCATTATGATGATCCACAAGTGGTTATCGTTGGCGGGTCTCACAGCGCATTCTCGTCAGCCTGGCTATTAAACCGCCTCGAGGACAGTGACTTCGAGCCTGATGATGGTCAAATCAAGATAGTACATCGGGCACCTATTAAGGTCTGGTATGAGTCGGCTGAGCAAGCCAGGCAAGACGGGTATCACGATTTCTCGGAGCAGGATATCTGTGCGAGCACTAAGAATGTGTTTTACCTGGCTGGTTTGAAGGGAGATGCGAAACAGTTGTATCGCGAGATAGCTGGCCTGGATGAGCAGAACAAGTGCGATGGCATTGAGCTGTTGTGTCATGCCTCTACAGAGCAGGCGCTGTCAGATAATCGTATCGACTGGGAAAATGTTGCATTGGTGATTTTCGCGGGTGGTTATGATTTTTCTGATATCAAAATTGAAAACCCGCTGGGGGGAGACATCTCACTGCAAGGTCATTTTACCGGGCGCTATGTTAATGAGCAGCTCATGGTACTGGATTCATTAGGCAACCCTATCGACGGCCTCTTCGCTGCGGGCCTGGGTACAGGGTTCTCACTGACTAAATATGGCAGTGGAGAATCAAGCTTTAAGGGACAAGAACACAGTGTTTGGTTTTGTCATCACGATATGGGTGAATCTTTGTTCAAGTTGTTTGTGGATTAAGTGTAGCCGTGCGGCTAAATAACATCACCAGCGAAAGCATGCTTACCAATAAATTATAAAAATATAAGCGAATCAAGTTAATGAAAATATCTAAATTGCTACTTACTCTCTCTCGGCAGGACATCAAATTGTGGGTGGAAGACGGAGGGCTGAAATTCAGTGCACCGGAAGGTCGTTTTACGGCTGAGTTGAAGCAGCAAGTAAAAGCGAACAAAGCCGAAATTATCGCGTTTTTACAGCAAACGAGCTTATCCCCTTCGAGCGCTGAACTTCCTGTGGTTGAGCGGACCGAACGCATGGCGCTGTCGGTTAACCAGCAAAGCATCTGGGCTGCATGTCAAGTACAGGATAACCTGTCAATTTACAATGTAGTATCCAGTGCCATTATGGAAGAAGAGGTTGATGCTGAAGTATATTCCGCTGCGTTGCAGCGAGTGATTTCAGGTCATGAAGTGTTCCAGACACGTATTCTGCAAGAAGCCGGCGTACCTTATGTACAATTGGTATCAGACCAGAAAGCTCGCTTAATTACTAAAGACTTCAGTAGTTTGAGTCTGGAACAGGCTGATCACGCTGTCAGACAAGTGATCGACGTTGAAGAGTCTCACCATTTTGATTTTGCCAATGAACCACTGGCTCGATTCCACTTAATCAAATTGCCTCAGCAGCGCTCTATCGTTGTTTTTAACATTCACCATATCATTTGTGATGCTTATTCTTTGGGTCTGCTAGCTGAGTCGATGGCGACGTGTTATCAGGCAATGCGTGATCAGCAACCGTATGAACAACCAGACTATCCGCGCCAATATGCAGACTTTGCTCAGTGGCAGCGTGATTTAGTCGAACAGGGTAAACTTGATGGCCAGCTGACCTATTGGCGGGATACCTTATCAGGCTTGGCACCGTTGTTAGAGGTTGAAACTGATTTCCCGCGTACCTCTGCGCGCAGTCATCATGGTAAAACCTTGTCAGGCACCATATCTGCACCGGTTGCAGCGCGACTGAATGAGGTTGCCAGACAGCACGGCGTGACTTTTTACAGTCTGATGCTTGGGATATACAACATCTTACTCAGCATCTATTCTGGTAGTCGTGATATTGCTGTGGGGACGCCGGTTGCAAACCGTACACACCCTCAGACACAAAAATTAGTCGGTTACTTTGTCAATACCATAGTAATGCGCAATCAGGTAGACCCGGCACTATCGTTTGCTGATTTCATTAAGTCTGTGAAGGAGCAAGTCTTCAATGGACAGGCAAACCAGGACCTGCCTCTGGTTAGTTTGCTGCAAGAACTCGACATTGAAACCAGTAACAGTTTCTCGCCTTTGTATCAGTTTTCTTTTGTATTTAACAATGCAGAGCAAGTAACCAAAGCGCTAGCAGAAGAGAATCAGCAGTACACTGACAATGATGGGATTGTATCTCATGCTGCGATTGATGATCTGAGTCTTCAGATCAAAGATTGGGTTGACGGACTGAATGTCAAATTGACCTACAAAACGGATCTGTTCCTGCCACAGACTGTCGAGCGAATGATTGCGCATTTCATTTATCTGGCAGAGTGCGTTGCTGAATCGGCAGACATTAGTGTATCGAGCTTGTTGTCTGGCTTGCCTCCTGTGCAACGCGAGCTGCTGAGCGACTTCAGTGGAGTTGGCGCGTTTGAGTTCAGCCAGCAACTTATCCATCAACAGTTCAGTGAACAGAGTCTTCGCACTCCGACCCAGCGTGCCGTTGAGATGGGCGAACAAGTGCTGACTTATCAGCAATTAGAGCAACGTGCCAATCAGATAGCTCATTGGTTACGTGAGCAAGGCGTAAGACCCGAGCAGGGCGTAGGCATTTGTGCACAGCGCTCAGTGGATGTGGTGGCAGGCTTTCTGGGTATCCTGAAAGCTGGTGCGGTGTTTATCCCAGTTGATCCACGCTTACCTGCAGCACGCAAGGCTAGTATTGTTTCTGCATCTGGCATGCAACTGCTGCTGGTTGATCAAGAAAATAGTGAAGATGCCAGCACTTTGGGCGTGCACAGTCAGGTACTGAATTCAACACTGGCTGCGGACTATGCAGACACGGTCCCCACTGTGCCGCTTAGTGCACACAATGCCGCATACTTGCTCTATACATCAGGTACCACCGGCAAACCCAAAGGCATTACCGTCAGTCATACAGGGATTGTTAATCTGGCTAAGTCGCAAGCTGAGTTGTTCCGCTTATCAACGCAAAGTCGCGTATTACAGTTTGCTTCAATGGGCTTTGATGCCTGGATTTCAGAGGTATGTGTCACGTTATATGCGGGCGCCACACTGTGTTTGTTCCCGCAAGATGAGCTAATGCCAAGTCACGCACTGAACCAACAGCTTATCGATCAAGCTATCAGCCACTTTACTATGCCACCGTCAGCATTGGCCATTTTACCAAGTGAAGGCATGACAGGCGTTACTGTGGTCTCTGCAGGTGAATCTTGTTCTCCTGAGGTTGCGGATAAATGGAGTGAACACAATCACTTCATCAATGCATATGGCCCCAGTGAAGCAACAGTGTGTACCTCAGTTTATCACTATCAATATCAACAGTCAGAAGTCAGTGTCAGCATTGGTAAACCGATTAACAATACCAGTGTCTATGTCCTTGATGAGCAAGGTATGCAAGTGCCTATTGGGGTGAGAGGTGAACTCTATATTGCCGGTGAAGGTTTGGCACGCGGGTACACAGACAACCCGGCATTGAGTGCCGAAAAGTTTTTGCCAGACCCATTTAGTCACCTGCCCGGTGCCCGTATGTATCGCAGTGGCGATATCGTGCGTATGCGCCATGACGGTAACCTGGAGTTCCTGGGTCGTAATGATAAGCAAGTCAACATTCGTGGATTTCGCATCGAATTAGATGAAATCACACGTACGCTACAAGCGTGTGAACAGGTTCGAGATGGTGTTGCCGTTGACGTTGCGCTGGCATCTGGTGATACGGCTGTGGTTGCTTATTATGTGGCTCAGACTGACACAAATGAAGATAGCACAGCTATTAAACTTCAGCTAAAACAGCAATTACCAAACTACATGGTACCGCTGGCATTTGTACCTTTGCCTGAGCTGCCGCTCACCATCAACGGTAAAGTGGATAAATCACAGCTGCCTTTGCCGGAGTTTTCTTCTCAGGCGCGCAATGAGCGGGCAATGAGTGAGCTTGAGCAACAAGTTGCAGATTTATGTTGTGAAGTGATGCAGCTAGAATCAATCGACCCGGATCAGAGCTTTTCCGAGCTGGGGGGACACTCTTTGATGATCAGTCTGTTCACAGCACGACTGAAAGAGAAAATGAATGTGGAGCTGCCCACACGGATATTGTTTGAAAATGATTCCGTGGCGCAAATCGCCAAGTTGATTGACAGTGGTTTATACCAAAGGCGTTCGGTCAGGCAACCCATAGTTAAAGCATCGAAAAGTGAACGTACTCAGCTGTCATTAATGCAGCAGCGTCTGTGGTTTGTCTGTCGAATGAACAGCGACAGCCCGGCTTATCATATTCCGGTGATCATTCGACTGACAGGCAGTTTGGATAAACAGGCATTGCATGATGCCTTACTTGAAATCCAGGGCCGCCATGATGTATTGCGAACTACGTTTGTCGAGATGAACGGTATTCCTTCGCAGTTAGTGCGCAAGAAAGCCAAACTGACCTTACCTCTGGTTTCGTTGTCAGAGCAGTTGCAGCAAACGCAAGACGAGCAGGCGCGGATGGCCATTTGTATGGCCCAAGTGGGTGAGGAAATTGAAAAGCCTTTTGAACTATTAAATAAGCCGCTAATACGTGCAGCGTTGTTTGAGTTGCAAGAGCAAGACCATATTCTGTGCGTTACTTTACACCACCTGATCTCCGATGGCTGGTCTGTTGGTAACTTTATGAATGAGCTCAATGTGTTACTGCAAGCTAACAAGCAACAAGAAGCCGTACCACTCCCCGAGCTGACAGTACAATACAGTGATTTCGCAGCATGGCAACGTAACCTGATTCAGGATAAGGTGCTGGACACGCAGCTGAGCTATTGGCAAGAGCAGCTGAACGGTATCCCCACTTTGCTAGCCTTGCCAAGCGACAAGCCCCGCCCGGCAGTGCAGAGTCATCGTGGTGCGACTCATACCGTCACTTTGCCAAAGTCTCTGAGTAATGAGCTAAGGCAGTGGACTCAGCAGCATGGGGTTAGCATGTTTATGGGCCTATTGGGGGCGTTTCAATTACTGCTGGCCCGTTATTCCGGGCAACAGGATATTGTGGTGGGAAGCCCCGTCGCAAACCGGACGCACACCGAAGTGGAGCCCCTAATCGGTTTCTTTGTTAATACCATAGTACTGCGTAATGAGATTGACGAAGATAGCAGTGTGGATGCGTTTATTGAGCAGGTTAAAAATACCTGTATTCAGGCGTTCAGCCACCAGGATTTGCCCTTTGAAATGTTAGTTGAACACCTGAATCCGGAGCGTTCACCAAGCCACTCACCACTGTTTCAGGTTATGTTTAACCAGGAAGACACCATCAATGCAACACCGAATGATGTCGGACTGGCTATGCAGAATGTACGCAGTTTTAATCCAACTGCGAAATATGATCTCAATGTCGCGTTTAGCCAGCAGGGAGATCAGATTGAGTTTTACTGGGAGTACTGCGTAGATCTGTTTGATCAGGAAACGATTGAGCAGATGAGTCGCCATTACGAAAATCTGTTGATCGGATTTTGCCAGCAGTCAAAGACGGTACTGCGTGACATTGCGCTGATGGCCGATGATGAGACTCAGCAGATGCTGGTGGACTGGAACAGTAATAGCTTGGCGCTGCCAGAAACGCCAATGATCCATCACTTGTTTGAACAGCAAGCGGTGACGTGCCCAACGGCCGTTGCGCTGGTTACAGAAACGCAGGAGTTCAGCTATCAGGCATTGAATCAAGCGGCAAATCAGCTGGCACATTATCTGGTTGAGCAGGGCGTTGCGCCCACAGACAGAGTCGCAATTTGTTTGCCCAGAACCAGCCAGTTGGTGATCGCCACGCTAGCCTGTCTGAAAGCAGGGGCGACTTATGTGCCCATTGATCCAAATTACCCGGCTCATCGCATTGAATTTATGATGACGGATTCGCAAGCGAGTGTGTTACTGACCAGTGAGCAGCATGCCCATGCGGACTTGCCAGAGGCGCTGACTCGTGTGGATCTGGATACAGATTGGGTTGCACAGCAGCTGGCGCGACAGAGTACAGAAAATCCTGCACTGACAACCTGCTTAGCAGATCAATTGGCATATATCATCTATACCTCAGGATCAACGGGTCAGCCAAAAGGCGTTTGTATTGCTCATCGCTCTGCCGTGGCCATGCTGCAGTGGGCACAAGACTACTTTAGTGTTGCTCAGTTGCGTCGTGTGCTGGCGACCACATCGGTGTGTTTTGACCTCTCTATATTTGAAATGTTTGCCCCGCTATCAAGCGGCACCACAGTGGTACTTCGGGAAAATATCCTGGCACTGGTCGATGATACCCAGGTGGATGTCTCGGTGATAAACACCGTGCCGTCTGCGCTGGAACAATTGATAGCACTTAAAGCGTTACCAGCCTCGACAGAGCTCGTACTGGTTGCCGGAGAGGCACTTAAACTATCAACCGTGACCGCATTTTATGACGCTTATCCAGATCTGCGTTTGTTTAACTTATATGGGCCGTCGGAAGACACCACCTACTCAACTGTCGCAGAGGTACGTCCGGATGATAAGTATGGCGTGACGATTGGTAAGCCAATTAACAACACGCATGCGTATGTGCTGGATAAATATATGCGTCCAACCCCAGCGGGGGTTGCTGGTGAGCTTTACCTGGCGGGGGCTGGAGTCACTCAGGGCTACTGGCAACGTGCTGAGCTGACGGCACAAAACTTTATACCTAACCCATTTGCCTCCGAGCAGGGGGACCGACTGTATCGTACGTCAGACATAGTGACCTATACCCGGGAGGGCGAGATCCGCTATCTCGGACGAGATGACAGACAGATTAAGATACGTGGTTACCGTATTG
Source organism: Pseudoalteromonas ardens (assembly GCF_030125445.1). Taxonomy (NCBI): domain Bacteria; kingdom Pseudomonadati; phylum Pseudomonadota; class Gammaproteobacteria; order Alteromonadales; family Pseudoalteromonadaceae; genus Pseudoalteromonas; species Pseudoalteromonas ardens. The sequence continues at coordinate 160,112 of NZ_JASJUV010000010.1, forward strand.
AGGTCGGAGAAGTTGAGCACCTGATTTTGCAACATGATTCCGTGTCACAGGCTGTGGTCGTTGCTAAATCGCCTACTCATAGTGATGATGACACGGTTGCAGCGCAGCAGGGCAATACGTATCTGGCTTGTTACATGGTGGCAAATTCGTCATCCTCGGCGTTTTGCGAGCAGACACTGACAGAGTATCTGTTGCAATACTTGCCGGAATACTTTGTACCAAGTGTGTTTGTGACGTTAGACAGCTTGCCGTTGACACCGAATGGGAAAGTGGATCACCGTGCCTTACCTGAGCCTGACATGGCGAAAGACGTTGAGCAGCAAGAGTATGTTGCTGCGGAAACTCAGACCGAGCAGGCATTGGTAACCATTTGGCAGTCGCTGTTGCAAAAAGAACAGATAGGCATGGTCGACAACTTCTTTAGCCTGGGTGGTCACTCATTGCTTGCGATGCAGCTGGTGAGTCAGGTTCAGCAAGCGTTATCTGTGCGTATTCCATTAAACACCTTGTTCAACCATCCCACGATCCGAGCGTTGGCACAATTTATTGATCAGCAAGAAACTGACAGTGCCGAAATAGAAGCATTGCCACAATTAACGCATGATGCCAAAGATAAATTTGAACCGTTTGCGCTGACTGATGTTCAGCATGCGTACTGGCTAGGTCGCTCTGTGACGATGAAGATGGGTAACATAGGGACCCACACTTATCAGGAGTTTGACTTTGACAGTTTAGATGTGGCGCAGATGCAGCAAGATTTTAACTTGCTTATCCAGCGTCATGACATGATGCGTATGATAGTCAATGATCAAGGTCAGCAGCAGGTGCTTGAGCATGTTGATGACTATGTACTGGATTATCAGGATATTTCATTGCAAAGTGCTGAGCAGCAGCAGGCCATATTGCTTGCCCGCCGGGATGAGATGTCTCACCATGTTTTCGAACCAGCAAGCTGGCCACTGTTTGATATTCGAGTGATAAAAATTAGTGAGACGCAGTATCGTCTTTACTGGAGCTTTGATGGCTTGTTGTTTGACGGTGCCAGTCACCGTATTCTGGGCCGCGAGTTGTTACTCTTAAATCAAGGCAGAGCGGATCAACTTCAACCTCTTGAGGTGACTTTCCGTGACTATGTGCTGGCAGAGGAACAGCTGAAGGACAGCCAGGCCTATAAACAGGCCAGAGATTACTGGCTGGCCAGGGTACCAGAGCTTCCTCTTGCCCCGGGTCTGCCGCTGGCGAAAGACCCTGAACAAGTTGACAAACCGGTCTTTAATCGCCGTCGTTTCATGCTGTCTGGCGAGCAGTGGACTAGCCTGAAAGAACTGGCGGCAACGCTTAATGTAACGCCGACAGTATTGCTGGTTAGCGCCTTTTCAGAAATCATTATTCTGTGGAGTAAGCAGCCTCGCTTCAGTTTAAACCTGACTTTATTTAATCGTTTGGCAATGCATGAACAGGTGAATGACATTATTGGTGATTTCACCTCTTTGACTTTGCTGCAAGTAGAGCATGATAGTAGTCAGTCATTTGCACAACGATGCCACACGTTACAAGCACAGTTATGGCAGGATTTGGAACACCGTTTGTTTGGCGGTATAGAAGTACAGCGCGCATTGAGAAGTCATTACGGTACCGAAGCCAGCACAGAGATCCCGGTCATATTTACCAGCTTACTGGGACTCAGTGGCGACGGTCAGGATGATGCTAAACAGGCTGGTAAAATGAGCCAGGGCTTTGGTGTGTCACAAACCTCTCAGGTGTGGCTGGACCACCAGGTTGGTGAAATTGACGGACAATTGGAATTGAACTGGGATGCCGTGGAGGAGTTGTTCCCAAGTGGCATGCTAGATGAAATGTTTGAGTCTTATCAGGGCTTAATTTTCGGTCTGGTTGAACAGGCATCTTTATCTCAGCAAAATACGGTCGTTGAGTTGCCTGAGGCCCAATGGGCACGACGCCAGCAGGTAAATGCGACCACTGGCGCAGAATCGGGCCTGCTGATGCAACAAGCGTTCGAGCAGCAAGTTCAGCAAACGCCTGATGCCATAGCGGTGATCCAGCAAGCAACCACAGTGAGCTATCAACAGCTGGATAATGCTGCAAATCATCTGGCGACTCAGCTCCAGGCTCATGCCAAACAGAGCAAACCGCTTATTGCCATAGTGATGGAGAAAGGCTGGGAGCAGGTCGTGGCTGTTATGGCTGTCCTTAAAGCTGGTTATGCTTACCTGCCAATTGACGCAAACAACCCGACACAGCGGATTGAACAGCTGCTGGAGCTAGGTGACGTTGAACAATTGATCACACAGCAGCAATTTTCAGCCAGGTTGCAGCAGGCTAAATGGGCCAATAAATATCACTGCCACAGTATCACTGAAGATCTGCTGAGCGTGTCTCAAATGGCAAAGCCCACGATAGAGACAACGCCACAGTCTCTTGCCTATGTGATCTTTACTTCCGGCTCTACTGGCACACCAAAAGGTGTGGTGATTGATCACCGTGGTGCTGTTAATACCATAGATAGCATGAACGATGACTTTGCAGTGACAGCACAAGATAAGATACTTGGCTTATCTGCATTGAACTTTGATTTGTCCGTATACGATATTTTTGGTCCCTTGTCTGTTGGCGGCACTTTGGTGTTACCGGCAGCCACTCTTGCTAAAGATACAGAACACTGGCATCAACAGGTGCTGCAACATGGTGTAACTTTATGGAATACCGTGCCTGCTTTGATGCAACTATATGTGGATTATGTCGACACGATTGGTGCACCATTACCAGTATCGCTGCGCCAGGTGCTGATGAGTGGAGACTGGATCCCGCTCTCGTTACCATCGCGTATTAAAGCTTTGTCCCCAACGACTCAGGTATGCAGTTTGGGTGGTGCAACGGAAGCCTCTATCTGGTCAATTAGCTATCCAATTGATGAGGTTGCCGCTGACTGGCACAGTATCCCGTATGGTAAGCCTATGCGTAACCAGACTTTCCATGTAATGCGAAGCGATTTTTCCCATTGTCCGGATCTGGTTGCCGGAGATCTGTATATCGGTGGCATTGGTGTTGCAAAAGGGTATTGGCAAGACCAGGAAAAAACGGCTGCGAGTTTCCTGACGCATCCTGAAACCGGCGAAATCTTGTATCGCACCGGTGATATGGGACGCTACCTAACAGATGGCAATATTGAATTCTTAGGTCGGGAAGACGCTCAGGTTAAAATTGCCGGGTACCGTATTGAGTTAGGTGAAGTTGATGCCGGTATTGTCCGTCACCCGCGTGTTGCACAGAGCTTGACGTTGGCTGTTGGTGAAGAGCAAAAGAGCCGCAGACTGGTGAGCTATGTGGTGCTAAACCCATTGCCAACTGAACCGGATACCTGTCCTGAGATGATCCAGGATCCGCTTGAGCGGACCCTGTTTAAACTTAAAATGCCTGGCCTGAGAACCATTGAGGCAGCTCAAGCCGAGTTAGCTTTACCTGAAGTGTCGGGTACATCTGTATCCTTAAATTGGCAGGATATCGCTCAGGCGGCTGATGACTTTGATGTGATGGACATGACACAGCTGTCTGCGCTGTTACAGTGTGTTAAGCAGCATCAGGTTGAAGGGGCGACGTTACCTAAGTACTTCTACCCTTCAACGGGTAGCTTGAATGCGGTGCAATTGTATCTCTCACTACGCGACGGTGCTATCTCGGGTATTGCACCAGGCACCTATTATTACGATCCAAGCAAACATGCTTTAGTACAGCTGAGTAACGTTGTCACTCAGGCTGAAGATACACCAATGAGCTTGCATCTGGTGGCAGAAACTGCCGCTATCAACCCTCTGTATGGCACTTTAGGGGCTCGTCTGGCCACTGTTGAAGCCGGGTATATTCAGGGTTTACTTGTGGCTGCAGCTGCAAGTCAGCAAATCAGCTTATCCGCAGTACAATGCACAGAACTAAAACAAGTTTGTCAGCTCAATGACAGTCACCAGGTGGTGATCAGTTTGTCAGGCGGTTATCGTCGTACGAACCTGGATGCCTTGACTGAGCAACCTCGTGTGGTGACAGCATCTGCGCCTGATAGTACGAACCTGGCGATGCCGAGCGTTGAAGTGCCTACAGCCATCCAGCTGGAGTTACTTCACCGTCAGTCATTCCGTCAATTTGATGAAGCACAGAATGTGTCTTTAAATGCGTTGGCTCAAGTAGTTGCGACGCTGAATGCCATGCCGGATGCCGCTCAGTTAAGCTGCTATTTATACGTGAAGCCAAACCGGGTCGATGGTCTGGACGGGGGCTACTATCGTTACTGTCAGCACAGCCATACATTGGCACCTGTGGTGGGTCAGAATGAAGATCCTCATTTCCGCTTCCTGGGAGTGAATGAGGCGATTTATCTGGGAGCAGCTTTTGCCCTGTTCCTCATCGGCGAGGAGCAGGACTTACTGAACGCTGGTGCAGTCGGTCAGCGTTTGTTGAGCAGTTGTACGACACAATCGGTTGGCTTATGTCCAATAGGTAAATTTGAACAGCATGCGCTGTCAGAAGTGATGGCACTGACGGAGCAACGACAGGTACTGCATAGTTTCCTTGGTGGCCATATTAGCAAAGCGCAACTGAGTAACTGGGCGCAGGAGCAAGATCAGGCAAATAGTCCTCAAGCTTTGTTACAAACCTTCCTGGGTCAGCAGGTACCTGAATATATGGTGCCTAAGACGATCATGCTGATAGACCAAATGCCACTGACAAACAATGGCAAAATAGATCGTAAAGCGTTGCCTACGCCTGATTTCTCAGAAGAGCTGAACAACAATTACGTCGCACCGCAAAGCAACACTGAACGTGTGATCTGTGGCGTCTGGGAAGACGTCCTGGGGATGGCGCAAATTGGTATTCATGACAGTTTCTTTAGTATTGGGGGTAACTCGTTGACGGCGATGGAAATCATCGGCCGGATGCAAGAGAAAACGGGTGTCAGAGTACAATTACATCTGTTGTTTGAGCAGCCAACAATACATGAGATTGCTGCGCTGATAGACGAACAAAGCAAAGATGCGCCAGAGCCGGAAGAAGTGCAGCAAAGCTGGGGTGAGTTGGTGCACGATGCTGAAAATCACTTAGCCCCTTTCCCGCTCACTCATGTTCAGCAAGCCTATTGGTTAGGCCGTTCGGATGCGTTTGAACTGGGTAACATTTCTTGTCACAGTTACTCAGAAACGGATTTAAACAGCTATGATCACGCAGAGTTTGAAGCGGGTTTCAACCGTCTCATCCAGCACCACGACATGCTGCGTATGGTGGTGACTGACGATGGCCAGCAACGCTTTGTCGATCATGACTGTTACTACCAGGTCGATTATCAGGATTTGTCGGTGGTCGCAGAGGATGAGGCACAAACACGTTTGATGGCGCAGCGTGAGCGGATGTCTCACCAGGTCCATGATACCAGCCGTTGGCCTTTGTTCGAACTGGCAGTATTCAAAGTTTCGGAACAACAATATCGGATGTTCCTGAGTATTGATCTGTTGTTGGTTGATGGTAGTAGTATGGGCATGCTAGCACGCGATATTGCTCAGCTTGATCAACCGCTTATTAAGCCAGCGTTTACTTTCCGTGATTATGTGATTGCTGAGCAGCAGCTACAACAAACGGCTTTATATCAGGACGCACAAAGCTACTGGCATGAGCGTATCGCGACGATGCCGAATGGGCCGCAATTACCACTGGCTGTTGATCCTGGACAGATTGATAAACCTCGGTTTGTGCGTCATGAGTTTACATTGCCACAAACCCAATGGTCTCAGATGAAGCAGCGTGCGCAGAGTAAGGGCATTACCTCCGCGGTCCTACTGGCGAGCGTATTCTCAGAGGTGCTGGGGTATTGGAGTAAGCACGGTCAGTTCTGTCTGAATCTGACGTTATTTAATCGTCACCCATTTGATCAGGATGTCTTTAAGCTGCTCGGAGACTTTACCTCTTTGATCTTACTTGAGATCGATTGTGTCGAACGACTGAGCTTTGCACAGCGCTGTCAGATTGTACAAAAACGTCTTGCACAGGATCTGGAGCATCGTATGTACAGTGGTGTTGAGGTGCTTCGCAAAATGCAGCAGCAAGATTCATCTGTGAAAATGCCGGTGGTATTCACCAGCTTGTTGGATGTGGGTGGACCTAAAACTGAAGAGGAGACACAAGATCAGGCGGATACCAGCTATGGTATTACGCAAACCTCTCAGGTTTGGCTGGATCATCAGGTCAGAGAGCGCGGTGGTGCATTGCACATGAACTGGGACGTGGTTGAAGGTCTGTTCCCAGAAGGCATGATTGAGGCGATGTTCGAGTGTTACCAGGGGCTACTGATGCAGCTTGCTGAGAATGAGTCACAGTGGTCGGCACCGCTTTCCTTATTACCTGAGGCACAGCAGCAACGTCGTGAACAGGTCAACGCGACAGCACAGTCGTTACCGGGTGGTCTGTTACATCATGGTTTTGAACAACAAGCTGCACGCACACCGGATGCGATGGCATTAATTACCAGTGAGCACCAAATCAGTTATCGGGTGCTGAATGCCAGCAGTAATGCGTTGGCGATGCAGCTCATGAATGATGGGGTTGTACCGGGAGATCGGGTTGCAGTTGCTATGCATAAAGGATGGCAACAAGTGGTAGCTGTGTTTGCCATTCTTAAGGCGGGCGCGACCTATTTGCCGGTTGATGCGCAATTGCCCGATAGCCGCATTGAGCAAATACTGACGCAGGCAGAAGCCAGACTCGTATTAACGCAACCCGAGTTGATCTCGCGACCGTGGGTAGACAATCAGGCGACACGAGCGGTTGATGCTACTTTGCTTAATGCAACAGCAATGAGCAATCCAGCACCTCTGCAACAGGAAACAGATCTTGCTTATATCATCTTTACTTCTGGATCGACCGGCACACCGAAAGGGGTCATGATTGATCATCGCGGCGCTGTGAACACCAATGGCTCTATCAATCAGATGTTTGATGTGTCTTCGACAGATAGGGTATTAGGCCTGTCTTCATTGAGCTTTGACCTGTCGGTATACGATATCTTTGGTTTATTAAGCACTGGGGGCGCTTTGGTGCTGCCCGATGCGGAGCTGGCTAAGGACCCGGCACATTGGTCACAACTGATGCGTGAGCACCAGGTTACAGTCTGGAATACAGTACCGGCATTGATGCAGATACTGGTGGATTATTGTGAGCATACAGATCCATCTGCGATGGCACATGTTCGTCAGGTCATGATGAGTGGTGACTGGATCCCGTTGTCTTTACCTGATGCCATACGCTCACTAAACGCTGACACTGAAGTGACCAGCCTGGGTGGGGCGACCGAAGCGTCAATCTGGTCAATTTACTACCCGGTGGAGCAGGTATCCCCTCAATGGAAGAGTATTCCTTACGGGAAGCCATTAGCAAATCAAACCTATCATGTTTTGAAGCCAGATCTGAGACCTTGTCCGGACTGGGTACCTGGTGAACTTTACATCGGCGGGATCGGGGTTGCGCAAGGCTACTGGCGTGATCAGGAGAAAACGGACAGCCACTTTATCATTCACCCAGATACGCAAGAGCGCTTATATCGCACCGGTGACTTCGGACGTTACTTTGCTGATGGCAATATTGAATTCCTGGGTCGCGAAGATAATCAGGTTAAAGTACAGGGTTACCGAATTGAACTAGGTGATTTGGATGCCGCCCTGAGTCGCCATCCTATGATTGCGAATTCGGTGACATTGGCCCATGGCCAGAACCAACAGAATAAGCAGCTGGTGAGCTACGTCGTGCTTGATCAACCTGAAGCGGACCCGGCAGACACCGTGGACACCATTCAGGATCCGCTGGAGCGTACTTTATTTAAGTTGAAGATGGCTGGGTTGCGTACCCTGGCGCAAGACAGCGTGCTTGTTCCTTTGCCTCTGAACGGCCTGGTTGATTTGTCTGCCCCGGTGCTGAAGCAAAGCTGGGCAAACCCCGTCACAGGCCAAGATTCAGCAAGCCTGACAATCGAGCAATTGTCTGTGGTGTTGTCTGGTGCTAAACAATATCCAGTAGAAGGCGCCTCTGGGCCGAAATACTTCTACCCTTCGACGGGTAGCTTAAATGCGGTTCAGTTGTATCTGAGTGTTGCGGATGGGGTGATTAAAGGCCTGGAAGCTGGCTGCTATTATTATGATCCGCAAGGTCATCAGTTGGCCAAATTGGCTGATGGCAGTGCGCTTACAGAAGGTCAATGTGAGCTACATCTGGTGGTTGAGTCTGAGGCAATAGCGCCACTGTATGGACGCCGTGCTGATGATCTGGCAACGGTCGAAAGTGGTTACCTGGCGGCATTACTGAGTGCCTCGGTGCAGGCGCAAGGCGCTACCTTGAGCCCGGTTGGGGTGCGAGAGGATCTGGGATCACAACTGCAGTTGAGTGACAGTTGTCACTGTGTGATGAGCATGGCACTTGATCAGACACAGGTTCCATGCGGGTCTGTGCAAATGGATACTCAGGCTGCCTCTTCAACGCAGGTTGGCTTACCTGAAGTCTCCTTGCCACAAAGTGGCACTGTCAGCCTGCTGGGTCGTCAGTCGTTCCGTCATTTTGATGACAATATCGTCATCCCTCTGGCGGATCTGGCCACCGTACTTGCTACGGCAGCAGCGGCCAATCCTGATAGCCAGCTTGGAATATACCTGTTTGTTAAGGCCAACCGGATCGACACTCTGGCACAGGGCTATTACCGTTACTGTCCAAAGCAACATGGTTTGATCCTACTTTCAGACAATGAAGATCCACATTTCAGATATTTGGGTGTTAATGAGCAGACCTATTTGCACAGTGCGTTTGCGGTTTACCTGGTTGGTGATGCTACGGCAGGCAGAGTCGCAGCTGGAGTCGTTGGTCAGCGAATTATGACTACCTGCTCAGAGCAAATGATTGGTCTTTGCCCAATCGGATTCCTGAATGATCAAGGCCTGGCAGAGAGCTGGTCTGCTGAACCTGCACACAGCATTGTGCATAGTTTCCTGGGGGGACGTCTGTTCCCTCAACAAGTTCAGCAGTGGGATCAATTGGATCAGGATGAGCAGGGCTTGGTTGGCACATTACAAACTTATCTTGGGCAAAAGCTGCCTGAATATATGGTGCCGAAAGTCATCATGCCATTGCCACAACTTCCTTTGACAGCAAATGGCAAAATTGACCGTAAGGCCTTACCAGTGCCTGACTTCTCCAGTCTGACAATGGAAAATCACGTCGCTGCGCAAAGTGTGCAGGAAAAAGCGCTGGCCGAAATTTGGCAGGATGTGCTGGGGATCAGTAACCCGGGTATCCACGATAACTTTATGGCCAAAGGCGGCAACTCTCTGTCAATTGTGCAACTACAAACACGGATCCGTGCTCAGTTTAAGATCGCGCTGGATCTGCGTCAGTTGTATGAAAGTCAGACGATAGCGGAGCAGGCCAGGTTTATTCAGGCTTCGCTGCAAGACAGCGGCCAAGGTGATCGTGATGATATTCTCACCGTTGCGGATATTAAGGCGATCTCTTTAAAGCAGCAATTGAAACAACGTATTGCTCGTCTCAGCGATGAGCAAGTAACTAGTTTGTTGAATCAACAAACTGATCTTGAAGGTGTATAACTATGACTCAGCATGCAAATAATATAGAACAACAAAGAGCTGAATTGCTGGAACGTTTGATCGAACAGGCAGCGCATGACGCACTGCCACTGCCGGCCGGGGAGGCCGGCCACCCTTTGTCTTACGCGCAACAACGTTTATGGTTTGTGGAACAATTAGAAGGGCCTCAGGTCACTTATAACTTCCCCAGCGCAGTAATGATCACAGGGCCGTTTGATCCCCAGTTGTACCAACAAAGTATGCAGCAGGTGGTATTGCGTCACCCAATCATGACGGCAACTTTCTTTTCTGTTGATGGGGTACCTCGTCAGCAATTTCATCCGGATCATCGGGTACAGTTGCCGCTGGTTGATTTGACTGAGCTGTCAGAGGAAGCACAGCAAGCAGAACTGAAAGAACTATGGGAGCTGGAAGCGAATGCAACTTTCTCTTTGTCTGATGGGCCTTTGTACCACTGTTCGGTGATCAAGTTAGGGCCTGAACAGCACGTTCTGTTAATGAATTTACATCACATCATTACCGATGGCTGGTCAAGCTCATTGTTTAACCGTGAAGTGAGTGAATACTATGAAGCGCTGGTTGCCCAGCGTGAGCCTCATCTGGTGCCTTTACCATTGGAATACAGTGATTATGTTTACTGGCAGCAGGATATGCTGGAAAGTGATGCCAGAGAGCAGCTTGCCAGTGCTTGGAAAGCGCATCTTGGTGGCATGGAAACCTTGCAGTTGCCACTAGACCGACCGCGTACAGAGCAGTTGAGTACTCGAGGTGCTCATCATCAGGTGGTTGTGCCTGATGAGCACCTCACCGCGCTTAAAGAGCTGGCTCAGGCGCAGGGTGCTTCTTTGTATATGGTCTTACTGGCTGCGTATAAAGTGATGCTTTATACCTATTATAAGCAAACCGATATCGTCGTAGGTACTTCCAGTGCTAGTCGCAAAGTGCCGGAAATGGAGCAGATGTTGGGCCTGTTTGTCAATCAGCTGGTGCTGCGTACGTCTTTGGGCGGTAACCCAAACTTCGAAGACATTGTACAGCGGGTAAAGGACACCTTTACATTTGCTTCTGCCCATCAAGACTTACCGTTTGATGTACTCGTGTCCGAGATGGATGTTGTGCGCCAACCTGGCCAGTCTGTCCTGTTCCAATCTTTGTTCTTGTTTAACAACTTCCCGAAAGCACCGCTGGATCCGTCTGTTCCGGTTCAGATGGAAAGATTGAACATAGATATTGACTACTCGCGTTTTGATTTGTCACTGACAGCTGAAGAAGAAGACGCGTTAACCATTAAGTTTACCTACCGTACCGATCTGTTTGATCGAACCACTATTGAAACCATGAGCCGACGCTACCTGTCTGTCATCGCGGCCATTGTAGACAACGCCAACCCATTACTAAGCCAGATTGATGGAGCACTGAATATGGAACAAACAACAACAACTGAGAAAAACAAAGCATCCAGATTTAAACGCGGAAGAAGAAAAGCGGTCAACGCGTCTTTACAGGAGATCGTGAAAATCTCAGATGCGCCTGGCACATTCCCGGTGGTGATTGAGCCTGCGACCAGCCATGTTGATCTGGTAGAGTGGATTGCGTTGAACCGGTCGTTAATCGAAAGCAAAATTGCGCAGGCCGGCGCCATTTTATTCCGTGGTTTTGGTGTTGATACTCCGGTGCAGTTCGAGCGTGTCGCCGGCGCATATTGTCCTGAGTTGTTTGGTTCTTATGGTGATTTGCCCAAAGAGAACAAAGGCAAACAAATCTACAAATCCACTCCGTATCCAAATGACAAGACAATTATGTTTCATAATGAGGGCTCTCATACTCAACAATGGCCAATGAAACAGATGTTTGCCAGTATGTTAGTAGCGGATCAGGGCGGAGAAACGCCAATCGTAGACTGTCGCGAAGTTTATCGTCGTTTGGAGCCCAGCGTGGTGGCTAAGCTTGCAGATAAGAAGCTGATGTATGTAAGGAATTTCATTGAAGGGCTCGATGTTTCCTGGCGTGACTTCTTTAAGACAGATGATCGAAATGAAGTTGAAAAGATCTGTCAGGAAGCAGAAATAGAATGCGAATGGGTAAATGACGAACATTTACGAACCAAGAAAATAGCCAACGCGGTGTGTTTGCATCCAAAAACAGGCGAGAAGCTGTTCTTTAACCAAATCCAGTTGCACCACATCTCATATATGGATCCGGTTGAGCGGGATTCTTTGTTGACCATCTTTAAGTCAGAGGACTTACCACGCAATGTTTACTACGGTGATGGTACTGAGATTGAACCCGAAGTAATCGCTCAGATTAATGATGCTTACGAGCAGAGCGCTGTTGCTCAGCCCTGGCAAAAAGGTGATTTTCTGGCCGTGGACAACATGCTGGTTGCACATGCTCGGTTGCCATTTAGCGGTGAGCGCAAGGTTGTGGTCGCGATGGGAGAGCTATTTGCTGCGGCAGACTTAACGCTGGGAGAGCATGCATGAGTCAGATGTACCCGCAACAGCACGAAGAATACCCGTTATCAGTACAGCAAAAGCGTATCTGGGCGCGACAGTCTGAGCAATCTCCCGTCAGTTATGCAGTGATCACTGTTCAGGGTGAACTCAACATACAGCGACTACAGAATGCGCTCAATGAGTTGGTTGAAGCCCACGAAGCGATGCGCACCTATTATCGACGCCAGCCCGGGCTACGATTTGGTGTGCAATGTGTCTCCGATACGGGACAGGTTTCGCTGGATGTGTTGCGTGTCGATGACCCCTGGCACAGTGAAATGGTGCTGCAGGAGGTCATTCAGCAGACAGTCCCCGCACTTACAGCTCCCTGGTGTCAGTGCCGACTTTATCAGGGCCCCTCGGATCAGCACAGCGTGGCATTACTTCTTCCTGCTATCAATGCCGATCAGCGCAGTATGCAACTGTTACTTAAAGAATTGCTTGAGCGTTATAGCGGTAAATGTGGTGACGATGAGGATCGCCTTCAGTTCCTGGATGTTGTGGACGTATTGGAAGAACAGCTTGAGCAACCTGAGTGCGCCATACTGACTAACCGGATAGCGAAAACACTCGAGCACAACGGGCAATTCGCACCACTGCGTCTGATCAACAATGTTCAAACCCAACAATCCGGCTGGGCGCGATTATCTCATCAGATTGCCGCGTCATGCCTGAGCAGTTTACGCACCCAATGTGGCCATCAGGGGTGGTCTGTTGCCGGGGTAATATTAAGCGTCTGGCAGCAGGTGCTCAATGATCTGTGTAGTGATAACGTAGTTATAGGCGTGCACTATGATGGCCGACATGATGAAGAAATCGCTGATGTGATAGGTCCATTGAGTCGCACTTTACCATTACAACTGGCTATTGATGAGACTCAAAGCGTTCACAGCCTGATTGCCCTTTCCGAACAGCTACTAAGTAGTGGTGAGCACGAGCAAGAATTTTTTGACTGGCAGTCCGTGACGGATGAAGCTCAAATGCGCTTGTCCCGCTATGGCTTCAGCTTCAATACGCTGCCCCAGACAGAGATGGCAGACTTGCGCTCACATGCCATGCAAAGCGGTAGTTGCGCTGAAGAGTTTGAGTTGAATCTGAACTGTGACATGTCAGAGGACGCTCTTTATGTTCACTTTGACTATGCAAGGTCGCAGCTGGATAAAGCAACTGTGGGTATTGTCACCGCTCGTTTTATGCAGTTGCTGATCAGCACCGTGGCAGCGCTGGAGGCGGGAGGGCAAGGTTCAGTTGCTGAATTGTCGCGAGTCAGTCCGCTTGAAAAAGATGTGATCCAGGCACAGGAGTCAGTCCTCGACGAGACTCAGATGATACCGGCTCATGAGGCCTTTAGCCGCATTACCTTAGAATCACCGGACAAAATCGCATTGATAACCGAGCAGGGTCAGTTTAGCTATGCTCAGTTGGACAGCAAAGCGGAGCGCCTGGCCGCTTATTTGCAATCGCAGGGGGTGACCCGACAAATGCCTGTTGCTGTATGCTGCCATCGTGATGAGTATTTAGTGATTAGCCTGTTGGCAATTTTCAAATTAGGTGCCATTTATGTACCGCTTGATCCTGAGCTTCAGTCCCAGCGGATCGGCTACATTCTGGACGATACGCAAAGTCGCTGGATGTTGACTGTGTCTGAGCAGCCACTGGAAAATTGCTCAGGTGTGGTGCCCGTACTGCTGGATCAGTTAGATGACCTTATCTCTGATACCATGCAATATGAGCCTGTGGCCGTGGCAATGCATGAGATTGCCTACATCATCTATACCTCTGGTTCTACCGGTCAGCCTAAGGGCGTGGCAATCAGCCATTGGGCGCTTTGCCATTATGTAGCGGGCGTTATGCCGAGGCTGGCTTTGTCGCCAGACGCAAGTCTTTTGTCTCTGGCAAGCGTTGCCACGGATCTGGGTCACACCGCCTTATTTGGTAGTCTATTGACTGGTCGTCCTTTGTATTTGTTAGGCGCAGACAAAGCAATGGAGGCCGAAGCTCTGGCGTCGCAGCTTGAAAAGGTACCTTGTGCTTGTCTGAAAATCGTACCATCACATTTGCAAGCGTTGTTAAGTGTCGAAGATCCTGCCCGACTTTTACCCCTTGAATGTTTGGTGGTTGGAGGCGAAGCGCTGAACTCCTCGCTGGTCAATCAAGTGCGCCAATTAAACCCTGATCTGCGTATTGTTAACCACTATGGTCCCACTGAGACCACTGTTGGGATTATTACCCATGAAGTAGAAATTGCCGAGCAGGCGGGATATCCCATCGGTCACCCATTGGCTGGGGCACGAGGTGTTGTGCTGGACGAGCAGGGGGAGCTGGCTGGTATCGGCGTATTGGGCGAACTTTATCTTGGTGGAGAAGCTGTTGCACAGGGTTATTGGCAGCGCCCCGACCTGACAGCAGAGCGTTACGTACCTGATCCTTTTGCAACTCAACCCGGTCAACGCTTATATCGTAGTGGCGATCTGGCATATCACAATGCAGTTGGGCAGATAGTTTATGCCGGTCGTGCTGATCATCAGGTTAAGGTGAGAGGGTTTCGGGTTGAGCTTGGTGAAATAGAAGCCGTACTCAGCACTCACCCTGATGTTAAAGAAGCGGTTGTTACCTTAGTGCAAACAACGACCGGCCGTGAGGAGCTGGCTGCGTACGTCACGGCAACGCGACCCGGTCAAATAGATATGACTGAACTGCGTACATTTGTCGCGCAGACCTTACCAGAGTATATGGTGCCTGGACCTATGCTAGCCCTTGCTAAGTTACCCTTGACGCCGGGCGGCAAGGTGGATCGACAGAATTTACCTGCAATTTCCTCCGAGCGTGCGCAGGGGAGTGATTTTGAAGCACCGCAAACTGAGCTGGAAATGGCATTGGCCGATATGTGGCAAGGTTTGCTTGGTGTGGAACAGGTCAGCATAGGTGAATCATTTTTTGCCTTAGGGGGGCACTCTTTACTGGTCACTCAGTATTTGTCATTGCTCAAGAAAACCTATGGTTTGTCCATGACAGTAAAGACCTTCTTTGCCGCGCCAACGATTAAAGAGCAAACAGCCTTAATCTGTTCAATGTTAGCAGAAGCGGACAAAGACCATGGTGGCGAGCCTGTGATGTCGACGACGCAGCGACAAGCCGATGAAATGTGGCCCTTGTCATTTGGTCAGGAGAGACTCTGGTTCACGGAACAAATGAATGACAAGGCCGGGCTATACAACACGCCACATACCTGGTGCCTGGAGGGGACATTAAATAGAGAGGCGTTGACGGCTGCATTTAACGAAGTGATTAGACGTCATCAGGTACTTCGAACGGGTTTCAAAATGGAGCATGGCGAGCTACTTCAGCAGCTACAGCCATTCACTGATATAACAATTCCTATGACGGACTACACCGGAAAGTGGGCCTCATTTGATGACGCTTTGGCTGAAAACTCTCCGTTAGTTGATGAATTAAAGGCGCTTATCGCGAAAAACTTTAATTTGGATGAGGGTCATTTATTGGCGATAAAGCTGTTCAGGCTGGCCGCTGATAAGCACCTGTTGTTTGTAAACTTACATCATATTGTGTCAGATGGCTGGTCGCTGGGAGTCCTGCAGCGAGAACTCTCACTATTATATCTCACATATAGTCAGGGGCAGACGTCGACACTGCCAGAGCTGGATTACCAGTACGCGGATTATGCTATCTGGCAACGCGCTATGTATGAGCAAGGGCATTGGCAACAGCAGGTCGATTACTGGCGTGCGAAGTTAAGTGGCTTGCCTGAACTTAAGTTCCCGGCACTGCGTCAGCCTGCTGATGAGCAACTGTCACAAAGCGGTACGCATCGTTTCGATTTCGACCTCGCTATGACAGAGTCTATGCACAGTGTTGCTCAAGATCATCAAGTTACTCCGTTTATGCTTAATCTGGCTTTATTGAATCTGGTTGTTGGTCATTATTGCAATCAGCAGGATTTTGCCATAGGCACCTCAATTGCCGGCAGAAACAAGCAGGAAGTGAATGACTTGATCGGATTTTTTGTTAACCAACTGGCGCTTCGAATTGAAACGACAGCTGGTATGACCTTTTCTGATTTATTGGCTAAAGTGAAACAAACAACATTGGATGCCTATGATAATCAGGACGTGCCTTTCTCGCTGCTAGCCTCTGAAATAGAGCACCATAGTAGTGCGGGACAGACGCCATTTTTCAACGTTTTGTTCGTATTTCAGGAATTTCCAGAACAGTCTTTTTCGCTCGAAAATGTTAAAGTTTCTAATTGGAGTTCAGGTAGTTATGAATCAAAGTTTGGGCTTACGTTATATATGGGTTATGATAGCGGTACGCTGAGTGGGACCTGGGTGTATGATAGGCGAGTAGTTGATCAGCAAGGAATCGAACGCCTGACGACTTTCTTCCAGAGAGTTGTGGCGCAAATTGCAACAGCAGAACCGCTTCATCTTGATCAAATCATGTTTTCCACCTCTGACGAGCAGGCTCAACAGGCTGCGCAGCGTCATAAGTCCAAAATGGACACATTCAGCAAAATAAGACGCAGATAGCGGACATTACCGGCACTTTTGTGCCGGTTCATGGAACAATAAATATAACAACGGAACATGAACAACATGACCAATAATAATAATAACCTAGTCGACAATGGCTATGCTCTTTCGCCACAACAAACCAGACTTGACGAGATTAAATGGGCTTCCGATCACGCAATTGGTTCGCTTCCTAATGTTCATTGTTGTTGGCGGATCCAAGGGAATATCGACGTAGGAAAGTTGCAGGGGGCGCTAGACAGGCTGGTTGAGCAGTGCGAAATTATTCGCACCCAGTATGTTCGGCCCGCAGGTCTCAAAGCGCTACTGCAAGTCATTAACCCCCAAGCCCATATTGTTCTAAACCTGTTTGACTGGGAACCAGAACAAACCAATTATCAGCAACTGTTTGCCCAGGCAGAGCTGCAATTTGATCTGCAAAATGATGCTTTGTTACGTGTGAATGTATATCAGTCAGCAGATCAAGCGTGTTATTTACAGCTGATTGCACCAGCAATTTCCTTTGACGTAAAAGGGTTAAGTAGTTTGCTTGAGGCATTGCTCTCTTGCTATTTGGATATCCCGAATGACGAGGATGAAGTTATCCAAATGGTTGATGTCGCAAACTGGTTAAATGAGCTTCAGTTATCCGATGAATTTGCCCAGGAAAGGGCGTATTGGCAACAACAGCCAAAAGTATCAACCAAGCAACGCCTGAAGCTGGCAACCGAGGTCGATCCTGGCGCAGCAACTGATATGCGATTGGGGCGGACGGAATTTACTGTAGACACGCGTGCTGCACAACAGATCGAAGAGTTCGCATCTCAACATAACCTGACAGAAGAAAGTATATTAGTGACCCTGTGGCAGTGCTTGCTTGCCAGTTACAGTGACTGGCAGGGGGTTAGCCTGGGCGTGGCAGCAGAGTCCCGGCAAGAAGAATTAGCAGAGTTTATGGGGGTGTTGTGTCGTTATCTTCCCCTGGTGGTTGATTACACACCAGACAGCCCGGTATTGACAGTATGCAAAGAAAATCACAATCGCTTAGTTGCGCATCAGGATCACAGTGAATATTTCAACAGTCAGGCTGCGGGATATGAAGAAGGCGCGTGCCTGGCTCGTTATGGATTTAGTTATACGCGTTTCGCGACCACTCACTTACGTGATCTGAGTGCGGTTCCCATCCTTGCACAAGGGAGTGGCGAGCTGTTTGAGTTACGCCTTAATTGTGAGCGTGTGCATGACCAATTGCGCTACCAGTTATATTACGATGGTGGTTTGTTTGATGATCAAGCAATACAGCTTATTGCTCATCGTTTCTCGCAATTGCTGACGAGTGCACTGGCATTGTTAATGGTTAACCCCAGAATGCCATTGAGTGCATTGGATGCTGTCAGTGAGCATGAGCAGCAGCTCATGCGTGCGAGTATGACACCTAAACTGGCACTGTCATCTTACAGTGCACCAGAGATTTTTGCTGACATTGTGACGCGCAAGGGCGAACAAGTCCTGTTAGAAACACACAACCAGCGCTTTACTTATGCACAGATAGATATGCGTGCTCAGCAGTTGGCTGGGTATTTACAGGCACAGGGGATCGGACAGGAAATGCCTGTGGCTGTTTGCACTGAGCGCAACGAACACCTTGTGATCAGTTTGCTGGCACTACTGAAGATTGGCGCTGTGTATGTGCCACTCGATCCGCAGTTGCAGGCACAGCGAATTGCCTACATCATGGCCGATACGGGATGCAAGTGGGTGTTATCAGAATCATCTTTCGCTGCGCAGGTGGGCGAGTTGGCAACCTGTATTGAGGTTGATAACTGGGTTCCACAGGGCCATACATACACGCCGGTTACCGTTGCTCCTGAACAACTCGCGTATCTGATTTATACTTCTGGTTCAACGGGTCAGCCGAAAGGCGTTGGGGTGAGCCATCGTGCGTTGAGCAACTATGTCGAGACCGTACATCGCCGTCTTGAGCTGACGACCAATGCGAGTATGTTGGCACTTGCCAGTCCGGCAACGGACCTGGGACACACGGCTTTGTTTGGTGCTGTGCTGACAGGCCGTACTCTGCGTATGTTACCGTCAGATATGGCTGTCAATGCTGATGCTTTAGCACAGCACCTTAAATTACATCCGGTCAGTTGTTTTAAAATTGTCCCCTCCCACCTCAGAGCACTTATGAGTGTTGAGGAACCGGAGCGCTTGTTGCCAACTGAATGCCTGGTATTAGGTGGGGAAGCTTTGCCCGTAGCGCTGGTGGAGGAGATCAGAGCCCTTCGTCCGCAGCTGAAGATTGTCAACCACTATGGACCAACAGAAACAACGGTCGGAATATTAACACATGAATTAGCAGCGACCTCTTTGTCGACCAGTCCGGTGGGTAAACCGCTGGCTGGTGCGCACGGCTATGTTGTCGATGAGCAAGGCCGACTGGCAGGTATCGGGGTGGTAGGTGAGTTGTATCTGGGGGGAGATACGCTTGCCAGAGGATATTGGCAAAGGCCTGAACTTACCGCTGAAAAATTTATTCCGGATGACTTTTCTGGCTTGCCTGGACAGCGCTTATATCGCTCCGGCGACTTAGCATATTATCAGGCTGATGGAGAAATAGTGTATGTTGGCCGTGGTGACGAACAAGTTAAGCTGCGCGGTTTTCGGGTTGAACTAGGTGAGATAGAAGCTGTACTGAGTCAGTATGTTGATATTGAGCAAGCGGTTGTTCGCTTACAGCCGCGCGTGGCACAGCCGGACAATGAGGCAGAGGGGGCGGAGGACTTAGTCGCCTATGTGGTGATGGCGAATAAACAAACGCTGGACCTTGAAGCATTAAATGCGTATATGGCGTCAAATCTGGCAGACTACATGCGACCCGTTGCTTTTCTTCAGCTCAATACGCTACCCCTTACACGCAGTGGTAAAGTAGACCGACTTGCGCTTGTGAGGGTTGAACGACAAAGTGCCTCTCGGGCTGATTTTCAGGCACCGACGACAGATATGGAAATCCGCCTGGCTGCATTGTGGCAAGCTTTGCTGAACCTGGATGAAGTCGGTATTGATGACGACTTCTTTAAAATCGGGGGTCAGTCTCTGTTAGCGATTCGACTCATTGCGGGGATCCGCAGTCAATTCCAACGCGAATTGTCGGTACGGGATATTTTTGCCTACCCCACTATACGTACTTTGGCACAGGCACTACAACAGTCAGACATAACCAGTTTGCCACCTATTCTGCCCTACCAGGGCACAGATCCTGCGCCTTTATCATTTGCACAGCAGAGATTATGGGTCATCGAGCAGTTGCAAGGCGCTGGCGCTTTGTACAACATCCCTTTTGCAACCCGGGTACGCGGTCGCTGCGATATCGCTAAAATTGAGCAGGCTTTAGCTTGTATTCTTGAGCGTCATCAAGTGCTCAGGACAACATATGTATTGCAAGATGAGCAGCCAGTTCAGCAAGTTAATCCGGCTTCAGACTTTTCATTATCTCAGGTTGATCTGCGCCATCTGAGCAACGCCGAGCGCGAGCTGGAAATTGCTCAGGCGTGTCAGGAGGAGGCAGCAAAGCCCTTTAACCTGGCGACTGATACCATGTTGCGTGGTCGTGTTTTGTTGTGTGGTGAGCAGGACTTTGTGTTATTGCTGACACTGCATCACATTGCGTCAGATGGTGTTTCTAAAGAAGTGCTGATGAAAGAGTTGGGACAACTTTATGACGCATTGAGCGCGGGCGTGAGTGCAGCAGAGGTGTTGCCTCCTTTGGATATTCAATATGCGGATTATGCTCGTTGGCAGCGAGATTGGTTGTCAGGTGATGCGTTAGATTCGCAATTAGCATATTGGCTTGAGCAGTTAGCTGAACTTCCAGTAACCCACTCAATGGCGCTTGACCGGCCTCGCCCGAATGTGATGAGTCATCAGGGGGAAGAACTTGAAATCTGGGTCAGTGAAGAATCGCTACAACAGCTAAAACAGCTGGCTCAACGCCATGGTGTAACGACCTTTATGTTAATGCACGGTGCGTTTGCTCTGCTACTGGCACATCACAGTTATCAGCAGGATATCGTGATAGGCACACCGGTTGCTAATCGTACTGAGCAGGCAGTGCAATCTCTGATTGGCTTTTTCGTCAACACTTTAGTTTTACGTGTAGATGTCGACAGCGAACTGTCGCTGGCGGAATATTTACAGCGTATTAAATCGGTCAATCTGGCTGCACAAGAACATCAGGATGTGCCGTTTGAATTACTGGTCGAACAATTAAATCCAGAACGTAGTCAGCAACACAGTCCATTATTCCAAATTATGCTCAACTATTTACAAGCATCTGAGCACAGTACGAAGGATCACAGTGGACTAGAGTTTGAACCGCTTAGTGCTCAAGAGAGCGTGGCAAAGTTTGATTTGACCTTAACGCTGATCGAGCATACCGATGCTGATAAGGGAGCTTTACAGTGTCATTTTAGTTATGCCAAAGATTTATTTGACCGGACAACCATTGCAGCGATGGCGGAACGTTTTGCAGTGTTACTGAATGGCCTGACTGAGGTGTCGAGGCTAGCCGACTTGCCGGTATTACCGGAGCCTGAATTACAGCGCCTGGTACACTCACTGAATAATACCCAGGTAGCGCACCCGACAGAAACACTGGTTCATCGAGCCTTTGAGCAGCAAGCAGCGCTGATGCCTGATAAGGTCGCAGTGACCATAGGCACTGAGCAAATGACCTATCAGGCTCTGGATGAAGCGTCAAACAGGCTTGCGCATTACCTGATCAGCCAAGGGGTGAAACCAAATAGTATCGTTGGCTTATGTATGGAACGCAGTCTTGGCCTGATGGTTGGGTTACTTGGGATCCTCAAAGCCGGTGCAGCATATTTACCTTTGGATCCGGCTTATCCGAAAGAGCGTTTGAGCCATATGGTCAAAGATGCCGGGTTATCTCAAGTTGTTACACTGAATGCGTTGAAAGCACGTTTACCAGCAGGGCAACACAGCATTACTTGTCTGGACGATACGGCCTTGTTGCAAGCTTGCAGTACACAGTCTCCTAGTGTTGACGCGACGGCAGCGTCAATGGCGGACTTGTGTTACGTAATTTATACCTCCGGCTCAACAGGCTTACCCAAAGGGACGCCGATTGCCCACCACAATGTCAATAACCTGCTGCAGTGGTACATTCGCAAATATGATTTAACGCAACACGATAAGGTCATCGCGATCAGCGGCCCGGGTTTTGACATGAGTCAGAAAAACCTTTTAGCCCCCTTGATGGTAGGTGCCAGTATTCATTTTGCAACGGCTGCAGTATACGACCCGGAACTGATAGCGACCACAATAGCTGAGCAGCAAGTTACCATACTTAATTGTGCATCAAGTGCCTTCTATCCGCTATTGGAGGCTACTAACCAGGCACAAGATACCAGACTTGATAGCCTGAGAACGGTGCTGATTGGCGGTGAGAACCTCATGTTACCACGCCTGACTCAGTGGCTTAAACAAACACATACTCGTCTGGTACATATGTATGGGCCTACAGAAGGTACTGATATCGCGTGTACTTATGAAGTAGAGGATAACCAAGCCGAGTATCATACTTTGCCTATTGGGCGACCTAATGACAATGTTAGTTTGTATGTCATGAGCACAATGACGGCTGCGAGTGGGCAGCCTAAACTGGCGCCGTTTGGGTGTATCGGGGAGCTGTATATTGGTGGTCAGGGAGTTGTGAAGGGTTATTTGAATCGCCCAGAACTGACTGAGCAACGTTTTATCCCTGATCCATTTTCCAGCGACTCGACAGCACGCCTTTATCGTACTGGTGATTTGGTCCGTTATCTGCCAGAGGGGAACCTTGAATTTGTCGGTCGTATTGATGATCAGGTGCAGATCCAGGGCTTTCGTGTTGAGTTAGGTGAAATTGAGCAGCAGATATCGGCTCATGAGTCCGTTGACTCCTGTTTGGTTATGGCGCGTGAGGATAGTGCGGGTCATCAACGTTTGATTGCATATGTCATTGCCACCACGTCACATGAAGAGGCTGAGCTGATTAAACGTATCAGACTGCAATTACATCAGGTCTTGCCTGAGTATATGGTCCCAGCAGCCTTTGCCATATTGACCCAGTGGCCACTGACACCGAATGGCAAAATAGACAGAAAGGCTCTGCCTGAACCAGACCTGTCTCAGCAACAGGGGGCTTATGTTGCTCCACAAACACAAACAGAGCACTTTTTGGTTGCCGCCTGGGCTGAGTTACTTTCTTTACCCTCTGAGCAGCTTAGCATTAGTGGAGATTTCTTCGCATTGGGCGGTCACTCATTACTGATGGTGCGCCTGATGACAAAAGTGAAGAACCAGTTCTCACTGGAATTATCTCTTGAATCGATATATCGCGAACCGACCATTGAAGCCATCGCGTCATTGATCGATTTGGCGCACTCTAAACAAACAGTTCAGCAAGAACTGGAACAACAAGAATTAGAACAACAAGAATTAGAATATTTTGAGTGGTAAAAGATGCAACACATTGAAGTTAGAAAGATTATTTCTAACCTGTATCAGGCAGGTATTGTCATATGGCAAGAAAATGGGCAACTAAAGACTAAATCAAAGCCGGGTGCTATGACACCCGCTTTGATTGAAATAATAAAGAAAAACAAGCTTGCCTTGATAGACTGTTTGGCACAAGAGGAAGAAAGCGTAAAGGTTGCTACTGTCTCAGCTATTCCTGTACGAGATAAAAAAGAAGCACCTCTGCCCCTGTCTTTTGCTCAGCAGCGTTTGTGGTTTATCGAACAGTTGCAGGGCCCCAGCAGTATGTACAATATGCCATTTGCCTTACGTATCTCGGGCACTTTACCCGCCTCGCTGATAGAACAGGCACTGGCAGAAATTGTTACCCGTCATGAAGTGCTGCGCACCACCTATACCGAGCACAATGAGCAACCGATACAGGTTGTTCATGATTCAGTATCTTTCACCCTGGGTTTAGAAAAGTTAAATCATCTGGATGACACACAGCGCGCGGATTACATTGCACAGGCACAAAAAGCAGAAGCAGCGCACCCCTTTGACCTGGATAAAGACCAGATGCTCAGGGCAAAATTGCTGGTGTGTGGTGAGCAAGAGCAGGTGTTGCTGCTGACATTGCATCACATTGCCTCAGATGGCGTTTCTATGGACGTACTGATGAGAGAGTTTGGTGCTTTGTTAGAAGGCATTGCCACAGGCCAGCCAGTCTCTGAGATCTTACCGCCGCTTGAAATTCAGTACGCCGATTATGCGCTGTGGCAGCGTGATTGGTTAAGTGGAGATGAATTGCAACGCCAGCGCGATTACTGGTGTACTCAGCTGGCCGAGTTGCCGGCGACGCATTCGTTGGTGTTGGACAGAGCCAGACCGGCGCGGATGAGCCATCAGGGCGACCACGTCAGCGTGTGGCTTGATGCTGAGCTGTTACATGATCTTAAACAGCTGGCACGACACCATGACATGACCTTATTTATGGTGTTACACGGGGCCTTTGCATTGCTGTTGTCAAAGCACAGCTATGAGCGGGACATCGTGATAGGCACACCGGTTGCGAACCGCCGACATGAGTCGCTGGAATCACTGATCGGCTTTTTCGTTAACACCTTAGTACTACGACTGGATGTTGATCCGCAGGCATCAGTAGAGGCGTTTTTACAGAACGTCAAAGCTGTTAACCTGGCCGCACAGGGGCATCAGGATATTCCATTTGAATTCCTGGTTGAGGCCCTCAGCCCTCAGCGTAGTCAGCAGCACACGCCCTTATTTCAGGTGATGATGAACTACCAGCTGACTAAAGAGAATGAGCGTGCTGATCAGTCAGAGTTGACCTTTACGCCTTTGTCGTCAGACCGAGAAGTCGCTAAGTTTGATCTTACTCTCGCAGTAACAGAGTATCAGCAACACAGTGGCGACAAGGTGTGTTGTAACTTTAATTTCGCGACGGATATTTTTGACCGCGAACGGATGGCCGGTATGGCCAGCCATTTTGTTTGTTTACTCGGTGAGATGGCACAAAGTAGCCGGAACACGGCGATCGCGAAATTATCGTTGCTAAACAAAACTGAACGTCAACAAGTAATAGCGCATGCTCAGGCTAGGGAAGAACAGCAGATACGCCAAAGCGGCTCTTTACTCGATGCTTTTGAGCGCGCTGCAAAGCAACATGCGGAGCAGAGTGCCGTCACCTACGTGCAAGGTGAACGTATATATGAGTTGAGTTTTGCACAGTTGTCACGTCGTTCAAATCAGTTAGCACATTACCTGCAACGTTCAGGGGTTCAGCCTGGGCAGGCTGTTGGTTTGATGACCCAGCGCAGCGCCGATTTGATAGTTGGTATGCTGGGTATTCTCAAAGCCGGTGGTGTGTATGTTCCCTTAGATCCGGTGCATCCTTCAGAGCGCCTGAATTATATGGCGAAAAACAGCGCACTAACTTTGGTCGTCACTGATCAGCATTATCTGGGGCGAGTTACAGAAGAACTGGTCGTCAGCGGCGTATCGCTCAGTGACAGTCAAATGTGGGATGCGCTGCCAGAGACGTTGCCTGATGTCAGGCTGGAGTCTGATTCACCTGCCTATATTATTTATACGTCAGGCTCAACCGGTCAGCCAAAGGGCGTTCAGGTATCTCACGGTGCACTGTTAAATCTGGCATTCAATATCCATAGCTGGCCCGTTTCATTGCGCCGTTGGGGGTTGACGGTCTCTTACGGTTTTGATGCGTCCCTGAAAGGGTTGTCACAGCTTCTTTTAGGGACTGCTTTGACCATTCTAGATGATGAACAAAAGTTCGATGCTGAAGCATGCAGGCAGGTGATCGCCCGCACTGGCATTGAAGTTCTGGATTGTACCCCGGGTCTGGTGAGTTTATGGTTGAGTGAGGGACTGGCAGATGTCCTTCCCGATCTGGTGATTGGTGGAGAGGCAATTACAGAAACCTTGTGGCAAAGCCTGGTTGAATGGCAACAGCAGACGGGGCGTGTGGCTCTCAATGTCTATGGCCCGACAGAATGTTGTGTTGACAGTACCTGGTGCGTGATAGCTGGCGAGGAACCAACTATAGGTGAGCCGTTATTGGGCGTGAGCTGCTTTGTGATGAACAGTGGCAATCAGCTGGCACCTATTGGCGTGCCCGGTGAGCTTTATATCGGTGGTGCCGGTGTAGCATTGGGGTATGTTGATCAGCCCGAGCTGAGTGCAGAGAGATTTATCCCTAACCCATTTGGCTCTGGTCGTCTTTATCGCACTGGAGATTTGGTACGCTACTCAGATGATGGCAAGTTGTTGTTTATGGGGCGTACCGATGATCAGATTAAAGTAAGAGGTTATCGGATTGAGCCTGGTGAAATCATGCAACAGATTGATGCCATCAAGGGCGTTAATTCCAGCCTGGTAAGCTCGGTAACAGATGATCAGGGTGTTGAGCAACTGGTTGCTTATGTCACTCTGGACACATTGCAGCGCTCAGATGCTGTTTCTGAATGGCTAACGGCCGAGCTGGCGAAGGGGTTACCCGCCTATATGATACCGTCGGTGTTTATTTGTCTTGAGCAATGGCCACTGACAGCCAATGGTAAAATCGATAAACGCGCACTGCCTCAGCCAGACAGGCTTGCTCAGCAAGTTGCGTATGTTGCGCCAGCTAATTCAACCGAGCAGGCACTGGTTACTATCTGGGCCGCTTTGTTAGGACTCGAAACAGACAGCCTGAGTGTCACTGCCAACTTCTTTGCACTCGGCGGCCACTCGCTGCTGGCCACCCGACTAGTGACACAGATCCGCGCTAAACTGGCACGTGAAATCTCGGTACGGGCGGTGTTTGATAACCAGACGATCCGCAGTCTTGCGAGTGCGCTTGCTAAAGCTGCAAGTGCTAAGCTGCCGCCACTGGTTGCACAGCCCAGAGCAGATCATATGCCATTGTCCTTCGCGCAGCAGCGCTTATGGTTTATCGAGCAATTACAGGGCCCCAGTAACTTATATAACATGCCTCTGGCCCTACGTATTACCGGGACCTTACCGGCAACTCTGATTGAGCAGGCATTGACGGAAATTGTTGCCCGCCATGAAGTGTTGCGGACCACCTATTGTGAACAGGGCGAGCTGCCTGGGCAGGTGATCCATGCGCCCGGTGACTTTACAGTCGCCCAGGTGTCATTAACTTCCCTGAATGCACAGCAACAAGCGCAATACATCAAGCAGGCGCTTAACGACGAAGCCATTACACCGTTTGACCTGAGTCAGGATGGCATGTTGCGGGCAAGATTGCTGGTGTGTGGTGAGCAAGAGCAGGTGTTGTTACTGACCCTGCATCACATCGCCTCGGACGGGGTGTCCATGGAAGTCCTGATGCGAGAGTTCGGAGCCTTACTGGAAGGTCAGGGCGCGGGTAAGCCTGTGTCTGAGATTTTGCCGCCGCTTGAGGTTCAGTATGCCGATTATGCGCTGTGGCAGCGCAGCTGGTTAAATGGAGAGGAGCTGCAACGCCAGCGTGATTACTGGTGTACTCAGCTGGCCGAGTTGCCGGCGACCCATTCACTGGTACTGGACAGAGCCAGACCAGCGCGGATGAGCCATCAGGGTGACCACGTCAGCATGTGGCTTGATGCTGAGCTGTTACATGATCTTAAACAGCTGGCACGAGACCATGACATGACCTTGTTTATGGTGTTACACGGGGCCTTTGCACTGCTGTTGTCAAAGCACAGCTATGAGCGGGACATTGTGATAGGCACTCCGGTTGCGAATCGCCGACATGAGGCGCTGGAGTCACTGATAGGTTTCTTCGTGAACACCTTAGTGCTGCGACTGGACGTGGACCCGCAGGCTTCCGTTGAAGCGTTCTTACAGGCAGTGAAAGCGGTGAACCTGACCGCGCAGGAGCATCAGGATGTTCCTTTTGAGTCCCTGGTTGAATCCCTCAGCCCTGAGCGCAGTCAGCAGCATACACCGCTATTCCAGATCATGATGAACTATTTGCAGGTCAAAGAAGATGCGCGGGCAGCGCGCTCAGAGCTGACCTTTACGCCGTTGTCGTCGGATCAGGAAGTGGCGAAGTTTGAGCTGATGCTGACAGTGACTGAGTATCAACAACACAGTGGCGACAAGGTGTGTTGTAACTTTAACTTTGCGACGGACATTTTTGACCGTGAACGGATAGCCGACATGGCGGCGCGTTTCGGGGTGCTACTGCGGAGTTTGTGTGAGAGCCAGGTGCAGTCAGTAGACCAGCTGGAGATGCTCACCGAACAGGATCAGGCAGCGGCACTGGTGTACGCAACCCCGGACATGACAGCGTTTCAGCAGACCTCAATTCATGGTTTGTTTGAGCAGCAGGCAGCTCAGTACCCTGAGCACATTGCACTGGAAATGGGCAGTCAGAGCCTGAGCTATGACACGCTCAACTGCCAGGCGAATCAGCTGGCGCAGTGGTTGCGTAATGCGGGGGTGGGCCCGGGCAGTCTGGTGGCCATCGGCATGTCACGCTCTATCCAGTATATTCTGGCTCAGCTGGCGATTCTGAAAGCCGGTGGTGCGTATGTCCCACTGGACCCGAGCT
>NZ_JASJUV010000011.1:0-118220 GCF_030125445.1 Pseudoalteromonas ardens
CGTATACTTTTGCAAGTACGTTAGTGATTGCTGCAGTTAGGGTAGTTTTACCGTGGTCAACGTGGCCGATAGTACCAACGTTAACGTGCGGTTTCGAACGTTCAAACTTTTCTTTTGCCATTTTAAAAATTCCTATAAAGAAATTAAAGTCCAGCCCTAAGACCGGACCGAACTAAAATTACTTAACAGCGCGAGCTGCAATAATTGCGTCAGCAACGTTTTTCGCCGCTTCTGCGTACTTGGAAAATTCCATTGAGTACGAAGCTCGACCTTGTGTTGCAGAACGAAGATCAGTTGCATAACCAAACATTTCAGACAGTGGGACCTGAGCATTAACTTGCTTCAGACCACCAAATGAGTCGTCCATACCTTCGATTATGCCTCGACGACGGTTCAGGTCGCCAACGACATCACCCATGTTTGCTTCAGGGGTGGTGACTTCTACCTTCATAACGGGTTCAAGAATCACTGGCTGCGCATCAAGCGCGCCCTTCTTAAAGCCCATTGCGCCGGCAATCTTAAACGCCATCTCGTTTGAGTCAACATCATGGAATGAGCCATCAAACAAGGTAGCTTTCACACCCAGCATAGGATAACCAGCAAGAACACCTTGCTTCATCTGTTCCTGGATGCCTTTGTCAACCGCAGGAATGTATTCCTTAGGTACCACACCACCTACGATTTCATTAACGAATTCGTAAATTGGTGCGTCTTCATCAGCAACTTCCATAGGTTCGAGCTTCAACCAAACGTGACCATATTGGCCGCGTCCGCCTGATTGACGTACGAATTTACCTTCGGCTTCAACCGAACCGCGGATCGTTTCACGATAAGCAACTTGAGGCTTACCTACGTTACATTCAACACTGAATTCACGCTTCATACGATCTACGATGATATCCAGGTGGAGTTCACCCATACCTGAAATAATGGTTTGGCCTGATTCTTCGTCGGTTTCAACTCTGAAAGACGGGTCTTCCGCAGCCAGCTTACCTAGCGCGATACCCATTTTTTCTTGGTCAGCAACGGTCTTAGGCTCTACTGCAACTGAAATCACAGGCTCTGGAAATTCCATACGCTCTAACGTGATAACAGCTTCATGAGCACAAAGCGTGTCACCTGTGGTGACGTCCTTCATACCAATTGCAGCGGCAATGTCCCCGGCGCGAACTTCTTTGATCTCTTCACGCGAGTTAGAGTGCATCTGAACGATACGTCCAAAGCGCTCTTTTTTGCCTTTAACTGGGTTATAAACCGAGTCACCCTGACCTACTGTGCCGGAATAAACTCGGAAGAAGGTAAGCGTACCAACAAATGGGTCGGTGGCGATTTTGAACGCCAGAGCAGAAAACGGCGCATCATCGTCCGCGGGACGCGTTGCTTCGCTTTCATCATCCAGGATACCCTGGATCTCTTTAACCTCTGTTGGAGACGGCATGTATTCAATCACGGCATCAAGCACAGCCTGAACACCTTTGTTCTTGAATGCACTACCACAGCTCATTGGCACAATTTCATTGTTCAATGTACGCTGACGGATCGCGGCCTTAATTTCGGCCTCGCTCAGTTCACCTTCTTCAAGATATTTGTCCATTAGCTCTTCAGACGCTTCTGCGGCAGATTCGAGTAGCTCTGCGCGCCACTCTTCTGCCAGCTCCTGAAGCTCTGCCGGGATCTCTTCATAGTTGAACGTCATACCCTGGTCTTCAGCATTCCAGTTAATGGCTTTCATCTTGATGAGATCGATAACACCTTTAAATTCATCTTCAGCACCAATTGGTAACTGAATTGGCACAGGTGCAGCGCCAAGACGCTTTTTCACCTGATCCACAACGGCCAGAAAGTCTGCACCGGTACGGTCCATTTTGTTGACGAAAATCATGCGAGGTACTTCGTACTTGTTCGCCTGACGCCAAACGGTTTCCGTTTGTGGTTGTACACCTGATGAAGCACATAATACGACTACAGCGCCATCTAGTACACGTAATGAACGTTCTACTTCGATGGTGAAGTCTACGTGTCCGGGAGTATCGATGATGTTTATACGATGCTCATCAAACTGAGCATCCATCCCTTTCCAGAAACACGTGGTCGCAGCAGAAGTGATGGTAATACCACGCTCCTGCTCCTGCTCCATCCAGTCCATAGTTGCGGCACCATCATGCACCTCACCAATTTTGTGAGACAGGCCCGTGTAATAAAGTACACGTTCCGTAGTGGTGGTTTTCCCCGCATCTACGTGAGCACAAATACCGATATTACGGTAACGCTCAATAGGAGTTGTACGTGCCATATTATCCTCTTAAAGGTCTTGGGCAGATTACCAACGGTAGTGAGCGAATGCTTTGTTCGCTTCAGCCATACGGTGAACGTCTTCACGTTTCTTAACCGCAGTGCCTTTGTTGTCAGCAGCGTCGATCATCTCTTGAGCCAGACGAAGGCCCATTGACTTCTCGCCACGCTTACGTGCAGCTTCAACCAACCAACGCATACCTAGTGCGTTGCGACGAACTGGACGTACTTCAACTGGTACCTGGTACGTAGAACCACCAACACGGCGAGATTTAACCTCAACCTGTGGACGTACGTTCTCAAGTGCAGACTCGAAGATTTCTAGGTGCGACTTGCCTGATTTTTCAGCAGCCACGTCTAGCGCACCATATACGATTTTTTCAGCAGTAGACTTCTTACCGTCAAGCATTACTACGTTAACGAATTTAGCAAGAAGCTCTGATCCGAACTTCGGATCTGGAAGAATTTTACGTTGACCTATTACGCGTCTTCTAGGCATTTTCTTTCTCCGGTATCTTCAGGTTCGTCTTACTACGACGAATTCCCAAAACAAAATATATAAATTAAAACTTAAGTGCTTGGCCTTACTAACGGAGAACCATTAGCCCTTAGGACGTTTTGCACCGTACTTAGAACGACCTTGTTTACGGTCATTTACGCCAGCACAGTCCAGCGCGCCACGTACTGTGTGGAAACGCACACCTGGTAAGTCTTTAACACGACCACCACGGATTAGGATAACACTGTGCTCTTGCAAGTTGTGGCCTTCACCACCAATGTAAGATGTTACTTCGAAGCCGTTCGTTAGACGAACACGCGCTACTTTACGTAGTGCAGAGTTTGGCTTCTTAGGTGTAGTTGTATATACACGAGTACATACACCACGCTTTTGAGGACAAGCTTTAAGAGCAGCTGAGTTGCTCTTAGTAACCTTGCTGCGACGTGGCTTACGTACTAGCTGGTTAATAGTTGCCATTAAATAGCTCCTGAATTAATAAAAATTACTACTGAAAAAATCAAATTTCGCCAATTTAAGCGTTCTGTTATTCGAACGAATAAATGGGTGGCGGAATTTTAATGAGCAAAGTTTAACCTGTCAACCAAAACAACTAAAAAGGCAGCGTTAAAGCTGCCTTTTTATTGCAATTGACGTGTTTTTCGTCAATTTTAGTCTTGGCCACCAAGCAAGTCTGCATTTAGTGCGTCTGTCAGTGCCTGAGATGCTTCTTCAGCACTTACAGTTTGCTCTTCAACTGCAGCTTCATTTTGCTTACGACGGTTGATGCGATCTAAGTGGTAAGAGAAACCGGTACCCGCTGGGATCAGACGACCCACGATAACGTTTTCTTTCAGACCACGAAGCTCATCACTCTTACCATTTACTGCGGCTTCAGTCAGGACACGTGTCGTCTCCTGGAACGAGGCTGCAGAGATGAAAGACTCTGTTGCCAGTGAGGCTTTAGTAATACCCATCAGCTGAATTTCGAACTTCGCTGGGATCTTACCTTGTTTCTCTAGCTCACGGTTTGCGATATTAACGCGCGCCACTTCGGCTTGTTCGCCTGCCAGGAACTCACTGTCACCACCATCAAGGATGATACATTTACGTAGCATCTGACGAATGATGGTTTCGATGTGCTTGTCGTTAATCTTTACACCCTGTAGACGATATACTTCTTGTACTTCGTTTACGATGTAGTTAGATACGTCAGTCACACCACGCAGACGTAAGATGTCGTGCGGAGATTCAGGACCATCGGCGATAACTTCACCTTTTGATACCTGCTCACCCTCGAACACGTTCAGCTGACGCCATTTCGGGATCATTTCTTCGTATGCATCACCCTCTTCCGGTGTAATCACCAGGCGCTTCTTACCTTTGGTTTCTTTACCAAAGCTAACGGTACCTGTGATTTCTGCCAGGATTGCTGGATCTTTCGGCTTACGCGCTTCAAACAAGTCAGCAACTCGAGGTAGACCACCCGTGATATCACGAGTCTTCGAACCTTCTTGCGGAATACGTGCCAGAACGTCACCCGGCTGTGCCGTTGCACCATCTGTGATTTCGATGGTGGTAAACGAAGGCAGACGAATTTCCTGCAGGCCACGCTCTTCATTTTCAATGATCAGCTTAGGCTCTTTTGCATTCACCTTAGCAAGGTCTTTAACAACCACACGCGTCAGACCAGTTAGCTCATCTGTTTGTGCTTCAGTGTTAGAATCGTCGATGTCGCTGAACGATACTTTAGACTCGTGCTCGATGATGATTGGGTGACTATGCGGGTCCCAGGTCGCGACAATGTCGTTACCTTTCACTTCTGCACCATCACTCACTGACAATACGGCACCGTAAGGCACTTTATAGCGCTCTTTCTCACGGCCTTGTTCGTCAATAACCGTAATTTCGGTTGAACGTGAGGTGATCACGATCTTGCCGTCGGTATTGATTACGAACTTCGCATTGTGCAGCTTCATGCTACCGTTGTTCTTAACCTGAACGCTGTTTTCTGCAGACGCTCGAGATGCCGCACCACCGATGTGGAAGGTACGCATCGTAAGCTGTGTACCCGGCTCACCGATTGACTGTGCCGCGATAACACCGACAGACTCACCCGCGTTAATGATGTGGCCACGTGCAAGGTCACGACCGTAACACTTAGCACACACACCAAAGTCGTTTTCACAGGTGATAACTGAACGTACTTTTACTTCGTCCACTGAGTGCTCTTCTAACAGGTCACACAGCTTCTCATCAAGCATCACGTTGCGTTCAACCAGCACTTCGTCAGTGCCAGGGATAACCACGTCTTCTGCTACAACACGACCTAATACACGCTCACGCAATGGCTCTACAACGTCACCACCTTCAATCAGCGGCTTCATCACAGTCCCTTCAAGGGTACCACAATCTGTTTCGTTGATGACCAAGTCTTGTGCAACGTCTACCAGACGACGAGTCAGGTAACCAGAGTTCGCTGTCTTAAGTGCGGTATCCGCTAGACCTTTACGCGCACCGTGCGTCGAGATGAAGTACTGTAGTACGTTCAGACCTTCACGGAAGTTTGCTGTAATAGGTGTTTCGATGATTGAACCATCCGGACGTGCCATCAGACCACGCATACCGGCTAGCTGACGGATCTGAGCAGCACTACCACGTGCGCCCGAGTCGGCCATCATGAATACTGAGTTGAAAGAATCTTGCTCTTCTTCTTCACCCTGCGCATTCACAACCGTGTCTTTCGACAAGTTCGCCATCATCTCGCGTGATAAGTTTTCATTAACACGTGACCAGATATCGATAACTTTGTTGTATTTCTCACCCGCAGTTACAAGACCAGACTGGAATTGCTGGTTAATTTCTGTAACTTCAGCTTCTGCCGCTTCGATGATGCCCGTTTTAGTTGGTGGGATTTCCATATCGTTGATACCGATAGAAACACCCGACTTCATCGCGTAGTGGAAACCGGTGTACATCACCTGGTCAGCAAAGATAACGGTATCTTTCAGACCCAGACGACGATAACACTCGTTCAACAGGCCAGAGATCTGCTTTTTACCTAGCGCACGGTTGATTAGTTCAAACGGCAGGCCAGTCGGCATGATCAAAGACAGGATGGCACGACCTACCGTGGTTTCAACCACTTCAGTCACGTCTTTGCGTTCGCCTGTTTCGCCATCAATGTGTACTTCTGCAATACGTACTTTTACGCGTGCGTGTAGTTCTGCAGCGCCAGTACGGTATGCTTTTTCAGCTTCTTTCGCATCTTTGAAGACAATGCCTTCACCTTTTGCATTGATGCGGTCACGCGTCATGTAGTACAGACCCAATACAACGTCCTGTGAAGGTACGATGATTGGCTCACCGTTCGCAGGAGACAGGATGTTGTTGGTCGACATCATTAGCGCACGTGCTTCAAGCTGTGCTTCCAGTGTCAACGGTACGTGTACCGCCATTTGGTCACCATCGAAGTCAGCGTTATACGCCGCACACACTAGCGGGTGCAGGTGGATTGCTTTACCTTCGATTAGTACCGGTTCAAACGCCTGGATACCTAGTCTGTGAAGTGTTGGTGCACGGTTCAGTAGAACCGGGTGCTCACGGATCACTTCGTCAAGTACGTCCCAAACCTCTGGTACTTCGCGCTCTACCATCTTCTTCGCAGCTTTGATGGTAGTCGCCATGCCGCGGCGCTCTAGTTTGCCGTAGATGAATGGCTTGAATAGCTCAAGTGCCATTTTCTTAGGCAGACCACACTGATGTAGTTTCAGTGTAGGACCAACTGTGATTACAGAACGGCCAGAGTAGTCTACACGCTTACCTAGCAGGTTTTGACGGAAACGACCTTGCTTACCTTTGATCATGTCTGCAAGCGACTTCAGAGGACGCTTGTTAGAACCAGTGATCGCACGGCCACGACGACCGTTATCTAATAGTGCATCCACCGCTTCTTGCAACATACGCTTTTCGTTACGTACGATGATGTCTGGTGCCGCTAGGTCAAGTAGACGCTTAAGACGGTTGTTACGGTTGATAACACGACGGTATAAATCGTTCAGATCAGATGTCGCAAAACGACCACCATCCAGTGGTACAAGTGGACGTAGATCAGGTGGCAGAACTGGTAGTACGCTCATTACCATCCACTCAGGGTTGTTACCTGACTGGTGGAATGCTTCCATCAACTTAAGACGCTTAGTAATTTTCTTACGCTTAGTTTCAGAGTTGATAGTCGGCAGCTCTTCACGCATTTCAGCGATTAGCTGACCCAGGTCCAAATCACGTAGCAGATCAAGTACCGCTTCGGCACCCATCTTCGCTTCGAATTCATCACCGTGCTCTTCCAGTGCATCAAGGTACTCTTCTTCACCTAATAGCTGACCACGCTCAAGCGTTGTCATGCCAGGTTCAGTTACTACGAATGATTCGAAGTAAAGTACACGCTCGATATCACGAAGCGTCATGTCCAGCATCAGGCCGATACGAGACGGC
The DNA here is from genome assembly GCF_030125445.1 of Pseudoalteromonas ardens. NCBI lineage: Bacteria > Pseudomonadati > Pseudomonadota > Gammaproteobacteria > Alteromonadales > Pseudoalteromonadaceae > Pseudoalteromonas > Pseudoalteromonas ardens. The sequence goes on from NZ_JASJUV010000011.1 coordinate 7,283, forward strand.
AATGATTTAAGGAACCAAATGTGTGCAACTGGACTAGCCAGCTCAATGTGACCCATGCGGTCACGGCGTACTTTAGTCAGTGTAACTTCAACGCCACACTTCTCACAGATCACACCACGGTGCTTTAAGCGCTTGTACTTACCACACAAACACTCATAATCTTTTACTGGGCCGAAGATACGGGCACAGAATAAGCCGTCACGCTCAGGCTTGAAAGTACGGTAGTTAATTGTCTCAGGTTTCTTTACCTCACCGTAAGACCATGAACGCACCATGTCCGGCGAAGCAAGACCAATACGAATTGCATCGAATTCTTCGGTCTTATTTTGTTGCTTCAGAAACTTAAGTAAGTCTTTCACCTTAGCTCTCCTGTCGGAGTTAATCTTGAGGGCAAGCCTGGGCTCGCCCCTTCATTCTTTTCAGTCCGGTCTGGGCCACTTATGTGGCCCGGCGGATCAACTTTCTTCCAATTCGATGTTGATACCCAGCGAGCGGATCTCTTTCAACAATACGTTGAATGATTCCGGCATGCCCGGTTCCATCTTATGGTTGCCGTCTACGATGTTCTTATACATCTTAGTACGGCCGTTTACGTCATCCGACTTAACTGTCAACATTTCCTGTAGCGTGTAGGCAGCACCGTATGCTTCAAGTGCCCATACCTCCATCTCACCGAAACGCTGACCACCGAACTGTGCCTTACCACCCAGCGGCTGCTGAGTAACCAGGCTGTAAGAACCGGTAGAACGTGCGTGCATCTTGTCATCAACAAGGTGGTTCAGTTTCAGCATGTACATGTAGCCAACTGTTACCTGACGCTCAAATGCATCACCAGTACGACCATCATATAGCGTTACCTGACCACTTCTTGGATAACCACCCAGCTCTAGCATGTCTTTGATTTCAGCTTCGCGTGCACCGTCAAATGCTGGCGTTGCGATTGGCAGACCACCTTTCAGGTTGTGTGCCAGACGACGGATCTCATCATCAGAGAAGTTAGCAATATCAACTTTCTGACGGCAATCACCGATTTCGTAGGCTTGCTTGATGAAATCGCGCATTTCGTGCAGTTCACGTTGCTCTTTCATCATGTCTTCAATGCGCTCACCGATACCGCGTGCAGCAAGACCCATGTGAGTTTCAAGGATCTGACCGATGTTCATCCGCGATGGTACACCCAGCGGGTTCAGAACGATGTCTACCGTACGACCTTTTTCATCGTAAGGCATGTCTTCAACAGGCACGATAGTAGAGATAACACCCTTGTTACCGTGACGACCAGCCATCTTATCACCCGGTTGGATGCGACGCTTAACAGCCAGGTAAACCTTAACGATCTTCAGTACGCCCGGCGCCAGATCATCACCTTGGGTGATCTTGCGACGTTTGTTTTCAAACTTCTTATCGTATTCTGCTTTCAGCTCGTCGTACTGCGCAGCCAGTTGCTCTAGTTCAGCTTGCTGCTCTTCGTCAGCCAGGCTTTGCGTTAGTAGCTTTTCAGCGTTCAGATCTGCGATCTTGTCTTCGCTCAAACCAGCACGTACCAACAGATCACGCGCACGAGTCAGAATACCACCTTCAAGGATACGGAACTCTTCGTTGAAGTCTTTCTTCGCTTCGCGAAGCTGCATGTCTTCAACTTCCAGTGCACGCTTGTCTTTCTCTACGCCATCACGGGTAAAGACCTGAACGTCGATAACCGTACCAGATACAGAGTTAGGTACACGTAGCGAGCTGTCTTTCACGTCAGACGCTTTTTCACCGAAAATCGCACGTAGTAGCTTTTCTTCAGGCGTCAGCTGCGTTTCACCTTTCGGCGTTACTTTACCAACCAGGATATCGCCGCCTTTTACTTCAGCACCGATGTATACAACACCTGATTCGTCCAGCTTGCCTAGCGCAGACTCACCAACATTCGGGATATCCGCTGTGATCTCTTCTGGACCAAGCTTAGTATCACGAGCAATACACTGGAGTTCCTGGATGTGGATCGTAGTTAGACGATCTTCCTGAACTACACGCTCTGAAAGTAGGATTGAATCCTCGAAGTTGTAACCATTCCACGGCATGAATGCCACGCGCAGGTTTTGACCAAGAGCCAGGTCGCCCAGGTCAGTCGAAGGACCATCCGCCAGAACGTCACCACGGACAACCGGCTCACCAACCATACAAGTTGGTTTTTGGTTGATACAGGTGTTCTGGTTAGAACGGGTGTATTTCGTCAGGTTGTAGATGTCGATACCCGCTTCACCAGGTACGCGCTCTTCTTCGTTCACGTTTACAACGATACGGCTTGCATCAGCATACTTCACCACACCGCCACGCTTAGCAACAATGGTTACACCAGAGTCTTTTGCCAGCGTACGTTCAATACCTGTACCTACCAGCGGCTTGTCTGCGCGCAGTGTTGGTACAGCCTGACGTTGCATGTTCGATCCCATCAATGCACGGTTCGCATCATCGTGTTCAAGGAATGGGATAAGTGCCGCTGCCACAGAGATAACCTGCTGTGGAGATACATCCATATACTGGATGCTGTCGCTTGGCATAAAGGTTGATTCACCTTTATAACGACATGGGATCAGTTCTTCTGCAAACTGGTTTTCTTCAGTCAGGTTAGTGTTCGCCTGTGCGATTACGAACTGACCTTCTTCAATTGCAGACAGGTAATCAACGTCATCCGTTACAACGCCATCAACCACTTTACGATATGGTGTTTCAAGGAAACCATAATCGTTGGTACGTGCGTACGTAGACAATGAGTTGATCAGACCGATGTTTGGACCTTCAGGCGTTTCGATTGGACAAACACGACCGTAGTGCGTTACGTGTACGTCTCGAACCTCGAAGCCAGCACGCTCACGAGTCAGACCACCCGGACCAAGTGCAGAAATACGACGCTTATGCGTTACTTCTGACAGCGGGTTGTTCTGGTCCATGAACTGAGACAGCTGTGAAGAACCAAAGAATTCTTTAACGGCAGCAGAAATTGGCTTAGCGTTGATCAGATCCTGAGGCATTACATTGTCCAGATCACCCAAGCTCAAACGCTCACGTACAGCACGTTCAACACGTACTAAACCAACGCGGAACTGGTTTTCTGCCATTTCACCTACAGAACGGATACGACGGTTACCTAAGTGGTCGATATCGTCCACATCGCCTTTACCGTTACGGATGTCGATCAACACCTTCATCACGCTAACAATGTCTTCTTTGCTCAGCGTGCCAGGACCTGTGTCAGTATCATAACCAACACGGCTGTTGAACTTCATACGACCAACCGTTGACAAGTCATAACGCTCGTCAGAGAAGAACAGATTGTCGAATAAGGCTTCTGCTGCTTCTTTTGTTGGTGGCTCACCCGGGCGCATCATGCGGTAGATTTCTACCAGTGCTTCCAGACGGTTTGCCGTGCTGTCGATGCGAACGGTTTCTGACATGTAAGCACCGCTGTCTACATCATTGATGTACAGGGTGTCGATTTTTGTGTGACCTGCTTTAACCAGCTCGGCCATCAACTCTAGAGACAGCTCAGCATTCGCTTCAGCAATGATCTCGCCAGTTGATTCATCGATGTAGTTTCTCGCAACCACGCGACCAATGATGTACTCATGCGGTACTTCTAACTGGTCAATGCCCTTTTTCTCGATTGTTTTTATATGACGGGCTGTGATACGGCGACCCTGCTCAACCAGGACTTCACCGTCTGCATCTTTGATATCAAAAGCAGCGGTTTCACCACGTAGTCGAGATGGTACCAATTCCATCATCACTTTGCCGTTAGTCACTTCGAACGCAGTCGTTTCGAAGAACATACCTAGAATTTCTTCTGTTGAGAATTCAAGGGCACGTAGAATGATTGACGCAGGCAGTTTACGACGACGGTCGATACGTACAAACAGGTTATCTTTTACATCGAATTCAAAGTCTAACCACGAACCACGGTAAGGGATCACGCGTGCGTTATATAGTACTTTACCCGACGAGTGTGATTTACCACGGTCGTTATCAAAGAATACACCAGGTGAACGGTGTAGCTGAGAAACGATAACACGTTCAGTACCATTGATAACAAAAGTACCTGTGTCAGTCATGAGCGGGATTTCGCCCATGTAAACTTCTTGCTCTTTAATGTCTTTAACTGTGCCTGGTGCTTCTTTGTCCATTAGCACAAGACGAAGTTTTACGCGAAGTGGAGCAGAAAAAGTCACACCGCGAATTTGACATTCTTTTACATCGAATACTGGCTCTCCAATACGGTAGCTAACGTATTGAAGCTCAGAATTGCCCGAGTAGCTTTTGATCGGGAACACAGAACGGAATGCCGCTTCCAGTCCGGTATCACCATCCGCGTCCGGTGTAATGAACTTTTTGAACGATTCCAACTGCGTTTGCAAAAGGAAAGGTATGTCCAAAACTTGTGGACGTTTACCAAAATCCTTACGGATACGTTTCTTTTCAGAATAAGAGTAAGCCATGGGGTTCCTCAGCTTGCTGATCTTTGACCCAACCTGTTCATGGAGAACAGACTTCATTGGCATCTAAGCCATGATAACAACATCTAATTGTCGTCCTATGAGTCACTCACTTTCAAAATACTTCTAACAGATTGAAAAATAAGAAAAACATAGGAATTTATTGCGCAACAGGAAAGCGTCGCTCTATAGCGCAAAAGGGCCGGTGATTAAATAATCACCAGCCCTTGCCTGATTGCTCAGGCAGCGAACCTAGCAAATGCCAGATTACTTGATCTCAACTTCAGCACCAGCTTCTTCAAGATCTTTCTTAAGTGCTTCAGCTTCTTCTTTAGAAACAGCTTCTTTGATTGGCGCAGGAGCAGACTCAACAAGAGCTTTTGCTTCTTTAAGGCCAAGACCAGTTGCACCACGTACAGCTTTGATAGCAGCAACTTTGTTACCGCCAGCGCCAGCTAGGATTACGTCGAACTCAGTCTTCTCTTCAGCAGCTTCAGCAGGACCAGCAGCAACAACAGCAGCAGCTGCAGTTACACCGAATTTTTCTTCCATTGCTTCAACTAGTTCAACAACTTCCATTACTGACATTTCAGCAATCGCGTCAAGGATTTGGTCTTTAGTTACAGACATTTTAAGTTTCCTAATTAATCACGAACCATGGGGTTCTAAAAATTTATTTGTGAAAGTAAGAAGCGTGCTATTAAGCAGCTGCTTCAGCTTTCTGAACACGTACAGCTTCAATTGTTTTACACAATTTACCAGCTGACGCTTCTTTCATAGCGCTCATTAGGCGTGCAACAGCTTCGTCGTAAGTAGGCAGCTTAGCTAGCATGTCTACGTCTACAACATTGCCTTCAAATGCAGCCGCTTTCAGTTCGAACAACTCGTTCTTCTTCGCGAAATCAGCGAAGATACGAGCTGCAGCACCTGGATGCTCTGAAGAGAAAGCGATTAGGCTTGGGCCCACTAGCGATTCGTTAAGGCACTCATAGTCAGTACCTTCTACAGCGCGCTTAGCTAGGGTGTTACGGACAACTTTCATCCATACGCCTGCTTCACGAGCTTCTTTACGAAGTGCAGTGATCGCATCTACTGTTACACCACGAGAATCTGCAACAACTGCAGACAGAGCACCTTTGGCAGCTTCGTTGACTTCAGCAACAATTGCTTTTTTGTCTTGAAGATTTAAAGCCATGGGTGTTACTCCTGGTTATGATGGGAACATGTCCCAGTTCTACTTTACTCATCGTCTTACGACTTTGAGCTGCTTTTTACGGCGAGAACCAGAAGATTAGGAAAATCTAGCTGGGATTCACACCGTCTACGTAGGGAATTAAGTAACTAGGTTACACCTACGGTCTTGGACGGAAACGCAATTTATCGGATCATTGTAGACTATAAAGTCTGCAAAGTGCCGAAATTATGCGCTTCAACCCGAATTCTTTGCTTCGTTTAGAGCTTAGCTCTCAACGAAAGGGCGCAAAATTATAGTCTAATTTTTACGCCATGTAAACGCTTATCTCTAAATTAAGCCACTTGCGTGTTTAGAGTAGCTTGGTCTACAGCAACACCCGCGCCCATAGTCGTTGAGATGCTTACTTTCTTCACGTAAGTACCTTTTGCTTGTGAAGGCTTAGCCTTCTTAAGCGCAACGATAAGTGCTTCCAGGTTTTCCTGAAGCTGGTTCGCGTCGAAATCAACCTTACCGATAGTGGTGTGGATGATGCCGTTTTTGTCGTTACGGTAGCGAACCTGACCCGCTTTCGCGTTTTTAACTGCTTCTGCAACGTTAGGTGTAACAGTACCAGTCTTAGGGTTAGGCATAAGGCCACGTGGACCTAGGATTTGACCTAGTTGACCAACAACGCGCATTGCATCCGGAGAAGCAACAACTACGTCGAAGTTCATTTCGCCTTTCTTAACCTGTTCAGCAAGGTCTTCCATGCCTACCAGATCAGCGCCAGCTTCTTTTGCTGCGTCAGCGTTTGCACCTTGAGTGAATACCGCTACGCGTACTTCACGACCAGTACCGTGAGGTAGTACAGTTGCACCACGTACGTTTTGGTCAGATTTACGAGCATCGATACCCAGGTTTACAGCAACGTCTACACTTTCAACGAACTTAGCAGTAGCCAGTTCTTTAAGAAGAGCAACAGCTTCGTTGATTTCGTATTCTTTAGTAACATCCACTTTTTCGCGGATAGTACGCATACGCTTAGTTAATTTAGCCATTCTCAATTACCCCTCTACGTTCAAGCCCATTGCACGTGCAGAACCTGCGATCGTGCGTACAGCTGCGTCCATATCAGCAGCAGTAAGATCCGGACGTTTAGTCTCAACGATCTCTTCAAGCTGAGCGCGAGTAACAGTACCCACTTTCTCAGTGTTAGGACGGCCAGAACCAGACTTGATACCAGCTGCTTTCTTAAGAAGGTAAGAAGCAGGTGGAGTTTTCATGTCGAAAGTGAAAGAACGGTCGTTGTAAACAGAAATGATTACAGGAACCGGTGCGCCTTTCTCGATAGACTCTGTACGTGCGTTGAACGCTTTACAGAATTCCATGATGTTTACACCGTGTTGACCTAGTGCAGGACCTACTGGAGGACTAGGATTAGCCATACCAGCAGCAACTTGTAGCTTGATTAAAGCTTCAACTTTTTTAGCCATGATAATACCTCGTTATGTGGGTCTTAGCCTTGTGCGCGCGAGGACGCGTACTCAGACGGCTTCCCAATTAAAAAACTGTCTTTTTGTGCGTCATAGTAATGACATACAAAAAGGCCGCTGATTATAGATTAACCAGCGGCCTTTGGCAATAACTTTTGCTGTTTTAAACAACAAAATTACTTATCTTGTTCAACCTGTCCAAATTCCAGGTCAACCGGCGTAGAACGGCCGAAGATCAGCACTGACACTTTCAGGCGGCTCTTCTCGTAATCCACCTCTTCTACAACACCATTAAAGTCCGCAAATGGACCATCGATAACACGGACCACTTCGCCAGGCTCGAACAAGGTTGCCGGCTTAGGTGCTTCTGCATTTTCCTGCAGACGGTTAAGGATCCGATCTGCTTCTTTTTTGCTAATTGGTGCTGGACGATCTGACGTACCACCCACAAAGCCCATCACGCGTGGTGTGCTGTTCACCAGGTGCCAGGATGCATCATCCATCACCATTTCAACTAACACATAGCCCGGGAAGAATTTACGTTCAGACTTACGTTTTTGTCCGGCACGCATTTCCACAACTTCTTCAGTTGGGACCAGTACTTCACCGAAGTAGTCTTCCAGACCTTCGATTTTAATGTGCTCAAGAATAGTTTGAGCGACGCGCTTTTCAAAACCTGAAAACGCCTGAATTACGTACCAACGTAATTTCTTTTCTTTGTTCTCATCCGACATGGGATCAGATCTCCAATCCAGTTAAAACGCTAACCTGTTACGAGGCCAAACCGGTTAAATAGCCAACTGCACGAAACAGAATGCCATCTAATCCCCACAGGATCAGTGCCATTACTACTGTTGCAGCCATTACGATAAAGGTCGTGTGTGTTGTTTCCTGACGCGTTGGCCAAACTACCTTGCGAACCTCAATTCTAGACTCTTTGGCAAAAGCGATAAAGGTACGCCCTTTCTCAGTTGTTGCGGCAATACCCAATGCTGCACCCACAGCGACCACAACGCCAATTGCGCGCGTCAATACTGAGATATCAGCATACATGTAGTTACCAACAACTGCGCCAGCCAGTAAAACGACTGCCAACATCCACTTTACCGTGTCCATCGAGCTAGACGGGTTTTCAACATTAGTGCTCATAATTTATTTTTACCTTAAATACAGACACAACAACCCTGCATAAAAACAGGGTTAATCCATTTCAATCCAAATTTACAAATAAGCGGTGATGATAAGACCCATTATTTTAGATTTGGACTGATTATAAGAGTGGCAGGGGCGGCAGGACTCGAACCCGCAACCATCGGTTTTGGAGACCGCTGTTCTACCAATTGGAACTACGCCCCTGCAAAGTGGATGCCCATTATACTGACGAACAAACTGAAAACAAGAGTAAAAGATGCGCAAAGCGGTATTTGTGCCAATTTCAGCCAGGCGAAACCCATACTGGGGCTCGCTGTGGAGAAGTTTCTCAGTTAATACAAGCGCAGAGGATCGCCATAGAAGAAGTCACACAACAGCCATATCTGCTCGAAAGGGTGTGAATCTGGCACCACCAGGTGCGCTAGTACACTTTCAAAATCAGCCCGATGCCACATCGGACTGGCATTGCGGATCAACAGCCAGACGCGCTGAGAGTGGTAATGTTTGCCCGCCTTTTGTTTAAGTAGGCGAGCAAGGCCTGTAGCCAACCGCTGTGCACTCGAAGCCTGTGCCATCAAAGCCAGTTCGCGCTGCATGGTGAGTGATAAAGGACGGCCAAGCACGGCCATGGCTTCCGTTTCACTGGCATAAAGATGTGCCACTTCTATATCCAGGCGCGACTGTGCCAGGTAACAGCTGACATCAGGTTTGGCAGGTTGGTTATGCCAGATGTGACGCATCGGCGTGTGAGTCAGCCGCTCATAACTGCGCATGAACAATTTGGCAGCGCCATGCTCCAGCTGCAGTTTTTCCCGCTCACTGTCACGTACTACTGCCTGCTCATGTTTCACACTACTCTCCGCTAGTCTGCACTGTCCAGCTGCCGATGGACATCTTGCAACAAGCTCGACGCGCCAAACCGAAAATGCTCGGCGGTAAGCCAGTTATCACCCATTACTTCTTTTGCAAGTTGTAAGTAATCACTTGCTTGCTCAACACTTTTAACCCCACCGGCGGCTTTAAAGCCAACCGCTTTACCCGACATATGGATCTGCTCCAGCATGACTCTGGTTGCCTCCAGTGTGGCGTTTACCGGCACCTTACCGGTACTGGTTTTGATGAAGTCGGCACCGGCCAGAATCGCGACATCGCTGGCCTGCGCGATTTGTTGCATATTTTCAAGGGCGCCGGACTCAATGATCACTTTCAACTTAGCCTGAGTGCCACACAACTGTTTGCTTGAGCGTACATATTGCCAAGGCGTATCCGGATCACCCGCCTGTAACTGCTGATAAGGCATCACCAGATCAATTTCATCGGCTCCGGCCTGCAACGCCTCTTTTGTTTGTGTCAGCACCTGTTGCAATGAATGCTTGCCACATGGAAAGTTGGTCACAGTTGCCACCTTTACCTCAGTCCAGCCTCGACGACTTAATTCCTGTTTGCACAGCGCGACAAACTGGGGATACACACATACGGCTGCGGGTAGCCCTAATTCGGGACGAATGCTGTCTAACAACGCAATGATGCTGGCCTCGTTATCTTGCTCGTTTAACGACGTCAGATCCATTAATCCAAGCACCTCGCGTGCGACGGCTTGCATTTTCATATTGGTTTCCTTTTAACTGCACCCTGCCTTCTGGACAAGCTGCATCATATGAGTCGGACCTCAACGTTAGCTGCTTGCCCTAGCTGACCACAGGACATTTGTCCGCATCTTTATAGAGGTACATCGGTCTGATGTGACCAAGCAACCCCTGCCATCTGGCCAAAAATCAGCAAACATAACGCTTCACTGAGAAGTCAACATGCCCACCAAACGCTAAATTGTGGAAATTATAACTCATAACCAATAGCTATAACTGTGAACAAGTGTGTGCTATCACGCTAAACCCCTTGATATATATGAGGTAAGCCTTTTCGCTTCGTTTGATATAACTTTTAGTTATAAAAACTGGGTTTAAGTTATTTTTTCCCTGCCAGTACGCGGGATATTCTGCCACTCTAGAAAAAGCCAGAGTTGGCTTATATCAAGTTTTACGATGTTTAAGGGGCAACAGCGTGCAGTACTTACCTATCTTTACCAAGTTGGACAACAAACCCGTGCTGGTCGTCGGCGGCGGTGAAGTTGCACTGAGAAAGATCCGCGCGCTGCTGAAAGCGCGCGCCGATGTAACTGTACTGGCCCCTGAATTCTGCAACGAACTCATACAGTTGTCTGAAGAAGGCGAGCTGCATCTGAAGACAGCCTACTTTAGCGCCGACGCCGTTGACAGCATGGCACTGGTTATTGCTGCCACCGACAACGATGACGTCAACGCACAGGTGCGAGATGCTGCGGATGCGCGCAATATTTTCGTCAATGTCGTTGATGACCAGCCAAAGTGTAGCTTTATTTTCCCGTCTATCGTTGACCGCAATCCAATTACGATTGCGATTTCCAGTGCCGGTACAGCGCCTGTATTGGCGCGCCGTTTAAGAGAAAAGCTCGAAACCCTGATCCCACAACATATCGGCCCACTGGCTGAACTGGTTGGCGGATTCAGAGACAAGGTCAAAGGCCGTTTTAAGCATTTTGCGGATCGCCGTCAATTCTGGGAGCGGGTATTCGACTCTCATGTCGTCAGTAAAGTACAAAGCGGAGACACACAAGGTGCACAACAGCAGCTACATGACATGCTGGACGACACCGCAGAGCCACAAGGCGAAGTCTATGTCGTAGGCGCGGGCCCGGGCGATCCGGAACTACTGACGCTCAAAGCGCTGCAATTGATGCAACAAGCTGATGTTGTGGTGTATGACTACCTGGTGTCTGATGAAATTATGGAACTGGTCAGACGCGATGCCGACCTCATCTGTGTCGGTAAACGTGCCGGACACCACAGTGTTAAACAAGAAGACACCAATCAGATGTTGGTTGAGCTGGCCCAGCAGGGTAAAAAGGTGTGCCGTATCAAAGGCGGCGACCCGTTTATTTATGGCCGGGGTGGCGAAGAAGTACAGGTACTGGCTGCGGCTAACATCCGCTATCAGATAGTCCCGGGCATCACAGCTGCTGCGGGATGCAGTGCCTATGCAGGTATTCCGCTAACACACCGTGACCACGCCCAGGCGATTCAGTTTGTTACTGGACACTGTAAAAAAGAGGGCCAGGAGCTGGACTGGCAGTCGCTGGCCAAACCGAATCAAACTCTGGCCATTTATATGGGAGTCATTAAGTCTCCGCATATTCAGGCCCAACTACTGGCCCATGGCCGCAGTGAACACACGCCGGTAGCCATCGTCGAAAATGGCACCCGCAAGTCGCAGCGTGTTGTGACTACTGAGCTTGGCCAGCTGGCAGCGCAAATCGAAGCCAATAATATCCAGTCACCGGCATTGCTGATCATTGGCGAGGTCGCTGCATTGCATCAGGAACTGGCCTGGTTTGGTAAAACAGAACAAATTGCAAGTTACGCTCAGCCGCTCGCTAAGATCGCCTGACGCATGAACCACTTTATTTTTAGTATTTAAGTAGGACGACGACAATGGCTTTAACTCACCTTCAGCAACTTGAGGCTGAAAGTATAAAGATTATTCGCGAAGTCGCTGCTGAGTTTGAAAACCCAGTGATGCTTTACTCCATCGGTAAAGACTCATCGGTACTCCTTCACTTAGCACGTAAAGCGTTTTTCCCGGCAAAGATCCCTTTCCCTCTGCTGCATGTAGACACGGACTGGAAATTCCGCGAGATGATTGAGTTTCGAGATCGTCTGGCCAAAGAATATAACTTTGACCTGATAGTGCATAAAAACCCGGAAGGGTTAGAGATGGGCGTTGGTCCATTCACTCACGGCTCAGCCAAGCACACTGACATCATGAAAACCCAGGGCCTTAAACAGGCATTAAACAAGTACGGCTTCGATGCCGCATTTGGTGGGGCGCGCCGTGATGAAGAGAAATCGCGCGCGAAAGAGCGAGTCTACTCTTTCCGCGACAAACACCATCGCTGGGACCCGAAAAATCAGCGCCCTGAGCTGTGGAATACCTACAACGGTCAGGTAAACCCGGGCGAAAGTATCCGTGTATTCCCGCTGTCAAACTGGACTGAGCTGGATATCTGGCAATACATCTATCAGGAAAACATCGAGATCGTACCGTTGTATCTGGCAGAGAAACGTCCTGTGGTTGAGCGTGATGGTACGTTAATCATGGTTGACGACGAGCGCATGCCGCTGGCGGAAGGTGAAGTGCCTGAGATGAAGTCGGTACGTTTCCGTACACTGGGCTGCTACCCGCTGACTGGTGCAGTTGAGTCAGAAGCAAACACCCTGACCGGGATCATCGAAGAAATGTTGTTATCGACCTCTTCAGAGCGTGAAGGCCGGGTCATCGACCATGATTCATCCGGGTCAATGGAGAAGAAAAAACGTGAGGGGTATTTCTAATGTCTACCGCAAATGAAGTAAAAGAACTGGGGATCGAAACCTACTTATCACGCCAACAGGACAAAAGCCTGTTGCGCATGATGACCTGCGGCAGTGTAGACGACGGTAAATCCACCCTGATCGGCCGTTTGCTGCACGACAGCCACCAAATCTATGAAGATCAGCTGGCAGCGCTGCACAAAGACAATGAAAAAGTCGGTAACGCTGGTGAAGAACTGGATCTTGCGTTGCTGGTTGATGGTTTGCAGGCAGAACGAGAGCAAGGGATCACCATTGATGTGGCGTATCGCTATTTCTCAACTGCGAAGCGTAAATTCATCATCGCCGATACACCGGGACACGAACAGTATACTCGCAACATGGTAACGGGTGCTTCCACCAGTGATCTGGCAATTATTCTGGTAGATGCCCGCTATGGTGTACAGATCCAGACCAAACGCCACAGCTTCATCTGTGACTCTCTGGGTATCAAGCAATTTGTTGTGGCCATCAACAAAATGGACATCGTTGACTTTGATGAAGCCGTGTTCGAGAAAATTAAAGCCGATTATCTGAAGTTTGCTGAGCAACTGGACGTTAATGACATCAAGTTTGTGCCTATTTCGGCTCTGAAAGGTGACAACGTTGTTACTCGCTCTGAGCACACGCCTTACTACACCGATCAGCCACTGATGGCGCTACTAGAAGACTCTCCGGCTGCTGAACCAAACAGTGCATTTGAAGCCCGTTTCCCTGTGCAGTATGTAGTACGCCCTAATCTGGACTTCCGTGGTTTTCAGGGCACGTTGACTTCTGGCGCGCTAACTGTTGGTCAGGCGGTTAAGATTTTACCTTCGGGTAAAACCAGCACCATCAAAGAACTGGTGACGTTCGACGGTAACCTAGAGCAAGCTGAAACCGGTCAGGCACTGACCATCACTTTGAATGACGAAGTGGATGTCAGTCGTGGTGATGTGATTGTCCCGGCAGACTCATCGACTAAGGCAACCAACCTGGTCCAGGCCAAGCTGGTATGGATGCACGAGGCGCCTCTGGTGCTGGGCAAAACGTACAACTTCAAGCTGGGCGCGAAGAGTACGGCTGCCATCGTGAAGCAGATTGACCACACGATTGACGTCAACACCCTGGAGCATGGCCAAGCCGACAGCCTGCAACTGAATGAGATTGCCATTGTCACGCTGGAGCTGACGGAAACCATTGCTGCCGATGTATATCGTGATAACCACGAAACGGGTGCCTTTATCCTGATTGACCGTCTGAGCAACCTGACCGTAGGCGCAGGCATGATCGATGCCATTTTGGATGAGCAAGTCAGTGAAAAGCAACAGTTCAGCGAATTTGAACTGGAGTTGAATGCGCTGGTTCGCAAGCACTTCCCACACTGGCAAGCGCTTGATTTAAGCAAGCTGAAATAACGGCTGTATGCCTGTTAACGGGAGTTATCTATGCTGCTAGAGCAGATCATCTTAACAGGCATCATGCTCGTGCTGGTCGCGTGTCTTTTTGGCACGCGGCTTAACCCGGCCTGGTTATTTGTTGGCGCCATCAGCAGCGCTTACCTGACTGGGCTCATCGATCTGGAAACCATGCTGGTCAATTATGCGAACCCTTCGCTGATCACACTGGTTTTACTAGTCCTGGTGTCTATCGCCATCGAGAAAACCACCCTGGTACAATACCTGGCACGTTCACTAGCCAACGGCTCGCTGGCACGCTCGGTCATGAAGCTGGGGTTATCCACGGCCTTTTTGTCGTCTTTTACCAACAACACCGCCGTGGTGGCGTCTTTGATCAGCACCATCAAAGACAGTAAAACCCATTCACCATCTAAGCTATTGTTGCCACTGTCCTATACCGCTATCCTGGGTGGGACGCTGACCCTGATCGGCACGTCAACCAATTTAATTGTCAATGGTTTCGCCATTGAAGCCGGTATGGCACCGTTGGGCTTTTTTGACTTTACACTGGTCGGTATTGGCGCGCTGGGTGTGGGCCTGGTTACCATCATTTTATTACTGAAGTTTTTGCCCGATCACGGCCGTAAAGAAGAAGAGGTTGTGCCTTTTTACCTGGAAGGGAAAGTCACCTCGGGCTCTAAACTGATTGGCCGGACAGTTGAAGAAAACGGCTTGCGTGATCTGCGTGATTTATTCCTCGCGGAGATCATCCGCGGCGAGCGCCGCATTTGTGCGGTCACACCACAACAAGAAATACAACTAGGTGATGTACTGTTGTTTGTTGGCGACATCAAGTCTGTACCTTTATTGCGCCGCTTCGATGGCTTACAAGTGGTGCATGACAAACATGAAAAAGATGCCGAACACCTGGTGGAAGTCGTGATCAGTCAGTCGTCTAAGTTTTTAGGCAAAACACTCAAAGAGATCCGCTTTCGCGAACAGTTTCATGCCGCGGTGATTGCCATTCGTCGTGGTCATGACCGCCTGCCCGGAGGCCTGGGTCAGGTCAAACTACAGGCCGGGGATTCTTTAATCCTCGCCCCTGGTGGAGATTTTTATCAGCTACCGGATCTAAAACGCGAATTTGTTTATATATCTGGCCTGGACCTGCAAACCCATTTAACGCAGCCACAATCGAATAAAGTAATGGCTGCCTTTGTTGCCGTGCTCGGCCTGGGTATCTTCGATGTTGTGCCTTTAGTCAAAGGCCTGATGGTTTTATTACTTGGACTGGTGCTGTTTGGCTCCATCAAAGTCAGCGAAATGAAACGTCGTTTTCCCATTGAGCTGCTCGCCATTGTAGGCAGTGCCATTGGCTTAGCCAAGCTGATGATAGACACAGGGTTAGCAGGGCAGATTTCCGATGCGCTGTTTTATGTCCTGGGCGACTTTGGTCCATATGGTGCCTTTATCGCCATTTTTGTGATGACGGTGGTGTTCACTGAATTGATCACCAACAATGCGGCCGCCGCGCTGTCATTTCCTGTGGCATACGCGCTCGCGATTGGTTTTGGTGTGAACCCACTACCCTTTGTAATGGCAGTCGCCTTTGGCGCATCAGCCAGTTTTATTTCCCCTTTTGGCTATCAGACTAATCTGATGGTATACAGTGCAGGCAATTACCGGATCAAAGACTATGTGACCGTCGGCCTGCCGCTCTCAATCATTTACTCGATCACTGTGCTGACGCTGATCCCGTTAGTTTTCCCGTTTTAGTGGATAGGAATTATGGATACGAATATTGTCTGGCATAACTATGCCGTGAATAAAACACATCGCAGCGAACAAAAAGGCCACCGTCCGGTTATTTTGTGGTTTACTGGCTATTCTGGCTCGGGTAAAAGCACCGTTGCCAACGCACTGGAGAGTGCCCTGCAGCAACTGGGTGCCCACACTTATTTACTCGATGGTGACAATGTGCGTCATGGTCTGTGTAAAGACCTCGGATTCAGCGATGAAGATAGAGTCGAAAACATTCGTCGCGTGGGTGAATTGAGTAAACTCATGGTCGATGCCGGACTGATCGTCCTCACCGCCTTTATCTCACCCTTCCAGGCTGAGCGCGACATGGTTCGTGATCTGGTTGAAGACGCCGAGTTTATTGAGGTGTATCTGGATACACCGCTGGAGGTGTGTGAACAACGCGATCCAAAAGGGTTATATAAAAAAGCCCGTGCCGGCGAGATCAAACACTTTACCGGCATCGACTCTGACTATGAGCCACCAAAAAACCCGGAGATCCGCATTAATACCGGTGAAAATAGTCTGGACCAATCGGTGCAACAGCTGGTAGCGTATCTACAACAGCGCGAGATAATCCATCTGTAGTACCAAGGAAAAACCATGAACGACACCGACTTACTCGAGGAGATAGTGAATCTGGCACGACGCGCCGGAGAGAAGATCCTCACTATCTATGCCAAAGACTTTAACGTTGAGTACAAAGACGACAAAAGCCCGGTGACCGACGCCGACTTAGCCGCTAATGACGTGATCACAGCGGGTCTGAAAGCCCTTACTCCAGATTTACCCATCCTCAGCGAGGAAAGCGCAGAGATCAGCTGGCAGGAGCGCCAGACCTGGCAACGCTACTGGCTGGTCGACCCCATCGACGGCACCAAGGAATTTATTAAGAAAAACGGTGAGTTCACGGTCAACATTGCCTTAATTGAAAATGGCGAACCCGTCATGGGCGTGGTCCATGCACCGGCACTGAACGTGAGTTACTTCGCCGCTAACAGCATCGGCGCTTTTAAAGAGTGTGACGAAGCACGCATTGAGCTGAAAGTCACCCGTAAAGACAACCAGGGCACCATCCAGGTGGTTGGCTCACGCTCTCACCCATCGCCTGATTTAGCTGAATATCTCACACAGTTTGACGATGTGAACATGGTGCCAAAAGGCAGTTCATTAAAACTATGTCTGGTCGCTGAAAGTGCTGCTGATGTCTACCCGCGTTTAGGCCCAACCAGTGAGTGGGATACCGGTGCAGGACACGCAGTAGCGAAGATCGCTGGTGCAACCGTTACCCAGCTGGATGGCAGCCCACTGCTATACAATCAAAAAGAGTCCTATCTGAATCCCTATTTTGTGGTTTCACGACTCAACTAATCTCTGAGCCTTACCCAGTCGGGTAAGGCTTCTCTCTTATGTCCGTCACCATAAGGAAATACCATGTCACACACTACGATCAATTTTGCCGAAAAGCTGGCGCTATTTTCAGAGCACTGGAGCCCTAAAGTCATTGCTGAAATGAACGACTATCAGTTCAAACTGGTAAAACTTCAGGGGGAATTTGTCTGGCACGATCACCCCGACACCGACGAAGTGTTCATCGTGCTATCCGGCGAGATGCAGATTGCCTTTCGGGACCGCACAGAGCATCTGAAAGAAGGTGACATGCTGGTTGTGCCCAAGGGCGCAGAGCACAAACCCTACGCCGAGCATGAATGTCAGGTACTGATTGTCGAACCCAAAGGAGTCGTCAACACCGGAGATGCCGACAGCTCACTCACCGCACAAAACGATGTCTGGATCTAACTCACAGATGTAAAGCGCACGAACCGAATAAAGAAACAGGCTTAGCACACTAGTTTGGCTTTTTATTAAGCAATTGAATCAGATATGTGCGACTTTTTCCTCTTTTGCTAGTGACAAGCCTGTTAAAAATTTTTATACTGCCAGCGCTTTTTAGGTCTCTGCTAAAAAGCGCGAAAAAATAGCCCTATAGCTCAGTTGGGCGAAACAAGACCGAAGCATCGCTTCGCAGCTTGTTGAGGTGGAGGCAGGACGCCGACAGGACCTCGCTTCATGGATGAATTTATTGAGCACTACAATCTGAAAATGGCCCTATAGCTCAGTTGGTTAGAGCACCCGACTCATAATCGGTAGGTCCCTGGTTCAAGTCCAGGTGGGGCCACCATTTTTCCTCCGAGATTGTACTTCGTAATAAACTTCAATCTTTTTTGATACTCAAATAATTTACGTTACAACCAAAAACCATAGCGCCCTAACCTGGTTCCAAGTATGCTAATACCATTGCATAGCAAAGGACTTTCATCATGCCTAATCAAATGTTTACCGATGTCGAACTGCGTATCATGTCCATTCACGTTAAATCGCTGGGCCTGGTAGACAAGTTACTCAGTGAGCGCAAGTTTGAGATCAAAGTGTTCAGTGCAGTAAGCGACGGGGTCGCGGATCATGCATTTAATATGGAACTCAATGTAATGCCAGTCAGTGAAGGCGGCACCATCAGCTTTGGCCCTGCTGGTTATACGATTTATCGTAACCGGGCTGGTCAGATCCCGCGTTTTCTGGATGCGCATATTGCCGTATTGGAAGATGACAGTGACATCCGCAGTACGGCTAAGCTCATGGCAAAAGTCAGAAAAACCACGGCATTTGGCGAGCTCACCCGTACTGTAGCAGCTGCGGCGGCCAATCCCTTGTTTGCTGTTGGGATGAATGTCGCGGAAAGCCTGATGGATATTTCTATTGATGTGCTAAAAGAGAACCAGGATGACCTGTGGTTGCGCCGCTTTTTTAGCTTTAATTACAATATCGAAGGCTATGAGGGCGTCGCCGAGTTTGAGTCAGACGAAGTGCAGATCACACTGCAACTCTTTACCGGGTAACGCCCTTCACTATCAGGCCTTTACAGCAATCACCGTACCCTGAGTGAGTGGCTCCAGTTTAGCCGATGGCAACGAAAACACCGCGTGTGGTGTGCCAGCCGCAGCCCATATCGTCTCGTATTGCAGCAAGTCCTCGTCAATATAAGTAATTGGCTTGCTCAGGTGTCCGGTGGGGGGAATACCGCCAATGGCAAACCCGGTTACCTCACGGGTAAATTCAGCGTCGGCTTTTACCAGCTTTTCTCCCAGATGTTTTGCCACTATCTTTTCTTTTACCCGGTTGCTGCCACTGACTAATAGCAACACCGGTTTTCCGCTTTCTTTGCCTTTAAAAATCAGTGATTTTACAATTTGCCCCAGTTCACACCCTATGGTGTGTGCCGACTCTTCCGCCGTGCGCGTACTGCCGGGCAATTCCAGTACCCTGAATTCACATCCCGCAGATTTTATCGAATCCTGAACCCGTTGAGCACTTTTACTCAATGTCTCTGTATCTTGGCTGATCATGACCGCTCCTTGTTTTAGTCTGAATTAATGTCTTTTTCACCCTAGCTAAAAAACATCAATCAGGCCAAACACATTGCATGATTTGATGATGATTTTCTTTCATCTGGCCCAACGGCTCTCTTTTTTCTCTTTGCTCCAAAATAACAACGAGGAATCAGTACTTTTCAACTACACTTATGTTTAGAAGGCTTTTTACGCGAGGTCCGGATTGGACAAGGGACAGCCCAAAATCGACTACTCAGTCACAGGGCCATGTGATAACACAAAAGAGAGATAGCCGAGTGACCAAACTGTACTCCATTGACCTCAAGCTATGGCTGACACTCAGTGCTTTTTTATTTGCCGCCCTATTGGCAGTCGCTTTGGTACAAGTGCATCACGACACCCAGCAAGAAAGCTTACTGGCGATCACAGACGCGACGTTAAAACGAGACCTTTCCTCGCTCAACCTAACCACCCAGCAACACCTCTCTCACAATGAACTAAATGAAATCCGTAATACCCTGATCGCTTATCAACAAGGTCAGCACTACAACCAACTGGCGCTGGTCGATGCACAAGGCATTGTTCTGTATAGCAGCACAGAAGGTTATGAGGGTCAGCACTATAGTGATACACCCTTAAAACTCAAGCCAGAAGCACTCAGCCAACGGCTCAGTCCGCCTTATCTGATGGTGGAATACATCAAGCACAAACACCTGTTTCAGGCCTACAGTACTTATGAACAACAAAGCGCCGTGGCGACGGGCACGCCATTGCCAGCCCTCATCTATGCCGAATATTCCATTGCCACTCAGACGCAACAGTTGTTGGAATACACGCGGATGAAAACGCTGTCTATTCTGGCTATCGCGGCATTGTTAACCGCACTTGTGCTGTATTTCACCCGGCTGTTTATCCACCGCCCGGTCTCTCAACTGGTTGCGCTCAGTGAACGACTGAGCAGCTTTGATTTTAGTGAAGCGCTTGAAACACGAGGCGCAGGAGAATTTAAACACCTGGCGGACAATCTCAATCGAATGGCACATAGCCTGCAAACCGGCTGGCAACAGACACTTCAGGCGGAAGCTGAAGCCAGACGCAAAACAGCAATACTGGAGGGCATTTTCTCGGCCCTCCCTGACTTGTTTTTTATCATAGATAAGCAAGGCACTATATTAGAGTATCATAGTGGGCAAACCGACGACTTGTACGTGCCAGAAGCCCAATTTTTGGGGCATAAAATTGAAGAGTTTTTACCCGCACGAACCTCCCGACACTTTACTCGTGCTATCCAAAGCATAGAGCAACCTGGGCAGCTAACACAGCTTGAGTACACCTTGCCCTTTGACGACGGCAATCGTCACTTTGAAGCACGTCTCAGTGCCCTGCCCGGCTCCGATTCGCTGGTCATTGCGGTACGCAATATCACCGATAAAAAGCGTCAGGAAGAAATCATTCTTCATCATGCCTTCTACGACACACTGACAGACTTGCCCAATCGCTTTTTAGTTCTCGATCGTCTCCAGCAACTGATCCACGATGCCAGACGGGACAAATCACTGGTTGGCATTGGCTTTATTGACTTAGATGACTTTAAAAAAGTCAATGACTCGATGGGGCATGAAGTCGGTGATAAAGTTCTGATCCACTCGGCGCAGCGACTCAAATCGGCACTGAGAGAAAAAGACACTGTGGCCCGCTTAGGGGGCGATGAGTTCATCATTTTACTGGGCGATTTAAAAACCAATGCTGATATCCACCCGATTGCAACCAAACTGGTTAAACTCTTTCATGCCCCATTTGACATTGACGGTCGCGCTTTTAATATTTCGCTGAGTCTGGGGATCGCGATTTTCCCTCAAGACGCCGACACCCCTAACGACCTGCTGCGTAAAGCAGACTCAGCCATGTATAACGCAAAGCAACAAGGTCGCAATACCTATTGCTTGTTTACTGAAAGCATGAGTAATACGCTGCAGCGACGGCTGATGCTTGAAGAAAGTATGCAAGGCGCGCTGGAGCGTGGGGAATTTGAAGTCTACTACCAGCCCCAGCTTGACCTGCAGGCACGTAAAGTCGTCGGCGCTGAGGCATTATTACGCTGGCACAGTGAAACCCTGGGACCAATCTCACCTGCTGAGTTTATTCCATTGGCGGAGCAAACCGGCTTTATTATTGATTTGGGTAAATTTGTTCTAAATTCTGCAGCCAGTACGTTACAGCAGATACATACGCAGTTTAATACGTCATTGCGTCTGGCGGTCAACTTATCACCCCGCCAGTTTAACGATCCGGAACTGCTCAGCCATGTGGAACACCTGATAGCACACTGTGCCTTGCAACCCGGCACCCTGGAACTGGAAATCACCGAAGGCTTACTATTAAGCGGTGACAGTACAATTAAGGCAACCCTTACTACCCTTCAAAAAATGGGGGTTTTGATCTCAATGGATGATTTTGGTACTGGCTATTCTTCGTTGAACTATCTGCGCCAATACCCATTTGATGTATTGAAAATTGACCAGAGCTTCATTGCCGATATGCATGCAGGCAACGAATCAGCATATCTGGTGAAAAATATCATTACCATGGCACATGGCCTGGGGCTCAAAGTGATTGCAGAAGGCATAGAAGATCACGAGCAGCTAAACCGCCTGGTAGAATTTAATTGTAACATTGGACAGGGCTATCTGATCGGCCAGCCGATGCCTGAAGCAGCATTTCAGGATTGGCTTGAACACAACTTTACCCGTCCTGAGAATATAATGAATAAATCCCTGTCGATACAAGACTATTAAAAAGAATATGTTAGTATTGCATGGCAGTGTAAGGATTTAGAACATGAATATAGAACAACTGGTAAGTAAAGCTAAGCAAGTTTGTGACAATCGGGGTGCACGTTTTACCCCTATCCGAGAGAAAGTTTTTCGCTTACTCGCTGCCAAACAAGGTGGCGTGGGCGCCTATGACCTGTTGGAAGAGCTCAAGCTGACCGAGTCCGGGGCTAAGCCAGCAACTGTGTATCGCGCATTGGATTTTCTCTCAGAATTGGGGTTTATTCACAAGATTGAAAGCACAAATGCGTTTATGTTGTGCCATCACTTCGATTGTATTCACCCTGTGCAATTATTGATCTGCGATTCCTGTGGTCACGTACAGGAGCTGCATTCCAATTCCATTTCGCATGAACTGAATAACCTGGCTGCCGAGCATGGCTTTCTTGTAAAAGCACAAACGATTGAAGCGCACGGGCGTTGTGGAAAATGTAATGAGTAGTGCAGCATAGTAAAAAGCCCACTACACTTAAACCAGCGTCCGATACAATGTAGGAACCTAGGGAAGAAGCATATGAATGTAGAATTCATCAACCCTTTTTTATCGTCTCTGATGAATGTACTGGCCACCATGGCACAAACAGAACTAACGCCTGGCAAGCCTAAGATTAAAAAAGATGAGGTGGCACGCGGCGACGTGTCCGGGTTGATTGGCATGGTGGGCCCGCAGACCAAAGGCTCCTTTTCTATCAGCTTTGATGAAGGTCTGGCTCTGACCATTATGGAAAGAATGCTGGGTGAACGCCCGGAAAAGATCAATGAAGAAGTCACAGATATGGTTGGCGAAATCACCAACATGGTCACAGGTGGCGCCAAAAATTTACTGGGCGAGAAAGGCTATGAGTTTGATATGGCCACTCCAATCGTGGTGTCCGGGCCAGGTCACACCATCACCCACAAATGTGAAGGTCCAAAGATCATCATGCCGTTCACATCAGATGACGGCAACGCCAACATAGAGGTGAGCTTCGATAAGCTATGAGCTGGCATCAAACACACATCACACTCAGGCCGCGTCAACGCGGCTTTCATTTGATTGATGACGAGGTCCTGACCCAACTGCCACAGCTGGGTTACTACAAAGTAGGCTTGCTACATTTGTTTATCCAGCATACCTCTGCCAGCCTCACCATCAATGAAAATGCCGACCCCACCGTACGCATGGATATGGAGAGTCACTTCAACCACTTTGTGCCCGAGCGGCAGAGTTACTATCGCCATGATTACGAGGGAGATGATGATATGCCAGCTCATATTAAGTCGAGTACACTGGGCTGTGAGGTCACTATTCCGGTCAGTCAGGGACGCCTGCAGTTAGGCACCTGGCAGGGGATCTATCTCGGGGAACACAGAGACCATGCAGGTAGTCGCGCTATCGTCGCCACCTTGCACGGTCAGTTATTGGAATAGACAATCCGTTCAGTCTGGTTCAGCAAGGTAATCATAACTTACCCGCGGTGTGATATTGCATAGCAATTCATAGGGGATAGTACCTGCGCACGCTGCCACCTCTTCAACAGGCAGCGCAGGGCCCCACATTTCAACCTCGTCACCAACACTAATGCCATCCGGGTTACAGCCTATGTCCACCGTGATCATATCCATAGAGACGGCACCAACAATGCCATAGCGCTTACCTCTTATGACTACGGGTGTCCCATCCCTCGCATTGCGCGGATAACCATCCCCGTAACCCATAGCCACAATTGCCAACTGAGTTTGTTGCTTACTGTGCCAGCGACCACCGTACCCAACCTTCTCTCCAGCTGCCAGTGATTTAACGGCAATCACCCGAGTTTTCAGGCGCATCACAGGCTTCAGTCCGTGCTCAGTACCAACCTGGTTAATCATAGGTGAAACGCCATACATCATCAAACCGGGCCGGATCCAGTCACCATGTGACTGTGGCCAGCCTATAACACCGGCTGAGTTAGCCAGACACTTAGCTTCCGGTTTACTCTGTACCAGGCGCTCAAACGCGGCAATCTGAACCTGTGTTTGTGTGCTGTGAACATCATCCGCACAGGAGAAATGTGTCATCAGCTTAATCTTGGGGTCAACGTTGTCGCAGGCTTTGAGACGCTGATAAAATGCCTCGAACTGCTCGGGCTCAATACCCAGACGGTGCATACCTGTGTCTATTTTTAGCCAAACCGACAATCGCGCGTCCAGTTGACTGGTTTCAATGGCCCGCAGCTGGTTTTCATCATGAATAATGGCTTCAAAGTTATTGGCGATAAGAATAGGCAAATCGGCACGGTTGAAGAAGCCTTCAAGTAACACGATTGGTTTAGTCAGGCCACCGGCACGTAAAGCCAACGCTTCATCAATACGTGCGACCGCAAAGGCATCTGCATCATTGAGGTGCTGTGCAATTTTAACCAGACCATGCCCATAGGCATTGGCCTTAAGCACAGCCATAACCCGTGTACCAGGTGCCAGTACCTTAATCTGTTTTAAATTATAGCTTAAAGCCGTGAGGTTAATTTCGGCGGTTGCCAGGCGCATACATACTCCTAATTCGGGCTGCCGATTTAGTCACAAAGGACGAATATCTTAGTATTCGTCATCCACTGCAGGACCGGCATAATTGTCGAACCGAGAGAATTGCCCCTGGAAGGTTAACCTAACCTTACCAATCGGACCATTACGCTGTTTACCGATAATAATTTCTGCAACGCCTTTTTCCGGACTGTCGTCGTTATACACTTCATCACGGTAGATAAACATGATTAAGTCGGCATCCTGCTCGATAGACCCCGATTCACGTAAGTCTGAGTTAACAGGGCGCTTATCCGCCCGCTGCTCCAGCGTACGGTTAAGCTGCGACAGGGCTATCACCGGGCACTGAAGCTCTTTTGCCAATGCCTTAAGTGAACGAGATATCTCGGCGATTTCTAAGGTCCGGTTATCCGATAAACTGGGGACTCGCATCAACTGCAAGTAGTCAACCATGATCATGCTGATCCCGCCATGATCCCGCGCAATCCGCCTCGCTCGTGAGCGCACATCGGTCGGAGTCAGGCCTGAGGCGTCATCGATGTACATCTGCCCCTTTTCCATTAGCAAGCCCATGGTGGAGGACAGGCGTGCCCAGTCGTCATCATCCAACTGACCCGTCCTGACCTTAGTCTGGTTAATGCGTCCCAGTGAGGCCAGCATCCTCATCATGATCTGCTCTGAGGGCATCTCCAGCGAGTAAATAAGCACAGGCTTGTCTTGTGTCATCGCCGCATGCTCAGCCAGGTTCATCGCAAAGGTGGTTTTACCCATCGACGGACGTGCCGCGACTATGATCAGGTCTGACGGTTGCAGACCGGCGGTCATCTGGTCAAGATCAGAGTAGCCCGTGCTCACCCCAGTTACACCATCCTGCGGCGACTGGTAAAGCTCTTCGATCTTATCCACGGTTTTTTCCAGAATGCTGTGAATACTCTGCGGACCTTCGGTACTCTTAGTGCGTTGCTCAGCGATTTTGAATACTTTACTTTCCGCCAGGTCCAGTAATTCGTGGCTGTCGCGTCCTTCCGGGTTGAAACCCGCCTCGGCGATTTCATTGGCAACCGTGATCATCTCACGGACCACCGCACGCTCACGGACAATGCTGGCATAAGCATCTATGTTCGCCGCACTGGGGGTATTTTTCGCAATCTCAGCCAGATACGCAAAGCCACCCACAGTTTCTAACTGGTTATTCTTCTCAAGGTTTTCCGAAATAGTGATAAGGTCAATCGGCTGACTGGCTTCAACCAGCTTGGTCATTGCCTCAAATATCAACTTATGGGTGCGGGTATAAAAGTCCTGCGCAACGACCAGCTCTGCAACCCTATCAAACGCCTGATTATCAAGCATAAGTCCACCAAGTACAGACTGTTCAGCCTCGATGGAGTGGGGAGGGACTTTTAGGGTATCGACTTGTTGATCAGGTTTCGCCATATCACTACAAACACTAAGGGAAAGACCTGTTATTGTATACGTAATTGGGGTGGAAATGAATCTTGATTATCGCTCTAATGTAGGCCGAAGGAGGCGCATTGCGCGCCCCCATCACTGCATTACAGTTTCTTCAATGCAATGCGTCCACTGACAGTATCGATTTCCACATCCACGTCACCATCTTTGACTACAAATTCCAATTCCCGGGATGGGCCATATTTGGCTTTTTTCTCTTTGTCTGTTGAAAGCTCATTGATGATCCGTCCACCTGCATGGGCATCAATGTCAAAGCGTGCAGACAGCTCTGTCGGGAAGTAAAAGTCAACATCGCCACTGACCGACTCAAACCGAATATTCGCGCTTTTTTCGAGCGCTCTCAGACGCACGCTAATTTCACCATTCACGGTACTCATGCGTAAGTCTTTAAGGCTGGCAATATCAAAATCAACTTCTCCATTGACGTTTTCAACACGAATATCAGTGGCCTGAGTCACACTCTCAATGCCGCCATTGACCGCATTGAAACGCAACTTGCCATTTGATGCCATATCTTCGATATCACCATTGACCGTTTCATAACGAATATTGCCAGATAACTTTTTGCCTTCAATGTCACCATTCACGGTTTCCAGTTCAACCTTGCCGCTGAGCTCATTGGCCTCAATGTCCCCGTTGACTGTAGTGACGGCCACTCCAGCCTCAAAATGACTGACATCCACGTCAACACTCACCCCTTCAAAGTTAAGCTCACTTTGCTTTGGCATATAAATGGTCAACCGAGAGCCATCTCGCTGGTTGTTCCAACTCTTGCTACGGCGTGGCATTTTAACGATAAACTCGGTCACACTGCCCTGCGTTTCCAGCGTGTAGCCTTCAGCCAGTTCATCCAGTTCACCACTGACCTGAAAGCTTGGCTTATCCCATGATTTAATTGTCACTTTACCACGCTGGCTTTCAATAACGACTTTGCCATCCAGCGGTATTTCTATCTGTTCGTCAATCTTGTCACCCGCCAGGGCAAACAGCGGCAGCGTAGCCAGTCCAAAAATGATTGCTTTCATGCTTCTCTCCTAAATCTGTTGCCACTGGGGCTGATGTACCTTAGTGATTAAATCTAACTGTTGCTGGTAAACCTGTGCCAGCATCTTGAGCAGAGCTGCGTTGTCCGGATCTTTCATCAGTGCCAGCTTAATCGCCTGCTCTGCTTCCTCCAGTTCCTGCAATGGCCCTTGCCAGTCTTTCGTCAAGGCAGGCTGTGCCTCATACTGAACCAATAATGTCTGTTTTTTCTGCTCAAAAAAAGCGCTCATATGGGTCATAGTATCTTGCCTGGGCTGTGTCATAATGACCTGCCAGCTCAGTAAACCAGCCGAAACACAGGCAGCGACCCCCGCCAATTTTATCCAGGGGCTGCGTGATGGAGCCACGGTGCTGGATACATTGATGGCTTTTTCAATACCCTGCCACAAATCTCTTCGTGGTTCAGGCAGCTGATCCTGATCTTGCTGCCGCGGCAGTTGTTGCTTCAGAAACTGCTCAAATGTTGGTTTACTCATTGTCATACCACTCCTGTAACAATTTCCTGGCCCGGTGAAACTGCGATTTACTTGAGCCTACCGCCATATTCAACATATTAGCGACTTCTTCATGGCGGTACCCTTCTACCGCGTGCAACACAAACACCAGACGCGCTCGCTCCGGCAAACGTAAGATCAGTTTGTCAAGCCCGTTGAGCGATTGGCATTGCATTATCTCGGCGTGTTCCATCCCACTGTCTTCGAGGCTAACCACCTTTTGCAGCCAATTTTTTTGTTTACGTAAATAACTGATCGCGACATTCGATGTGACACTGTGTAGCCAGGTAGTAAACTTTGACTGGCCCTGAAACTGAGCAATTTTGTGCCAAAGCTGTACAAACACCTCCTGTGTCGCATCTTCCGCATGTGCCTGATCAGCGAGCAAACGTAAACACAGTCCATACACCCTGCGA
Organism: Pseudoalteromonas ardens; assembly: GCF_030125445.1. Classification (NCBI taxonomy): domain Bacteria; kingdom Pseudomonadati; phylum Pseudomonadota; class Gammaproteobacteria; order Alteromonadales; family Pseudoalteromonadaceae; genus Pseudoalteromonas; species Pseudoalteromonas ardens. The sequence continues at coordinate 35,350 of NZ_JASJUV010000011.1, forward strand.
TAACACTGCTGATAGAGCTGTTCAAACGCCGCTTGCTCGCCCTGCTGAGCACGCTGCACTAACAGCTCAATCGTATCTGGGTTAAATGCCTCTTTGGCATTGATTATCATAGAGTATTCCTTCGCTTGCGAGTCATCATCGTGACATATCAGGTGCTATAAAGAAAGTAACCCAATGGTGCGATGTTTGGAGGATAAGACGAGCGTGGGACAACAAAAGGTTTAAACAGGCGAGAAAAAATTTTTCTAAACAGCTATTAGAAGGGTTACTCTTCGTCTTCATCGGGTGTCTGGTACTCGTCACCAGACTCAAAACGCCACCCCATAAACTCCAGTTTTGCCGGCGTGATCACGCCACCGTTACCAAGATTGAAGTTTTTCAGCGCTTCATCAAAGTGCACACCACTGCCGCCCGTTGCATCTATGGTTGCGCCACGAATGGTGCCATAAAACTGGCCACTGCCGCGCATAGCAATGCTGGTCACCGGCGCATATATGACAGCGTACATTGAACTGGCGCCCCGCATTGTGATGCCATTCTGGCCAGAGTAGGATGAGAAGATGCTCAGGCTTGGAAAACCACTACCAGTCAACCCTTCCTGCTCTGTAAGCACTACTCCACTGGCGCCAAATTCCACTTTGCCGGTGACAAAAATGGCCAGGCTGCTGCCTGCTTTGATGGTGATACTGGTGTGGCCCGTCATTTTGAGGTCGCCATCAACCAGCCAAATCACGTCCCCACCTTCTATGGTAATGGTGCCATCACTGGTGAGCTTCATGTTTTTCATGCCAAAGACATATTCGCTGCTGGTATTACTCTGGCCATGATTTTGCGTCAGATGCTGAAACAAATAGATGTCCGCAGGGCTCGAAGACCATGTACCGCTGCCACCCCGTATATAACGGCCTTCACTTGGCGTGAAGACATAGTCGGTCTGTGCACCAACCGTAAAATCCGCATAATTGTTATTACTGTCGATGACGGAAGGCATATTAAGCGGTAAAGCCAGCGGATCACATTCTTTGTCAGGGTCATTAGGGTCATAATCTGGCGAGCTTGGATCATAAACACGCACCGCTTCAACCTCAGGGTTCACGTTGAAACGATCTGCTGAATAATGGAGCCCATCCTGAACATGACTACTCTGGAAGCTGCCCGTTCCCCCATACATGATATCTAGCTCGGCCCGATTTTGATTGAGGATCTCAGCACCCCACTTCATGCTCACATCTCCGTTTGCACGCAGTACTCCGGTTATCTGACCACCATTGTGTTTGACAAACCCCTGAGTGAGCACATCTCCGTCAACCCGCACCCCACTGCCCGCAGAAATGTCGATCCCGGTATTCGATTGCACAGTGCCAACGACAGGCGAAGACCCTTTGAGATACAAGATGCCTGATGCTTTTACATCGCCCATTATGGGTGAATGACCATTCAGCACCACATCGGCATCACCAATCACAGTATTTACATCACCATTGCTGGTACGCGTGTCTTCATAACTGCCCACAGTGGAGTCATAGCTATCAACCAGGCCACTACCAGCCAGATTAACCCCTTTACATCCAGTTACCGCATTTTGAAACACCGAACTGCGTTCGGCTGGCGTGTATTTAAAGTAAGAGACCATACGCGCATGCGCCTGATCATCATAACGCTGACCCAAGCTGGCAATCGACACTTCGTCTCCGTTGACTGACAACTGTGCGTTATAGCTTGTCCCATCCAGCTCGCCCGTACCCAGCTTTGATCCAACCTGCTGTACTGCTTGCTCAAGTGTCAGATTGGCGTTATTGGTGATAGCAGCTTTAAGTGCCTGACCCCGCTCTATGACCCCTTTTTCGGCCAGGAGACGGGCATTGAGGTCTTTTTGATAATTACCACTCAGACGCTCCTGTACCAAGGTATCTTTAAATGCAGCAAACACAACGACGCTGGCCACTGAACTCAGTAGCATAACTTTAATCAGGGTAAATCCACGTTGTCTTGTACTCTGCATCTTCATAGTGTCACCAATTGGCCGTCGCCAGCACTTGCTGGCTCGCAGCTACGTCTATTTGGATCCCCGCTGCATACTGCACTGGAATGCCCACGGGCGTTACCGTGATCGACGTGATCAAGCCGTTGACGGAAAAGCTCAAGGCATTTACACCGCGCAATAAACGTTGAGCAGGCAAGTTATCCGAGCTGATATCACACAACAAATAACCATCAAGCAAGGAAAAAGTTTCTGTATAAGTGACCGCAGGTACACTGCCATCACAGGCCGGCGTATTTGCTACTTGCGTGACTTCTAACGCGCTACCATTGAGTCTGACCTGGGGCGTAGAGGCTGTTTGCTTAATGCTTCGGGTCATAAGCTGGCTGGTGTAACGGATCACTTCCTGCGCTTGTGCCAATTCCTGGTTAACAGCAATGGTGCTGCGAATGGTCGAATAGGCCACTGCAATACCACCGAGCATAAACAGCCCTATCGATAATGCTATCAAAAGCTCAAGCAGGGTAAATCCGCGGCAGTTCATCAAACGATTCATAAGCAAACATTAACAAAGCTGGCATGCAAGGAAATTTGATCCACCCCCGTATCTGTCATACGTTCGTCATGCCAGCTGACTGACACACTCATATCAAGGCTAAATGTGTCGGGTAGCGTCAACGTGAAACGCGGATCATTCGGGTACAATCCTGCCGCTGTCGGATTCGTACCTGGGTTCAGGCTGGTATTGACACTTTGGTAATGGCAAATATCCGGCCAGATCCGCTCTATTGCATTCTGGCCATGGATCAGGGCAATGGTGTAGTTAAAGCTATTCTGTGCAAACTGCATGGCTTTTATCTGCGCCGCAGCAAGCCCCAGCAAGGCAATGGCTGCGATGACCATAGACACCATGACTTCCAGCAATGAAAAACCTTTTACTACGCGCAATTATCTGTCGCCTTACCCAACCAACTTTGCCCACTATGTAGAATGCACAAACGCACATCATCCGTTGCCGCATCGTTATCTGAAATCAGAATGTTACTAAATGCACTCAACTCACCACTTGAACGTAATGTTCTGTCGACCAGGTTCACCGCCACTTGGTTATGATCAATCGTAAAACGCTTTAGAGTCACTTCCTGGCCTTGCTCAACCACCTTCATGACCCAGTCGCTGTTTTCCAACTCCAGCTTTACCGGCACTTCTCGTTTTACCGCTTCACTGCGCGCAAAACGATAAAAACTACTTAACTCGTTTGCCGTGGTATTAACCCGGTCTTGTTTAATCTGACCTATTAAAGACGGTGCTGCAACCATAGCCAGAATAGCAATAATCGCCAACACCACCAACAATTCAATAAGCGTTACACCGCGCTGAGTATGTTTACCAACAGTCATTCAGGTTACCTCCCTGATTGCCCAAATGGTCTAAAGTCAGCACGCCACATACGTCTCTGTTCTGGCTCTCATCGGCCACTGGTGTCGCTCTTAAAATATAGCCCATATTGCGAAAATCACCGTTCGCACCTTGTGGCTTATTACGCGCCTCGTAGCTGAACGTGTAGTACTCTGCAGCAGGCAGACCCTCGAACGTTGCAGTATTAGGATAACCACCATTGCGGGAATAAATGCGCTCCAACGTGGCACTGGTTTGCAACAACAAGTGTTGTGCATCCAGTCGTCTGCTTTCACGCACATACTCGCTGTAGTTTGGCAATGCCACACTAGCCAGGATGGCAACGATCGCAATGGCGATCAGCAGCTCTATCAAAGTAAATCCACGCATTCTGGAGGTCTTAAGCATATTGGGTTTCCCACCTAAATGATAACGCTGTCATAAATCATTGAGTAGACTGTATGACATTTAACCAATAAAAAAAAGTGCCTGTAATAAAAACAGTTAACTAAAATATCACAAAACAGAATTAGCTAAAACAGGAACACGCTTACAGTCTATAACAGCCGGGCTTTTTACCCTAGAACAACCGTGAGGTCAGACCATTAGATTTTAGCTTCAATTGTTCCCGTAATGACTATAAGCCGTTTACGAGCGCCGTTGTTTTGATTTGGATTAATTTTCCGACTTGTGTTGTAAACCTTCCATGATGATCCCGATAATCATCAGATCCACACACTGAAAATTGGAGTTGTTATTGTCTTTCAGAGATTGGGAATACAACCGCGCACAGATGCGCGCGGTTGGGGCTTAATAAAATTAAGCTTCAGCGATCACGATTACTTTGATAGCTGTTGTCACGTCAGTGTGAAGCTGGATAGTTACGTCGAACTCACCTGTCTCACGGATAGTACCGGTAGGCAGACGAACTTCTGACTTAGCAACTTCAAGACCTACTGCAGTGATAGCGTCGGCGATATCGCGAGTACCGATAGAACCGAATAGCTTACCTTCGTCACCCGCTTTAGAAACCAGAGTCACTTCAGCAAGTGCTTCTAGTTTTTCAGCGCGCGCTTGTGCAGCAGTTAGCTCTTCAGCGATTTTCGCTTCAAGCTCAGCACGACGTGCTTCGAAAGTTTCGATGTTAGCTTTAGTTGCAGGAACTGCCTTGCCCTTAGGGAAAAGGAAGTTACGTGCGAAACCAGATTTAACTGAAACCTGGTCACCTAGGCCACCTAGGTTTGCGATCTTGTCTAGTAGAATAACTTGCATGTCTCTACACCTTTTAAAAACTGTTAATCAGCTGCTTACTTGTGTAAGTCAGTGTACGGAAGAAGGGCTAGGTAGCGAGCACGCTTGATAGCAGTTGCTAGCTGACGCTGGTATTTAGCGCTAGTACCTGTGATACGGCTAGGTACGATTTTGCCACTTTCAGTTACATAGTTTTTAAGAGTAGCCAGATCTTTGTAATCGATTTGTTGTACGCCTTCCGCTTTGAAACGGCAGAACTTACGACGTCTGAAATAACGTGCCATGAGTAAATTTCCTCAATTAATTCTTTCGATATGTTGTGCATGTAATACAAGTTGACTCAAGCCACTGCGACTTTCGTGTCGGTTTAAAAAACCGCGTACCTGTAAGGTCTGCCCAACGTATAAATGCTCTAGTTGAGTCCGGAACTGCTGTCCGCTGGCAACCACCTGAATACGCACATAACTGTTACGATTTAGGTCGGCTTCTATCTGCATCGATTTATGTTCTAAAACAAAAATACAATGCGCGATGCCCGCGGGGCTTTGACTGTACTTAGGTGGCTTACAGACCGTGCCAGATAATACCAGCTGGTTTGTATACAGTTCAGACTGAGTGCTCACCAAACTACCAGGTCAATTCCGAATCAATAACGATTAAGCAGTTGCTGCTTCTTTTTTCTCTTCTTTAGCAAGAGGAGACGCTTCAGTTACAGCGTTCTTAGTACGCATAACCAGGTTACGAAGCACTGCATCGTTGTAGCGGAAAGAAGTTTCAAGCTCGCTGATTACTTCAGTAGGTGCTTCAACGTTCAACAGAACATAGTGTGCTTTGTGAAGCTTTTCGATTGGGTAAGCCAGTTGACGACGGCCCCAGTCTTCTAGACGGTGGATTTTACCGCCAGCTTCTGTGATGGCACCAGTATAACGCTCGATCATACCAGGTACTTGCTCACTTTGGTCTGGGTGAACCATGAATACGATTTCGTAATGACGCATGGATATTCCTTACGGTTAATATAGCCTTGTCCCGTTTCGGCCAGTCGGGGTAAGGCAAGGAACTAAAGTTAGTTAGGCCGAAAGAGCGCGTATTTTACGTGTCGTGCTAAAAATAAGCAATCAGTTTATCGCTGAAAATTGGTGGAATAAGATTTAAAGTTGAGTGAGTAAGTCAGAATGAAAAAATAAGGATAAAATGAAGGTCGAAAACAAGAGGAAGTTGGAGCGGCACACGAGGTTCGAACTCGTGACCTCGACCTTGGCAAGGTCGCGCTCTACCAGCTGAGCTAGTGCCGCATTCCATAATTGCTCGATTGTTTTAAACGCTGGTGCGCGACGGGTCGCGTCTAACGTTTTAGCAGCTGAGCTAGTGCCGCTTCATAGAAAGTATCTAGTTTATACACCTGAAGAAGTGTTGGAGCGGCACACGAGGTTCGAACTCGTGACCTCGACCTTGGCAAGGTCGCGCTCTACCAGCTGAGCTAGTGCCGCATTCCTGATTACTCATGTTTCAAACGCTGGAGCGCGAAGGTTCGCGTCTAACGTTTTAGCAGCTGAGCTAGTACTGCTTCATAAAAAGTATCTGGTTTATACACCTGAAGAAGTGTTGGAGCGGCACACGAGGTTCGAACTCGTGACCTCGACCTTGGCAAGGTCGCGCTCTACCAGCTGAGCTAGTGCCGCATCACGGGGTATGGAAATATAATCCAATACAAACTCGTTATTTAGTCAGTTGAGTAAACTGATTATAGATTGGAGCGGCACACGAGGTTCGAACTCGTGACCTCGACCTTGGCAAGGTCGCGCTCTACCAGCTGAGCTAGTGCCGCTTCATAGTTTGCTCTATTATTTCAAACGCTAGTGCGCGACTGGTCGCGTCTAACGTTTTAGCAGCAGAGCTAGTGCCGCATCACGCACAAGCAACAAACAATGTTTGCCGTCTTGAGCGGGGCAGGATTCTACAAGATAGAAAAAGCATTGCAAGTACTTTTTCTAAATTTTTTAAAGATTGAAGAATTTTTGCTGATAGACCTTCAACTCCATAATGGAGTCTTTAATGTCGTCCAGAGCCAGATGAGAACTCTTTTTGTGGATCCCGTTTAACAGCTCAGGCTTCCAGCGACGTGCCAGCTCTTTAATCGTGCTAACGTCCAGGTTGCGGTAGTGGAAGTATTCTTCCAGCTCAGGCATGTATTTATTGAGGAAACGACGGTCCTGACCAATCGAATTACCACACATAGGCGATTTGCCCGGCGGTACCCATTGCTTCAGGAAGTCCAAGGTTTGTTTGATTGCATCAGATTCAGAATGAGAACTGGCCTTACAACGCGCAGTCAGGCCTGAGCGGCCATGCTGGTTTGTGCACCATTCATCCATATTATCAAGTAATTCATCACTTTGATGGATAGCAATTACAGGTCCCTCAGCCAGTACATTAAGATCACAGTCTGTGATCACAGTGGCAATTTCGAGGATCCTATCTGTTTTAGGTTCCAGACCCGTCATTTCTAAGTCGAGCCAGATCAGGTTTGATTCATGAAAAGACATACACTACCTAACGGTACTTTCCTTTAGATCCAATGCAATTAGATATATCATATTAGCTTCATCACTCGACCAAAAGCTTTTTTTTACAAAGCGGGGCAATTTATTGAGTTATAGTCCATGATTGGCCTGTATACCACTCGATAGCAATAAATCGTGTCGCGAGTTTATTAGATATGGCAAAACGCAAAAAACTCAGTAAGGGCCAATCCAGACGGATCAGTGCCAATCACCAAAAACGCTTGCATAAAGCGAAACAACAATCCGACACTCAGGTAAGCTGGCAAACAGACAATCTGGGCCCCACAGAACCTGCCGTGGTGATCAGCCGCTTTGGGCAACATGCCGATGTCGAGTGCGAAAATGGCGACGTGCTACGCTGCAATATCCGCCGTACCGTCACCAGTTTAGTGTGTGGTGACGAAGTGATTTTCCGTCGCGCCAAAGTGAGCGAAGGCGATTTGGCCGGCGTCATAGAAGCCGTCGAGCCTCGACGCTCTCAGCTGACCCGTCCGGATTTTTATGATGGGGTTAAGGTGGTGGCAGCCAACATAGATCAGATTTTAATGGTGTCCGCCGTGGTGCCTGAATTTACCCCACAGATCATTGACCGTTACCTGGTCGCCTGTGAAGACATGGGTATTGAACCAATTCTGTTACTCAACAAGGTTGACCTGCTCGATGACGAAGGCCTCGACTATGTCGATGAAGTCTTGGATATCTATCGCGACTTAGGTTACCGCGTCTTACTGGTCAGTAACAAGACTGGCGAAGGGATCGATGAACTCAAAGCCCTGCTGACAGAAAAGAATAATATCTTCGTTGGTCAGTCTGGGGTCGGGAAGTCAACGCTGGTCAATACGGTATTGCCTGATGCAGCCATCCTGACCCAGGAAGTATCCGAAAACAGTGGCCTGGGTCAGCACACCACAACCGTCTCTAAACTACATCACTTACCCAGTGGCGGTAACCTGATCGACAGCCCGGGGATCCGTGAGTTTGGTCTGTGGCATCTCGAAGTAGAGCGCGTGACCTGGTGCTTTAAAGAGTTCCGTGAGTTTATCGGTGGCTGCCGTTTTCGAGACTGCAAACACCTCAACGATCCCGGTTGCCTGATCCTGGAAGCGGTTGACGAAGGCAAAATAAGCGAACTGCGCTTCGACAGCTATCACCGCATTCTGGAGTCAATGGCAGATGGCCGTGCAGGTGCGCGCGCGCCAAGAGTTTGATACTATCTTCAAAATTTTTTCAGGAATAATAAAAGTGAACTTGGATAAACTAAAAATTGCCCTGCAATATGCTTTACCCAAACATGCCGTATCACGTTTGGTGGGAAAACTGGCAGCAGCCGAAGCGGGTGCACTGACAACCACCTTAATTAAACTGTTTATCAAACAATACAAGATAAACATGAGTGAAGCGCTGCATGAAGATCCAGCTCACTATAAAACCTTTAATGAATTCTTTACCCGCCCGCTGAAACCGGGGATCCGTCCGCTTGCTGAAGAAGCCAGCATCGTGGCACACCCGGTTGACGGCGCCATCAGCCAGCTGGGCGATGTAGTAGATGGTCAGATCATTCAGGCCAAAGGCCATGACTACAGCCTGCAAACCCTGTTGGGTGGCAAAGAGTCAGATGTAGCGCCGTATCTGGGTGGTAAATTTGCCACCATTTACCTGGCACCCAAAGACTATCACCGTATTCATATGCCCCTTGATGGTACGCTGAAAAAGATGATCTACGTGCCTGGCGACCTGTTCTCAGTTAACCCTTTGACGGCACAAAACGTCCCGAACCTGTTTGCACGTAACGAGCGCGTTGTGGCTATTTTCGACACTGAAATAGGTCCCCTTGCCATGGTATTGGTGGGCGCAACCATAGTAGCCAGCATTGAAACCATCTGGGCTGGTACTGTGACCCCACCCGCAGGCAAAGACGTCTTCAGCTGGGATTACCCGACCGAGGGTGACAACGCCGTTAAGCTGAAAAAAGGCGACGAAATGGGCCGCTTTAAGCTGGGCTCAACGGTGATCCTGGCCTGGGGAGAAGATAAAGCCGATTTCCTGGCAAACCAGTTACCAGAGACCGTTACCCGAATGGGTACGCCATTCGCGACCATTCGTGAATAAACCCACCCAGATAAGACACTAAAACAGCCCGCGCATGCGGGCTTTTTTGTGTCAGAGTGCCATGGTATAGCGCTTCGTTGAGCGTTACGGGCACCCAATCAGTGTACACACAGACCAGACGCACGAACCTGCGGGGCCTGTGTGGCAAGGCGCAAGGACTGAAACCCCACCAGCCACTTTAGGGGTTTCCTGTGGGTTTATCTCACGTCTTTGCGAGCTTAATTGTTTGAGATTTTTTTTAGAGAGTGTGATTTTCATAATGTTTCCTTATTGATGAATAAATCGACAATACGAAAACACAGTAACATGACAGCATTAGCAGCACACAGTACAGGTAGGATCTTTTTCCAATGTAAATTGCCTCTGCTGTAAACTTAACGCATCAACTACTATCATTTCGCTCGCCTTGTCTGGTACACCAGAGACAATCAAACTGACCGCTTTCATCGCCTGCATAGAGCCAATCATGCCAAGTAAAGGACTGACGACCCCGGCATTCTGACAATTTAATTCGGTAGACGTTGGCGATTCAGGGAAGACGCAATGATAGCAAGGAGACGATGCTCTGAAGTCAAATGATATAAACTGTCCCTGAGTGCCCAACGCTGCGCCAGAGATAAGCACTTTACGTTCACGCAGACAATACTGATTCAGTAAGTAGCGCGTGGCGAAGTTATCGCTGCAATCAAGGATCCAGTCACTGTCTTGCAGTACCGTGTCTATGTTGCTCGTGTCGAGTTTTAATGACAGCGGAATAAGTGATATTTGATTATTCAGACTCGTTAAGACTTTCCCTGCTGCTTTTGCTTTTGACTGGCCAATGTGATTGATCTTATACAAAATCTGCCTTTGTAAATTCGACAGCTCAACTGCATCATCATCACAAAAGGTCAACTGACCAACACCGCTTGCCGCTAAATAAAACAACGCAGGGCTTCCCAGGCCACCACACCCTATCACGGCCACCCGGGCATCTTTGAGCCGGATCTGGCCAGCTTCAGATACCGCATTGAGCAGTAAATGGCGGCTATACCTCAGCCGCTCTTTGTCACTGAGTTCTGTACTCATGATTCGCCAGTGGCCCGCTTCAGGTCAATAATCGCTTGCCTGTGATCACTGGCCTCGGTAATGGCACGTACCACAGCAACACTCCCGACACCCGTTGCAGCGACCTGAGGAGCACGAGTCAGGTCGATCCCCCCAATAGCCACCGTGGGGTAAGTCTCACGCATCAGGGGCACAAAATGTCTGAGTTTCTCCAGCCCCTGGATTTGACCTGTCATGTCTTTGGTCGTGGTCGGGTATATCGCCCCAAACGCCAGGTAGCTCGGCCGGTAGTTATGAGCGCGTAGCATTTCGTAAAAGCCATGTGTTGATACCCCAAGACGTAAACCCGCCTGTTGAATGGCAACCAGATTAGCCGAATCCAAATCTTCCTGACCAAGATGGACACCATAAGCCCCATGGCGAATAGCCAGTTCCCAATGGTCGTTTATAAAGACCCGGCCCTGATACTTTTCCCCCAGTGTGATAGCACACTGGATGTCTTCTTCAAGCGTAGCCTCGTCAGCTTGCTTGATTCTGAGTTGCACCGTTTTCACGCCCTCAGCCAGGCACTTTTCCACCCAGTCTACAGAATCAACAACAGCATAGAGCCCCAACTCTTCTCCCACCGGCGCAAAACCCGCAGCAAAGTTAAACTCTTCGCTAACCGCAAACTCCAGCTCATCGCCCAGCCAGCTACCCGCTTCTATGACCTGTGGAAAATCGCTGATCTGCTCAGGGAATCCAGCATGGGCCAGTGGCCCCCTGCCCTCACCAAATCGCTGTGCCACTTTCAGCCCCTGATTGATATAGGCTTTGGCCAGAATAAAGGCATCTTTGATAGGGTAGCCTTTCGCCAGACACGCGGCGACAGAGGATGCAAAGCTACAACCAGTGCCATGACTGTGTGGTGTTTGTATTGCCTCATTGCCAAGCCAATACTCTTCGCCTTCGCTCCAGCAATAATCGATACAGTAACCATTAGGATAATCCCAGTGACCACCTTTAATAATCACCGATTTCACCCCCAGATCCCTCAGTTTACGGGCAGCGTCTCTGACTGCGTCTGGGCCAATCAGATATACCCCAGTCAGTACCTGTGTTTCCTGCGTATTGGGCGTGATCACGTCAACCAGCGGCAAGAGGTACTTTTTCAGCGCGTCCAGGGTATCTTCTTCGGTCAGCGCATCGCCACTGGATGCAATCGCAACAGGATCAAAAACCACCACAGGCGGTCTTTCCCAGCGGCTTTTGTACTGTGCCAGATGCTCTGCAACCAACTGGATCTGCGTACTATTAGCCAGCATGCCAATCTTAATCACAGTCGCTTTTAAATCAGCTTCAAGCGCCAGTAACTGAGATTCCAGTACCTCACTGGACACCGCGTTAATTTCCTCTACCGCGAGGCTATTTTGCGCCGTCAGTGCGGTTACGGCCGTGCAGGTTTGCACACCAAAGCTGTGCATAGCTTTCACATCAGCCTGTATGCCTGCTCCCCCACCCGAGTCCGACCCTGCAATGGTCCATACCAGTTCAGCCACAATTACTCCTACTTATTCTGTTGAACATGGGCGCATTATTAAATGTGATGCGCCACACAGTCTTCACGACACGTAAACGTGTGTTTAATTCTGATGCCAAAAAGGCATACCCATAGTTGGGGTAGAAGGCGCCGCCACCTCTTTCTCAGGCATCGCTTGCGCCACATAGGCAGCACGCCCGGCAACAACCGCGTGATGAAAGGCGCTGGCCATAGTCACCGGACACCCGGCACCCGCAATGGCCGAATTTAACAATACCGCGTCATAACCCAGCTCCAGCGCCTGAACGGCATGAGATGGCAAACCCAGCCCTGCATCGACAATCAGGGTATGATTAGGCAAACGCTCTCGAATAGTTTGCAAATTATAGGGATTGAGTAAACCTTTACCAGTACCTATGGGAGCCCCCCAGGGCATCAGGACTTCACAGCCCAGATCCGCCAGACGCTGACACACCACTAAGTCATCGGTGCAGTAGGGCAACACTTTAAACCCTTGCTTTATTAAAATCTCGGTTGCTTCGAGCAACGCGATCGGATCTGGCTGTAAGTTGTATTCATCCCCGATGAGTTCCAACTTTATCCAGTCAGTGGCAAACACTTCGCGACACATTTGCGCCAGTGTCACCACCTCTTTAACACTGTGACACCCGGCGGTATTGGGTAATACCCGCAAGCCAGTATCCTTGATCAATTGCCAGAAATCATCCCCGGCAGACACAGAATTTTGTCGCCGTAAAGAAACTGTCACGATTTGTGCCTGAGAAGCCAGCAAACTTTGCTGCATCACTTCCGGCGAGGGATAAAGTGCAGAGCCTATCAACAATCGGCTGTCAAACTGCTCTCCATAAACCGTGAAAGGTGTATCAGTCTGCATCATCAGCCTCCCTGAATCGGCGATAACAACTCAATGCTATCACCTTCTTGCAATCGCTGCTCCGCCAGCCCGCTGCGCGGTACAAACTGGCCATTGAGCGCAACCGCGTATGGCGCTTTCGCCCCCTGTGCTTCAATTACCTCTAACAGTGAGTGTGGCTGCGACAACGTGAGTGCCTGACCATTGTAACTAATATTCATAATACCCCTTGTTGTAACGCTTGTTTCACCACCGCAGGTGCCAGCAAAAAGCCGTGTCGATACAGACCATTAATTCGGATCACATTGTCTGTAACACTGATTTGTGGGCGATTGTCTTTATATGCCGGGCGTAACCCTGCACGTAATGACATCACGCGTCCCTCGGCAAAACCGCTGTGCACCGTATAAGCCGCCGATAACAACTCCAACGTCGAACGCACTGTGATATCGCCCCGATCCTGAGACTCAATTTCGGTGGCACCTATCACAAATTCATGGTTTGGCTTAGGTGCAATATAGAGAGGATAACGCGGATGCATAAGACGCACTGGGCGTTGTAAGTTCACCTCAGGCGCATGAATGCGTGCAACTTCACCCCGCACGCCACGCAACCCTGGACTCTGTGCTTTTGCGTCTAACCCGCGGCAATCGATGATCCAGTCAAACGCGTCACCATTCACACGACCCTGTTCGATCTGTGCATCAGCCCCTTCATGAAAGCACACGCCCATTTTCTGTAATGTACTGAGGCTCGCTGCAAAGAATGCCAGATTATCGAGTTGACCTTCACAAGGTAAATACAACCCCTGATGAAATCGACCGGCTAACTCAGGCTCTAACGCACCAATGCCGCGGCCATCCAGGCTTTGTGCCTGATGACCAGCCAGAGGCTTAAGGCGACGCTGAAAACTCAGTAAATCACCCCTGTCTTGCTGATGCGCAACAATCACGGTCCCTTGCTGCTGAAAAAAGACCGGTGTCTCAAGTTTGGCCAGTAACTCCGGCCATAAGACCATCGCTTCTAAGCCCAGCTCCGCCAGATCTTGCTCACAAATCACAGATTCAGCCATAGGTGCGAGCATAGCCGCAGCTAAAGTCCCAACGCTGGAAGGCGCCGAGACCGGGTCACGTTCAAAGATACTCAGGTGATAGTGTTCGGCCAACATCAGGGCAGTCACCCGACCGATCAGGCCAAAACCGACGATGGCAACACGCGGTTTATTTGTCTGGGACATCTTGCCTCCATGCGGACCCAGTTGGGCCCGCCGTCTTCAATCACAGTGCTTTATGGTATAGCTCTGAGCCCGTCTCTTTGAACTCGCGTGATTTATTTTTCATTTCGGCTTCCACGTCGATCATTTTTATCGCGATGGCTTCGCCTGCGTTGTTTGGATCTATGCCCTCAGCTTCCAGCTGCTTAGCATAGTCACGTACATCCTGGGTGATCTTCATTGAGCAAAACTTAGGACCACACATAGAGCAGAAATGTGCGACTTTACCCGATTCCTGCGGCAGTGTTTCATCGTGATAAGACAACGCGCGTTCCGGGTCCAGACTCAGATTGAACTGATCGTGCCAGCGGAACTCAAAGCGTGCTTTAGACAAAGCATTGTCGCGAATTTGTGCGCCAGGGTGACCTTTGGCCAGATCGGCCGCATGCGCCGCAATCTTGTAAGTGATCAGACCCTCTTTCACGTCTTCTTTATTTGGCAGACCCAGATGTTCCTTCGGCGTCACGTAACACAGCATCGCCGTACCGTACCAGGCAATTTGTGCCGCACCAATACCCGATGTGAAATGATCATAACCCGGTGCAATATCTGTAGTCAGTGGGCCAAGCGTGTAAAAAGGCGCTTCATGACAGTGCTTTAATTGCTCATCCATGTTTTCTTTGATCAGGTGCATAGGGACATGGCCCGGACCTTCAATGAACACTTGTACGTCGTGTTTCCAGGCGATCGTTGTCAACTCACCTAAGGTACGTAACTCAGACAGTTGCGCTTCGTCATTGGCGTCTGCAATTGACCCCGGACGCAAACCATCACCTAAAGAGAAACAGACATCGTACTGTTTCATGATTTCACAAATGTCTTCGAAGTGTGTGTACAGGAAGTTTTCTTTATGGTGCGCCAGACACCATTTCGCCATGATAGACCCACCACGTGACACGATACCTGTGACACGCTTAGCCGTCATGGGCACATAGCGTAGCAGTACACCTGCGTGGATTGTGAAGTAGTCCACGCCCTGCTCTGCCTGCTCAATCAGAGTATCGCGGAAAATCTCCCAGGTCAGATCTTCAGCCACGCCATTCACTTTTTCAAGCGCCTGGTAAATCGGTACCGTACCGATCGGCACAGGAGAGTTACGCACTACCCACTCACGGGTTTCATGAATATAACGTCCAGTAGACAGGTCCATCACCGTATCTGCACCCCAGCGTGTTGACCACACCAGCTTTTCCACTTCTTCTTCAATAGAAGAAGTCACCGACGAGTTACCTATGTTGGCATTTACCTTCACCAGGAAGTTACGACCCACAATCATTGGCTCTGTTTCAGGGTGATTGATGTTGTTTGGCAAGATGGCGCGACCACGAGCGATCTCAGAGCGGACAAACTCCGGGGTAATGAAATCCGGGATCTCCGCACCAAAAGACTGACCTTTGTGCTGCTGTGCCAGTAACTCTTCACGGATCTTGGCACGCCCCATATTTTCACGGATCGCCACATATTCCATTTCCGGGGTCACAATGCCACGACGCGCATAGTGCATTTGCGTAACGTTTTGCCCGGGTTTAGCACGGCGTATTTTAGGCAAGTTTTCAAAACGAATGTGATCTAACCCTTCGTCTGCCATACGCTGCTGAGAAAATTGCGAAGTGACCGATTCCAGCACCTCTGTATCATCCCGGTCTAAAATCCACTGTTCGCGGAATTTCGGTAACCCCGTGCGCACGTCCAGCTTGAACTCAGGATCGGTATAAGGGCCCGATGTATCGTAGACACGAACCGGCTCATTTTGCTCATAAATCGGATCTTCTTCAGTGCCACCAATAAAAGAATCGCTTAGGGTAATCTCACGCATTCCGACGCGTACACCCGCCTGCTCGCCATCAACATAGACTTTTTCAGAATTGGGAAAGGGTTGTCCGGTAAGATTATAAATAAAGTCCGACGCGGCCTCGCGCGACTCACGACGTGATAACTTGCTACTGTTGTTTGACATGACATGCCTCATTATTAAGTTAAGGTGTCTTGTCAGAACTCCACAAAGGGAGCGAGAAGGGTCCAAACCAAACTCACAGCAGTGAATACTGTGTGCTGGTTTCATTCAGTGGAGCATGTTGGCACAGGCACAACATGGCTGGCAACCTAGATATCTTGCGATATACCAACTTAGGTAGCTTGTTCCCTACGCAGGCATTAACCTGATCAGGTCCACGGATCCCGCAATACTGCGATCTCAGCCCAAATGGGCACTCCGACAAGTAACGAACTGTGAAAAAGTGTACTGAATCGCGCCTAGTTAGTCAAAGGCTCTGCGTCCAGCGCTTTAAATTGCCAGATCTTCTGGCCTTGCATATGTAGCTTGCTATTTTGGATGGTAACGGTCACGCCCTGCTGTAACATCTCCAGAAACTGCATTTCTTGCGTATCCAGCGCATCGCCACATGACTTGCGAGTCATGCCTAACTGAGCCAATTTGAGCACATCAGACTCCATGTTGCCCTCAGCAAAAAACCGATTACAACCCGCAAATCCAACCACCTGTAAAGCATCGAGAAATTCGATTTCGATAGCAGTAGCATCTGCAACACTACGTCCATCAACCTGAGTTAACTGCCAGTGAGAGTGCTTAAGCTGTTCCCTGGTTACCTTCCCTGTACTGGAACATGCCATCAATATTACGCACATTAGGCATAAAAGAATGGAAATTTTCATGGTAAACCAACCGCTTAAAATATGATTAATATTATAACGTCAGGCGGTATGGAAAAGGCAGTAAAAATCTGTAATTTTCTGCCTTTTTAGTAAAAAAATCAGCCGAAAAGCTGATCAATTTCCTGAGGTAGGAACGGACGACCGCGTTCATTCACCGATGTACCAGTAACAACGGCATCCAGCATGAGTTTATCGTCTTGGGTACGGATAATGCGCTGAACAAATGCGAACTTCAGTTTACTGACGCGCAATGTTTCGACTTCTACGTAAAAAGCATCGCCTGGCTTCAACGAGTCTTTATAATTCATTTCAGAGCGGATCACCACCAGATTGATTTTTTGCTCAGCCAGCGCGGCGAAATCGATACCATTGGCTATCAAAAACTCATGCCTGGCGTGTTCCAGATAATTAAAATAAACACTGTTATTCACAATGCCCTGTAAGTCACATTCATAATCCCTGACTTTGAAATCAAGCTTAAATGTCATGGCTTTTCCTCTTCACTAAGTTGCCGAATTTATAACACATATTAACTGTTAACTGGTCGGGCTTTTGCTACACTGTGCGCAATCAAAAATGGAACAAGATAAGACATGAAGCTTAAACTTTCTCTGCTTAGCACCAGCCTGTTGGCTGCCCTGTCATACCAAGCCGTGGCTGACGAATCACGCACTGCTGCGCCCCTTGAAACCATTGAAGTCACCGGCGACTTCCAAACAGAATCCCTGCAAACGCTGAGTGCCAGTGCAAGCGTGATGGGTGAAGTAGAAATGACCCACCGCGGTGCCAGTTACCTCGATGAGCTACTGAACAGCACAGCCAATGTTAACTTTACTGCTGGGGCATCACGTGGCCGCTTTGTACAGATCCGCGGAGTGGGCCTGCGCTCTCAGTTTGTCGACCCAATCACCCCCAGTGTTGGCATGCTGGTCGATGGTATTAATTACTCTGGCCTGGGTGGCAGTGCTCTGCTATTCGACATTGACCAGGTCACCCTATATCGCGGCCCGCAGGGCACCCGCTTTGGTGCCGATGCAATGGGCGGGATCATCGATCTTCAATCTCATGCACCCACTCAAGATACTGCTCTTAAACTGCGCGTCGGCGCAGGGAATTATAACAGCTACGAAGCGGGCCTGGCTGCGGGTACCGGATTAACGGACAACACGGCCGCCCGTGTCAGTCTGTATCAGCGTGGCTCTGACGGGTATGTCGATAACCTGTATCTGAATAAGCCGACTCAGGATCAACAGGAACGACTGGCACGTTTTAAACTGAACAGCCAGCTTACAGACACACTGACTGTGAGCCTGGCTGTGCACCACATTGATATTGATAACGGCTATGATGGATTCACTTTGGATAATACGCGTAATAGCGTAGCCAACCAGCCAGGTAAAGACACACAAAACAGTGATGCCTTTGCACTCAGTGCACTGTACACCGGACTGAGCGCCTTTGATGTAGAAGTCCAGGGTACGGGGTTACAAGCGGATACTGAGTATAGCTACGATGAGGATTGGACTTGCCATGATGCAACCCAACCTCAGCTGTGCGCCGCCGGGTTACACCCAGATCACTATGTCAGCTTCGACAAGTACCTGCGCGATCATGAACGCGGCAGTCTGGAAGTGAAGCTCAAAGACAAACAAGGCGACTGGGTTGTAGGTGCCTACGCGCAGCGTCGTGACGTTGACCTGACTCGCCAGTACACTTGGTTAAACACTGATTTTCGCTCCAGCTATGATGTATCCAGCCAGGCGCTATTTGGCCAGAAAGTCACGCATCTGAATGAACAGACTCGCTTGATCACCGGGCTACGAGTTGAGCGCTATGACAGTGAGTACACAGATACTAACGGCTTCACCATAGATCAGGATGAGACTATGATGGGCGGTAAGCTGGCTCTGGAGTATCAGGTGGTACCACGTACCATGATCTACACCAGCCTGAGCCGCGGCTATAAAGTCGGTGGTGCCAATGGCGAAGCTCTGGCAAAAGCGAAAGACGAAGGGTTCAATATCCCCGCTTCAGCGTTCTCCTTTGAACCCGAATACCTGTGGAATGCTGAATTCGGTGTGAAAGGCCAATCTGAAGATAAAAAGCACACACTTGCCGTCACTGCCTTCTATATGGAACGCGAAGATATGCAGCTTAAGCAATGGCAAATTGATGGTGTGCAATTTGCGGGCTTCATCAGTAATGCAGGTAAAGGTGAGAACTACGGTCTGGAAATCGAAGGCCAGCGTCTGATCACAGATCGGCTGACGCTAAACTACAGTCTGGGTTATCTCGATACTAAAATTGAGGACTTTATCACCACATCAGGTGATAACGTCGACGGTCGTGAGCAAGCACAGGCACCCAAATATCAATATGCGTTCGCAGCAGACTACAGCATTCTGGAAAACCTGGTGGTCACACTGGGCCTGGAAGGGAAAGATGACTATTTCTTCTCGGACAGCCACAATGAGCAGGCTCCGAGCCAAAACCTGATCAATGCCAGTGTAAGTTATTATGGTGAACAATGGTCATTGACTGCCTGGGGACGTAATCTGGCCGATCGCGACGTGCCCGTCAGAGGATTTTACTTTGGTAATGATCCACGTGATGGCTACACGGCGCAAAACTATGTTCAGTACGGTGAGCCTCGGGTATTTGGCCTGACATTCACATACGATCTGTAAGCCTAATAAAAAAGGCGCTCGATGAGCGCCTTTTTTATATTCCAAACGAATAATATCAAGTCATTATTCCGGCAGGTTACGACCGTAAAATACTTCCTGTATTTCTCTATTCAGACGCTCACGGATCTGCTCTTCTTCTTCAGTATTCAGGTCATCCGTTGTGATGCCGAATAAATAGGTATTCAGATCGGTTTCTTTTAGCATCATCTTGGTGTGGAACAGGTTTTCCTGATACACATTCACATCCACCATGTGATATGCCTCTTTGGTGTCTTCCGTCATATAATTCTGGATAGAGTGGATCGCATGATCTATGTAGTGTTTTACGCCGTTCACGTCACGTGTAAAACCACGTACACGATAATCTATGGTCACGACATCTGATTCCAGCTTATGGATCAGGAAGTTGAGCGCCTTCAGCGGAGAAATAATGCCACAGGTCGATACTTCGATATCAGCACGGAATGTACAAATACCATCATGCGGGTGTGCTTCAGGATAGGTGTGTACACAGATATGACTTTTATCCAGGTGCGCAACAACCGAATCCGGTAACGGACCAGGCGCTTCATTGCTGTCGAATGTCTGTTGTTCTACTGGCTCTTCTGATACCAGAATGGTGACACTCGCCCCCTGAGGATCATAATCCTGACGCGCAATATTCAGTACATTGGCACCAATGATATCGACAACATCGCGCAGAATGTCGGTCAGACGGTCAGCACTGTACTGTTCATCGATGTATTCCAGATATTCTTTTCGCTGCTGCTCGGTCTTTGCATAGCAAATATCATAGATACTAAAGCTTAAACTCTTAGTTAAGTTGTTAAAGCCATGGAGTTTAATTTTATCAAAGGGCTTGTTCACGATAGACCCACCTTAAAACGTGAAAATCTGCGCTGCAGAAATAAAAGTTCGCGGATTTTATACGAAAATAGCGTCTCGAAAAAGCACTATTTTGCGCTGTTTTCAACCACCTCATGGCTATGGGTAATTTCTACTGCTTTTTCAAGCATTAAGGCCACAGAACAGTACTTCTCGGCAGACAATTGTACGGCCCGTGCCAGGTGCTTTTCAGACACATTATTGCCAGTCACTACAAAGTGTAGATTGATCTTTGTAAATACTCTAGGTGCGCTCTCAGCGCGCTCTGCCGTCAGTTCCACAGTGACATCACTGACATCCTGTTTGGCTTTTTTCAGGATACTCACCACATCCACGGATGAGCAGCAACCTGCTGACATCAACACCATTTCCATCGGGCTAGGTGCAGCACTGTCAGCACCTGTATCAAAAACCACATTATGACCAGAATGAGATCGCCCAATAAAGGTATCGCCGTCAACCCACTTCACACTTGCTTGCATGTTTATTATTCCTCTAGTTCCTAAAACTAATAACACCGCCATGAGGCGGTGTTATCTTTAATTCCTGACAGCCAAAACAGCGTCAGTTAATTGCATTATCGAACAGGTTCTTCACTAACCCGGCAAATTCTTCAATAAATTCTCGTTGTTCTTCGGTTACGCGTTGCTCAGTGACGCTGGAGAGTACTTCCTGCAAATCATACACGATGCCGTCAACTTCTCTGACAATCAGGCTACGTTGTTCGGTCGTCAATCCGGTCTGTTGCTCACAGAGGCGGATCACGTGCTCAGCAATCACATCTTCTATTAACTCCAACACCTTAGGTGCATTGGCTTTCACCACACCCGGCTTCTCAAACAAGGCTAAGTGTTGCGTTAGGTACATGACTAACTCATCGTATCCTTGTTTATCTAAAACCATATATTGCCCACCTGAATGTATCAATGACATCTCCTATTGATTTAAGCAGAAACTAGTTTTGATTGCTACTTTTGATATTTGCTGACCAACAAAAAAGCAGCCAAGTTTTACGCAAGGCTGCTTTTTCCAATACTAAAGGGTGAGAATCTAACGGTAATCCACCTTAATAATAAAGGGGAGTCTCACCATTTAGGATTTTACTCGATTGTCAGGCCCGGACTCAAGGTACCTGGCAAAGTTACTTTGTCCAGTTCTACCGAAGCCACAGGGTATGCACAGTAGTCTGCTGCATAGTAGGCACTTGCTCTGTGGTTACCAGATGCACCGATACCACCAAACGGAGCTGCACTCGAAGCACCTGTGATAGGGCGGTTCCAGTTAACAATACCAGCACGGCTGCGACGCAAGAAGTGCTCGTAATCCGCCTGATTGTCACCCAGTAAACCGGCAGACAGACCAAAGCTGGTGTCGTTGGCCTTTTCAATCGCCGCATCAAAGTCGTTGTAACGGAAAACCTTCAGCAATGGACCAAAGTGCTCATCATCGGGGAAGTCAGTCACTTTGCTACATTCAATGATGCCTGGGGTTACAAAACCTGTGCCTTCTGTATGTGTCAGCTCAAGCAAAATTTCACCACCAAGCTCAACCAGCTGTTGCTGTGCTGCAACCATACCAGCAGCGGCGTTGTTAGAGATCATAGAGCCCATGAACGGCTGATCTTCAGCATCATAGTTACCAATCTTAATCGCTTTAGTCGCTTTAAGCAGTTGCGCCAGGATCACATCACCCTGCTCACCTTCAGGCAGGAACAGTTTACGTGCACAAGTACAACGCTGACCACTTGAGATAAATGCCGACTGGATGATGTCATGTACGGCCGCTTTGGTATCTGCGACATCTTTAACGATCAGTGGGTTGTTACCGCCCATTTCCAACGCCAGAATTTTGCCAGGCTGACCAGCATACTGTTCGTGTAACAGGTGACCAGTACGAGAAGACCCAGTGAAGAACAGGCCATCGATGCCTTTGTGCGACGCCAATGCTTTACCCGTTTCAACTTCACCCTGTACCAAATTAACCACACCGTTTGGCAGACCCGCCTGCTCCCATAGCTTCAATGTCAGCTCTGCAACATAAGGCGTCAGTTCTGATGGCTTGAAGATCACTGTGTTACCTGCAAGCAATGCCGGCACGATATGGCCATTAGGCAGGTGACCCGGGAAGTTATAAGGACCAAAAACGGCAACTACACCATGGGCTTTGTGACGAATAACAGCGCGGCCCACTGGCATTGGGTTTTCAACCACACCCGTGCGCTCGTGGTAGGCTTTTTCAGAAATGGCAATTTTACCGACCATGGCACCCGCTTCAGTACGCGTTTCCCACAGTGGTTTACCCGTTTCCTGAGCAATGGCGACAGCCAGGGCTTCACTGTTTTCTTTCAATAGCTCGGCAAAGCGCTTAACTACGGCCAGGCGCTCTTCAAACGCCAGCTCGCTCCAGGTATAGAAGGCTTCACGTGCTGCTTTAACGGCACTGTCAACTTGCGCTGCCGATGCCGCGTTTGCACGCCAGATCTCTTCGTTGTTTGCCGGGTTTACCGACGCAAACGCTGCGCCTTCACCTAAGCGCCACTCACCATTGATAAACTGTGCTGCGTGTGTTGTCATAATTCTTTCCCAATTATAGAGTTGCAATACTAACGGTGTCACCGTCAGCGATCTGAAGGGCCTTAGCTACCGCACCAGGGATAGCAACTTCCGTTGCTTTTTCTGGTAACGTTAACGTCAGTGCCGTCGCACGATATCCCGCTAGTTTATCATTAGCTATCATCACGGGGGAACCTTCTGCGTCGATCTTAACCTGATCATCAATGCGGACTGTATACTTGCGCACTTCACGCACGGTACGGATATTGTCGACTTTGGCTTCTACGGTTGGGCCGGCATCGAAAATATCAACGTAGCCATTGAACGTAAAGCCTTCGCTCTTAAGTAACTCAATCGCCGGGCGGGTATTGTCATGTACTTCACCGACCACAGACTGCGCTTCTTTGCTAAGCAGATTGACGTAGATCGGGTACTTTGGCATCAACTCAGCAATGAATACTTTTTGACCAATACCAGTCAGGTAATCTGCGGTTGGAAAATCCATCGAGAAAAAGTGCTCTTCCAGCCACTGCCAAAACGGACTGTCGCCATTTTCATCAGAGACACCGCGCATCTCAGCAATCACCGTTTCTGCAAAGCGATCACGATGCTGGTTGATAAACATGAAACGTGACTTTGACAATAATTTGCCATTTAATCCGCGACGGTATTTATCGCGCAGGAATAACGTGCACAACTCAGTGGCACCGGTGTAGTCATTACACAGGGTAAGAATATCCACTGCTTTGTAAACATTCAAAGTCCGCGATGAGTGGATCACTTTACTTAAGTGGTAGTGATAGAAGGCATCATCAAGACCCACTGCGGCTTCGATGGCACTGGTGCCAACGACTTCGCCTGTTTCACTGTCTTCAAGTACAAATAAGTAGCCTTCATCAAAAGGTACATCTGTTTCTTTAGCAAATGAAGCAACTGAACGTTCGATCTTGTTTTGCAGCAATTCTTCATTGACCGGCAATGAAGTAAAGCCATGCCCCGACTCCTGGGCAATGTTCAAAAGCGCTGAATAATCGCTTTTCTGGATTGGGCGAAGGATCATCATGAGCCCGCTTACTCCTCAAAAAATGTAGATAGCTGAGTCGCACACACAGGTGCGACCCACATGTCACCAACTGAAATTAGGCGTTGTTTGCAACCACACGTGCTACAGCCACCTCAAAGCGTGCCATACCTTCACGGATATCCGCATCAGGAATAACCAAAGACGGCGTGAAACGCACTACGTTGGCACCGGCAACCAAAGACATGACGCCTTGATTAATGCCTTCAACCAGGAACTCTTTTGCTTTACCCTGATACTTGTCGTTCAGTACGCCACCCAGTAGCAAACCTTTACCACGGATCTCGCTGAATACCTGGTGCTTCTCGTTGATGTCGTTTAATAGCTCACGGAACAAGGCTTCTTTTTCTTTCACGCCATTGAGCACTTCAGGTGTATTTACTGTGTCCAGCGCAGCTTCTGCAACCGCACATGCCAGCGGGTTACCACCATAGGTCGAACCGTGCGTACCAATTTTAAGGTGCTCTGCAATCTCAGCAGTTGTGATCATTGCGCCAATAGGGAAACCACCACCCAGCGCTTTTGCCGTTGTCAGGATGTCAGGCGTTACACCTAGTCCCTGATAAGCATATAAGTCACCAGTACGGCCGACACCCGTTTGCACTTCATCAAAGATCAACAATGCGTTGTGCTTGTCACACAGTGCACGTACACCCTTCACAAAGTCTGCTTCTGGAGAAATGATACCGCCTTCACCTTGTAGTGGTTCCATCATAACGGCACATGTGTTGTCTGAGATCAGCGCTTCCAGTGCCGCCAGGTCATTGTAGTCACTGTGTACAACATCGCCCGGTTTAGGACCGAAGCCATCAGAGTACGCAGCCTGACCACCGACAGTCACAGTGAAGAAAGTGCGGCCATGGAAGCCTTTATTGAATGCGATGATTTGTGATTTTTGCTCACCGAACTTGTCCAAAGCCCAACGACGCGCCAGTTTTAATGCTGCTTCGTTTGCTTCTGCACCAGAGTTTGCAAAATAAACTTTGTCTGCGAAGGTCGCATCAGTCAGTTTTTTCGCCAGGCGAAGTGCCGGCTCATTGGTCATTACGTTAGACAGGTGCCAGATTTTCTCGCCCTGCTCTTTCAGCGCTGCAACCAGTGCCGGGTGACAGTGACCCAGACAATTTACTGCGATACCGCCCGCGAAATCGATGTATTCTTTGTCATTTTGGTCCCATACGCGCGCACCTTCACCCTTAACCGGGATTACTGCAGAAGGTGAATAGTTAGGCACCATTACCTGATCGAAAAGTTCACGATTGATAGTCATTTTGATTCCTCATTTTGGTGAGTACAGCACTCAACCGGGGCAGGCAGTGATACATGAAATCTCAGCGACAGCGATGTAAAAGACCTGAATTTTTCCCAATTGGTGCAAAATTCATACGCTCATTATTTCAAAAAAAAGCGCATTTGTCTCATATTAAACACCGTGCTAGCCCTTTATATTCAAGGGATTAGTATATAATTTCATTCTCAGTGAATAACTATTAAGGCGCTTAAAATTAACGCCCCTATAACTTCAAGGTGTTTACTGAGATCCTCCGCTTACCCGGGATGAATGAATAAGCGGGAAAAAAGTGTGGCTTTTTTTACAGGATAGTCAATTGTAGGCTTTGCAGTGCTGTTTTTGACAGCAGATCTTGCTCTTCGCGAGTGAGTTGATTGAAGGCAAGCCAATCTTTGGCTTCATCCGCTTCTAATAAATGGGTGTCTTTTAGGACCTGATACTGTGCATAGCAATACGCTTTACGCACCACCTGAGTGAGTGGTAATTGATCGGTAGCATGATTATTCGCCTTTGGCAGATAGCTTTGCGCAAACTCTTCAATCGCAGCATTAAACGGCAAATAACGAAACTCCATCCGTTCAATCAGATACTGAGACACGGTAGCGGAGTGTTCCAGCAGTAAGTTACGCAGGAACAGCGGATCCGGCTCCAGACCAACCAGAGCGGTATGCAAGTCTTTTTGTTTTTTGTCACGGGCTATCTTTACCTTACCTTGCCAGACCCGCTCAAAAGTGCGCAAATATAATCGCGTCAGGGCTATTTTGCCAACATCCAACAACATCCCCAGCGTAAACGCATGCTGCTCTTTTACGCCATACAGCGGAGCCAGGGTTTTAGCCGCAATGGAGGTTGCCATGCTCATATCACGCAACTTGCGCTTTAATAATGGAAAAGGTTCGGTTGAGTGAGGCATCCAATGACGCACGGCAAATGTGGGGATCACCATTTGCAGGTTTTCCAGTCCCAGATATCGTAATGCCAATGCTGGCGTATCCACCTTCACCGCTGTGCCTTTTACGCTCTTTTTACGATACTGAGGGAGATTCACCAAAGACACCAAATCTCTGCCCATCCAGGACAAGTCGTTAACCAATGGTTCCAAGCGCCCGACTGATGCCGACTTCACAGCCAGAATGTCTAACACCGTTGGCACGGCCTCCTGAATGCCCACCACTTCATGATAAATCGTATCCAAATCTTCCAGCTGGGTATTAATGGCAGCTTCGATAACCTGATGCAAATGAGTACTGGCTTTGGCAATATATTTATGATGACTGGTACTGCGCTCCTGACGTTTGGCGGCCGCAGCAAGCTCTACCTCAAGCATAGTGCGTTGTGGTATCCGCTCGCCAAAATTCATATCAAAGGTATGAATGTAGCCAATCTGCTGTTGCGCAAAGTTATGGCTAATTAGTACATCATGAGCACGCTCTGCCAGCGCTTGTGCGATCCTAAGTTGCCTAATGTCATCAGTCATCAATTATGTTCTTTTCCGGTATTGTCGGGGGTTACTTTTCTAAGGTTAGAAGCGACTTATAAAGTTATCAAGTAGCCGCAGACCATGCTCGGTCAGAATGGCCTCAGGGTGAAATTGGACACCTTCCAACGCCCGCTCAGTATGGCATAAGCCCATGATTTCATCTAGTTCACCCGAACTATTTTGCGTCCAGGCTGTCACCTCAAGGGAGTCTGGTAGACTCGCTTGTTGCACAACCAAAGAGTGGTACCGACAGACCTCAAAGCGTGTAGGTAACCCTTTGAATGAGCCCCGCTGATTATGCACCAGCGTTGAGGTTTTACCATGCATGACTTGCCTGGCACGTACGACGCGTGCTCCCGTTGCCTGAGCAATTGTTTGGTGCCCCAGGCAGATGCCCAGAATGGGAATTTGCCCCTGAAATGCATCAACTACCGACAGGGACACACCCGCTTCATTAGGCGAACAGGGGCCAGGAGAAATCACAATATGATCCGGGTTAAGTGCACGAATGTCAGAGATCGATAGCGCATCATTACGATGCACCACAACTTCCTGATCAAGACGTTGAAAATATTGCACCAAATTGAACGTAAAAGAATCATAATTGTCTATCATAAGTAGCATACTGCGCTATCCTTGTGATGTCGTATTAAAGCGGTTTAAATCTGATTATATCATGCCATTAAGCCGGGTCAGGCTACTGACCCGATGCTTTGGTGGTAGCCTGTATCTGACTCTCTTTTTGATAACCCGACGCCCCTTTAACGATATATCTGAGTTGCCAGATCAACCGCTCGGTCAACTCTGCTCGCTGCTGTGCATCCTGATCTAATGCCTCCGCACCGGAACTAAACACCAAGGTCACCATCGCCTCCGCCTGCATGTATGCATGATTGGCATCACAAGGCGTTTCGGTCTCCAGATAATGAGACAACTCCATGATGAAATGTTTGATCTCTCTGGCGACAGCAGCCCTGAACGCCGGAGACGTGCCAGAGCGTTCACGTAATAACAATCGAAACTGGTTGCTGGAGGTTTCTATGAATTCCATAAAGGTGAGTACTGAAGTATGGATCACGCTTCCACCCCCTTTGGCAATTCTGCGTCGAGCCTGACGCATTAGCTGACGCAAGGTCAGGCCGGCTTCATCCACCATTGTCAGGCCCAGCTCATTCATGTCTTTAAAGTGGCGATAAAAGGAAGTAGGCGCGATCCCCGCCTCACGGGCAACTTCACGTAAACTGAGGTTGGTAAAGCTATGCTCAGCACTGAGCTGATTAAACGCTGCCTCTATCAACGCCTGGCGCGTTTTTTGTTTTTGCTGGGCACGAACACCTGACATGGACGCAATTCCTATAATTTATTGGCTCAGATCGACAATAGTGGGAGTCTAATACTTGACGACGCAAGTTTGAAATACTATTTTAGCGTACAAGTGTACGCTGAGATTTAAAAAATGAAAAAACCGCCTTTGTTGTGGACTAATGTCTTGTTCTTTAGTCTGTCCTTTCTTGCTGCTATAACGCTAGTACCCTGGTATGGGTTCGAATATGGATACAGCGCAACGCACTGGATTGCGTTTGTTGGATGTATGTTTTACGCCGGTATGTCGATCACTGCAGGCTATCATCGCCTGTGGGCTCATAAAGCCTATGATGTTCATCCTGTTATTCAGGTTTTCTTTGCCCTGGGTGGCGCGTTTGCGCTGCAAAATAGCGCGTTACACTGGAGCAGTGACCACCGTATTCACCATGGTCAGGTCGACGACCCAATCAAAGATCCCTATGCCGCAACACGTGGCTTCTGGTACAGCCACATCGGCTGGATGCTCAGAGACTACCAGGGAGACAATTACGGTGACTACAGCAATGCCCGCGATTTACAACGCAACAAAATCGTGATGTGGCAACACAAGCACTACCTGAAGCTGGTGCTACTTACCAATATCGGCATCCCCTTGTTGCTGGGTCTGATGCTGGGCGACATCCTGGGTATGCTGCTATTAGCCGGCGTATTGCGGCTCGTGCTCAGTCAGCACTTTACTTTCTTTATCAATTCCCTGGCACACATCTGGGGAAAACGCCCATACACCGAGAAAAACACCGCACGAGACAACGGTTTTCTGGCGCTGCTCACCTACGGTGAAGGCTATCACAATTTCCACCACATCTTTGCCAGCGATTATCGCAACGGCATTCGCTGGTATCATTATGATCCAACCAAGTGGATGATCCGGGGTCTTTCATACCTGGGACTGGCCAGCAAGCTGAAACGAACACCGATTGAGCGGATCGAAAAAGCCAAAGCAGAAACCTTATTGAATAAGACTAAAGTTACCCTGGCGAAATTGCCTTTGGCGCAGGATAAGCTTACATTGTTACAACAAGAGTATGATTTACTGCTGAAAAAGCTTCAGCACTTCTGTGCCGTGCAAAAGCAGGTACTGGAAACGAAAAAGCATGCCATGCGCGAACAATGCGAGCAATCGGCCCTGTTAAAACAGTATCAAGAACTGGAACAGGCCTGGGAAGCGCAAAAACAGGCATGGCTGGCATTAAACTCGAGGTTGTTAAAGGGCGCCACCAGCTAACCCAGTAACGGCCTCACAAGTCATTATGTAAGGTGAGGCCGTGAGTAAAAAAACCGCCACAAAAACCCCCAGTCAAAGCGCATCATACCAATATGATGCGATCATCATTGGTACAGGCCCCGGCGGTGAAGGGGCCGCCATGAACCTCTCTAAAAGCAATCGTAAAGTCGCCGTGATTGAGCGACAAAAAGATGTCGGGGGTGGCTGCGTGCATTGGGGAACTATCCCTTCTAAAGCGCTGCGTCACTCTGTCAGTCGTTTGATTGAGTACAAATCGAACCCACTGTTTCGGTTTAGCGAACGTCCACAACGCCTGACGTTTCAGGATATTCTGCATCATGCCAGTAATGTGATCAGCAAACAGTCAAGCCTGCGCTCAAGCTTCTACGATCGCAACCGTATCCATCTCTATCAGGGCGATGCGACTTTTGTCGATGCACACACAATCCGGGTGCAACATCATGACGGGTCACAGGAACTACTGACTGCGCAGACTATCGTCATTGCGACGGGTTCTCGCCCGTATCGTCCACCAGGCGTCGATTTCGCTCATCCGCGCGTCTATGACAGTGATACGATTTTAGATTTAACACACAACCCACAACGCGTACTGGTTTACGGTGCCGGGGTCATTGGCTGTGAGTATGCGTCTATATTTAAGGGCTTAGGTGCCAAAGTCGACCTCATCAATACCCGTGATCGACTGCTATCGTTTATGGATGATGAAATCTCTGATGCACTGAGCTACCACTTCTGGAACAGTGGTATCGTGATCCGACACAATGAAGAGTTTGCCAAAGTTGAAACCCTGGACACGGGCGTTGTGCTGCACCTTCAATCAGGTAAGAAGGTTAAAGCAGACTGTATTTTATGGGCCAACGGAAGAACTGGTAATACTGATTCACTCAATCTGGATGCCATCGGCCTCAAAGCAGACAGCCGCGGCCAGCTCAAAGTCAATGAGCATTACCAGACAGAAATAGACAATGTATACGCCGTAGGTGACGTAATTGGTTACCCCAGCTTGGCCAGTGCTGCCTTTGATCAGGGCCGTATTGCGGCGCATGCAATTGTACACGGTAAGTGCGATGATCGCCTGATCACCGACATCCCAACTGGCATCTACACCATTCCGGAAATGAGTTCAGTGGGCAAAACCGAGCAACAACTGACGGCAGCTAAAATCCCATATGAAGTCGGTCGGGCACAATTCAAACACCTGGCACGCTCGCAGATCACGGGTACTGAAGTTGGTTCACTGAAACTGCTGTTTCACGCTGAAAGCAAAGAGATCCTCGGAATACACTGTTTTGGCGAGCGGGCATCCGAGATTATTCACATTGGTCAGGCCATCATGGAACAAAAAGGCAAAGGCAATAATGTTGAGTACTTCGTCAATACCACCTTTAACTACCCCACCATGGCCGAAGCATACCGGGTCGCTGCACTCAACGGATTAAACCGTTTATGTGACTAACCAGGCCGGGCTTGAGTGCTGCGCCTTAAAAGCGCAGCGCTCCGCTCACACGCCACAACTGCTCTATCTGACGCGTCGGCAAATTAAAATCAGCTCGATTTGCGACCTTAGATTCCAGATACTGAAACTCCATACCAACATGCCAGCGTTCGGAGACCTGCCAGCGACCTGTTACGGTTATCGCGCCCCCTTCGCTGGTGTTTGGATCAAAATCCCAAAAGTCGCGATCTTTCACGTCGAATTGCTCCACCCGACCACTCACTCGATAATCCTGCCATTTATGGGTTAACAGCATAAACTGGCTGCTGAAGTCGTTATCAACACCACGCCTGATACCCATTGCCGTATTGCCAGCCATCGCCTGCATGACCAAATGCGTGGCCCGGGTGATCTTAAAACGATAAGCCGCACTGTAAAACTTGGTATCCCAGGCATATTGCCCGGTCTGATAGTTCAATACACTTGGGTCACCGTTATTATCATACCAATACAGCCTCAGCGTGTGACGCTTCCGATAATCCCAGTGTGCGCCGAGGTAATACCCAAACCGGCCATCGACCTCGGTAAAAGGCTCAGTTCGCCAAGACTGCTTTGCCAGGGGCGGCGCCTGTAGTGCACTGATCGGCGCAAAAGGGATGGCTTCATTAAACACACTTTGCCTGTCGTGTATTGCCCAGCCCCGCCAGGCCAGTAAAGTGCCTGCCGGATCATTCCCTTTATACACAGCCCCCAGCAACTCCCAATTATGACCCGTGCGTTGCCGACGTGGCAGCCGGCTGTCACTGTGCTTATAGCTCACCTCCGTACCAAAAGTCCGGACCTCCTCGCCCAGCCAGGTATTTATCGCGCTATAGCTATAGTTATACGGAGACGACCAGCCAATGTCGGGATTCTCCAAAGACATACGCGGGTAAAACCCCCCAAGCCGCGCTTGCCACTGACGGGGCCCTTTGTTCAAGGTATGATACTGTGCAAATAATTCAGTAAACCCGAATTTACTATCCGGATCGGGAACATATTGGGCACTGGCGAACAAAGACCACTTGCTGCCCACTTCAGTGCGTAAATCCAACACGGCACGACTCAAGTTAAGTCGCTCAGAGTCGGCACCAAAGCGATTTACTGCCACGCCCCGGTTATACCAGGCTGCATATTCACTGTTATTTTGCCAACTTGCCTGAATTGCGCCTTTGTACTGAAAATCCTGAGCCTGTGCCGTGCTGATGGCCACAACACTCAGCCCAATCAGCCCCAACTTTTGAAGTTGTTTATTCATAATCATCAAACTCATCACTGAAATCTTCCTGGAGCATACCAAGTGACTGCTGCAACTGAATATTCAGCTGTTCACCCGACTTGACGGCCGATAATGCATGACTTTCCGGACTGTCTAAATCCATAAACCCCTCGTGCCAGACTTTTAACGTCACGTCATTGTGTCGCGCCGAAGGTATTGAAATGCGTGCAATGCCCTGAGTATCCGTCACTGCAAAATGCGTAGAATCCACAACCAGTATATAGCCCAACATCCAGTCATGAATGTTGCAACCCAACTCCACAGCCCCGGTTGCAGAAAACGTCAGGGCCTGAGGTTGATCCCGATACAGTTTAAACTCAAAGCGCTTGGCGGGAGAGAACGAATACACATGATGCAAAATAGAGTCATAGTTAGGGAATGACACTTCGGCCTGTTTTGGCACTATCAGTAAATGCGGCGTAAATGCGCGGTTTTTCTGGCCCATTTTATAACTGCGTGTGAGGACCGCCTGATCAGCAGCAAGCCCCTCTCCGGTAAGCCATACGGCCGCGCCGGGCAGTACCTTTCCCTCTTTATCCCGCACCTGAACAGTGAGCTGCTCAGCAGCCGTTGCACAGGCTGAGATCAGAGTAACGGCTGCTAAAGTGATACTAAGAATATGTTTTAATTGAGTCATTGCCTAAAAGCTCCTTGCGGTCTCGATTTAGTATAGGCCACAGATGTAGACCGGACGACCGTTAGTTTCCATTCATCGCATTTTCAAAGTGAATACGTATGCAGAGAGTTCATGCCCGGACGAAGATAACAGTAAGCTAAACATTCACTCACATTTGCAACCGAGATAGTTTATGCGATTAGTCTTCTGTGCAACAGGTGTTGCTGCCACACTCTTAACCGGTTTATTTGCCACTGCAACACAGGCTGCGACATACAGCGTCAGCTCGCCAGACGGTAAGCTCACCTTTCAAGTCAGCGATGATAATACCCAGCCCAGCTACCAGGTCACGTTTAATAACCAGGCCGTGATTGCCCCTTCAAAATTGGGGTTCGATTTTGCCCGTGCCCCCTCGCTGCGCGACGGATTGATCATCAGCAAAACGCAGCGCAATAGCGTGAATGAGCGCTGGCAGCAACCCTGGGGTGAAGCACGAGAAATACACGACCATCACAATGAGCTGGTTGTTACCCTGGCAGACAGTCAGTCAAAGCAGGCACAATATACCCTGAGAATACGGGCATTTGATGACGGCGTCGGCTTTCGCTACGAAGTAGCCCAGGACTCTGCACGCTATATCACCAGAGAGCTGACTGAATTTGCTATCGCTGACAGTGACAAAGCACAGGCCTGGTGGATCCCAGCCCGCGGCTGGAACCGCTATGAATATACCTACAACACTACTGCACTCCACGATGCGGCCCATGTCCACACCCCATTCACATTGAAAAACAAAGACGGTGTGCACATCAGCATTCACGAAGCCGCACTGGTTGATTATGCCGCTATGACTCTGAACCAGCGTCGCCCAGGTACCTTTATCAGCGATCTGACGCCCTGGTCTGACGGCATTGCCGTAAAGACCAATGGCCAGTTCAAAACCCCCTGGCGCACCATTCAGGTTGGCGCCCAGGCGACTGATTTACTGAACTCTCGCCTCATTCTAAATCTGAATGAGCCCAATAAATTAGGCGATGTATCCTGGGTAGAGCCAGGTAAATACCTCGGCATTTGGTGGGGCATGCACATCGGAAAAAACACCTGGGGCAGTGGTGAAAAACATGGCGCGACTACAGAACGCACTAAAGAATACCTGAGTTTCGCAGCCGAGCACGGCTTCGATGGTGTGCTGGTAGAAGGCTGGAATACCGGATGGGATGGCGACTGGTTTTTTAATGGTGATGTATTCAGCTTTACAGAAGCCTACCCGGATTTCGACTTGGATGCCATTGCTAAACATGGCGAACAAGTGGGTGCCCGCCTGATCGGTCACCACGAAACCTCAGGCAATGTCAGCAATTATCGCGACCAGATGGCTGATGCCTTTGCCCTGTACGAAAAAGCCGGTGTCCGTCAGGTTAAAACCGGCTATGTTGCCGATGGTGGCAATATCAAGCGCATTGATGAGCGCGGTCACGCCCGATTCGAATGGCACGACGGACAATTTATGGTCAATGAATATCTGGACAATGTGAAACTGGCGGCCAAGCATAAGATCAGCATCAATACTCATGAACCAATCAAGGATACGGGATTACGCCGCACTTACCCTAACTGGCTCACCAGAGAAGGCGCACGTGGCCAGGAGTTCAATGCCTGGGGCACACCACCCAACCCACCAGAGCATACCACCATGCTAGCCTTTACCCGCATGTTGTCTGGCCCGATGGACTTTACACCGGGTATTTTCGATATGGGCTTTAACGGCCTTGGCGATAAGACCAATCGGCCACAAACCACGCTGGCCAAACAGCTGGCCCTGTATGTGGTGCTCTATAGCCCAGTGCAAATGGCAGCAGACCTGCCGGAAAACTATTTGGCAAAACCACAAGCCTTCCAGTTTATTAAAGATGTCCCGGCGGACTGGGAACACAGTATCGCATTGGCAGGTGAAGTGGGCGACTATGTGGTCTTTGCCCGTAAAGAGCGCAAACGCGGTAAGTATTCAGGTAATGACTGGTATTTGGGTGCCATCACCGATGAACAGGCCAGAACCTTGACGGTGAAACTCGACTTCCTGGAACCTGGCCAGCAATTTGAAGCACACATTTATCAGGATGGAGCAGATGCAGAATGGAAACACACTCCCTATGATCTGAGCATCCAAAAGCAGCGTGTCACGGCAAACGACACTTTAACACTGAAACTGGCCACCAGCGGTGGCACAGCTATTCGCTTTAAAGCCCTTTAAAGCCTGCGTTATTTTGCCCTGACAAAGCCGCCCTGAGCAGGGCGGCTTTTTTATCAGGCTGCCACTTTTTTCAGATGTGGCGTAATGAACTGGCTGAGAATCAAAGAGCACCCAGCCAGGGCCGCACCAAAATAGAATACCAGCGATTGGTCATACAGCCACACCACACCAAAACTCGCCGGGATCACCACCGCTGCAATGTGATTAATAGTAAAACTCACGCCAGCTGTCGCTGCAATATCCTCCGGCTGGGCGATTTTCTGAAAGTAGGTTTTAAGCGCAATGGCCATCGCAAAGAAGATATGATCCACCAAATATAATACCGCTGCTAATTGCGCAGACTCGACCAGCGCATAGCCAATAAAGACCAAGACCAAACCTGAATACTCCAGCGTCAGGGCTTTTTGCTCGCCAATCTTGCTGATCATCTGACCAATTTTCGGGGCCACAAAAATATTTACAAGGTGGTTGAGCATATACAACGCCGTGATCTCGGCGACATCAAAGCCGAACTTTTCCACCATCAGGAAACCGGCAAACACCATAAAGATCTGACGACGGGCGCCGGAGAAAAAGGTCAGGACGTAATACAGGCTGTACTGTTTTCTTAGAATGAGTTTTTTATGCTGTGTGGCCTGCTGAACGAACTGCGGATGCGTCAGTGCCATAAACAAGGTCAGTGCAAGTCCGGCCCCACCAAAAATTAAGTATACCCACACATAATCGGTCGCCAGCCAGGTAAATGCCACCCAGATGAGCCCGAAGGTCACCAAAGAGGCCATCGATTTTATCGACAGTAAACGGCCCAATTGCTCGGGCGCCTCTTCTTTACTGAACCACTGCAAGCTCAGCGATTGATTCAGTGTTTCAAAGTAGTGGAAGCCAATGGACATCAAGACCGTTGTGGCGTACAGGCCATACACACTGGGGAAAAACCCGGTCAGTGCTACGCCGATTGATAGCAAGCATAAACTAACCAAAGCAAAGGTTTGCTCCTTCAACACCAGCAGCACAAACACGGCTGTAAAGGCCAGGAAGCCTGGTACTTCACGCAGTGATTGCAACATACCTATATGCGCGCCAGTAAACGCGGCCTGTTCAATCGCAAAGTTATTAAGCAGCGCATTCCAGGCAGAAAACGTCATTGCCATGACAATGGTCGCCAGCACCATAAAGCTCATCGGCGAAGGCACAAAAAGTCGGGTCGGGTTTTTCATTCACAGTCCTTAAGCACATTGATTGCCGTTATCGGCCCGGTTAGTATATGAGCTGTTCACGCTGGCTAATATGGGAAATCATGACACAAAGTTTATCAAATCGGACAGATGCATCCTGGCGCAGTGTTTCCAGCCGGTTCAAGCGCAAGATACTGGGCAGACCCATCTTCCCGAGGCCCACCACGATGCCTGCCAATGAACATGTACGGCCCCATAGCCATCACTGGGGTCAGATCACCTACATCAGCGATTCAGTGATGACCATTTTCACACCACAAGGCACCTTCGTTATCCCACCGCAACAGGCTTTGTGGATCCCACCTAACGTGGAGCATGAGACTTTCTGCCGTTATGGCGGACACTTTCGTAGTGTCTATATTGATGAAAAGTACGCTGCCATTTTAGGTGATCAAGCGAAGACCCTGGTAGTCGATACACTGCTGAAAGAAATGATCCTGACTATCTGTACCTGGCCTGAGGATTACCTGCTCGACGACAAGACCGAGCGCTTTATTCAGGTGTTCATTGATAGATTAGAGCTGGCACCTACCAGTGCATTTTTCATACCCAAAGCCGATGACCATCGCCTGCTGCCAATTGTCAGTGAACTGTATTCGAACCCGGGCTGCGCACTTACTCTGGAACAGTGGGGTGAGCAGGTGGGCGCATCAGCCAGAACCCTTAATCGCCTGTTTCATAAAAGCTTTGCCATGAGCTTTAGTCAATGGAAGCAAAAGCTCAGAGCGCTACGTGCGGTTGAAATGCTCACCGCGGGCGAAACCCAACAAGCCATTGCTTTGCAACTCGGGTTTGAGTCCAGCTCGGCATTCAACAGCGCATTTAAAAAGTTCTTCGGTACCACCCCTGGACAATATCTAAAGCGTTAAGGCTGGTTATTCAGATACAAGGCCTGTAATGGCCCCGATTCCAGCCAGGCACGCATCAACTGACGCTGACTCAGCGAAAACATCTTCTGCCTGTTGTCGTAGACATTGGTATTCATAAAGTTCATCGTCAGATCTGCATTCACGCAATCAGTCTGCGCTAGCCCATCACAGGTCAGGTGACGATGGGTATTTTGGTCATTCCATGGTGGATTTATATGGCCAATTAAGCCCAGAAAGTGGCCCAACTCATGCGTCAGTGTTTTACCCTGATCATAATTCGGCTCTCGAGGTGCAATGGTGCCAAACAGCCCCTGCTCTACCGACACCCCAATATAAGGCTCAGGCGCACTGCCCGGGACGTGTGCCCTGCCTCCCAACACCGGTTCATTGAACCGGGTACGTGACATACCCACCCAGATATTAATATAACGATCTGTCGGCCAGGCATCCGATCCCCCGGCATCGCTGCGGGCAAAGGGATAACCCTCCAGCGCAAAGACACTCGTTGTGGCATCGACCCGCACGATCCCCGAATGAGGCTGGCCATCCGGATCTTTGTCAGCCAGGTAAAACTGGATCCCGGTGTCTGCAACAAAAGGGGAATAAGTATCGGGGATAGTCTCAATTTCGGCGTTATTTTTGCCACGGAAATGCAAATTAGTGGCCCGTAACTGAGATAAGATCTGCGCGTCACTGAGTTCAAAATGGCCATTATTCAGTACATGTACGACGACCGGTAACCGGATCCGCGTGAGTACTTCAGGATCAGGCAGGTAAGGTAAAAATAACGCATTCACAGTACAGGGCCCTGTCACTTCAGGTAGGTGGTAAGTGTACTGCGTCAGTGTGCCATTACATCCTCCAACACGTTCCAGAATATGATCGCTGTTAGGTGTAAAGACGAACTCAGCAGCGTGGCCATGCTCAACCTGCTGCGTACTGATGTCCACATTCCCACCCTGACTGACGGTCGCATCCAGGCGATACTGAATAGGAGAAAAACGTGCCTGTATTTGACAACTTTGCTCGACCCGCTCTACCCGATAAGCAACCCCTGTGCGCTTACCCGCGCAACCACTCAGTGCCGTCAGCTCATAACCTGCGCCTGGTTTCGCGACAAACTCCGCCGTTTTGCCCTTGCCAACCTGAAGGCTTACGGGCTCCAGCACCCCATCCCCTTCGCTATGCGTTGAAATGGTCAGCAACTTTGGTGTATCGTTTGGCACCGAGCTATCATCGCTACCACCTGAGCATGCCGTTAATTGACTCAGTGCCACCCCCAGCACTAAAATCCTTCTAATCATATAATTCATCGCTCCTTCTCCTCTTTGCCTGAGTTATATGCTGTCGCAATCACGTCGACTTCGATAAGTTATTATAGGAACACGCAGCTCGCAAACTGTTATGTAACCGGTTAAAAATGTCGCAATTTGTTATTCCCTCCCCCCAGGCTGAGCAGACATTGAGCAATCAAGTGTCGGCAGCTGTACAGCATCGTAATTGGCAAGTACTCTGAGACCTTTCCTTAGTTGTAACCTGTATGGGGTGTCATGAGCACAGCATTTTCACGCCGATTTATTACTTTGATCGACCAGTTTAGCGCCGGCAACAAACGTCAGTTTGCGATCCTCACCGGCAAGTCGCCGTCACACATTTATCGTATTTGTCGTGGCCTGAGCCGGCCATCCGTTGCCTATTTGGAACATTTATACAGCTTGTTCAGCATTGATCTAAATTGGCTGCTTACCGGTGAACAGCCCACAGACCACGCGCCGATGACGGGCGGTCAGGAAATGCTGATGGTGCCTAAACTGGATGTCGAGGCCAGCGCGGGTTTTGGTAGCATAAATGGCAGTGAAGATATCACAGAGCAGTTTGCCCTGAATAAGCGCTGGCTCAGTACGCAACTGGGCGTGCACAGTGAACAATTGGCGTTTGTCACTATCCGGGGAGACAGTATGCTGCCAACCTTGCAGCATGGCGACATGGTGCTGGTTGATTTAAGCCAGCGTGACGCGAATAAACGCGGCGTTTATGTACTGCAAACCGAAGATGGTCTGATGGCTAAGCGCCTGCAACAACAACGAGATCATATTAGCGTAGTGAGTGATAACCCGGACTACCCAGCCTGGCAAATCCATGCCGAAAATGCCCAACAGCATGGTATTGCGGGCAGAATTGTCTGGTGCGGCCGCAGTATGTGATCTTCAAACAGCAAAAAGCCAGCGTATAAGCTGGCTTTTTTGTGGTTGTGACCTGGCTGATTACGGGCGTGGGATAAAGCCCAGCGCATCGTATGCCGCTTTTAGCGTTTTCTCTGCGCGAGCACCGGCTTTTTCTGCACCAGAGCGCATGATCTGATCCAGCAACGCCTGATCTTCACGGATCTCTTTGAAACGCGCCTGTATAGGCTCCAGCATAGCCACCACGGCATCGGCCGTGTCTTTTTTCAGATGACCATACATTTTATCTTCATACTCAGGTACCAGATCGGCCACATCACGCTTGGTCGCCACTGACAATAGTGTCAGCAGGTTAGATACGCCTGGCTTTTCTTCCCGGTCAAAGTAAATGCGCGCTTGTTCGTCTGAATCCGTCACCGCTTTTTTCAGTTTCTTCTCAATCTTTTTCGGCTCATCCAGCAGCATAATATAGGCATTTGGATTATCGTCCGACTTAGACATTTTCTTCAATGGATCCTGCAAGCTCATCACCCGAGCACCCAGCTCCGGGATATACGGCTCAGGAACTTTGAACACATCACCATACAGGTTATTAAAACGTGTCGCGATATCACGAGTCAGTTCAAGGTGCTGCTTCTGATCTTCACCCACCGGGACCTGATCAGCCTGATAAAGCAGAATATCTGCTGCTTGTAATACCGGATAAGCAAACAAACCCACGTTCACATTGTTGGTGTTTTTCGCTGACTTGTCTTTAAACTGGGTCATGCGGTTGAGTTCGCCCATTTGTGCATAGCAGTTCAGTACCCAGCTTAACTGCGCATGCTCTGGCACCTGTGATTGCACGAATAACGCTGACTTTTCAGGGTTAATGCCACAGGCAGCATACAAAGCAACACCATCTAAGACGCGATCACGCAGGACACTTGGCTCCTGACGTATGGTAATGGCATGCAAATCAACCAGCATAAAGAAACAATCATGATCTTCCTGTAGCTTAAGCCACTGGTTAATGGCACCCACATAATTGCCTATTGTCATACCACCGGTTGGCTGAATGCCACTTAACACTACTGGTTTAGTCATTGTGTTCCCTTACTCCTAGTTTGATTTAAGGTTGATTTAAAATGGGGATTATATCCAAGAAGCCCTCACAGAGGTACTGTGGATTAAACTGGGCCAGATCCAGTCCTTGATTGTACCCATATTTGAGTGCAATCACAGGTATTTCAGCAGCATGAGCGGCCAAAATATCGCTTTTCGAATCGCCAACCATGATGGCCGTGTGTGGCTCGATGTTAAGTTGCTGACAGGCAGACAAAAGCGGCTCCGCTGCAGGCTTTTTCTGACCGTCATCACCACACACCACAACATCGAAATGTTGGCTGAGATTGAGGTTATCGAGGAGCTGTTCTGTAAACTCACGGCTCTTGTTGGTTACGACGGCCTTGGGCACATGACTGAATGCAGCCAGTACCGTTTCAACATTGGCATAGAGCAAAGAGTATTGCCCAACCAGAGCCCGATAATGCCCAGCAAAACGGGTCTGCGCCTCAGCGACCACACGTGGCGGTAGCTCAGCGTTAACGTCATGATCACCACTTAAACCGCGCTGCACCAACACATCGATGCCGTTGCCAACCCAGGTTAGCACCTGCGCACGGCTCACCACAGGGAAAGCCACTTCAGTTAACGTCAAATTGAGCGCCATATACAAGTCATGCGCACTATCAACCAGCGTGCCATCGAGATCAAATAAAATACCTTGGTAGCGCATTAGCTCACCTTAGCGAGCTCAGAACGCATCGCATCAATGACCGTCCGGTAGTCTGGTTGATTGAAAATGGCCGAGCCAGCAACAAACATATCGGCCCCCGCGGCGGCTACCTCAGCAATATTGTCGACTTTAATGCCACCGTCCACCTCCAGGCGGATTTTACGACCACTGGCATCTATGCGCTCACGTACCTGGCGCAACTTATCCAGCGTCTGCGGGATAAAGCTCTGACCGCCAAAGCCAGGATTAACTGACATCAGTAAGATTTGATCCACTTTGTCCATCACATAATCCAAATAATGCAATGGCGTTGCCGGATTAAGTACCAATCCAGCCTCACACCCATGCTCCTTAATCAAACCCAGACTGCGATCTATATGTTCACTGGCTTCAGGGTGGAAAGTAATGATATCTGCACCCGCTTTTGCAAACTCCGGGATCAGACTATCCACGGGTTTGATCATCAGGTGCACATCAATTGGGGCAGTAATGCCATAATTGCGCAGTGCCTCACAGATCATCGGGCCAAACGTCAGATTCGGGACATAATGATTATCCATTACATCGAAGTGCACGACATCTGCGCCAGCATCTAAAACCCTGGCAACGTCTTCACCTAACCTTGCAAAATCGGCAGACAAAATAGATGGTGCAATTAAGAACTCAGAATTATTATTGTTCTGCGACATACTACCCCCTGAAACAAAATGTCAGCGGCTACTGTAACTCATCTGAACGCTAAAAACACCTGATTGTTGGGCACAGGCAATTTGCGAGCAGCTGCCATTTTTGCAGGACAAAGCGATTGTTTAATAAACATACATAGTGTACTATTTAAAGATAACTGTTCACTGGGGATATGGTTATGTTAAGTCGGCTTAAAACACGGACGCTTTTGCTTACAGCTGCTTTAGTCTTGTCTGCTGGCGTGGTTTCATTCAGCGGTGATGATGACTTGGTCGCAAAAAATGAGATGTGTCAGTGCTCCACCACTCAGGTGAGTCAGCACGCGCCATCAAATTTATGTAAGTTGGAGTCACACACTAGTTGGTATGCCTGGTTAACTGGCGGCAGTAGTAATGCGCAGTTCCACTACCTTGATCTTCTTGAGCTATTGCTTGGCTCGGGTGACGAGCAAACGTCGAGTCAATTTTCGCAATTCTAATTGATACCAACACGCTTAATTATACCTTTCATCAGGTGAGTCATTGAGGCGAGTTGGTATTCATACACTATACTGTTAGGTATCTCGTTGCACTTAGGAGCCAGGATGCCGTGACAGAACGATTCTTTATACTTATTCAAAGTGTACTTGCTGCGATGTTTGGTGTGCAAAGCCAGGCTAAATATCGTGTCGATTTCAGCCAAAAACACTTTTGGCCTTTTGCCTTGCTGGCCGTGTGTTTTGTTATCGCACTGGTTATCGCTTTAGCCTGGTTTGTAAATGCCATTGTATTATGACATGTCAGCCATTCAACGCGATTATTCGTGATATAAGGCCATCAGCTCATCAACCCGGTTGCGACCAGAGCCTTTAGGGCTAATGGTTCTTTTTACCTGGATCACATCCAAGTGGGCCTGGCTGTAGATCTTGCGCGTCAGCACCGTATCATGGTTGGATATCAGGACGGGTGTTTGCTGTTCAAAGGCGGCCTTTTCTGCCAGGTTAGCGAGTTGTGCCTGATCGTCAAAGTTAAACCCCCCTTTAGCATAGGCTGTGAATGAAGCGGTTTTACTCAGCGGCACATAGGGCGGATCACAATATACGACCGCTTTCTTAGGAATACGCCTAAAAACCTGCTCATAGCTCAAACAAGTAAAGGTTGCCTGCTGTGCTTTTTCTGAAAAAAAGTACAGCTCATTTTCCGGAAAATAAGGGCGCTTATATTTACCAAAGGGCACGTTAAAAATGCCCTTGAGGTTATAGCGACAAAGCCCATTGTAGCCATGCCGGTTCATGTACAAAAACAGAATCGCCCGCTCATAAACATCAACGCTTTCATTAAACTGCTGGCGATAGGCATAGTAGGCATCAGGATGATTATTCAGGTCAACAAACAACTTTCTGGCATCACTAATGAACTCGTCCGGAGTGCGCTGTAGCTCTTTGTACAGGTTAATCAGGTCCGCATTAATGTCATTGAGTATATAGTGCTTAAAATGACTATTGAGAAAGACAGATCCAGCCCCAACAAAGGGCTCCACCAGAGTTTCGGCCTCTTCATTTGCGGCTTGCAAGCGCTTGGTAATTTCTTCCACCAAGGCATATTTTCCACCTGCCCATTTTAAGAAAGCTCTGGTCTTTTTTTGCATGATCTGACTAGTTACCCCAAAGTAGCGCGATTCTACACTATTTTTGCGTTTGTGACTGTTGGATTTGTTGCTTAATTTGCACGATACGTTTAAAAAATGGCTGTCCTGCTAACACGGCTTCAGGTAATTCAGTCCGGGCCTGTTTCGCGTCATCTAAGGTTGCAAATGGCGCCAGGGTCACAAACCACCACGCCTTGCCTGCACGCATAACCTGAGCGGTTCGGATCTGCGACAACTTATGTTGCTCGATATATCGCCGTGCCACAGACTCATCAGTCACAGCCAGCAGTTGAATAGTCCAGGCATTACTGTCTTGCGCCAAAAACCAGGCATTGTCTGATAAGCCTGAAACCGGATCCGGCTGCACCTGAGGCTGTGTTATAATGACCGGCTCTGGCGTTTCAACCTCTTCATTGATGTCTGTACGCTCAGCGCCATCGCTTGATATATCTGGTTGCGTCAGTACTTGTGCGACCGCTGCCGACGCATTAGGTTCACCTTGTGCATCTCTGTCAGACGCGGCAGTGTGTTCAGCGTCTTCTTCATTTATTTCGACTTGATACTCGTCCCCAGCAGCCTGGCCCTGGGTTAACGCGCCGAGTATGGATTGTACATCATGCTGCAAAGGAAGCTGAGTGTCGCTGCTATCTGATCGCTCTGTTAATGCCCGGGAAACAGGCTGCGCGATTTCATCCGAGAGCGCCTCTTGCGTCGTCAGCACAGTCGGTTCAGGCAATACCTCAACCGAGGTTGCGCCAACATCCTGTTGCAGACGCAATAGATCGGCCAAATCTTTTTGATAAAGCAGTGCGACCAGAAACAAGGCCGTAATCACAACAAAGGCACCCAAAAACCCTTTCCATTGCCGGCTACTCATTGTTTGTTTGGATTTCAGCGTCAATTGATGCTGGTTTTGCTGCCATTCGAG
The DNA here is from genome assembly GCF_030125445.1 of Pseudoalteromonas ardens. NCBI lineage: Bacteria > Pseudomonadati > Pseudomonadota > Gammaproteobacteria > Alteromonadales > Pseudoalteromonadaceae > Pseudoalteromonas > Pseudoalteromonas ardens. The sequence goes on from NZ_JASJUV010000011.1 coordinate 79,551, forward strand.
CAAAATGCTGGGGTTACCGCCCGCTTCACTCAAGAAGGTGTTGAATATAGGATCTTCTGAAGGCGGTAACTCTGGAAAAAACATCGCCATCAGGCGGCGACTTTCCGTTAATGACAGGGACTCCAGATGAATATCCAGCGCTTCGGGCAATATCTTAGGGGCTTGTCCTGTTACCAGAATATATAAAGTGTCCGGGGCCTTTTTAGCCAGCAGCTGAAGCTCCTGGATCAGCTCATCACTCAGGTGACGTGCACCATCAATGACCCAGAGGCACGGACCACAAGGTTGCTCATTATACAGAACAAAGAAATTCTCACTTAAGGACAACTTATGGTCGACTAGCGGTGCGCGAAAGCTATTTTCTAACAGCTGCTGAACCAGCTCGGTGTCTTTGGTATGTGCACCCAACTTAACAAAAGCTTTGCTAAAGTCAGGGTACTTGTCTGTGATGAAAGACTCAGCCAGGTAACTTTTGCCTAGCCCTGAGTTACCAACCAGGCAGATCAGGTTTTGTCCATACTCAAACTGCATTGCAATCCGGTCGACCAAAGCGGCACGACTCGGTAAGATTTGCGACTGCATCAGTGCCCTATTAGCTGGCCTAAGGTGTCATCAGATACGTCATCGACCAGCTGGCACTTGCCCAGACTGGTAGGTACGATAAAGCGGATCTTACCTTGTTTATTTTTCTTATCTTTACGCATGTGAGAGATAAACTGTGCCGTTGTCATCGATGTGGGCGGTGCAACTGGCAATTGATACATTTCTAGCAAAGCTGCGATACGCGCGACTTCATGCTCAGTTAACGCGCTTCTAAGATGTGCCAGACGGGCCGCTAACATCATGCCCGCAGCGACCGCTTCACCGTGAAGCCATACGCCATAACCCATCTGCGCTTCAATGGCATGGCCAAACGTATGCCCCAGATTCAGCAGCGCACGCAATCCAGCTTCTTTCTCATCTTGTGCGACAATGTCGGCTTTGATGGCACAGCAACGATGGATCACTTGCATTAACAAGTCGGTGTCCAACTCGTGCAAAGCATTGCCATTATCTTCAAGTAGTGTCAGAAAATCTTTGTCGTAAATCAGGCCGTACTTAATCACTTCAGCCATGCCCGCTGCGAACTCGCGCGGTGGTAAACTCTTCAGTGTATTGGTATCAATAAACACCGCTTTAGGCTGATAGAAAGCACCTATCATATTTTTACCTAAAGGATGATTGACGGCTGTTTTGCCACCAACCGACGAATCTACCTGAGACAGTAAGGTTGTCGGGATCTGAATGAATGGCACACCACGCTGATAGCAGGCTGCAACAAAACCGGTCAGATCACCAACTACGCCGCCACCTAAAGCAATCAGACAGGTATCCCGACCACAGTTGTGCTCAAGCAAAAATGCGTTAATACGCTCAAACCACTCCAGAGATTTGTATTGCTCCCCATCAGGAATGCAAAAATGAAGCGGCGCTTTGCCCTCTAACTGCGTGAGTAATGTATCCAGATACAAAGGTGCAACAGTCTCGTTGCTGATGATGACGGGGCGCGCATTGCCAATATGCTGCAATAACCGCCCCTGATCGGTAAGAAGATCTTGGCCAATATAGATAGGATAGCTACGCTCGTTTAAATCTACTGTTAATTCAAGCATGTGCCGTCACCTCCTATCTAGCCTACATGTTTAGAAATCTAACTTCTCAATGATTTGATTAGCAACCACTTTGGCGCTTTGTTCATCTGTGCGTACAACGTGATCCGCCACTTCTTTATACAGTGGTTCACGTTCATCTGCCAGACGCACTAATACGTCGCGTGAATCTTCTTCTGTTTGTAGCAAAGGACGACGCTTATCGCGCTGGGTACGTGCTACTTGCTTCTCAATTGGGGTTTCAAGATAAACCACAATACCACGAGCAGATAGTTTGTTACGTACCTCTTTACTGATGACCGAGCCGCCGCCAGTAGCCAATACGATGCCTTGCTTTTCGGTAAGATCAGAAATCACGGTCTCTTCGCGACGACGAAACCCTTCTTCCCCTTCAATATCGAACACCCAGGAGATATCAGCACCAGTGCGGCGCTCGATTTCTTGATCTGAATCGAAGAACTCCAGATGTAATTGGTCCGCAATGTGACGACCAATCGTGCTCTTACCAGCCCCCATTGGGCCTACCAGAAATATATTACGTTTCTCAGCCATATCTTTTTAGTACAAACGAACTCTAAAATTTGAAATAAAACCCCGCCTAACGACCTGGCCCCAAAATTAAGGAGGGGATTATCTCAGCAATCAATGCGTGATTTCAAGTCAAAAGGCAACTTTCACGCCCATTATTGTTATTTTAGTCTGACTACAGTGAATCATGCATGATCTTAGGTGTCACAAAAATCAATAACTCTCTCTTTTCATTGATTTCTCGTGTGTTCCTAAATAGGACACCTAAGTAGGGTACATCTCCCAGTACAGGCACCTTGCTCACCGCATTGGTCATTTCCTGCTGATAAATGCCCCCTAACACAACCGTCTGACCATTTTCGACCAAGACCTGAGTCTGGATCCTTTGTGTATTTATCGCCACAGCCGGGCCATTGGCTGTTTGTACTGTATCACCCCGTGTGTCCTGGGTTATGACCAGATCCAAAATAATTTTATTATCCGGCGTTATTTGCGGTGTCACCTCTAAACTCAGCACCGCTTTTTTAAACTGAACGGTCGATGCACCACTGGAAGCCGATTCCACATAAGGGATCTCAGTACCCTGCTCAATCCGCGCCGTTTTCTGGTTTGCAGTCGTAATGCTGGGTGTTGCGATGATCTCACCCTTGTTCTCCTGCTCCAGCGCTGACAGCTCCAAGTCTATCAAAGTCCCGTCTGACAGTTTAGCAATGTGCATGCCTATACTGCCTGCCGTTGAACCTTGTACCGGCAAATTCACATTCAGACGCTCGGCTAAATCAGGGATAGTGCCTCCGGAGAGCTTATTAGTTGCCTCCAGAGAGCCCGAAATCGCATCTGTGCCTTGTTGATCACTGAACCCCCAACGGATCCCCAAGTCTTCCTGAATGTTATCTGACACCGTAACCATACGCGATTCAATACGCACCTGCTTAACCGGCACATCCAGCGTCTCAACCATACGTCTGACGTTTTCAATGCTACGCGAGGTGTCCTTAATCAGCAGGGTATTGGTCCGCTTATCCACAGAGACACTGCCACGCAGGCTGATGATGGAGTTTTCATCCGTTTTAAGTAAATCAGCGAATTCTTCTGCTTTAGCGTAATTCAGCTGAATGTATTCACTATATAAAGGCTCCAGCTCTTCAACCTGACGTTTTGCCTGCAACTCTTTTGCTTCTCTGGCGGCCAGCTCTTCAGACGGCGCCACCATCAAAATAGCTCCTTCCATGCGTTTATCAAGCCCTTTCACCCGTAACACCACATCCAGTGCCTGATCCCAGGGGACACCATCCAGGCGCAAGGTAATGTTGCCCGTAACCGAATCACTGGTGACCAGATTAAAGTTGTTAGTATCGGCGATTATCTGCAACACAGAACGGATCGGGATATCCTGAAAGTTCAATGTGATCGGCTGTCCCTGATAATTTTTCGTATCCGCATACGAAAATTCCTGATCGTCTTTTTCTACTGTCAGGGTAAAGATGTTGTCTAATTGCTGATAATTGAACTTAAAAGCGCCATTAGGTTTGATCACCAAACGACTTTTCCCCTCTTCACGGAAGGTTTCAACCGTACTCACAATGGTGCCAAAATCAACCACATCCAGCTCATATAGTAACTCATCCGGGATGGCAATATGATGAAAGTCAGCGTAAATCTGCCCGCCTCGCTCCTGCACATCGATCGCCGCCTGACTGGAATCCAGAAAGGCTAGGATCTGAGCAGCACCTTTATCTGTGCGACGGAAATCAATATTTTGGATCCGATTCATCTCGCTGTGCAGCGTATCAGGTTGCGTATCCTCGCTGGAAACTGGAATTGGCTGATCTGAAACTTTGATGTAAACCAGATTATTTTTAACCTCAGTGCGATAGAGTTTAAGTGCAGACATTTCAACACTCAGCACAAATCCGCCCTGTTCCATCCTGCTCTTGATCCGCTCAATCCCGGCTTGGTTCACTTTGAGCAGTTCCAGGCTTTCTTCGTATTCTGCATCCGGGAAAAACAACTCTATACGTGCCGGCTCATTCAGCACCTGCACTTTGGGTTCAATCGCCAGCTTTTCATCAAACACAAGCTGTAGCTCAGTTTCTCCGCTCGGCACCGGGTTATAACGCACATCGTACAGCATTGGCATTGCCTGGGCGAGCAACGCTGTGCCCATTAAAATGCCACCCATCAGAGTTTTCACAACGTGTTTGATCCCGTCGCGCGCAATCATATTTTCACCTTTTTTATTCTTCACTGGCACCGATGTCCTCGGCTTCCACCATTTCGACTTTGCTCAGGCGCTCTTTCCAACATCCCGTTCCGTCTGGGATCAGTTCCATCAGCTCCAGATGGTCGGCTTGTACGCTCACCACTTTACCGTGATACAAACCCATGTATTCATTTTTCTTTATTCTGAACAAACCTTGCTCGCCAGCTCTGATCAACGCCCATACCGTCTCACCGCGTGTGATCGTGCCTTTCATCATCAAATTATCCAGCGCGTATTTTTCTAGCGGATCTCGGGGACGATTCGGATCTGGGTGAAGACAGTTTTTAACCTGTACCAGGCGACTCTCAATGACTTCCGGTTGTGGGGCGACAAAAGGACTGCGTAGTTGAGCCGCACTATAGGGAAAGTGCTCAAACTGCGCCATTTCGGGCATAGGCTCTATGCTCGGAGTCGCATTCGCCTGCACCCGGTCAATAAACTCTTTTTGTTCTGCAGTGTTATCGTTACACCCTGTCAGTGCAATCATCGCAAACAAAACCAGCAGACGCCTCATTCTTCAGTCTCCTGTTCGTAGCGGTAGGTTTTTGCTACCACGCTAAACACCAACTGATTATTGCCTGCTCCCTCAATACGAAAATCATGCAAACTCACAATACGCGGCAACTGCGCCACTTTACTGACAAACTCACCAAACTCGTGATACGTCCCCACAACTTCAAGATTAATTGGCAGTTCCGTATAAAATTCTTTTTTAATCTCAGGCAGCCAGCCTATTTTTAGAAACGTCAGGCCACTGGATGTGCCAACATACGTTAAATCATCGAGCAACCCCGGGGTTTCATTCGAGGTTGGCAGTTTTCTTAATAATTGAGAAAACTGCGCTTCCATGTCCTGCATTTGCTGTCGATATAACTCCAGGTTATTTGCCCGACCGTATTTGACGCGGTAGCTGGTGCGCAACTCTTCTTCTTTTTTGACCGCTCGCTCAAAGCTGGCCACCGACGCAGAGACCAGCATGCTGTATCCTACGACCAGCATGATCACCACCACTACAGCGCAACAAATGGCTTTCACTGGCATCGGCCACTCGCCAATGTTATCCAGCTCAATTTCGTTCCAGTCGATCTCCTGCAGCGACTTCAAATCAAGTTTCATGGCCTAATTCTCCGCCTGCGTTGTCTGAGCTAACTCGGCGCGTTCTTTCTCCATTTGAGCGAACGTTTTAACGTAAAAATTCATCGTGAAATTACTCAGTAAACGCTCTTCGCGTTCACCAGCGACAATGCCCTGGAGTAACGGATCCCGCAATAAATAAGACGACTCGACTGCTCGCAACATTTGCGACAGGCGGTTGTTCGATTCACTGCGGCCAATCACTTTGATCATATTCTGTTGTCGTTCCAGACTCGTCAGATAGACGCCCGCTGGCACAACCCGGGTCACCTCATCAATGATCTGCGTGCCCAAATTACGGTTGCTCTGCAACTCTTCAATCAGCCGGATCCGACGCTGCAGGTTTTCTTTTTGTTGGTTCAACCCGCGGATTTCCCCGATCCGCTTATCCAGCTTTTTAATCTCACTGGACAGATACAGGTTCTTGATTTCCTGCCCTTCTTTAAGGGTGTCATAAAATGCACCAATGCCGTACATCAGCGCTAAGCTGGCAGCGACGATGATCCCCAATATGGTCAGGAATTTTTGTTGAGAAGCCTGCCGTTGCTGCTCACGCCAGGGCAGTAAATTTATATGTGGCATGACGAAAAGCTCCTCAGTGCCAACCCGGTTGCGATGGCAAACTGCGCTCTGTGATTATTCAGTACACCTCGATCCACTTTAGGCGCTATTTCCATATTCGCAAACGGATCCGCCACAATCGCATGCACACCCAGCTCATCCACAAGCAAACGGTCGAGCCCTTCCACTTGTGCAGTCCCACCGGTCAAAACAATGTAGTCGACCTGCTCCTGGCCACTGGTCGTCATAAACATTTGTAGTGCACGACGCACCTGCTGTAACAGCGAAGTCTGGAATGGTGCGAGTACTTCAAAGGTATAGTTCGGCGGCAAATCACCGGTGGTTTTTGCCAACTCGGCCTGATCAAAACTCTTGTTGTAATACGCAACAATGCTATTGGTGTACTGCTCTCCACCAAAAACCTGGTCCCGGGTATATAGCGTTTTACCGGACTGTACGACACTCACCAAAGTCACCACAGCACCAATATCAATGATCCCGACGACTTTATCGTAAGCATCAGAGGGCAGCTGACCATACAAAACCTCAGCAGAACGGGCGAGAGCGTAACTTTCAACATCCACAACTTTCGCTTTTAAGCCTGCTTCTTCCAGTGCACTTACACGCGCCTGTACACTTTCCGTCCTGGCCGCAGACAACAGCACATTGACCTTAGAAGGATCCGCCTCATTCACCGTTAGCTTTTCGAAATCCAGGCTGACTTCATCGAGTGGATAAGGGATCAGGCTATCGGCCTCAATCGCGATTTGTGATTCTAATTCAGCATCGCTTAACGACACATCCATAAAAATCATTTTGGTAATGACCGTTTGGCCAGAGACAGCAACCGCTGCAAAGTGACTGGTTTTTGGCAGGCGTTTGCGTATTTTACTGATGACTTTACCGACCGCTTCAATATCCTGAATGGCACGCTCTTTCATTGCGCCTTTGGGTAGTGGTTCAATGGCAACGGCCTCAACCCGGTACCCTGCGCTTGATTCGGCTAACATAACAGCCTTTACGCAGTGTGAGCCTATGTCTACCCCGACCATCATTGGAGCTTGTTTTTTTAAGAATTGACGCAACATGCCGTTAGCCCAAGTATCCAGAATTCTGTACAGTGTTAATTAAGAGTTTAGTCATTTAGGTACAGTTTGGCGAAAAGCGTTATACTACTTGCCAACTTTCGGCCACACTCCCATGCACCTTCATTAGGCACAAAGTAATTTACGCAAAAATTATTAATCGTTTTTTAATCAGGATATACTAACAGCGTCCGATTGTAATTGGGAGTCTCGCTAGGGATAAATTCGTGAATTTATTAAAAAGATTACTACAACTTATACTGCTTTGCACGACACTGGGCCTGCTTACCTTGTTCGGCCTTTATTACTATGTCAAATCAGACATTCCCAGTGTAAAGGTTTTAAAAGATGTACAGCTGCAAACCCCAATGCAGGTCTTTACCCGCGACGGCAAACTGATCAATCAGTTTGGCGAGAAACGCCGTATTCCGGTTAAAATTAATGACATTCCAGAGCCTTTACTCCAGGCTTTTCTGGCCACCGAAGACAACCGCTTTTATGATCATTTTGGCATCGATCCTATCGGCATTGTGCGGTCATTTATCGTCCTGGTCAGCACCGGAGAGAAAAAACAAGGTGCCAGTACCATCACCATGCAGCTGGCACGAAACTTCTTCCTGACCCGAGAAAAGGCCTATATTCGTAAAGTGAAAGAAATCTTTATCGCCTTACATATCGAACGATTACTCAATAAAGATGAAATTCTTGAGCTTTACCTCAATAAAATAGAACTGGGTCATCGAGCCTTTGGGATCGGAGCAGCTGCCCAGGTGTATTATGGCAAGGAACTACATGAGCTGAGCCTGGCGCAAATGGCGATGCTGGCCGGCCTGCCCAAAGCACCTTCAGCACTCAATCCAATCCGTAACCCGCAACGTGCCAAGTTACGCCGCAACGTCGTGTTGGGCAGGATGCTGACTGAAGGCTACATCTCTCAGGCCCAATACAACGAGGCCACTCAGGCACCGATCACGGCAAAACGACACGGCGCTGAAATAGAACTCTATGCGCCTTATATATCGGAAATGGTCCGCGCTTACATGGTGAAAACCTATGGTGAAGACCAGGCCTACAACTCCGGTTTTAAGGTTTATACCACAGTCGAATCCGACGTTCAGGCCGCTGCACAACAAGCCCTGATCGACAACCTGCACGCTTATGATATGCGACACGGCTTCCGTGGCCCGCAAGCGCAATACTGGCAACCAGAGGAAGCCCCCTGGTCGACTACTCAGATCCTGGAGAAACTGCGCAGTGTCAAAGAAATAGACCCGCTTCAAGCAGGTGTTGTGACAGCACTTGAAGAGCAAAGTGCCACGGTATTGCTCAAAGACGGCACCTCAATCACTGTGCCCTGGTCCGGGTTAAAATGGGCGCGTGCATATATCACAGAGCGCCGCCAGGGGTTACCGCCGAAACAAGCAAGTGATATTCTCGCGCCGGGTATGCAGATCTGGGTGCGTAATAAAGACCAGAATTGGCTACTCAGCCAATTTCCTCAGCCTGCCAGTGCGTTGGTGTCATTAGATCCACAAAGTGGTCGCATTAAAGCCCTGGTTGGCGGCTACAGTTTCCGTCAAAGCCAGTACAATCGGGCCGTTCAGGCTAAGCGCCAGGTTGGTTCGAACATCAAGCCATTTATCTACTCGGGTGCGCTGGAAGCTGGCTACACGTTGTCGACCATCATCAACGATGCCCCAATCAATCATTGGGATAAAAGCATGGGCGTCGCCTGGCGTCCGAAAAACAGCCCAGATGTGTACAGTGGCCCAATTCGTATTCGCCGTGCTCTGGCTCAGTCGAAAAACGTTGTGTCAGTACGCTTACTGCGGGGTATGGGGCTCAACGCAGCCGCCGACCATATTCTCAAGTTTGGTTTTAATAACGAGGACATTGTTCGCAGCGAATCGCTGGCTCTGGGCAGTGCATCACTAACGCCGCTGGAAATGGCCCGCGGTATGAGTGCCTTTGCCAATGGTGGGCACTTAGTCGAAACCTATTTTATTGAAAAACTCACCGACAGCTATGGCAATGTTCTGGGTGCCGCCCAGCCACTGAACATCTGTAGTGAAGAAGAATGGGAAGTCGACCAGTACACCTGTGCACCGCGGATCATTTCCGAGCGCAATGCATTTTTAATCGCCGACGCAATGAAAAGCGCGATCTGGGGTGGCGGCAGCTGGAAACACAAAACCGGCTGGACTGGCACCGGCTGGCGTGCACAGGCGCTGAAGCGCAAAGACTTGGCCGGCAAAACCGGTACCACCAACAGCTCGGTCGATACCTGGTTTACGGGGTTTAATCGCAACGTACTCACCACCGTTTGGGTCGGATTTGACGATCCGGGTAAGTCACTGGGCCGCGCAGCGTATAACGCCAATCTGGGTAAGCAACAGGTCGTCGGTGCCGAAGCCGGTGCCACATCAGCACTGCCGGGCTGGGTGCAGTTTATGCGTGCAGCATTGAAAGATGAGCCACTTGCACCAATTGACCCGCCTCCGGGCCTGGTGTCTGTGCGCATCGATTTAAAAACCGGGTTATTGAGTGAGCGTAACGATCACACCAGCCGTTTCGAATATTTTGAACGTGGCACCACCCCAACAAAATACGTACTTGAAACAGGCTCCAGTACGCCGTTTGAAGAGCAACTCCCGGATACAGAAGAGCTGTTCTAATAGCCTTAACGCAAAAAGGCCGGTGACAGTCACCGGCCTTTTTTGTCTTTCTTTCGGTTATCTCAGCTGCTGCGTTAACCAGTACAGGTCGGAGTGGATCCCCGCTGCGGTTACTTCTTTACCCGCACCTGGCCCTTGAATAACCAAGGGGTTTTGTTCATACCACTGGGTGGTTATCACAAAAATATTGTCCCCCGGGGTTAAATTGGCAATCGCGCTCCCCTGAGCAACTTGCGCAATGCCCACTTTGGCACGGACTGTTCCTGATGCGTCAATCTCCAGGGCACCGGTATACCTCAGCACTTTGTCAGCAGCCTGAGCTGCTTCCTGACGTTGCTGATAAAACGCATCTAACTCATCTTTGCGTGCCAAAAAGGCTTCCCAACTGCCTTCAGCCAATGTCTCAGGCATCAGCGCCTCTAAGGCAATGTCGTCCAGCTCGAGCTGTAAACCCAGTTCACGTGCCAGGATCAATAGCTTGCGTTGCATATCGCGACCGGATAAATCTTCTCTGGGATCCGGCTCGGTATACCCCATTTCTTGTGCCGCCAATACCAGCTCAGAGAAAGGACGAGTGCCATCAAAACTGCTACACAACCAGGATAAAGTGCCCGAAAACACCCCTTCAATGCGCACGACTCTGTCGCCGCTATTTTGCAGATCGGCCAGCGCGAAATTGACAGGCAGCCCGGCGCCAACACTGGTGTTATAGCGCCACAGCAAATTACGCTCTTGCAACTGAGTACGCAATGCCTGATACCAGTCATGTTGCGCAGTTCCAGCATACTTGTTCGCACTGATCAGATGGCAATCGTGGGCCGCAAAATCCGGGTAAAGCTGGCTAAATGCCTCACTGGCAGTGATATCAATCACCACCTTGTGTTCATAATCCAGCTCGCTAATGCGATCCAGCAGTTCTTCATGCGAGTAATCCTGCGCCTCACTGTGCCACTGCTGTTGCCATTGCGACAACGTTAAGCCGCTCGGGCAGAACACCATTTTCTGTGAGCGTAACAGTGCCACCACTTTCAAATCAAACTGGCTCTGAAGGCGCGCAATTTGTTGCTGACACTGGCTCAGGAAGACCTCGCCAACGTTGCCCAGACCGGCGATGATCACCGCCAGTTCACGCCCTTTGTTCACCAGTTTGTCGTGCAAGATAGCCAATACATCACTGTCAATAGCCTGATCTGTAAGGAATAAAGCATAATCTGTGGCACTGTGAGTAAAGCGCACCACCACGGCCTGTTCATCCAGTACCGCCTGTGCCTGGCGCACTAACGGTGCAATGTCCGGGCTAGGTGCAACCACAGCAAAACCACGCAGGTGAGATTCAACGATAGTGACCCGGCCGCTCAGGCGCAAAACAACCTGATGTGTGAATTCACTGGGCACCAGCAGGTAATCTTCGCCGTTTTGGTTGAAGTGGTGGATGCCATGCTGGATCAGCTGACTCAGGGCCCCGACTTCGCCAGAAACCAGTGTATCAACGCGCAATAAGTCCAGATCGCCAAAGGTGGTCACAAAGCGCTTTTCTTTGCTGTAGCCTTGCTTGACCACTTCGGTGCCCTGCACGTCGGGGTCAAAACTGCTGCGTACCTGAAGCTTAATGGCGGTCTCTTTAAGTGGAGACAGTGTTTTTGCGTGCAAAACCGGGTTGCCAAGTCGTGCCAGCAAATTAGCTTGCGCGCGGCACACTTTGCTGTACTTGATTGCATTACCCACTTTACGTGGATCGGTGCTGAAAACGCCTGGCGTGTCGGTCCAGATAGACACAGACGCTGCATCTAAATAGTTGGCTAATAATGTGGCGCTGTAGTCACTGCCGTTACGCCCCAATGTGACCGTATTGCCTGCACTATCAGCGGCAATAAAACCGGTCACAACATATATTTTGTCCTGATCAAGTGCCTGATGGCAGGCACTGCGGTTTTGACTGTGCATCAGTTGTCCCTGATGCTGGGTAAACAAAGTACGCGCATCAACATCCTGCGCAGCAATATTCAGGGTGTTCAACAAAGCTGCCAGTAAACGCGCTGACCAAATCTCACCAAACGCCAACAACGGGGCTTCGAGCAACTGGCGTGACTGTGCCTGACGACCGATGCTACTCAGCTCATCCCGTAATTCAGCGACCAGCGAGGATTGCTGCGGTGCGTTAAACAATTCATCAATTAGCTGCAACTGATGGTTTTCCACTTGCAACAAGATGTCACTAAAAGCCCGTTCGTCCTGCTGCTGATAACTCTGCCACAAGGCAACCAAAGTATTGGTCGTTTTACCTGCAGCCGATACCACGATACAGTCACCGCTCTGGCACTGCCCAATGATGATATTGGCAACCGCCTGATAACGAGCAGCCGAGCTCAGGCTCGACCCGCCGAATTTATGTACTGCTTTTGTCATTTCTTCTACCACAATGCCGTATGTGCTGGCGAGAGCTTAAATGCTTTCGCATTGTCACTGGAGTTGCCTTGCGCGGCCTTCACCGCAGCAAATGCCTGCTCAAAGTCTGCTAATAAATCGTCGATTTCCTCAATCCCCACTGAAATACGGATCAGTGTGTCACCAACACCCGCCTCAAGCCGTGCAGCCGGGTCCATGCCGGCATGTGTCATAGTTGCCGGGTGACAGATCAAACTTTCAACGCCCCCCAGGGATTCTGCCAGGGAGAATTGCTTCACACTGGTCAGGAACTTAGCAGCATCCGCCAGTTCCCCTTTAATATCAAAACTCACCATGCCGCCGAAACCTTGCTGCTGCTGTTTCGCCAGTGCGTGCTGAGGGTGGCTTTCCAGCCCGGGATAATAAACCTGGCTAACAAACTCTGATTGCTCAAGGTAACGTGCAATCGCCAGCGCATTCTCCTGATGCTGTTTAAGGCGAACATTGAGTGTACGCAATCCACGTAAAGTCAGGTAGCTGTCAAACGGCGCACCCGTGATGCCGATATTGTTGGCCCACCAGGCCAGTTCATCACCCAGCTCTTCGGTTTTGGCAATCACAGCCCCACCCACAACATCAGAGTGACCATTGATATATTTAGTGGTGGAATGCACCACTATATCGACCCCAAATGCGATGGGGTTTTGCAGTGCCGGCGACAAGAAAGTATTGTCAGCAGCAACCAGCGCACCGCACTGCGCGGCGACATCCACAACAGCCTGGATATCCGTTAAGCGTAAAATGGGGTTACTTGGTGTTTCAATCCAGACCAGTTTAGGTTTAATGGCCAGAATTTCCTGCAAACTGTCACTGCGTGTCAGATCCAGTACTTTTACCTTGAGCAAACCACGCTTTTCCAGCGAGGTAAACAAGCGGTAGCTGCCCCCATAACAGTCGTGTGGGATCACTAAGGTATCATCAGCATTCAGTAACTGAGTCACCAGGTGAACCGCGGCCATACCCGTTGCGGTAATGATCCCCTTAGCGCCACCTTCCAGCTCCGCCAGTGTTTGCGCAAGAATATCGCGATTCGGGTTACCACTGCGGCCATAATCGTAATCGCGCTTTTTATCAAAATCCGCGAAAGAATAGGTGGTCGACAGATAAAGCGGCGGCACCACCGCACCATGATGCTTGTCAGCATCTATGCCTGTACGTACCGCTATGGTTGACTTGTTGCTTTGGCTCATAGGTCACCTGGATGAATTAGATGTTTAGACGTCTAAAAGGTTAGATGAACAAAAGTTAGAAGTCAAAACATTTATACCGCTAAATGGCTAAATAACTAGTATTTGACTATCTTTTTTAAACCGATAAAATTTCGCCACTCAACGCGAACTCTATGCTAATAAGACTGAGTATTTGAGCTTAAACTATGGCAAATGACGTGCAACATTGCCAACAGAGAGCCTACGTGTCACGGTTGGATCCATACACAGTACACAGTCTTATTCGCATTGCATCTACAACACTGAGGCAAGTACATCACTATGGCTAAATGGAACGGTGAATATATTCACCCTTATGCAGAACACGGTAAGAAATCAGAACAGGTAAAAAAGATTACTGTTTCTATCCCGCTCAACGTACTGAAAGTGCTGACCGATGAGCGCACCCGTCGCCAGGTCAATAACCTGCGCCACGCGACGAACAGTGAGTTACTGTGTGAGGCATTTCTGCATGCCTTTACCGGCCAGCCACTCCCTGGTGACGAAGATCTGCGCAAAGACAACCCGGAAAAAATCCCGGCAGAAGTCCGTCAGATCATGACGGAAATGGGTCTGGAGATCCCAGAGATTAATGAAGAATAATCTTTGCAGTGCCAGTGAAAAACAGCAATAAAAAAAGCCTCACATTGTGAGGCTTTTTTTTGCTCAGGCTGGCTTATGCCATGTAGTTTTCTGGCATCTCAATTTGTGCAACACCCGACTCTACCGCGGCCTCAGCAACGGCTCTGGCGATACGTGGCAACAAACGTGGGTCCATCGGCTTAGGGATGATGTAATGTTCACCAAACTCCAGGCTGTCCACATCCGCCGCTTTAAGTACTTCAGCTGGCACTGGCTCTTTGGCAATGCTGCGGATTGCTTCTACCGCTGCAATCTTCATTTCATCGTTAATGGCCGTGGCACGCACGTCCAGCGCACCCCGGAAGATAAACGGGAAGCACAGTACATTGTTCACCTGGTTAGGGTAATCAGAGCGACCCGTTGCCATGATCAGATCATCACGCGCGCCATGTGCCACTTCCGGGCTGATCTCAGGGTCCGGGTTAGAACAGGCAAATACCACTGGCTTATCAGCCATTAATTTCAGATCTTCCGGTGACAACAGATCCGGGCCAGAGACACCCACAAACACGTCGGCATCTTCGATCACGTCCTGTAACGTGCGCTTGTCCGTGTTATTGGCAAACAACTTCTTGTATTCGTTGAGATCATCACGACGAGTGTGAATAACCCCTTTGCGGTCAAGCATATAAATGTGTTCACGTTGTGCGCCACACTTAATCAAAAGCTCCATACACGCGATGGCAGCTGCACCCGCTCCCAGACAAACGATAATGGCGTCATGAATGTTCTTGCCCTGGATCTCCAGCGCATTCAACATACCCGCAGCGGTGACAATCGCGGTGCCGTGCTGATCATCATGGAATACCGGCACATCACATCGCTCGATCAGCGCACGCTCAATCTCAAAACACTCAGGTGCTTTGATGTCTTCCAGGTTAATACCGCCAAAAGTATCGGCAATATTTGCAACTGTATTGATAAAGTCTTCAGTTGTACGGTGCTTAACTTCAATATCAATTGAATCCAGGCCAGCAAAGCGCTTAAACAGCAGGGCTTTACCTTCCATCACTGGCTTGGACGCCAACGGACCCAGGTTACCTAATCCCAAAATAGCAGTACCATTACTGATCACAGCCACCATGTTACCTTTACCTGTGTAACGGTATGCATTGCTGGGATCGGCTGCAATTTCACGAACCGGCTCCGCAACACCCGGGCTGTATGCCAGGGCTAAGTCTTTGACGGTTTCTGCAGGCTTGGTCAACTCTACGCTGATTTTTCCTGGAACGGGGTGGGCATGGTAATGTAACGCTTGTTCACGAAAGTCTGACATGACGCGATTTTTTCCTACGAAGAAGTTGAAAGTGAGAGTGAGATAAAAATTCGCTAACTGTGTTAAACCATACCTTTTTTAAAAATTAATTCAAGCCATATCAGGTCTATCCTGTTAAAGCAAAGATAGTTGGCAGTTAGCAATATTTAGCGACTTTTTTGCTACTTTTCGGCAATCTTAACTCACAATAAATGATCCGATAAGTGTCACTTTCAGTTCAAAATAGCGTCATTTTTATGCGGAATATAAATCAGATGAATAAAACAACGAGAAAAAACAAATTTCCGACACTTAACTACCAAGTTAAGCATTTTAACAACACTTAGATGACATTAAATAAAAAGAAATGAGGCATTTACAGGGATAGGTATGCATATTAATCAGGTGAATATGGTCATTCAGGAGGAATTTACGCTGTGATATGACTGTCACAAGAATGCGTTTTTACAAGCACAACAGCACGCCGGCTTACAGACAATAACCTCGCATTACTGGAAACTTTACTGACCAAACGGCACTGATCCGTCCACTTTGCATAATAAAATGCAGCATACGAAAAAACCAAAAATGACAGGGTACAGAAACGAAAAAAGCACCCGAAGGTGCTTTTTCTACAGCAAAAGTAAAACTTACTTCTTGCTGCTAAGCGCACCAAAGCGCTTGTTGAAGCGATCAACACGACCACCTGTGTCTAGGATCTTCTGCTTACCTGTGTAGAACGGGTGACATGCAGAACATACGTCCAGGTGAATGTCTTTACATAGTGTTGAACGAGTCTCGAATTTGTTACCGCACGAACAAGTAGCTGTAATTGTTTCGTACGTAGGATGAATACCTTCTTTCATAGGACACCTCTAGTTAAGGCCGTATCGCTCTCCAAACCCGAAGTCTGGCACCATACGTAGTTATACAAAAATTGTGGACGCGTATTTTAGGGTCAATCGGGACGATCCACAAGCAATAAATACAATTTAACTGTTATTTTTTGCGCAATTTCGAAATGTGGCCGAAAAATATGCCATGCACACCAAACTCCCTCACGACTGGCATGCATTTTTGCCTTGTTACGGTATACTGAGCCCGTGTTCTGTTAGCACCTTATATGACTATCAGGCACCTGTCCTTAACTTTGATATTCAGATGCCGGAGTCTCCATGCGCTTCGCCGAAGTCGCTTTAAAAGTGCCTTTACATAGAACCTTTGATTACCGCCTCGAACCACAACAACAGCCCTGTGTGGGAGGCCGAGTCAGAGTAAAATTTGCCAATCGAGCCTGTGTTGCCATTGTCGTGGCGTTAAAGTCTCACAGCGATGTGCCCGCAGAGAAAATAAAAGCCGTTGAGTCTGTGTTGGATACCACCCCCGTGCTGTCACCAGAGCACCTAGGGTTTTTACGCTTCGGTGCCCAGTATTATTGCCATCCTCTGGGCGAAACCTTGTTTACTGCCCTGCCTGGCGCACTGCGCGAAGGCGAGCAAGTTGATAAAACCCAGGTGCCGGTACTGACGCTGACACCAGCCGGGCGTGAAACCACTCAGCTCCGAGCAAAAAAACAATTGGCATTGCTTGAGCAACTGCGCAGCGCCGGAGATGCCACCGCCAGTGAACTCAAAACGCTGGGCTTCTCACAGGCACAGATCAAAGCCTTATTAGAAAAAGCACTGATCAAGGAAGAGCTGCGCACCGATACGCACTGGCAATCCAGGCCGTTACAGCTGGGCAGTAAGCCCAGGCTCAATCCGGAACAGGCTACCGCCTGCAGTGCAATCAACAGTGAGACCGGGTTTCGTACCTTTTTACTTGAAGGGGTGACAGGCAGTGGTAAGACCGAAGTGTACCTGCAAAGCCTCGAAGCCATCTTAGCCAGTGGTAAACAGGCGCTTGTGCTGGTACCAGAAATAGGGCTAACGCCACAAACAGTTAACCGTTTTAAACGCCGCTTCGAGGGATTACCCATTGATCTTTGGCACTCGAATCTGACCGACAATGAACGCTTACACACCTGGCGTCGCGCCGAGCTGGGAGAGTCGGCTCTGGTGATTGGTACCCGCTCAGCGATCTTTTTGCCCTTTCAGACACTGGGTATGATAGTGGTCGATGAAGAACACGACGGTTCGTTCAAACAACAAGACGGGTTGCGCTACCATGCCCGTGATCTGGCGGCCTACCGTGCTGCACAAGGTCGCTTTCCTTTAATCCTCGGCACTGCCACCCCGGCACTGGAAACTCTGCAAAAAGCGCTGCAAAACCGCTATCAACTACTGCCGCTCACCAAACGAGCACAAACCCAACAAGATAACCGCTTCATGTTGGTTGATATGAAAGGTCAGGCGGAGCAATCCGGATTTGCCAAAACCAGTCTGGATACCATGGCTGCCACACTGGCACGCGGACAACAAGTTATGGTATTTCTCAATCGGCGTGGCTTTGCCCCGACACTTATCTGTCATGAATGTGGCTGGCTGAGCAATTGCACCCGCTGCAGTACCAGCGCCACCTATCATAAATCCCTTAGCCGGCTGATCTGCCATCATTGCTCTGAACAGGCGTTTGTGCCCGTGCAATGCCCTGACTGTGGCAGCACTCAGATCATGCCCACGGGATATGGCACAGAACAACTGGAAGAGTTTTTATCCCAGCAATTTGCTGATTTTCCAGTGCACCGTATAGACCGGGATTCAACCCGGCGTAAAGGCAGCCTCGAAACCGTGCTGGATGAAATTAACCAGGGCGGTGCGCGACTGCTCATTGGCACTCAGATGCTCGCCAAGGGGCACCACTTCGCAGACGTCAATCTGGTGGTGATCCTCGACGTGGACAGCGGATTGTATTCGTGCGATTTTCGCGCCACGGAGCACATGGCGCAGCTCATTACCCAAGTCGCTGGCCGGGCCGGACGCAGTGGTGAAGCCGGCACAGTGCTGTTGCAAACTCACTTCCCGGAGCATCCTTTATTACAGGATCTGGTCAACAACGGCTATCAGGATTTTGCCCGCTATGCATTGCGCGAACGCGAGGAAACCCAGATGCCTCCCTACAGCCACCTGGCTTTGATCCGTGCGGAAGCCACCAACGCACAACTGGTTATGGCGTTTTTATCAGATCTGGTTCCAGCCACCCCCTACCCTGGTATACAATTACTCGGACCGATCCCCGCGCCGATGGAACGCCTGGCCGGAAAGTACCGATATCAATTGCATATTCAGGCAGCGCAACGCAAAGTACTGCATCAATACCTGGCGCAACTGGCTGATTATATTGGCCAGCATAAACTCGCCAACCGGGTGCGCTGGAGTATTGACGTTGACCCTATGGATACCTATTAAAAAAACGTTATGGCACAACACGACTATATAAATAAAAAGCCGGGCGGCAAAAAAGCTGCCAAAGGAAAGACCGCCAAACCCTTTCCGAAATATTTTGCTGCGCTGACACTGGTGTTGATCGGTGCCTTTGGTTATGGCCTGTGGTACATCAAACAGCATGGCGAACCAGAGGCACAGCCTGTCAGCCCTGCGCCCGCAAAGACAACTGCGCAACCGAAAGCCGAAAAAGACCTGCCACGCCCGCCTGATTTCATCAAAGACATTAAAGATCATGAGGTGAAAGTCGAGGTCAAGAAAATTGAGAGCCAGGGCCCCTATCAGATGCAATGTGGTTCATTCCGAACCTATAAGCAGGCAGAACAAATGAAAGCCAAGATGGCGTTTGCCGGCCTGATCGCTGAGATCCGTCGCACAGAAGGCTCCAATGGTGTCTGGTACCGGGTGCGCCTGGGCCCCTATGATACCAAACGGGGCGCTGAGAGCGACAAAAATAAGCTGGAGCGGATAAACATCGTCAGCTGCGGGATCTGGAAGTGGACTTGATCTTAGTGAAATCGTCCCTATCTCTACCCTAATTGATTTTATACTTGAGGCATGTGCCTCCTGATTAAGGAATACTATGACAACTATCGTGAGTGTTCGCCGAGGCGACAAAGTCGTAATTGGCGGAGATGGCCAGGTATCACTTGGCAATACGGTAATGAAAGGCAACGCTAAAAAAGTGCGTCGCCTCTACAACGGTAAGGTACTTGCAGGCTTTGCCGGTGGCACTGCCGACGCCTTCACCCTGTTTGAACGCTTTGAAACCAAACTGGAAATGCACCAGGGTCACCTCACCCGTGCGGCCGTTGAAATGGCAAAAGACTGGCGAACCGACAGAGCACTGCGCAAACTGGAAGCTTTGCTGGCCGTTGCCGATGAGACCGCATCATTGATCATCACAGGTAATGGTGACGTTGTTCAGCCAGAGCACGATCTAATCGCCATCGGTAGTGGTGGTAACTTTGCTCAGGCAGCAGCCACTGCGCTGATTGAGAACACTGACCTGAGTGCCCGAGAAATTGTGGAAAAGAGCCTTAAAATCGCAGGCGATATCTGCGTCTTTACCAACAATTTCCAAACCATCGAAGAATTGTAATAGGAATTGCCATGACAGCAATGACCCCAAGAGAAATCGTCCATGAGCTGGACCAGCATATTATTGGTCAGGACAAAGCGAAGAAAGCCGTCGCCATCGCGCTCAGAAACCGCTGGCGTCGCATGCAGCTTCCTGAAGAGCTGCGTACTGAAGTCACCCCCAAAAATATTCTGATGATTGGTCCAACGGGTGTGGGTAAGACCGAAATCGCCCGCCGCCTGGCTAAGCTGGCAAACGCACCATTCATCAAAGTTGAAGCGACTAAATTCACCGAAGTCGGTTATGTGGGTAAAGAAGTCGAAACCATCATCCGCGATTTGGTTGAAGTGTCTTTCAAAATGACGCGCGAGCAACAAACCAAGAAGCACAAACACCGCGCAGAAGAAGCCGCTGAAGAACGCATTTTAGATGCACTGCTGCCACCAGCCAAAGATGCCTGGGGCGAAACCCAGCAAAGTGATAACAGCTCTACGCGTCAGGTATTCCGTAAGAAACTGCGTGAAGGTCAGCTGGATGACAAAGAGATCGACATTGAAGTGGCAGAAACCTCCCCTCAGGTTGAGATCATGGCACCGCCAGGCATGGAAGAAATGACCAATCAGTTGCAGGGCATGTTCCAGAACCTGTCAGGCGACAAAAAGAAAAGCCGCAAGCTAAAAATCAAAGAAGCCTTCAAGCTGTTGATTGAAGAAGAAGCCGCGAAGCTAGTCAACCCGGAAGAGCTAAAAGAGCAGGCGATTTTTGCCGTTGAGCAAAATGGTATCGTGTTCATTGATGAAATCGACAAAATCTGTAAGCGTGGCGAAGCCTCTGGACCCGATGTTAGTCGTGAAGGCGTGCAACGTGACCTGCTGCCACTTATTGAAGGCTCTACCGTCAGCACCAAACATGGCATGGTCAAAACGGACCACATTCTGTTTATTGCTTCAGGGGCATTCCAGATGGCGAAGCCTTCTGATCTTATCCCAGAGCTGCAAGGTCGCTTACCGATCCGTGTTGAGCTCGAAGCACTTACAGCAAAAGATTTCAAACGCATTCTGACTGAGCCTCATGCGTCACTCACGGAGCAACAACAAGCCCTGATGGACACCGAAAGTGTCAGCATCGCATTCAGTGATGATGCCATTGAGCGCATAGCACAGGCTGCCTGGCAGGTGAATGAGAAAACAGAAAACATTGGTGCCCGTCGTCTGCACACTGTGATGGAAAAGCTAATGGAAGAGATCTCTTTCGATGCCTCCGATAAAGCCGGTGAGTCACTAACAATAGATGCAGCCTATGTCGACAAGCATTTAGATATGCTGGTACAGGACGAAGATCTGAGCCGCTTTATTCTTTAACGGAATCCCGCCCGATCACTGATCGGGCTTTTTTATACCTATGTATCAAGTTACCAAACTGCATTACCACACCCGACAAAGTCGGCTTGATGTGTACTTTGATGATGGTCTGACGCACACACTCAGCGCCGAATTTTTGCGGGTCCACTCCCCGTCAGCTGAGGTCCAGGGACATGGTCCCGGTCAACAGCAGCTGGTCCTCAATAAGCAGGATGTGACCATCAGCCAGATTGAGCCGGTCGGCCATTATGCAGTCAGACTGGTATTCGATGACGGCCATAACTCGGGGCTGTTCAGCTGGCAATACCTGCGAAAGCTCAGTGAGCAAGAAGATGAGCTATGGCAACTTTATCAGCAGCGTGTGTCTGCACGCCACGATGTGCCCATTAAGTTTACGCCCTGATCCGCGGTGATACACACAAAAAAGGCGACCTGTAGTCGCCTTTTCTTTTACCCAACCCGGTGAACCGGGTCGGCACTAGACTTGGTATTTTTCCACCGACTCGTATAAATTACGTGCCTGCTCTGACAGTTCCTCACTGCTTTGTGCATTACTGCTGGCATGATCTGACGCCACCTGGGCAATGTCACGGATCTTCACAACATTTTTGTTCACTTCAGAGGCCACCTGTTTTTGCTCATCTATCGCGGTGGCAATGTGGGTGCTCATTTCCATAATGGTTTGCACATCTTCAGTGATCATACCGAGCAGATCGCCTGCGCGTTCGGCCTGTGCCACACTTTCATTACCCTGCTCACGACACTGCTCCATGATATTAACCACTTCACGTGTACGCTGTTGCAAGGTTGAAATGATGCTTTCGATTTCCTGCGTCGAGTCCTGAGTACGTTGCGCCAGCGAGCGCACTTCATCCGCGACCACAGCAAAGCCACGACCTTGCTCACCGGCACGGGCCGCTTCAATCGCTGCATTCAGTGCCAACAGGTTAGTTTGCTCTGCGATACCGCGGATCACATCCAGTACCGAGCCTATCGTTTCACCATCGCGCTCTAACTGGCCCACCACGTCGGATGCACCACCCAGCGATTCAGACAGCTGCATAATATGCTCGATCGTTGCAGTCACCTCAGAGCGCCCTAACTGTGCATTCTTGTTGGTTGATTCCGCTTTATCTGCAGCCGCTTCGGTATTATGTGAAATATCCTGGATCGTGGCCTGCATCTCAGTGGCCGCCGTTGCCACCATATCGGCCTCGTGCAACTGCTCGGTCATGCCTGCACTGGTCTGTGCTGTGGTATCCGATAAATGGTGGGTTGCATCATTGATGATCGCAAGCGCACTGTTTACGTCGCCAATCAACTCTTTAAAGTCGCCAATCAGACTATTGAAGTCTTTGGTCATCAGGGTAATTTCATCGTTACCCGTCTGTTCGATAGGGATGCGTAAATTATTCTCACGACGGATCCGCTCTATGGTCTGATAAACCCGCTCAACCGGACGAATAATTGACTGGCTGGTCGACAGCACCAGCAACATCACCACGACAGAGGCCACAACAAAAATGATCAGGGCAGCCATTTGCGCCATTTGCGTATTCTCTGTGACAGCTTGCTTTGCCTGCTCGACAATTCGTGCAACGACAGCATCACTTTGCTCAACGCTTTTCTTCATGCTGCCCAGAGCGCCACTTTGAAGGTCCAGGCCAAGCTTGGTCTGTGCATCAACTAAATTTCTGAAGCGCGTTTGATATTGCTTTATCAGGGCCTGGATCTGACGCTCATACTGCGCATCAAAGCCAGCCGCTTTGACCTGTGCCTCAAATTTGCTGATTTGATCGTCAAACTTTTTGAGGTATTTCAGATCCAGTCGCAGCATAAAGTCTTTTTCTGCGCGTCTGAGCATCAACATACTGACCAGCAGGTCATCACGTGATTGCTGTTTGAGCATGGTCTCTACTTCGTGGACCGCGCTACGAAGCGCGCCATAGAGACCATCCTTTGGATGCAGTCCTATGGTTTGTTGTAACTCAACAACGTGATTGAAATCATCTACGTAGGTTTGCGCAAGACGTTCGAACTCTCGTAAATTGCCGTCGTCGATACCGAACTCAGCAAATATCTCGTCCAGTAGGCCAGCTTTACGTTGCAGCTCGCTGTAGTCCTTGGCATATAAATCCAGTGCCTCAGTATCTTTATAGAACAAAAAGTTCTTTTCATGTTTGCGCATTGAGAGCTCATGAATATCAAGCTCTTCAGCATACTGAATGGTTTCATTCAGTTTACGCATGGTACTGGCTTCGATCATGATCACTGCCAGCATAACGACTAAAGCCACACCCACCACCAGCGCATTTAACTGCAAGCGCCGCTTGATGGTCAGATTTTCCAGAAATGCCATACGGTTACCCAATTATTACAAGACCTGCAATAGAGTATAGATTATTCCGTCAGCAACGCCGCGCACTATTTGCTATTTTTGCACGACTTTATTACTAAATGCACATTAATTAAGCGGCCTTTGGTGCTTTATTGAGCACCGCTTGCCAAAGCGTATCATGTAACTCATTGACATTATGCCATTGTCCCTTAGTCAGCCACAGCGCCAACGGCGTCGCATCACTGGGGAAATTAATTTGCTGTCCACCCGGTGATTCTAACCATTCGTCCAGCGCCTCTGAATTTAGGTAATTCATTACCTGGGCTAATCCCAGCGACTGTAAGGTCATGGCATTACTTTGCTGTTCAAACTGCCCCTGCAATGGCTTTAACAGTAGCTTTTTACCAAACTTCAGCGCTTCACTGGACAATTCAAACCCGGCATTAGCCACCACTCCGGACGCATTGGCTAAGTCAGCAATGAACCCATCTCGCGACGGCGCGCGCAGATGAATGTGATTCAGTGACGTGTCGTGCGCATCCGGGTGATAGCAGTAAAACTCCCGGTCAGGAAAGTCCTTAAGCAACTCGACGATATGTGACAGATCTTCAAAGGGCAAATACACCAGTACTTTATTAGCAATGGACTGATTGCCAAAATCCCCCAACTGATAGGGAATAAAAGGCGGCACGATGTTTTGGGCAAAAGGTTGCCAGTGTACACCCAGATGAATGTCTGCCGGCGCGAACCAGCGAATTAACGAACGCAGCATAAAGTTGCCACCAAAAATGGGCACTTTGGGTGATAAGAAAGCACTTTGATGACTCATAGCAACCACAGGCACCTTGGCTCGGCGTGCCGCCCAGGCCGTCACTGGCTCAAAATCGTTAAAGACCATATCGTAGCCACGCATATCAAAGCGCTGCACATCCTTCACAAAGCGCCCGACACGTAATTGCTGAAGCGTCCCCTGGTAATTCAATCGGCCATGACGGGTCGCAAAGCTGATCCCGCGACGAGTTTGATAGTCTCCAAACACCGACATATCAAAGTAACGCTCGTCGGGACGACCAGAAAACACATAATCGACATCAATGCCCAAACGCGTAAAACACTCTGCCATTACCCGGGCGCGGGTAATATGACCATTACCAGTCCCTTGTACGCCATATAAAATTCTCATAATTCCCCTACAACTCCTATCGCCAACACAGCACATCCACTCCCTATCACTGCACCCAGAATGACATCAATCGGATAATGCACCCCAACCACAATTCTCGATAAAGACACGCCCGATGCCCACATCATCAACGGCAGCGCCAATGCCGGAAAGTGTTCTATCAGACACGTGGCATAAAGCCAGGCACCGGCACTGTGGCCAGAAGGCATACTAAATTTATCACTTGGTGTAAGCATGGCTTTTACAGCCAGGCAATCACAAGGGCGGATCCGCGCAATGCGGTTTTTCAGATAGAGATAAAGCGGCCGCTCAATGGCAAATGCCACCACGGCACACAAGGCAAACTGCTGCCCGACCGAGCCCATAAACAGTGCACTCAGGATACCCAGTATCACATAGAGCCCGCCGTTTCCGCTTTTTGACAGTGCCAACATCACCATTTTGAACCAGGGCTTACACTCGGGTTTATAAAGGGCGAAATAGAGCGCCGTATCGAGTTTGATGATCTGTGCTTTCATAGCTCATGCTTACATTTGTTCACAAATTCAGCATAGAAGAGCTAAATAACACTGCCACGACATTTTTGTGACACAATTATGTATGTTGATTCAAAGCATTGCGCCCCTACATAATGGGAGTATACTGGATTGTGAATTCAGTTATTTTCGAGGACGCCCGTATGGATTACAGCACTTCCGACTTATGTGACCATTTTGCCGATGCGGTTGATGTATTAGAGCCGATGTTTATCAACTTTGGCGGTCAAAGCGCCTTCAGTGGCCGTATCAAAACACTCAAGTGCTTTGAGAATAATGAACTGATCAACCAGGCTTTACAGCAAGATGGTACTGGCCAAATCTTATTGGTCGATGGCGGAGGTTCCACACGCCGGGCACTCATCGATATTGAGCTTGCAGAGCTGGCAATGGAAAATAACTGGCAGGGTATTGTGGTCTATGGTGCTGTGCGCCATGTCGAGGAACTGGAAGAGTGTGATCTCGGTATCCAGGCAATCGCCTCAATACCCGTCGCTGCCGACAGCCAAGGCGGTGGTGAGCAAGGTATCCCGGTCAATTTTGCCGGCGTATCTTTCTATGATGATGACTACCTGTATGCGGATGCCACCGGCATCATTATTTCTGCCGAAGAGCTACAGTTAGAAGTCGACGACGAACAGAGCGAATAACACCGCTAGCGCATTCTAATCTCCCTGGGCAAAGCCCGCCTTTGCCCGGCACAACCCCATAGATCGACCTGAATTATGAGTAACCACTGGCTTCATATTTACACCGAAGCGGACATTACCGCATATTGTCACAGCCGTGAAAATGAACAACGCTTCTGGCAAACCCTGGCTTTCCTGCAACCCAAAAACGATTTAACCCAGGCGCTGCGCGATGCTGCGCAGTTTGGTATTAAGTATGTGTTGGTTGCTATCAACGAGGATTTGGGACCTCGGGCTAATTGTGGCCGGGGCGGCGCCCACCTGGGCTGGCAAGCTTTTTTACAACGCTTCTTAAACCTGCCTTGTAATCGCTTTTTAACCCCGGATGATGTCTTACTATTAGGCGAAGTCCGATGCGATGATTTGCAACAGCAAGGTGCCGATCTGGATAACCGAGACCCGCAGCAGCTCGCTCAGTTGCGCGAGCTAAACGGTCAACTTGATGAACGCGTCAGCACTGTCATGAAGGCCATCTTTGATGCAGGCCTGACCCCCATTGTGATTGGTGGTGGCCATAATAACTGCTTTGGTCTGCTACAGGCGTTGTCCCAGAGTACTCAGCAGGCTTGCCATGCCATAAACTTCGACCCGCATGCCGATTTTCGCGCGCTGGAAGGCCGTCATTCTGGTAATGGCTTCAGTTATGCTCACAATCAGCGCTATCTGTCTGATTATCACGTGGTTGGCATGCATGAACAGAAAAACAACCACACCATTATCTCAGCACTGGATAATGCGGGATTCAGTTACGCCAGTTATCAGGATATTCTGGTACGCCGCACACTGACACTGACTGAAGCCTGCCAGATCGGGCTGAATCGCTTTGCCGGACAAGCACCTCTGGGTGTTGAAGTCGATGTCGATGCGATATCTCAAATGCCAGTGAGCGCTTATACCAACTGTGGTTTCAGCGTGAATGATGCCGAGCACTTCGTCCACTTAGCGGCGAGTCAGGAGCGCGCACGTTACCTGCACTTGTGCGAAGCGGCCCCCGAGCATCACCCGCAAGGTGTACAACAAGGGATCAGCGATGCCGGTCAGGTCCTGGCTTCCCTAGTCTGCAGCTATTTGCAGGCTGCGCCTAAACCCGGCACTTAATTTGAATCTGGCTGAAAGGTTTCTGGGGTGTCTTCCGGATGCTCCCAGCGCCATTGTTTCAGCCAACTGATCATGCCCACGCTGCTCAGGGGTCTGGCAAAATAATACCCCTGCGCCGCGAACGTGTTGAGGCTTTTCACGAACTGAAGCTGCTCCGGTGACTCTACCCCTTCACAAATCACTTTGCATTCCTGGATCTGCTGCATTTCCACAATCCCACGAACCACACTCTTGAAGGTGCCCTGATGGCCATGATCTGAGGTCAGCGAACGGCCCAGCTTGACATAATCTACGGTCAGCTGAGGCAATTTAGACAAAGTGACCGGGGTTTCACCAAAGCTGTCGATACATAAACGCAGTCCCATGGAACGCAACCGCGATACCATGGCAATGCCCTGAGGCTCGAGGCTGGTAAACAAACTGGCAGGGCACTCTATGATTAAGTCACCCGGCTTCAGCTGATGCTCCAGCAACACGTGGTCGATAAACTCGATAAATTCCTCGTGCAGCATTTCTGGTCCAAACAGGTTCAGACTCAATGGCATAGCTATGCCTTCCATACGCAATGCCAGTGCGATCTCTGCCGCGCGCTCAATCACATATTGTGCGACGGGCAATGCCAGGCCTGCAATGCGGATATCTTCGATAAATTTACCAGCCGCCAGGATCCCCTGCTTGGGGTGTTGCCAGCGCAACAGCAACTCAAGAAACTCAATATCACCATCTTCGTTGCGTACCACAGGCTGAAAATACAACTCCAGTTCCTGGCGAAAATCAATGTGTGCCAACTCAGCCAGACGCGCCTGTTGCTCCAGCCGGTTGATTTGCATCTGCTGCTGATAAGGCGCTATCGGGCTGTCAGGCTGACTATCCAACGCCAAAAAGGCACAGGTTAATAAGTTCTCGAACAGCCCCTGCTCTTCGTCACAGTTCACATAACTGGCGCGCGCCTTGACTTCAATGGTGCAGTTGCCCACGTTAAAAGGTTTCAGGGTGCTTTCAATGATTTCACCGACCATCTGTTCATGCAGGTGATGCTGATTAACCAGGCTACACACAAACACAAAATGCAAACCGCCAAGATGGGCCAGCCGGGATACTTCATTGCCAAGCGGAATTGGCATCACATCCGGATGCTGCAAATGCTGTTTAATTCGATTGGCAGACTGGGCTAACAAGAGATCGCCAAACTCCCGACCGAGATGAAAGTTCACCTGCTGGAAGCCTTCAAGGCGGATCATGACGAGCATGGCTTCACTGGGGTCACGCTGACGAAACTCATAAAACGCACTGCGAAACCCAGCTCTGTCCGGCAACTCGAGAATGTCCGCCGTTTTGCTTTCCTCACTGCCCGCGGGGAGTGGCGGTACCAGAGAAGCTCTGGATAATGTTAACTCGGCCAAAAACATCGGTAACAGCGCCAGCACCAGTAAACCAGGGGACAGCTGCCAGAACAATATGCCGGCCAGTGCGAAAGCAGCAGCACAGGCACTAAAACAGGTGACGACCTGGTACCTTAGTTGCTCAGAGCGGATCGCAAGCCAGATATGCAATACCAATAGAGGTGCCAGTAAATAACTAAAAAGATGTGCGGTGTCAGCCAGGAAAGCCAGCGCCACCGCCGTTGTGGTTGCATACACAATGCGATGCAATGGCTGCTGACTCACCATAATCGCACCGATGCTGGCACTGAGCAGCGCACCGGCTACAAAGGCCATCAGCATTGGGGAGTGTTGACCAGCCCCTTGCCAGAAAGAGTCCACCGACACACCCCCAACAGCAGCCATTACAGCAGCGGGGAACACAGCCAGAAGTAAGATAATGCTTTTGTTACAATGTTTTAGCAGCGCTTTTTTCGTCATCGGCGGACCATTGTGAAATTCTTACTATTGCACAAGTTTACCCGAAATCCAGGTATTTAACAGGTCATTTACGCCAAACTGATAACTGAGCTCAGCCGGATGACCGACCTGCCACAGTACCATATCGGCGCGCATGCCGACTTTCAGCATCCCCCGATCCGACAAACCCAGCGCTTTAGCACCATGGCGCGTAACGCCCAGCAAGGCTTCTTCCGGTGTCATGCGGAACAGGGTGCATGCCATATTCAACATCAGGCGTAGTGAGCACAATGGCGCAGTTCCCGGGTTAAAGTCACTGGCTAGTGCAATCGGTACATTATGCTGGCGCAGTAGCTCAATCGGGGGTAATTGGGTTTCACGAAGAAAATAAAATGCGCCCGGCAGCACCACACCGACAGTGCCCGCTTTGGCCATCGCTTTAACACCCACTTCATCCAAATACTCAATGTGATCGGCGGACAACCCATTAAACTCAGCCACCAGCTCACTGCCGTGCTGGTTCGACAGCTGCTCAGCATGACATTTCACTTTTAAACCCAGCTCTGTGGCTTTGGCGAATACCCGGCGCGTTTGCGCATTGCTGAAACCGACATTTTCACAAAACGCATCGACCGCATCGGCCAGAGATTGTTCGGCTACCTGAGGTAGCATTTGCTCGCACACCAGATCGATATAACCATCGGCGTCTTCACGATACTCCGGCGGAAGCGCATGAGCGCCCAGGAACGTACTTTGTACACTGATCGGGTGGTGCTCATCCAGCATACGGTTGACTTCCAGCAACTTAATTTCGCTCTCACAATCCAGGCCATAACCCGATTTGCTTTCCACTGTGGTGACGCCTTCACTCAGCAAGGCATTCAGTCGCGTTTTGCCGGCCACAAACAAGTGTTCATGATCCGCAGCACGGGTTGCCTTCATGGTCGTTGCAATGCCGCCGCCCTGCTGTGCGATTTGCTGATAAGACACGCCATTAAGGCGTTGTTCAAATTCCTGAGCGCGTGAACCGGCGAACAGAATGTGGGTATGACAATCAATCAGGCCTGGCGTCATCCAGGCCCCTTTTGCCGAGATAGTCGGTGTGGTCACCGGATCAAACTCCGGTAGCTCAGTTTGTGCCCCAAGCCAACAGATTAACCCATCTTTGACCATCATCGCCCCATGCTCAATGGCACCATAAGGGCGTTCAATATCCGGGTCCATGGTCGCCAGATTGACGTCCAGAACCACTAAATCAACTTCCATCACCACTCAATTCCTCATCTCTAACTTGCTGCTTTGAGTGTAGCAAGATTACTTGTATATACAATAGAGGTGTGCCATGTTTATCAGTGAGCTATGTCCGCTCAGCCTGACGCGACAGTTGGGTTTACTTTACTAACCATGGCATGAGATTGTGACAACGCAACCCAAATTTGCACAAATAAAACAACATATCATCACGCAGATCCGCAGTGGTATCTGGCAGGAAGATCAACAAGTTCCGTCTGAAAACGCCTTGTCCGCGCAATTCAGGGTAAGCCGCATGACCGCCAGACGCGCACTCAGTGAACTGACCGACGCCGGGATCCTAACCCGCAGCCAGGGCCTGGGTACCTTTGTCGCCAGATTCAAATCCCAGTCTTCACTGTTGGAAATTCGTAATATCGCCGACGAGGTCAAAGAACGCGGTGGTGACTACACCTGTGTGGTCCTGTCTCTTGAATCTATGGCGGCCATCGCCCCAATCGCCATTGCACTGGGTGTTGAAGTCGACACACAGGTGTACCGCAGTGTGCTGGTACATCATGACAATGAACAACCTCTGCAAGTTGAAGAGCGCTTCGTTAACCCCCAATTGGCACCTGACTACCTGCAACAGGACTTCACGCAAATCACCCCCCATGAGTACCTGGTCCAGATAGCGCCCCTGACAGAGGCACGCCATACCGTTGAGGCCATCATGCCCGGCCCGGATATTTGCCAGTGGCTAAATATGTTTCATGAGGAGCCCTGCTTACAGCTGATCCGTAGAACCTGGTCTGAAGGCGGCATTGTCAGTTTTGCCCGGTTAATTTCACCGGGCAGTAAGTATCGCCTGGGTGGTCATCTGACCTTTAAGAAGTGAACTTGCTCAGATGGCGTGCTGATAGCTAAACCCCAATTCGCTGATGGCCGCACCGTCAATGATCCGCGCTTTGCTGACATCGCTGGCAAAGCTTGGGGGTTGTGTGCCCGCCTGCGCACAATGCGCCTGATAGTAATCCTGCTTAAAAGGATGTGAAGGTGCACACACATTATAAACCGACCTTGCCTGTGGCCAGTGAGTCAGTACTGACATAACGGCTGAAACCACATCATCACGGTGTACCATATTAACCCGCTCCTGGCTGCTACTGCGTAAGGCCTTACCAGCGATAAATTGTCCTGGTTCCCGCCCTGGCCCGACCAAGCCTGCCAGCCTGAGCACCTTACCACCATAAGACAACACCAGTTGTTCTGCCTGCTGCAAAATGCGTTGACGCTGTGAGTCGGTTGCAGCCAGTGTGCCCTGCTCGTTGTATACCCCATCAGCGTCGGCATAAACTCCGGTGCTCGAGCACAGTAAAAAGCCCTGCATTTGCAGCTCTGTCGCCAACGCCAGCGTCGCTTCTAACGTCACCAAATAATTACTGTCTTCGCGACGCGCACCCGGCGGCATCGCACAGAGCCAAAAAGCGTGCTGTAACGATACGTTATGCACCAGTCCTGTCCCATCATGAACCAGTTGTCGAGACAGGGGGCTGCTGTGCGGCTGTCGTCGGGTTGCCTGTACCTGCCACCCTTGTTCTGCCGCGGCTTCGGCCGCAGGCATTCCCAGCCAGCCCGCACCGGCAACAACGAGTTTTTTGTGCATATCTTTATCCTGTAGTTTGATCAGCTCTACACATCATGCAACAGCACACTGGGTACTGGCAAAAATCTGCGATGACATAGGAAGTAATAAAAACGACTGATTTATTGCTAAAAGTTAAAGTATCTGTCCCTATTGCCGATTAGGGATGTAAAGATTATTCGTCAAGTGTTATCAATCAACCGCCGTAATTTGTAGCCTTCTTGCATGAGATATGGTTTGATTGAAGCTTGCCTGATCCCAAGAAAAAGAAAAACGCATGCTTGAAAATTTATCCCTTAGAAAAAAAATTCTCTTTTTGATTGGCGGTACCATTTCTGTTTTATTGGTTGCTGCGTCAGGGTATTTCGTTAACCACATTGCCCAACTTTCCCGAGAGGGCATAGAGAGAGAAGCAGAAAGTCACTTATATGCCGAGAAGCTCTCCATGGAATCCTTCTTTACGCGTTACGGTGCCATTGTCGAAACTTTTGTTACCAATCCACATAATGTTAATTGGTTTGATGACTACACCCAGCGAGAAAAGCCGCTGAGTGCCGACTACGGCTATCAGGAAGTGAATCAGGACTTTATCCGCATCTCAGCCAGCGATGAGAACATCCTGTCCGCTTTCATGGCATCGGCACGCACAGGTGAGTACTTCAAAGAAAATGAGCGTACCTCAAACTACTCTGATGGTCGCCCTTACTACTCGTACAAACGCCCCTGGTGGCAGGATGCGCTCAGTCATGGTGGTCTGTATGTCGGTGCAGTGTCTGTTGATATCAACACGGGTGCCGTCTCTGCTGTCGTTCAGCAACCTGTCTACAATGCCCAACGCGAGTTGGTTGCGGTAGGTGGTGTTGACCTGCAAATTAACAAGATCAGTGAGCTGGTTGAGCAGATCCAGTTTGATGGTCAGGGTTATGGCTTCTTACTCGACCACGATTATAAAGTGGTCCATCTGTCCAAACGAACCGGGCATAAACTCTCTATTACAGATGAGGGCGCGAACGGCAAAGAAGGCCTGGAAGCGCTGGAAAGACAATTTGCAGATACCGAAGGATTTACTGAGCTCAATCGCGCAATGCGCTCAGAGGGCGCTGGTGCCACCATGGTTACCCTCAAAGGCGTTGATTACTATGTGGTATTCAACAACGTTAAACTCGACAAACCAATCCTGGATTGGCACCTGGGATTGCTGATCCCGGTCAGCCTGATTGAAGAGCCTGTCAATGATGCTGTAATGAGCACAGTGACCGCTGTGATCATCATTCTGGCCATTATTGTTGCCATGATTTTATGGGCCACACAAATGATTGCTGCGCCAATCACCACCCTGACCAATACCATGCGAGATATTGCCTCAGGTGAAGGTGACCTGACACGTCGTATCGATATTAACAGTCAGGATGAAGTCGGCCAGCTGGCTCACCACATGAACACCTTTATCGACAAGCTGCGCAGTATGATGCTCGACACCGCAGCACAAGCACAGCAACTCAGTGGTGCTGCCGCACAATTGCAGGATGTGTCGACCAACACCAACAACGAGATCCAGCAGGAGAAAGAGCAAGTTGACAGTGTGAGTGCAGCAGTCACAGAGATGGCAGCCACAGTCACTGAAATTTCCCGTAATGCCCATGAAACAAACCGGGCTGCTGATCTGGTTCAGAGCATGACCAATGACGGTGCTGCGCGCTCTGGTCAGGCGCAGGAAGTCATGACTCAGCTAGCTGGTCACATTGGGGAGGCAGCCAAAGTGGTTGCCGGTCTGGAACAGGAAACCAGCAACATTGGGGCCGTGATTGACGTGATCAATGGCATCGCAGAGCAAACCAACCTGCTGGCACTCAACGCCGCCATTGAAGCTGCCCGCGCGGGTGAGCAAGGTCGCGGTTTTGCCGTGGTCGCTGATGAAGTACGCAGCCTGGCCAGTCGTACCCAGGAGTCGACAGATGATATCCGTAATATGATTTCTCGCCTGCAACAGATTGCTCAGCAAGCCTCTGTGATGATGCAACAAGGTCAGGAACGTGCAGAAGGGTCTGTAGGACAAACGCAGGAAGTGCTGGATGCACTGCGTAATATCACGGAGTCGGTCAGTACGGTACAAGATCAAAGTCACCAGATTGCGACCTCAACGGAAGAACAAACAGTCGTTGCTGAGGATATCAATAATAGTCTTAATGCCATTAATGACCTGGTCAATAGCACAGCGAACCACGCACACTTGCTGGCCGATGAAGCCCGTGACCTGAATAGTCTGGCAAAAGCACTCAATAACACCGTAAATCAATTTAAACTGTAACGTCTGAGTGGCCCGGGCTCCCGGGCCACCTGAAAACACATTCCCCACTATTTCTGTCTTGCCAAAACTTGACTAATGCACAGTTGCAGACGATCACTTATAAGGTGACTCTTTGCGGATCAGTGCTTAATTATGTTTAAAAACCTCAAACTGGCGCAGATGCTTGCGTACTCCTTTGGCGCCCTCATCGCTCTGATGACGGTAATTTCTATCTCTGCCTACCTTGGGCTTAATACCGGTTATAACAACTTCGTCGAATATCGTACATTGGCACGCAATGCCAATTTAAGCGGCCGTCTGCAGGCGAATTTACTGATGGTGCGCCTCAATGCACTCAAATACCTGAAAGAGCAGAGCACAACCAACATTAATGAATTTAATGAGCGTTTTGATTTGCTCAAGGAACTCATGGATCAGGCCCAGGCAAGTATCTCGGATACCAGTTACCAGAGCCAACTCAATAACAGTGCGAGCGACATTGAAGAATATCGGCGGGCATTCGAGCAAATTGTCCAGTTATACGCTAAACGCAATGACATAGTAACCAACCAGCTGGATGTCAAAGGCGTGCAAATGCGCACCATACTCAGCGATGTGATCAACAATGCACATCAACAAAATAATAATGAAGCCTTGTTCGCAGCGGCCCGGTTGCAAGAAACGCTGTTGCTCGGCCGTTTATACGTGGTCAAATTCCTGGTGACAAACACAGACAAGGATTACCAACGCGCCATTGAGGAGTTTAGCCAACTGGCTGCCCTGCTGGACGAACAGGCCGGGGCATTTGCATGGCAACCGGTTCAGGGCATGCTTGTTGAGTTCTTACAGCACAAACTTGATTACATTACTGCCGTCAAAGCCGTGAACCAGACTATATTGCAGCGTAACCAGCTCATCTCACAAAAACTCAATGTCATTGGCCCTCAGGTAGCTAACACACTGGAAGAGATTAAACTGGATGTTAAAGCCCGTCAGGACGAGCTTGGCCCTCAAGCGCAAAGCACCAGTGAGCAGGCGGTGATGCTGGTCACCACAGTATCGGTGTTTGTGGTGTTCGCAGGCGCATTCCTGAGCTGGTATGTCAGCAATTTACTACGCGAGCCCATTGGCGGTGAGCCAAGAGAAATCGAAGCTCTGGCCAAAGCCATCGCCAAAGGCGATCTCAGTTACCAATTTGCGACCACGAATACCACAGGCATATATCGGGCGATGTCCGAAATGACAACCACACTGCGGGACATAGTGAGTAAAATCAAATCTGCTACCACCACATTAAATGATACGACCGGTGCAATGATTTCAATCACTGAGAAAACCAAAAGTGAAACCGATCAACAGCAAGATCAACTGACCCAAAGTGCCACAGCGATGCAACAAATGAGTGCGACCGTACATGAGATCACGCAGAGTGCGCAACTGGCTGCCGACGCGGCCACAGAAGCTGACCAACAATCCCAGACTGGGATCCAGGTGGTACAAACGTCCCGTGAAGCCATGAGTGAACTGGTCGGCAGTATTCAGCAAGTTAGTGAGGCCATTACCCAGTTAGAAAACGAGACGGAGTCGGTTGGCTCCATTTTAGATGTGATCCGCAGTATTGCAGACCAAACCAACCTGCTGGCACTCAATGCGGCAATTGAAGCCGCGCGAGCTGGTGAGCAAGGCCGGGGCTTTGCCGTGGTGGCCGATGAAGTACGCAGTCTGGCCAGTCGTACGCAGCAAAGTACCGAAGAGATCCAGGCGATGATCTCGCGCTTACAAAACGAGGCCAAACGCTCAGTAGAGCATATGCAGCGTAATGTTGACCATGCAGAGAACTCCGCGGAACAAACCGAACACGCCGGCGCAACGTTACAAGCAATTTGCGGCTCAATCAGCACCATCCGCGAAATGAATTTGCAAATTGCCAGCGCATCAGAGGAGCAGAATACAGTCTCAATGCAAATATCGGAAAGTGTCACCCATGTCAGTGAGAGTGCAGCAGAAACAGCGCAGGGAGCACAGCAGGTGTCCCAGGACGCCAAAGCACTGAGCCACATTGCCCGTGAACTTAACACCCTGGTAGACCAATTTAGGCTGTAGAGACCGACAAGATGGGGCAGTGACTGTCATCCCTGCCCTTCCTTTTGCTTTAGATCAACGCCCCACAGCACAACTTTGCTTACACTAGCCTTCTCAATAGCAAAGAGAGTGCGATCGTGATTAAATTACCTCAGTGGGATGATTCCCTTATCAACAAGTACAACATCTCGGGCCCCAGATATACCTCTTATCCAACTGCCCTGTCGCTGGAGTCGGGTTACTCACAGAGCGATCTGGTTGACGCCATTGCACACTCAGACACCCGTGCGCTGTCCTTGTATATTCATATCCCATTCTGTCACCAACTTTGCTATTACTGTGGCTGTAATAAGATTATTACCCGACACCAGTCCAAGGCGGACGTATACCTCGACCATCTGGAGCTGGAAATCGCCGCTCAGGCACCGCTGTTTAAAGCGTATCAGGTTGAGCAATTACACCTGGGAGGCGGCACACCGACCTTTCTGACCACAGCGCAAATGACGCGCCTGGTCACCATGCTGGAACAGCACTTCACCTTCACACCGACTGCTCAGCGCGGCATTGAAATCGATCCCAGATCGCTGGCCGAAGACATGCTGCCAGCGTTGAAAATGCTCGGCTTTAACCGTGTGTCATTCGGGGTGCAGGATTTTAATGATCAGGTGCAGGCCGCAGTAAATCGCCCGCAACAGATTGAAGAAGTGCTGTTGCTCTTAAAACAAGCCCGCGAGCTGGGCTTTAAATCCATTAATATGGACATGATTTACGGCCTGCCTCATCAGAGCGTTGAGTCCTATCGCGATACCATAGCGCAGCTCATTGAGTTGGGCCCTGATCGGGTTTCGGTGTTTAACTATGCCCATCTGCCAGACAGATTCGCCGCCCAGCGCAAGCTGAAAGAGGCCGATATGCCCGATGCCAAAGAAAAGCTCGCGATCTTTAAGCAAACACTGACACAGATGAGCGATGCCGGTTACCAGTTTATCGGTATGGACCATTTTGCCAAAACCGATGACGAGCTGGCTGTGGCACAACGACATAATCACCTGCACCGAAACTTCCAGGGCTATACCACTCATGGTAACTGCGACTTGCTCGGTCTCGGCGTCTCGTCTATCTCACAGATCGGCAATGCCATTCTACAAAATGAAAAAGATCTAAAGCCCTACTACCAGGCTGTCACTGAGCGCCATAGCGCCATTCATAAAGGCGTCAAGCTCACCCGCGATGATGAAATTCGTGCCGCTGCGATCAAGCAGCTTATTTGCCACTTCGAGCTCGACAAAATAACCTTTGCCGCTGAACATGACCTCGACTTTGACGACTACTTTGCCGATGCGCTAACGGCACTCAAGCCCCTGGCTGAAGATGGCCTGGTGGACCTCACCGAGCATCGTATTGAAGTCACGGCTAAGGGTAATCTGTTTATCCGCATCATCTGTATGTGCTTTGATGCCTATCTGCAACAACAGATCAAAAACACCCGCTTTTCACGGGTGATTTAAGGACTTACAAAAGGGGAAGCACCTCATACGTACAACCCGTTTAGTGGTGCTTCAATTAACAGCCATGAACCTCAGGATCGGAAATAAAACAGAAGTGATCACAGGACTTATTGGTTCGACAACCGCGCGTGCCAACTGGTAAACAAGCCAGCAGTGAGCCACCCGCGACTTTTGGGGTCATATCAACAGGCATTGTGGTTGTGCTTGGGGATAACGCCTTCATCGGCTTTTTATTGAGTTTTAATTTCATTGGATTTTCCTTAATAACAAAGTGAATTGCACCACCGAGCATAGTTTAAAAAACAACCAACCTCAATACCTTGATTTAGCAACGTAACACGCATCGCTACAGTACCTCTGCAAGAATATCCCCCAGGAATGGCGCACATTCACGGATAGTCATTCTATTCAGACGACCCCTAAATAACCTGACTGCCCCAAACGCAAAAGCCCCGGCCAAAAGGCCGGGGCTTTTCAAAAGTTTAATTTAGTTAAAAACTAAAATTAAGCTTTCTTAGGACGAACCAGAACGCCTACCAAAGTCCAGGATGTTTTCTTAGGGGTTTTGGTGGTGACGCACATTCACGGATAGTCATTCTATTCAGACGACCTCTAAAAAAACTGACCGGCCCAAACGCAAAAGCCCCGGCCAAAAGGCCGAGGCTTTTCAAAAGTTTAATTTAGTTAAAAACTAAAATTAAGCTTTCTTAGGACGAACCAGAACATCTACCAAAGTCCAGGATGTTTTCTTAGGGGTTTTGGTGGTGACGCACATTCACGGATAGTCATTCTATTCAGACGACCTCTAAAAAAACTGACCGACCCAAACGCAAAAGCCCCGACCAAAAGGCCGGGGCTTTTCAAAAGTTTAATTTAGTTAAAAACTAAAATTAAGCTTTCTTAGGACGAACCAGAACGTCTACCAAAGTCCAGGATGTTTTCTTAGGGGTTTTGGTGGTGACG
>NZ_JASJUV010000011.1:118319-176171 GCF_030125445.1 Pseudoalteromonas ardens
TAACCTGACTGCCCCAAACGCAAAAGCCCCGGCCAAAAGGCCGGGGCTTTTCAAAAGTTTAATTTAGTTAAAAACTAAAATTAAGCTTTCTTAGGACGAACCAGAACGTCTACCAAAGTCCAAGATTTTTTCTTAGAGATCGGCGCACATTCACGGATAGTCACAGTATCACCTGCTTGCGCAGTGTTGCTCTCATCGTGTGCGTGCAACTTAGTTGTACGCTTGATGAATTTACCGTAGATCGGGTGCTTAACCTGACGCTCGATAGCAACAACGATTGACTTGTCCATTTTGTCGCTAACTACACGACCTTGAAGAGTACGGATCTTATCGCTCATTATGCACCTGCCTTCTGGTTGATAACCGTTTTAACACGCGCAATATTGCGACGTACTTTTTTCAGCTCGTGAGTTTGAGCCAGCTGACCAGTGCTCGCTTGCATGCGCAGGTTGAACTGCTCACGCAGAAGCTCTAGAAGTTCAGCATTTAGCTCTTCTACGCTTTTGTCTTTAAGTTCGCTAGCTTTCATTTACATTACCGTCCGAGTTACAAAAGTGGTTTTGAAAGGTAATTTACGAGCAGCTAGGTTGAATGCTTCGCGAGCAAGCTCTTCTGAAACACCTTCCATCTCGTAAAGTACTTTACCAGGCTGAATTTCAGCAACCCAGTATTCAACAGAACCTTTACCTTTACCCATACGAACTTCAAGCGGCTTTTCTGTAATTGGCTTGTCTGGGAACACACGGATCCAGATTTTACCTTGACGCTTGATGTGACGTGTCATAGCACGACGAGCTGCTTCGATTTGACGAGCAGTCATACGGCCACGGCCAGTCGCTTTCAAGCCGAAAGAACCGAAGCTAACTTTATTACCGCTAGTTGCAAGACCACGGTTGCGGCCTTTGTGCACTTTACGGAATTTTGTACGTTTTGGCTGTAACATTAGTCGCTACCTCTTACTTAGCACTTTTTTTAGCTTTCTTCGGAGCGCGCTTGGCTGGCTTCTCAGCTTCTTGTTTCAGTGGAAGACCACCGATAACTTCGCCTTTGAAGATCCAAACTTTAACACCGATGATACCGTAAGTGGTCAAAGCTTCAGAAGTTGCGTAGTCGATGTCAGCACGTAGAGTGTGTAGAGGTACACGACCTTCACGATACCACTCAGAACGTGCGATTTCAGCACCGCCTAGACGGCCGCTAACTTCAACTTTGATACCCTTTGCACCCAGACGCATTGCGTTCTGTACCGCGCGCTTCATCGCACGACGGAACATTACACGACGCTCTAGCTGTGAAGAGATACCGTCAGCAACTAGTTGTGCATCAAGCTCTGGCTTACGTACTTCTGCGATGTTGATTTGCGCAGGTACACCAGCAAGCTTAGTTACAGCGTGGCGAAGCTTTTCAACATCTTCACCTTTTTTACCGATAACAACACCAGGACGAGCTGTGTGAATTGTTACACGGATAGATTTAGCTGGACGCTCAATAACGATTTTAGACACAGAAGCGTTTTTCAATTCCTTAGTAAGGTATTGACGCACTTTGTGATCACCAAAAAGCTGCTCAGAGAAATCTTTTGAATTCGCGTACCAGGTAGAAACCCAAGGTTTAGAGATACCTAGGCGAATACCAGTAGGATGAACTTTTTGTCCCATTACTTATATCTCCTAGCTATCTGAAACCACAACAGTGATGTGGCTTGAACGCTTAAGGATGCGGTCTGCGCGTCCTTTAGCACGTGGCATAATACGTTTCATTGTAGGACCTTCGTCTACAAATACTTTAGCCACTTTAAGCTCATCAATGTCAGCACCTTCGTTGTGCTCCGCGTTAGCGATAGCAGACTCAAGTACTTTCTTAACTAATACAGCCGCTTTCTTTGGGCTGTACGCTAGGATTTCTAGCGCGCGATCAACCGGAAGTCCGCGGATCTGATCTGCAACTAGACGTGCTTTTTGCGCCGAACCAGAGGCGAATTTGTGTTTAGCTAATGCTTCCATCATACCCTCCGATTAACGCTTTTTAGCTTTCTTATCCGCAGCGTGACCGCGGTAAGTACGTGTAGGTGCAAATTCACCTAGTTTGTGACCGATCATTTCGTCTGTAACGAATACAGGTACGTGCTGACGACCATTATGGACAGCGATGGTCAATCCGATCATGTTAGGGATGATCATTGAACGACGGCTCCAAGTCTTGATAGGCTTCTTGTCACCGCTTTCCAACGCCTTCTCTACCTTCTTCAGCAAGTGTAGGTCAATGAATGGACCCTTCTTGAGAGAACGTGGCATGGCAATTCCTCAACTATTACTTAGTACGACGACGTACGATAAATTTATCAGTACGCTTGTTCTTACGTGTCTTAGCACCTTTAGTCGGCTTACCCCATGGAGACACAGGGTGACGACCACCAGATGTACGACCTTCACCACCACCGTGTGGGTGGTCTACCGGGTTCATGGCAACACCACGAACTGTAGGACGAACACCACGCCAGCGAGTTGCACCAGCTTTACCTAGTGAACGTAGCATGTGTTCAGCGTTACCTACTTCACCGATAGTTGCGCGACAATCCGCTTCAACTTTACGCATTTCGCCTGAACGTAGACGTAGAGTCACGTACTGGCCTTCACGCGCTAGGATCTGTACATATGCACCAGCAGAACGGGCAATCTGAGCACCTTTACCAGGCTTAAGCTCAACATTGTGTACCGTTGTACCTACTGGGATGTTACGCATAGGCATTGCGTTACCAGCTTTGATTGGTGCATCAACACCAGACTGGATTGCATCACCTGCTTTAACACCCTTAGGTGCGATGATGTAACGACGCTCACCGTCTGCATATAATACAAGAGCGATGTTTGCGCTACGGTTAGGATCGTACTCTAGACGCTCTACTTTAGCTGGGATGCCATCTTTAGTGCGTTTAAAGTCGATTACACGGTAGTGTTGCTTGTGACCACCACCGATGTGACGAACCGTGATACGACCGTTGTTGTTACGACCACCTGATTTAGAGTTTTTCTCTAATAGCGGAGCGTAAGGCTTACCCTTGTGCAGATCAGGGTTAACCACTTTAACGACGTGACGACGACCCGCAGAAGTTGGTTTACACTTTTGAAGTGCCATAATTCTAACTCCCCTTATTACTCGGCGCCGCCGACAAAGTCTAGCTCGCTGCCTTCTTTAAGAGTAACGTAGGCTTTCTTCCAGTCTGAACGACGGCCGAAACGCATGCCTGTACGCTTAGTTTTACCCTTAACATTTAGCGTGCGAACACCAGTTACTTCTACTTCGAAAAGCTTCTCAACAGCAGCTTTGATTTCTGCTTTGTTTGCATCTTTAACTACTTTGAAAACAATCGTGTTGTTCTCTTCAGCAGAGATAGTGCTTTTCTCAGAGATGTGTGGAGCAAGGATTACTTTTAAAAGACGTTCTTCACGGATCATGCTAGCGCCTCCTCAAGTTGCTTAACAGCAGCAGCAGTAATCAGTACCTTATCGAAAGCGATTAGGCTTACTGGGTCGATGCCAGCTACATCACGCGTGTCAACCTTGTACAGGTTACGTGCAGAAAGGAATAGATTCTCATCTACTTCTTCAGTCACGATTAATACGTCTTTAAGCTCAAGCTCTTTCAGCTTAGCTACTAGTTCTTTAGTCTTTGGTGCTTCTAGACCAAATTCTTCAACAACTACTAGACGATCTTGACGAACAAGCTCAGAAAGAATGCTCTTGATCGCACCGCGATACATCTTACGGTTAACTTTTTGGCTGTGATCTTGCGGCTTAGCTGCAAAGCTCACACCACCGCTGCGCCAGATTGGGCTGCGGATTGTACCAGCACGTGCACGGCCAGTACCTTTTTGGCGGAATGGTTTTTTACCACCACCAGCAACTTCAGAACGTGTCTTCTGAGCTTTAGTACCCTGACGAGCACCTGCTGCGAAAGCAACAACTACTTGGTGTACTAATGCTTCGTTAAACTCACGTCCAAAAGTAGCTTCGGAAACTTCAAGCGCACCAGCGCCTTTAATTGCTAATTCCATCACTAAATCTCCAGGACTTAAGCTTTAACAGCTGGTTTAACGATAACGTCGCCGCCGATAGCGCCAGGTACTGCACCTTTAACTAAAAGCAGATTACGCTCAGCGTCAACACGTACTAGCTCTAGGTTCTGAGTAGTTGTTTGCACATTACCCATTTGACCAGCCATTTTCTTACCTTTAAACACCTTACCAGGTGATTGGTTTTGACCGATTGAACCAGGAGCACGGTGAGATAGAGAGTTACCGTGAGTAGCGTCTTGCGTGCTGAAATTCCAGCGCTTAACACCACCTTGGAAACCTTTACCTTTTGAAGTACCAGTAACGTCTACTTTGTTTACTTCGTTGAATAGCTCAACAGTAAGCTCAGCACCTACTTCAAACTCACCTTCACCGCCGTTAAGACGGAATTCCCACAGGCCGCGACCCGCTTCAACACCAGCTTTAGCGAAGTGACCCGCTTCTGGTTTGTTTACACGGCTTGCTTTTTTCTCGCCTGCAGTAACTTGAAGCGCGTTATAACCGTCTGTTGCGTCAGATTTGATCTGAGTAACACGGTTAGGAGTCGCTTCGATAACTGTCACAGGGATAGATACACCATCTTCAGTGAAGATGCGTGTCATACCCACTTTACGACCGACTAGACCTAATGCCATTTTCCTAAAACCTCTCTAATCTTTCGATTAACCCAGGCTGATTTGAACATCAACACCAGCAGCAAGGTCTAGGCGCATTAGAGCGTCTACAGTCTTGTCAGTTGGTTCTACGATGTCGATCAGACGTTTGTGGGTGCGGATTTCATACTGATCACGCGCGTCTTTGTTTACGTGCGGAGAGATCAATACAGTGAAACGTTCAAAGCGAGTAGGAAGTGGGATTGGACCACGTACCTGAGCGCCAGTGCGTTTCGCAGTTTCCACGATTTCCGCCGTTGATTGGTCAATCAAACGGTGGTCAAAAGCTTTTAGGCGAATACGAATGCGTTGATTTGACATTCTTAAACCTCAATTAAAAGAGCATTTAAAAAGAGCATAAAAAAACCCCCGAGGCCATCTCAAAATATAAGAGGTCGGTTGTTCTTCTATTTCTACCATTGAACTCCAAATCGGAGTTCCTGTTTACGTGCCTGAAATCCAGGCCTATGTATGACTTTCTTGTGACGAATCACAGAAAGTTTGAGCATTATAATGAGACTGGCGATAAATGCAACAATTATTGCAAAATTATTTGCTGCATGCCTCGTCCTCACTGTAAGTGGCACAGGGCGTCTATACTTTGTACAAAGGATTGCCTACACCGTCCTTGTCATTGTACTGACACAAATGGTCAGTCCAGTTAAAGCCTGATATTCTATACAGCAAAAATACGAATCTGGTACTGCTATGCGCTTACTTTCTCAGGGGCTCAACCGAGTGGCCCAATGGACCAACTGCTTACTGGTCAGAAGCAAACTGTTGCCGGCTGACCCCGTGTCGCAGTTCAACCTGGACCCGAGCTTACCCACTTTTTACGTTGCCCGACTTAATTCTCGGGCAGATCTGGCTGCACTCAACGCGATGTGTAAGAAGCTGGGCTTGCCCAGCCCCATGCAAGATCAGGTTTTAGGAAGTAAAACACTGCCGCGCTTTATTGGTATCAAAAATCCAACGCCCCTGCTGAGCAAAACCGCGGGACCCAGCCCGGCTATTGATCAGGGTAAAGCGATTTTCTCTGCATTGCGTGCCCACCCGGACATCAAAGCACAAGTGATCCCCGTGACCGTGTTGTGGGGCCGTAATCCTGGTAAAGAAAAGCCCGGTATAGGCACCTTATTCAGCCACTCACTCACCCCCAGTTGGCTGCGCAAGGCTATGGTCGTGCTATTGTCTGGTCGCGATAACCTGGTGCGCTTCTCTGCCCCCATCGCTCTGGATCAACTCATGACAGACAAAGCGGACGTCGACGAGTTACCTCATAAACTGCTGCGTGTGGCTCGGGTACATTTTCACCGTCAAAAGTTGGCTGCAACCGGACCCAGGTTGCCGTCGCGCGAAGCTCTGTTCAATTCCCTGCTGGCTGCCCCCACAGTTAAACGCGCCATCGCCGATGAAGCCAAATCTAAGGGGCTAAGTCATGATGAGGCACGCTTAAAAGCGCTGGAGCTACTGGAGGAAGTTGCCGCCAACTATTCAGAAGCCATGGTTCGCGTGGGCGATCGCGTATTGACCTGGCTGTGGAATAAACTCTATAACGGCATCGAAGTAAAAAATGCCGATCGGGTG
This sequence comes from Pseudoalteromonas ardens, assembly GCF_030125445.1. Taxonomy (NCBI): domain Bacteria; kingdom Pseudomonadati; phylum Pseudomonadota; class Gammaproteobacteria; order Alteromonadales; family Pseudoalteromonadaceae; genus Pseudoalteromonas; species Pseudoalteromonas ardens. Next base: position 124,632 of record NZ_JASJUV010000011.1, read on the forward strand.
CATGACCTGGCCGATAAAGGCCACGAAATCATTTACGTGCCCTGCCATCGCAGCCACATGGATTACCTGCTGCTAACCTACGTGATTTATCACCAAGGCCTGGTACCGCCGCATATTGCAGCCGGGGTGAACCTGAACTTCTTCCCGGCCGGTGGCATTTTCCGACGCTGTGGCGCGTTCTTTATTCGCCGCTCATTTGCCGGTAACAAACTCTACTCCACCATCTTTAAAGAATATCTGACTCAGCTGTTCATCAAAGGTTATTCAGTCAAGTTTTACACTGAAGGTGGCCGCAGTCGCACAGGCCGCTTGTTGCCGCCCAAAACGGGTATGCTGGCTATGACGATGCAATCTATGTTGCGCGGGATCGATCGACCCATTTCTATAGTACCGGTTTACATTGGCTATGAGCATGTCATGGAGATCAATACCTACCTCAAAGAGCTGGCAGGCAACAGCAAAAAGAATGAATCCGTCGCAGGGGTCTTTAAGGCCATTAAAAACCTTAAAAACTATGGCCGGGGTTACCTGAACTTCGGTGAACCCATTCACCTCAATCAATATCTCAATGAACATCAGGCTGACTGGCGCGACGCCATCGGTCAGGGTGAGGGCGCCAAACCGCAGTGGCTCAATGGTCAGGTGGCTCTGGTGGCGGACCGTATCATGACCAACATCAATGCCAGCGCAGCACTGAACTCCATTAACCTGCTGGCTATGATATTGCTGTGTAATGAGCAATTTGCGCTGAGCCGACAAAAGCTGCTGACACAAATGCGCTTTTATCTCACCTTGCAAAGCCAGGCACGCTATGACGCCAATGTCACAGCGCCAAATGAAGATGCCGAGGCACTGTTGAATCACGCGCTTAAGCTGGATAAGTTCGATGTACTGGCGGATGAACTGGGCGAGATCATTACGATCAAAGAAAAAGAGCGCACCCTGTTTAACTATTATCGCAACAATATTTTGCATCTGTTTGCCGTTCCCAGCGTTATTGCGCAAATACTGTTTAACCGCTATAGCGTCACGGTCACTGAGTGTCAGGCGAGCCTGGGTACCTTATATCCGCTGTTTGCCAAAGAGTGGTTTATGCATGAGTTACGTGAAGACTACATTGAGGACGTATTAAACTGTTTCGCTCAGGAGGGCCTGATAGACTTTGATGGCCACCTGGCGACCGTCGTTAAAGACAACAAAGCACTGGCACAACTGGAGATGTTGGGTAAGGTGATCCATCTGACACTGGAACGCTATGCCATCAGTGTCAGCCTGTTGCTGCGTGATCAAGGCATTGCCCGCACCACACTGGAGAGTGAAAGTGAAGTGTTGGCTAAGCGACTGGGTACCTTACACGGCATTAAGAGCCCTGAGTTCTTTGATAAGAAGGTGCAGACTAACCTGATCAGCGTGTTACAAACACAAGGTTTTATCAGTATTTCTGAGCAGCAGACCATCACAGCGATGCCAACGCTCAGCACTTTGTCTGATCACCTCAATGATTTACTGCCAGCGAGGATCTGGCAGTCCATCCGCGATACCTTATAGAAGACGCTATGCTATAAAGGTATCATCTGTAGCGTCAGCGCGCTGCGCGCTGACGCATAACCCCTTCCTGAATAGTCGATGCCACTAACTCGCCCTGACGGTTAAAGAATTGGCCTCGAACCAGTCCACGACCATTGCTGGCACTGGGACTGTCTACACTGTAAAGCAACCACTCATCCATTCTAAATGGACGATGGAACCACATCGCATGATCTATGGTCGCGACCTGCATGTTTTTTTGCATAAAGGACACCCCATGTGGCTGCAACGCCGTGGGCAGGAACTCAAAATCCGACGCATAGGCCAGCAGGTAGTTGTGAATTCGACGATCGTCAGGCATGGCACCATTGGCCTTAAACCAGACATGGCGTGTGGGTTCCATCACCTCAGGCTGAAACGGATTATGAAACTCCACCGGACGCATTTCGATGGGCATCGGTTGAGTAAATTTAGCGCGTAGTGGCTCAGGAATTAAGTCTGCTTTGTCCTGATAGAACTCCAGCGATGATCGCAACGCTTCCGGGCCCGGAACCTCAGGCATCTCTGACTGGTGGGATAAGCCTGGTTCATCCCCCTGAAAAGACGCGGTCATATAAAAGATGGGTTTACCGTACTGAATAGCGCTGACCCTGCGAGTACTAAAACTGCGCCCATCACGAATATTCTCAACATCGTACACAATCGGTTTAGCCGCATCGCCGGGACGTAAAAAGTACGAGTGCAGCGAATGCACATAGCGCCCTTCTGGCAAAGTATATTTAGCTGCGGAGAGTGCCTGACCCATGACCTGGCCACCAAACACCTGCGGAAAGCCCAGATCCTGACTCTGGCCACGATAAATCCCTTGTTCGATTTCTTCGAGCTGAAGCAGCTCCAGCAACCCCTGTAATGCCTGACTCATTGCACACCTCTTACACTGTATAGCTAATCCTGTAATTATACACTATTGTGCAAGTAAAGAGAGGCATCACACGTTAAATCAGGCGCTTAACCCGGGCACGTAGCAGGCCGGACAAGAGTGCGATACACTGTGTGTCGGCTTATTCTGACAAGGTAACTGACATGGCATACTGGTTATTTAAAACCGAACCCGACGCATTTTCCATCGACGATCTACAGCAGGCACCACAGCAAAGTACGTTTTGGGAAGGAATACGCAATTATCAGGCCCGTAACTTTCTGCGCGATGATGTACAGGTGGGCGATCAGGTCTTTATTTACCACTCAAGCTGCAAAATCCCCGCTGTGGTCGGCATCGCCACGGTCACCAAAGGAGCAGAGACCGATCCCCATCAGTTTGATCTGAGCAGCGATTATTATGATGCCAAATCCAGTAAAGATAACCCTCGCTGGGTAGGCGTCACTTTATGCTATCAGCAGCATATGCCCCGACCAGTGACACTCAAAGCCATTAAAGCCGATGATGCCATCACAGAGCTTGCGCTAAAAAAGGCCGGGCGTCTGTCCATTATGCCTGTGACCGACGCTGAGTGGACACACATCTGCCAGCTCGGTGGCACTGAGTAACAGTGCCGGACCGGGAAGCAGCTCTGTCAGCGCTTTTTCTGCTTTCCCCCTTTGGGGATCATGGAAAAGTACAAGATCAGCGCCAGCCAGGAAAACAGCAAAGTGCCGATCAGCCAGCCATTTTTTTCATGACCCCGGGTGCGTTTGCTGCCAGCAACCAGTCCTATTGGCAGTAAATACAAGCACAAGGCCCCCATTAATAGCAGCAATTGATCTGTCATACTCGCTCCCAGTTCACTTCACTGTGAAGTACGCGTTGCGGTGCAATATAGTGTAATACATCGCCCCCCTGTAGCGCGTAATCCAGCGGTGGGTTTAAATCCATATCACGGCCACTGAGGTCGCGCGCCACCCCCAGTAAAATCGCATTATGATGCGTTTTGAAATACATAAAGAGCTGACCAAATGTCAAAGCTGTCAGCGACTTCGGCAACTGCAAACTAAACTGCGTGTCGCCATGTAGGGTAGAGAGTAGCTCTTCCTGAATACGACTTGAGCCCGGGTCCTGCATCGAACGCACCAGGATCTCAGCCGACATCGCTGTCGAACACTCCACATTACGGCAATGCTGGCGTAACAACTGTGCCTTGGTTTCATCATTAAAATGGGCACTGATGTGGGCAGCCTTTTTCACCATCGGACTCAGTTTCAGCGCTGTGGTAAAGGTTTGATCATCGTCCTGACCATCAACAATGATTTTATCCGCATTGGCTAACCCGGTGCGCGCCAACTGTTGATCATCGGTAAAGCTCAGCAGACGCACAAAATCCACCTCAGAAAAACGCAGCAGTGGGTGCTCCATCTCGTCACACACAGCCAATACAATGCGTCGTTCAATGCGTTTATTGTCGGCCAGAATATACTCAATCATGCGCTCAGTGCGTGTCGTGTGCCAGCCAAAGATGATGATATGATCGCTCAAATGTGAATAGTCTTTATCGCCCTTCATTGCTCTTTTTACCCAAATTGTAATTAACTGCCCAACTTTGCCTAGCAAAATGCCAAACAACGCCAGACCCAGCGGGATTTGAAATAAGGCCACAACCCAGCGTCCCAGATCGGTCGTGGCACTAAAATCACCATAACCCACTGTCGATGTGGTCACGACGTAATAATAGAAATAGGTACTGACAGGCAATAATGCGTGCTCCTGTGCCAGCCAGAGCAATGCCCAGGTCACGCACATATGCAACACAGTCGCCAGTCCAATCAGCGGCCAACTGGCCTGATCAATGTGCGTCTGTAATACCAACAACAAACGCTTAAATAGCAAAGGCATTGTCATTCCTATATTGCAAGTCTCTGATTTACCATACTGAATAATCAGGATTATGCAACTGAGTTAACCCGCTGTGCAGCACTTGCCAAACGCCATTGTTTGACTCAGCTTGATTGGGCTCAATTTGTGCGCACAGAAAGTATTAATTTATTTACTAATAAGTATATACTGAGGGAAGGTACATATATTAGGGTAGCTTTATGGCCGGAGTATTAGCATCCGTTGATCAACGCACACAACTGGTGGGAGAAAACCGCCTCGAGCTACTGTTGTTTCATTTACACAGCCGACATCTGTTTGCACTCAATGTGTTTAAAGTCAAAGAAGTCGTTAAGTTGCCGCATCTGAACAAGATGCCCAATGCCCATCCAAAAATAGCCGGGGTCACCACCATTCGCGGTGAGTCTATTCCGGTGATCGATTTACGCCAGGCGATCTGCATGCCACAGTGTGAATACGACAGTGACAGCAACTTAGTGATCACCGAATATAACCGTACCATTCAGGCATTTCTGGTGGGTAAAGTCGACCAGATAGTCAACACCACCTGGTCTGATATCATGCCGCCCCCGCGCTCAGTGGGTCGCAACCATTACCTCACCGCACTGACCAAGCTCAAACGCGGCGACCAGGAGTTACTGGTAGAGATCATTGACGTCGAGAAGGTGCTGGCCGAGATCATCGCGTACGACGTGGTGATCCCCGAAAATATCCTCGACAAAACTATCATCAATGAATTTCAGGGCCGCAAGATTTTGCATGTGGACGACTCTCCCACGGCACGTCGCCAGGTCTCCGATACGCTGGCTCAGCTGGGCATCGAAGTGCTACCTGCAACCGATGGCCACGAAGCCCTAAAGCTACTTCAGCACTGGGCAGATGAGGGCATAGACGTGAACAAAGAACTCATGGCAGTGATCACCGATGCTGAAATGCCGGTTATGGATGGCTACCGCTTAACCTACGAAATACGTAACGACAGCCGCCTGAAAGACCTCTATATCGTGCTCAATACCTCGCTCAGTGGCAGCTTTAACAAAGCCATGGTAGAGAAGGTGGGGTGTGATGTTTTCTTATCTAAATTTCAGCCGGACCGACTGGTTGATGAAATGCAACGCCGACTGAAAGACGTACTGAATCAATAACTGTATATAAAAACAGGTTTCGTAGAATTTAAACCTTATATTTTTCATATGGTTAATTTTAACCATGTGCAAAATACCCGCACCAAACTGGGCTTTGTGCCCTGCCCTAGGTATACTTTGCGCTGAATAAAGACGATGGGCGCAAAGATGGACGTATCAGAATTACTTGATGGCTTAAACGACAAACAACGTGAGGCGGTTGCCGCACCGCTACAAAATATGCTGGTATTAGCAGGCGCAGGCTCGGGCAAAACCCGGGTGCTGGTGCATCGCATTGCCTGGCTCATGCAGGTTGAGCAGGCTTCTGCGTACAGCATTTTTGCCGTAACCTTTACCAATAAAGCCGCCAAAGAGATGCGTACCCGGGTCGAAGAAACCTTACAAAACCCGGTCGGTGGTATGTGGATCGGCACCTTCCATGGCCTCGCCCATCGTATTTTGCGCGCCCATCATCGCGAAGCCAGGTTGCCGGAGTCGTTTCAGATTTTGGATTCCGACGACCAGCTGAGAATGATCAAACGCCTGCTGAAATCGATGAACATCGACGATAAAAAGTGGCCACCTAAGCAACTCAGTTGGTATATCAGCGCACGCAAAGACGAAGGTCAGCGCCCCAAAGACATCACCGCCCATGACGTCAACGAGCAATTGATGTTGCAGGTCTATACTGCCTATCAGGATGCCTGTGATCGCGCCGGCCTGGTCGACTTTGCCGAAATTTTGCTGCGCTGCTACGAGGTACTGCAACAAAACCCCACGCTACTGCGTCATTACCAGCAGCGCTTCCGCCATATGCTGGTCGACGAATTCCAGGATACCAACAGCATTCAGTATTTATGGCTAAAACTGCTCGCAGGCAGCGACAGCAACATCATGATAGTGGGTGATGACGACCAAAGTATTTACGGCTGGCGAGGCGCACGGATTGAGAATATCAAACGCTTTTTAACCGACTTCGACGCGCAAACGATTCGCCTTGAGCAAAACTACCGCTCCACCGGCACCATATTGAAAGCGTCTAATGCCCTGATCCAGAACAATGCTGAGCGTATGGGTAAAAGCCTCTGGACCGACGGTAATCAGGGTGAACCTATTTCCGTGTATGCCGCCTTTAACGAGCTTGACGAAGCCCGCTTTATGGTCGGTAAAGTTAAGTCCTGGCTCCAGGGTGGTAACGCACTGAGCGACTGTGCCGTGCTTTACCGCAGTAACGCCCAATCTCGGGTGCTGGAAGAAGCGCTGTTGCAGGAAGGCCTCAAGTATCGCATTTACGGCGGTATGCGCTTCTTCGAACGTCAGGAGATCAAAGACGCCCTGTCTTATCTGCGCCTGATCAGCAATCGCAATGACGACGCCGCGTTTGAACGGGTGATCAACACTCCGGCACGCGGTATCGGTGACAAAACCCTGAGCCATATTCGAGACTGTGCCCGGGCCGAGTCACTCCCCCTGTGGTACGCGGCCAAAGCCGTGCTGGAGCAAGGCCATCTGGCTGGCCGTGCCGCCACCGCCATTCGTCGCTTCATTGAACTGGTTGAACAGCTGGACGATAAATTGATGGAACTCGAACTGGCCGATCAAGCCAAGACCACCATAGAGCAATCCGGTCTGCTGGCCATGTATCAGGCTGAAAAAGGTGAAAAAGGCCGTGCCCGGGTAGAAAACCTCGAGGAATTGATCAACGCCTGTGGTCAGTTTGATTTACCCGTAGAAGAAGAGTTTACCTCGCCACTACAAGGGTTCTTAGCCTATACCTCACTGGAGTCTGGCGAAGGCCAGGCCGACGAACATGAAGATGCTGTACAGATGATGACGCTGCACTCAGCCAAAGGCCTGGAATTTCCATTGGTCTTTATGGTGGGCGTAGAAGAAGGCATGTTCCCCTCGCAACAAAGCCACGAGGAATCGGGCCGCCTTGAAGAGGAGCGCCGCCTGTGTTACGTCGGTATGACCCGGGCCATGGAAAAGCTTTACATCAGTCATGCGGAAAGCCGCCGTCTGTATGGTCAGGAAAAGTACCATAGCCCGTCACGCTTTTTACGTGAAATTCCCGAAGACTGCCTGGAAGAAATTCGCATCAAGACACAGGTTTCACGACCCGTGGCAAGTGGCCGCTTCAGTGCGTCAGTGAGCCATGCCGTCTTTGAAGACAGCAACTTTAATCTGGGTCAGCGCGTTTTACATGCCAAATTTGGCGCTGGCACAGTACTCAATTATGAGGGCTGCGGTGCTCAGTCACGCATTCAGGTAAACTTTGACGATGTCGGCAGCAAGTGGCTGGTCACCGCCTATGCCAGACTGCAAGAACTCTAAGCTTGCGCGCCTGCTCTCACAGCTTGAGCAGGCTCGACACCGTCAGCTGCTGCTGATCAGCGGCGAACAGGACTGGACCTACACTGAAGTACAGCGGCTGTTCCCTGCCATGCAAAATACAGCGTTAGTGCTGAGTAAGCACACAACACTGCCCGGGGCTTGCTGGCCAGAACATTTACATCAGGTGCTGGGCCAGGAATACACATTTGTTATCTATGACCTCTACAGTGGGCTGGTACCCAACACACTCGCTGCCGCCGCTGGCACTGTGCAAGCAGGCGGCCTGCTGATTGTGCTCGCCCCGGCGCTGTCACAGTGGCATAGCTGGTGCGATCCGGCGCTTGAGCGCTGGCTGTCCTATAACGAGACCGCGCACTCCAGCCCCTACCTGCAACGCTGGCAGACGCTGCTAAACAACGCTTCAGTATGGCAGATCAGCCAATCACAGGGCGACTTACTACCACCACGCTATGATGCACCGCACGCCACTTTGGATATCAGTGAGCAACAGCGCGCCCTCACTCAGCTAACCGCTCATTTGCAACAAGCGACTGCCGGGCCCGTATTACTGAGTGCCGATCGTGGCCGGGGAAAGTCCTCGCTGCTTGGCAGGCTGGCGGCTGACCTGCCCGAGCTGAGCTTTGTTTTATGCGCGCAGCAACGCCGTGCTGTACACAACAGCTTTGTTCACCTCGGCGCTGCACTTAATGAGCCGGTCACTGACAAACTCAATCAGCTTGCTAATCTGCGCTTTATACCGCCTGATCAACTGCTTGCACAGCGCCCAGGCTGTGATGTGCTGCTGGTTGATGAGGCCGCCGCAATTCCGGTACCGGTACTCATGGCGTTACTTAACGCCTATCCTAAAGTAGTGTTTTCCAGCACCTTGATTGGCTATGAAGGCAATGGCCGGGGCTATACACTGCGCTTTGCCAGACAACTTACACGCACCTACCCACAACACCTGAGCTTATCCCTTACTCAGCCGATCCGTTATGCCGAACGGGATCCGCTCGAAGCCCAGTTACGTCAGCTATTTGCTCTGGATTGTGATTATCAACGTGCGCTCACACCAACGGCCCCCTTAGCGTTCAGCGCGTGTTCGGGCACACAATTAGCAGTGGATGAAGATACCCTGTCTCAGGTGTTTGCTTTGTTGGTACTGGCACATTATCAAACATCTGTGAACGATCTGCGCCAGCTGCTCGACAGCCCGCATAATCGTTTATACCTTGCCCGACAGCAAGGGACTGTGGTGGCGGTGTGCCTGCTCAAACTGGAAGGCGGCTTTGATGCCGCACTCAGTCAGGATATTGCTGCAGCAACGCGACGTCCTGCCGGGCATTTAATGGCACAGCAGCTTGCGCAACTAACCGGTAATGCACAGCTGGCACAAAAGCGCGGGGCGCGGGTGGTGCGGATCGCCGTGTCACCACACCAACAAGGACAACAGATCGGCAGCCAGTTATTGCGCTTTGCCGAGCAGCAACTGAGTGACCAGGTTGACTATTTCGGTAGCAGTTTTGGCTGTAACGCACAATTGCTCAGATTCTGGCAGCACCACCAGTATCGGCCCGTCAAGCTGGGATTTAAACAGGATAAAGCCAGTGGTGAGTTTGCCGTTCTGGTGATCAAATCCTGTACTGAAACTGTCGCGCTTGAGCCACTACAACAGTGGTTTAAGCACCTGCTGTTCAACCAGCTCAGAGAGTTATATCGTGACTTTTCCTGTGCGTTGGTTATCGAGCTATGTAAAACCCTACCACAAAACGCGCCCGACCCTGTGCTGATGCAACAGCTAAATTACTTTGCACACACCACAGCAGGAGAGCAACAGATCACGGCCCTGATCAGTGCATTGTGTCACAATCACCCTGTACTTTTGGACCGATTATCAGCCAGTTCCCAAGTCACTACGATTCGGCTATTATTACAACGTCACCCACCAAAAGTATTAGATGATGCTTTGGACCTGGCTACAAAAAAACAACGACAAACCGCTTTGCGGTCAATAGTGACGGAAGTACATGCTGAAATTAATCTCAATCCTGAGTTGTTGCATCGCCTTGCTGGGCAGCCCTAAACTCATCGCTGACGAGGTGCTCAAGCTTGGCATGTCGGTTGCCCTGAGCGGACCGGCCAAAGACATTGGTCAGCAACTCAGACAAGGCGCCCAGCTGTACTTTGAGTATGCCAATGGCCTGCCAGACAGGTCCCACCCCAAAGTGTCGCTAATGGTCCTGGATGATGGCTATGAGCCCGCCCGCACCGTTGTAAATACCCGTTACCTGATTGATCAACACAAAGTCATGGCGCTCTTTGGCAATATGGGCACACCCACGGCACACGCTATTCAGGCAATCCTGACGCATCATCAGCTCCCCTTCCTGGTGCCCTTTACCGGTGCGGACTTTCTGCGCTTCAACACCCCCTACCCGGTGTTTAACTGGCGGGCCAGTTATCTGGACGAAGCCAATGAGCAGGTTCGCTACCTGGTGGATGAACAAGGGCATAAAGCCATTGCCCTATTGATCCAGGCCGATGAATTTGGCCTGACGCTGGAAAAAAGCTTTCGTCAAGCACTGACCGCCAGAGGCCTCAAACCCAAAGTAACAGCCCGCTTTCGGCGCAACAGTGCCGATATCAACAAAGCCCTCAAAGTGATCATGCGCAATGAAGTCACAGCCGTGGCGATGATAGGCACTTATCAGCCCCTCTCACTTTTTATTGATAAAGCGATGCACCGGGGGTTTAAAGGCACCTTTACCGGTGTCTCTTTCACTTCTTCCACTGCGCTGTTTGCCCAGCTGACCAGCAAACCAGCGCTGATGATCAGTGAAGTGGTACCCGACCCAGGCAAGTGCCAGGCACAATTATGTGCGTTATTTCGCTCTTTGATCCACAAACAACACTTAGCAACCAGTCCGCAGATCTTTGAAGGATTTCTCAACGCCGCCATTTTTATTTCAGCGCTCGACTACTGCCCCAGACCAGTCACGCGCGCGTGCCTGGCCGACGCAATGCAGCAGGTATTGGAAAAAGACCCGGCGATACGCACGATTTTTGGCCTCTCTGACACTGAGAATAAACCCCGTGTGTATCGATCTTACTTTCAATAATGTCTATGCTTAGGACATCAAGTTAACGTACAGAGGCAGACATGGACTTAATCAATTTTCGGGTAGGGAAAAAAACCATTTCATTAAAAATATTGGATATCCTGCTGACCGAGCGCTACGAAGGTAACCTCACCTCTCTGCCCAATGATAATCCCAGCTTTATGGGCGTAAAAGACTACATGGGCACACCCACTCCCATCTTTGACTTAGGTTTAATCTTAAATAACCAGTCTTCCTACGACATTAACAAGTCTCTGGTTACTATGTTGCAGGAGCGAGAACAAGATCAAAAAGCCTGGCTGGCCGAGCTGGAGCGCTGCATATACAACGACCAACCTTTTACCCAGGCCAAAGATCCTAAACAGTCCGCTTTTGGTAAGTGGTACTACAGTTTTAAAACCGACAACGATGACCTGCGCACGCTATTGGCGCGCTTTGAGGAGCCACACAATAAGCTGCATGCACTGGCTGACAAGTTGCTCACCATCAATGCCAAGGGCGATAAAACTGAAGCTTTGAGATTACTGGAAAAAGAAAAATCCACCACCTTTATGAAGCTGATCCGCCTGTTTGAATCGGCTCGTGACCAAATTATTCTCGATCATAAACCGATCATAGTCTTCACCACGCAAGATGGTCAGCGTCCACACATTGGCCTGCTGGTCGATCAGGTAGAAGACAACATTCACTGTGATGAATCAGACATCAAATCCTTGCACGAAATGACCAGTATGGGATTTGAGATTGACCCGCAAACGCGCAAGATGATGAAAGGGCTGATTAAACAAGGAGAACATCACAGCCTGGTACTGGACCCCAGCGCCATCTTCCGTCCGGATCATTTACAAGACTATGAACCGGAAGAAACAGAAGCCTATGGGTTATTCTGATCTTGCCAACTGCAGCAACAAAGATTAATCCGCAAGGTGAATAAAGGGCAGATAAAACAAGAAGTACAGCTTAGCCTGGTGCTGGATCCCAGCGCTATTTTACGTCCGGATCACTTACAAGACTATGAACCGGGGAAAGACAAAAGCCTACCAACTGTAGCAACAAAAAAACGCCGCTAATGCGGCGTTTTTAGTATTCGACAAGTAATTACTTACTTGGCCTGACGGCTCGCGCGCTTACGCTCGCTCTCTGTCAGTAGCTTCTTACGAATACGGATGCTTTCTGGTGTTACTTCTACCAGCTCATCGTCATCGATGAATTCAAGTGCCTGCTCAAGCGTCATGATGATTGGCGGAACCAGGTTCTGCGCTTCATCAGTACCAGATGCACGTACGTTGGTTAACTGCTTACCTTTCAGGGCATTAACTGTCAGGTCGTTATCACGTGCGTGAATACCGATGATCATCCCTTCGTACACTTCTACACCGTGACCGATGAACAACTTACCACGGTCTTGCAGGTTGAACAGAGCGTTAGTCAGCGCTTTACCCGCTGCGTTTGCAATCAGTACACCGTTCTTACGCTGACCGATGTTGCCACCTTTGTGTGGGCCATAGTGATCAAACGTGTGGTACATCAGACCAGAGCCAGAAGTCAGCGTCATGAAGTCAGTCTGGAAACCGATCAGGCCACGAGAAGGCATCACGAAGTCCATACGGATACGGCCTTTACCATCTGGAGCCATGTCTGTCATTTCTGCTTTACGCAGACCCAGTTGTTCCATGATTGAACCCTGGTGCTCTTCCTGAACGTCAACCGTCACGGTTTCATACGGTTCTTCCAGTTGACCGTCTACTTCGCGCAGGATTACCTCTGGACGAGATACTGCCAGCTCGTAACCTTCACGACGCATGTTTTCAATCAGAATACCTAAGTGCAATTCACCACGGCCAGATACGCGGAAGCTATCCGGGTTATCAGTTTCTTCAACGCGCAATGCAACGTTGTGTACCAGTTCCGCCTGAAGACGCTCAAGAATGTTACGTGAAGTAACGAATTTACCTTCCTGACCTGAGAACGGAGACGTGTTTACTGAGAAGGTCATGGTTACTGTCGGCTCATCAACCGACAGCGCAGGTAGTGCTTCTACTGCGTTTACATCACACACAGTGTCAGAGATTTTCAGCTCACCCAGGCCTGTGATAGCGATGATGTCACCCGCCTGTGCTTCTTGTGCTTCGTGACGATCAAGACCCAGATAAGTCAGAACCTGACCTACTTTACCGTTACGTGTCGTGCCATCAGCACCAACAATGGTCACCTGCTGGTTAACTTTAACGGTACCACGCTTGATACGACCTACACCAATTACACCGATGTATGAGTTGTAGTCCAGCTGAGAGATCTGCATCTGGAAGTCACCCTCTGGATCTGCATCCGGCTGGCCAACTTGCTCTACGATAGCTTCAAACATAGGCTGCATGTTGTCAGACGGCTCGTCCAGATCTAATGTCGCCCAACCGTTAATCGCTGATGCGTAGATAACCTGGAAGTCCAGTTGCTCGTCAGTGGCACCTAGGTTATCGAACAGGTCAAATACCTGATCCATAACCCAATCAGGACGTGCGCCTGGCTTGTCGATTTTGTTGATAACAACGATAGGCTTCAGACCCAGTGCGAATGCTTTTTGCGTTACGAAACGCGTTTGTGGCATTGGACCTTCTTGGGCATCAACCAGTAGCAATACTGAGTCAACCATTGAAAGTACACGTTCTACCTCACCACCAAAGTCGGCGTGTCCCGGGGTGTCTACGATATTGATGTGGTAGTCATTCCACTCGATGGCGGTGTTTTTCGCCAGGATGGTGATGCCACGCTCTTTTTCAATATCATTCGAGTCCATGACACGCTCTTCGTTGCCACCGCGTGTCTCTAATGTGCCAGATTGTTCCAGCAGCTTATCGACTAGGGTAGTTTTACCATGGTCAACGTGCGCGATGATCGCGATATTTCTTAACTTTTCAATGCTCATATTTTTACTCAGAGAAGTTGGCCCTCAGTGATCCTAGTCGAATCGCGCAAAAATGCGCACCTAAGATGCCGATCCACAATTAAAGGTCGCGTATTATCCCCTAATAATGTGACAGATGAAAGTTTATCCAGCGTTTTTTTCTGCTCAGTATGCCTAAACACGCAATTGTCTGCGCCCAATGAACCGACTCGGAAGAGCAAAAACAGTAAGGACTGTTATTAAGGCAACAAGTGTATACCTGAGCACCTGCTCCCGAATCCGGCCACAAACTTTAATCCTGACAGACAAGCGTGAAGTCAGTATGACGGCTCGCATCGTATTGAAAGAAATTGACTATTGAGTCAAAAACCCCGCTCAGACCAAGATAATCTGAACCTTGCTCACAGCCTTTGCTCATGCTGGTTGCACTCTGACATATCACAGCAAGCTCCGGCATTATGTCCTTATAAGATACGACTCATCGGGTCTGTGCACTGCCGTTCAGGCTCCTTAATTCTGTCCATGTAACTTGCCACCCCGGCGAAAAATAAAATACGCGCTCACCCGCCGGATACGGTTTCAACTGTGCTAGATTAAAACCGTGCATAACGCACCTATGTGGTGCATTAACAGCATTCTTAACGCACCAAATTAGTGCAAAACTGTTTTTTATTTGTTTAGACACAAACTAAATCCTTTATAAACATGTAGTTAAAAAATTGGCACGAATAACGCTTAGTAGTGCGCAAATGCAGAGCACTGCAACAAAATATAACCCTACGAGTCGGAGGACACATGTCACAATCGGTTTTAGATCTTATTAAAGAACATGACGTTAAATTCGTTGATTTACGTTTCACGGATACTAAAGGTAAAGAGCAACACGTTTCTATTCCTCATCACCAGGCCGATGAAGACTTCTTTGAAGATGGCAAAATGTTCGACGGCTCATCTATCGCAGGCTGGAAAGGCATCAACGAATCAGACATGGTACTGATGCCAGATGCAACGACTGCTAAATTAGACCCTTTCTCAGAAGAGACCACACTGATTGTACGTTGTGACGTGCTTGAGCCTTCAACCATGCAAGGTTACGAGCGTGATCCGCGCTCTGTCGCAAAACGTGCTGAAGACTACATGCGTTCAACTGGCATTGCTGACACAGTATTGTTTGGCCCAGAGCCTGAGTTCTTTCTGTTTGACGACGTGAAGTTCAAAACAGATATGTCTGGCTCTATGTACAAAATTGATGCACAAGAAGCGAGCTGGAACTCAGACAAAAGCTACGAAGAAGGCAACATGGGCCACCGTCCTGGCGTCAAAGGCGGCTACTTCCCGGTTGCACCAGTTGATTCGTCAGGTGACTGGCGTAGTGCAACCTGTCTTGTTCTGGAAGAAATGGGTCAGGTTGTAGAAGCACACCACCACGAAGTAGCAACAGCGGGTCAGAACGAGATCGCAACGCGCTTCAATACAATGGTTATCAAGGCTGACGAAATTCAGGAAATGAAATACGTTATCCACAACATGGCACACCTGTATGGCAAAACGGCAACCTTCATGCCTAAGCCAGTAGTTGGCGATAACGGTTCAGGTATGCACTGTCACCAGTCACTGGGTAAAGATGGTAAAAACATCTTTGCTGGCGACAAATACGGCGGCCTGTCAGAAGACGCGCTTTACTACATCGGTGGTATCATCAAGCACGCTAAAGCCATCAATGCTTTCGCCAATGCTTCAACTAACTCTTACAAGCGTTTGGTACCTGGCTTCGAAGCACCTGTTATGCTGGCGTACTCTGCACGTAACCGTTCAGCATCCATCCGTATTCCGGTTGTACCGTCTGAAAAAGCACGTCGTATTGAAGTCCGCTTCCCGGATCCAACTGCCAACCCTTACCTGGCATTCTCTGCCATGCTGATGGCAGGCCTTGATGGAATCAAAAACAAGATCCACCCTGGCGATGCAATGGACAAAGACCTATACGACCTGCCAGCTGAAGAAGCTGCAGAGATCCCTACCGTTGCCTCTTCACTGCAAGAAGCACTGGACTCTCTGGACGCAGACCGTGAATTCCTGATCCAGGGTGGCGTATTCACTAACGACCTGATCGACGCGTACATCGCATTGAAATCTCAGGAAGTTGAAAAGCTGAACATGACAACTCACCCGGTTGAGTTCGAAATGTACTACAGCGTATAAGCTGGTTTTCAGTGTTCTGGTGTGTGTGAGCTGCTATAGCTGACACACTGCGCGATCCGGAATGCTTATTTCAGCTGTATTCACTCACTGATCAGTTCGCTGGTCGTGAAAGAACAGGCTGACTCTGCGCTCTTAAATCATATGTGTTCTCAAGCCCGCAATGCGGGCTTTTTTGATGCCGGTGCAATGGTAAACTTGCGCTAAAAGCACTAAAGTTATAGCTGGTAATGTGTGTCTTTTAAGCAAGGTGAAATCGTGTTGCGGCTTTATTGGGTGATTCTCTGTTTGGTGTTCAGCGCAAGTGCTGTGTCAGATCAAAAGGTCTACCGCTGGAAAGACGAAAACGGCAACTGGGTCTACTCAGACGTGCCGAAAAAAGGCTCTGAGAAAGTAAAACTGAGCACCAATATGCTCACCATGCCTGCCACCGACACCAGTATTTTAACGCCCACGCAATCCACACCCACCGTCTCTTATCAGGCAAAAATTACGGCCCCCAGCGATCAGCAAACTCTGCGTGAAAACAGCGGTAGTGTGTATGTGAACGGCTTAGTGACCCCGCGCTTTGCAAACGGTTTTCAGGTTCAGCTGTTTCTTGATGGTAAAGCAACCGGGCCCAAACAGAGCACCGCATCGTTTGCGTTACGCGATGTGCCCAGGGGGGAACACAAATTGCAAATGAAAGTATTTAATGACAAAGGCATGCTGGTTGCCCAAAGTGCAGTAACCACCTTTTTTCTGCACCGCGCCAGCGTGCTCAACCGTTGATTATAATAATAGGTGTGCTAATCTGCTGTGCACCAACTTGGTGCAAGGCGATCCAATATGGCACAACCCTCCTCAGAATTAATACATGAATTATGGCAAAATTTATCCACTGCAGTGATCTTACTGACCGAAGACCTGACCATCTATTTTGCCAACAACAGCGCCAGCGAACTCCTTGGCCTGGGCAGTAAACGCTTATTAAATCAGCCATTCGAAGCGATTTTTCATCACCATATGATCGACATGAAGCGGCTTCAGCGTTACGTACTGGAAGACGGTGTGGATTGCCAGCAACACAAGGTTGACGTGGTCTTCATTGATAATCGCGCCAGTACACTGAACCTGTTTGCACGCCGCTTTATGTTGCAAAACCGGGCATTTATCCAACTGGAATGTCGGCGTATCGATGAAGAGCTGCGATTCGATCAGGCCTTTAATCAGGCACATCAATATCAGGCTGCCCGCAACCTGATCCGTGGCCTGGCACACGAAATAAAAAATCCGTTGGGCGGGATCCGAGGAGCGGCGCAATTATTGCAGTATGAAGTGCAGCAGGAAGAACGGGACGAGTGCGCAGAGTTAATTATTGAACAAGCGGACCGCCTGACCGAACTGGTAGACCGGCTACTGGGCCCCAATGAGTTGCCCCGCAAAGAGCCTTGTAATGTCCACCGTATGCTGGAATCGGTGATCCGGCTCAGTGAACTCGATGGTGCCGCAGGGATCCGTCTGGTCAAAGACTATGACCCGAGCATTCCGGATGTGATTATGGATGAGGCGAAGATCCAGCAAGTGGTATTAAACATTATCCGCAACGCACAACAGGCACTGGGTGAGCAAGGCGAGATAAAAGTATCCACCCGGATCCGTCATCGTATCAGACGCGGTAAGCAACTGATGAAAAAAGCGTTGCAGATCAGGGTTACAGATAACGGCCCAGGCATTGCTCAGGAAATGCAGGCCACCTTGTTCTACCCTATGGTAACCAATAAGGAAGGCGGTTCTGGATTAGGCTTGTCTATTGCCCAAACACTGGTCGAGCAACACCATGGTTTCATCGATTGCGACAGCTGGCCTGGCCATACTGAGTTTGCCATCTACCTGCCCTTTGAAGCATAAACGCGTCTTGTGACGTGCGTTCATAACCTATTTTGAGAAGTGGGATCACACCATGAAAAATGTTTGGCTTGTCGATGATGATGCATCTATTCGCTTTGTTCTGGAAAAAGCGCTGGCGCGTGCAGACTTTCAAACTGAGAGTTTCTCTAATGGCCAGGATGTACTCACCGCACTGACCTATGATCAGCCTGCAGTATTGATCTCAGACGTCAGAATGCCCGGCATAGATGGCATGGCTTTGCTGGAAGAAATCGCAGAGCAGCACCCCAACCTCCCGGTGATCATCATGACCGCCCATTCCGATCTCGATTCTGCGGTCAATGCCTTTCAAAAAGGGGCGTTTGAATA
The DNA here is from genome assembly GCF_030125445.1 of Pseudoalteromonas ardens. Taxonomy (NCBI): domain Bacteria; kingdom Pseudomonadati; phylum Pseudomonadota; class Gammaproteobacteria; order Alteromonadales; family Pseudoalteromonadaceae; genus Pseudoalteromonas; species Pseudoalteromonas ardens. The sequence goes on from NZ_JASJUV010000011.1 coordinate 142,902, forward strand.
TCTTGCCAAACCGTTTGATCTAGACGAAGCCGTCTCTTTGGTAGAACGCGCTTATCAGGCCAGCTCACAAAATAACAAAGCGAAGCGCCCCAGCAACAATGCAAAACAGCCCGATATCATTGGTGAGGCGCCGGCCATGCAGGAAGTTTTCCGCGCCATTGGTAAACTCTCTGTCTCCAGCATGAGCGTATTGATCAATGGAGAGTCGGGCACAGGTAAAGAACTGGTGGCAGGCGCTTTGCACAACCACAGTCCGCGCCGGGAGCAGCCGTTTATCGCACTAAATATGGCAGCCATTCCCAAAGACCTCGTTGAATCTGAGCTCTTTGGACACGAAAAAGGCGCCTTTACCGGTGCAGACAGCATACGCCGCGGACGATTTGAGCAGGCCAATGGCGGTACGCTGTTTCTGGATGAAATCGGCGACATGCCACTGGATGTGCAAACCCGCCTGCTCAGAGTGCTGGCTGATGGCGAGTTTTATCGGGTCGGCGGCCATCACAGTGTTAAGGTCGACGTGCGGATCATTGCGGCCACCCATCAGGACCTGGAGCGCCTGGTAGAACAAGGGGAGTTTCGTGAAGACTTATTCCACCGCCTGAATGTCGTGCGGCTTAAGCTGCCGCCGCTGCGTGAACGCCGAGAAGACATTGCCAAACTGAGTGAGAACTTTCTCGTGCGCAGTGCCAAAGAGTTAAAAGTGCCTTGCAAAATACTAACAACCGAAGCGCTGCATGTTATGCAGGCATTTCACTGGCCAGGTAACGTGCGTCAGCTTGAAAACAGCTGTCGTTGGTTAACAGTGATGGCACCCGGTGATGTTATCAATGTTGCCGATCTGCCAGAAGAGCTGAACCAGCCAATCAAAACCACCGCAGTGGACACCATCGAAGGCGACTGGCTGGATGCCTTTCAAAACTGGCTGGAACAGGAACTCCATCAGGGCAAAGAAGACATCTGGCCTCAGGTACAGGCTCAGCTGGAAACCCGCCTGATCAAAACTGCACTGGCCGTATGCCATGGTCATAAACAAGAGGCGGCACTGAAAATTGGCTGGGGCCGTAATACCCTGACTCGCAAATTGAAGGAACGTAATTTTACCTGAGAAAAGCGTCGTCTGTATGAAAAAACATCACTTGTTCCTAAAAGCTTGAACTCGTACTTTTAATAGGTGCACTTTGCACACTAAAACTACAACATTTAAGGAACGACTATGAAAATCAGCTTACAGAAAAAATCGCTCAAACGCCTGAATAACAAAACCCCATTGGCTCAGGAACTGACGCCACAAGCTGCAGGCGGCATGTATGCCAGCTCGCCATACAACCCTGGATGTATGACCTATCAGGGACTAACTTGCCCAACTTCTCCGTATGATCCGGGCTGCTAAATATGCACCTGACTGCCGAGCAACAGCCCGGCAGTTTCTGCACCGGCTTGCGCCTTGACCCCATTGTAAAAAGCAAGCACTATGCAGTCATAATGATCTGAACTTGCTTTATACCATGAAATTACTGGAGCATATCCCACTGATCAAACAGTTGGAAATTCTCAACAGACTCACCTTTTTCAAAGAGTTTACCCTGTCCGAGCGCCAGGTGCTGCTCGAATCCTTTAGCCACCTGTATCTGGTCAGCAAAGACAGACATGCATTTCGGCGTTTTGATAAAGATAATCGCCTGTACATTGTGCTCAGCGGAGAGCTGTCAATCTACAACCAGGATCAGCACCATGCCATTGGCCGGGTCGGCCCCGGTGAATTTCTCGGAGAAGGCGCTTTTATTTCTCACCGGGAACGCAGCACCAGCGCGCTGGCATGCAAAGACACCATCCTGCTGGCGATTACACCCGATGCACTGACACGTTTGCCTAATGTGATCAGAGAAAAAATCAAAGATAAGATCATTGAAGGGATGAGCGCGCGGATCAGTCAACTCAACCATTATATTGAAGACCATTTATGAGCGCTCAAAAAAGGCGCCCTCAGGCGCCTCTTTAGTATTACTGTGCCAGTAATGCTTCGAAGTGTCCGAACAAGGTGTCCAGCTCTTCAATTGTGTTGTAGTGCATACAACCGATACGCACAACACCACCACTTTCCATCACACCCAGTTGCTCACATAAGCCCTGCGCATAAAAGTTACCATCCCATACACAAATATGTTGCTTACCCAGGTATTCAGACACAGCACGCGGTGCGATGCCATCAAAGGTCAATGCAAACGTAGGGGTCCGCTCGGCAAGGCGCGCCATGTCTTTGATACCATACAAACGGATTTGCGGAAATGCCTGCAGACGTGACAAGAAGTGTTCGCTTAAAGCCATTTCATGGGCTTTAGTATTGGCAAAAGCCACACCCAGAAGTTCACGTCGCGGGGTATCTTCAGGTAATCCACTCAGCGAGGCAATATAGTCAATGGCCGCCACAACACCCGCCAGGCCTTCAAAGCTCTGAGTGCCCGTTTCCCAACGACCCGGTACCACATCTTTTGCAGGTTCGACTTTGTACGGCGTAAAGCCGGCCAGATGGGCCATTTTACCGTATACCACACCGACATGTGGACCAAAGAACTTATAAACAGAGCACGCCAGGAAGTCACAGTCCAGCGCCTGTACATCGATCAGCTCATGAGGTGCATAGTGCACGGCATCGACATATACCAGTGCACCAACCTGGTGCGCCAGCTCGACGATCTCTTTGATGTCATTAATTGAGCCGGTGGTATTAGACGCATAGGTCACTGCCACCAGTTTAGTTTTGCTGTTGAGCAGGCTACGGAAATGCGCCATATCCAGCGTGCAATCGGCTTCATTCACCTTCACTGCATGTACACTCGCCCCTTTGTCCTCAGCAGCCTGACGCCATGACGAGACATTGGAGTAATGATCTGCATTGGTAACAATGACTTCATCACCGGCCTGCCAGTCGCGTGAAATCGCGCGACTAAAGCTAAACGTCAGGCTGGTCATGTTGGCACCAAAAACAATCTGCTCTTTGGCTGGCGCATTGAGCAAGTCCGCCACCGCCTGACGCGCATTGTCCATCAGCTCGACGGTTTTATCACTGGAGAAGAAGGCTCCACCCAGGTTGGAGTTAAAGTAACCCAGATACGCAGACATGGCACTCAGCACAGACTGTGGCACTTGTGAGCCACCCGGGCCATCCAGGAAAATAGGGGAACGGCCTGCCACTTGTTGCATCAGGGCAGGAAACTGACGACGCACTTGATTCAGATTCATAATGGCCTCTTACGCGGTAAACACAAAACAGTCCAGATACCCGGTCTGCGTGGCATCCAGCTTGTTCATTGGCGTCGCGTTGTGCCAAACCTCACGGTCATTGACCAGGGCAAACAGACCATCTTTGATCTCCATCTTAAAACATGGCTCAGCGTCTTTGTGCTCGTATACCAGCAGCTCACCACCCGCGATGTTCTCATGCGACACACCACATACGCACACATGATCAAAACCATCCTGATGTACGCCCTCTGGTGCTGGCGGTGTATCACTCTCAATGGCCAGCATGCGGAACTGATGCACTTCAATATCACGCTCATCGCTGATACCTGTCATTGCTCTAAACTCATTCAGCAGGTGCTTAAAGCCTTCACTGTGGATCAGGTCTGCTTCCAGATTTTCATAAACGCGCTCAATGTTGCCCTGAAAGGTGTTGATTGAGTCGTCCTGCACAAAAGCTTTAGTCGGCTGTAAAGCCACTTCACCATTGGCAAATTTCAATACGGAATAACGACGTTTACGGAATGCACCATCCGCATAAGGGTTATCTGGCAGACGGTTAAACGAAGGTTTAACCGCATCGATGTGCGTTTGTTGAATAAAACGAAGTTGTAGCAAATTCTGGTTGTTTACTGCGGTCATTTTGCTCTCGCCTAGGGATGACAATTTGGCGGAGATCTTAATCCATTTAAAGGGGAATTGTGATTTTGAATCTGTCTATTTAGTCGGTTTAAAAGAATAATTAGCCTGTTTTTTGCAATTTTTTAAATCAAAAATACACAAGCTGAAAGTTCAGTGTTTACTGCATACAAAAACAGGACTTTGCACGCAAAGTCCTGTTTTAGCGTCAGCGTTGTGGCAATCTGGGTGACGTTGCAAAACGCTGGGTGAGTACAGGGTTATGGTAGCGGCACAAATTCCACCTGCAACACACAGAAACCTTGCAGTGGGCCAAGTCGATAAATCGTGCCCATTAACTCGCCCGGACAACCTGTGACACGACCAACCTGATGACCAGCATCTGGCTGCAAGATAAGTTCCAGAGACTGATTGTTGTCAAGCTCTACAGCAGACTCACTGACACTGCCCTGCCCTGTGATAGCAATCTCAGCCAGAGAAGATTGACTGTAAGTCAGGTTATAGTACCCGTCGTTTTCCAACTGTAACAGGTAAGAAACGGTATCATTACTGAGCGGGTTTAAGCCAAGATCCAGCTGTACATCTTTATTCTCTATCGCCTCAATCCCGGTTACTGAATGCAGTGCGTTGGCCTGCGTATAGACATATTGCAGGCGCGGGTTATGCTGCAAATCTAATTCGGTAATGGACGTGTAGGAAAAAGACAGGCTATCCAATTCAATGTTATGGCTCAAATCAATTTGCGTTAGTGGATTATGACCGACGGCCAGATTTTGGAGTCTGGTCAGGCTGGACAAATCAATCTGCTCCAGTGCGGCCCGCTGCCAGACTAATGATATCAGATTCGGATACTGCGCCAGGTCCACCCAACGAGCATCAACTCCACTGATATCCAAAGTAGATAGCTGGCCGCCATTGAACTGCCCCAACTGACTCACCAACAGAGGGCTATAACCCACATTCAGATATTCAAGCTGCAATCCATCAGCCAGTGTGAGAGACTGTAAGCGACCATTGTTGCTAATGTCCAGGTTTGTCAGCTGCGAGTTCTGACTCAGATCTAACTCGGCCAGAAACGGCATGCTGTCAACGTAAAGCAATAGCAACTTACGATTAGCGGACAGGTCCAACTGGTCGAGTTGTGTAGCGCTAATATAGAGCATCTCCAAGTTAGGATTATGAGCAACATCCAGCTGTGTCAGATTATTATAATGTAGCTCTAGCTCATTTAACCCTGGCATTCCTTCCAGCTGCACTGCTGTGAGTCTATTCTGTCCAGCAATGAACCTGCTCAGCATAGGATGTTCACCGGCCAATACTTGTGTTAAGTGATTTCCAGAAAGCTCCACACCGTACAGTGCGGTATTCTCAGTCATGTCCAACTGCGCTAATGCGTTCCAACTGGCGTCCAAATAACGCAGCTGCACATTGTTTTCAATACTCAGCGCACTCAGCGAATTCATGCTGACATTCAGGTCATGTAACTGAAGATTGTGCTCAAGGTTAAGTCCTTCGAGTCGGTTGTCTGACAATATCAGGGTTGTCAAATCGGGCCAGCTTTGTGCGTCGAACGTGCTTAGCGCATTGCCGGATAAATCCAGTCGATGCAGTGCTGTGAAACGTGCCAAACCTAGCGATGCCAGCGTCTCATCATTCAACCCAGCACTTTGCAATTTCAGCTCCAGTAGCTGCTCTGGGTGAGACACAGTCAAGGCAGAAATACCATGTACGCTCCCCTCAATGCTGAGAGATGTCAGTTGGCTCAAACCAGACAGGTCGAGCTCGGTGACAGCCACAAAGCCAAGTGTCAGCTCTTGTAACCCAGTCAAATTATTCAACCCGTTCAGTGACTGGATAGCGTCATCCGGTACACAAGATAGTGAGGTAATTTCCTGAAGAGACTGCACTGACATCTTGTTTACGCACTCTGCGAGGCGGAGATCCGTGATACCGGCCAGCTCTGCCAGATTGGGCTTTTCAACAAAAGTGGCGGTAATTTCACAATCCGTATCACGTACTGGAATGTGATAACTCGGCTCGGATAGTTCACCATCACAGCCAGTGATGCTCTGCAGCATATAACCTGCCTCGGGCTCAACATAGACATGCGCAGAGTGTCCTTCAGGGATTTCCTGATAGGCGGGATAAAAATTGCCCTGACCTATCGTCTGAGTCGTGATCGCGTAACCATCAAAGTCGTAATACCACTGTTGCTTATCAGACTCCTGACACCCCTGGCTGGCAGCATATAGACAGATCTGCATACCCCTAACGTCATAATTCAGGAGCTCCACATAATGCAGTTGCTCGTCGAGCATGATGGCTAACTTACCATCTTCTAATGCGTACTGATACACAACACCATCGATAACCAACTGATCTTTGCGACTATCAGAATCCCAATAAATAGGTCCAAAAATCACCTCGTACCAACCCGAAGTCTCATTTTGTGCCCACATATAGTGAGCCTCATCCAGATTGCTTGGCAAGAACTCGGTTTGCGTTATTTCGGGGGTGTAGTGATAGACCAGCAAACTGTGGTACAAAGAGGTTGTGTTACCCTCACTATCAAACCGTTCAAACTGACGACTTACATAATAGTAATCATCAGATTGTGCTACTAACTGGTGTGTAACTTTAGCCTGCAAAGTGCAGTCTGGCATATTTGGCTTACACTCTGAGGTGCTTATGCCGTAATTTTCGTCATATCTGTAGCGTTCTCGTATTAACTCACCCTTGTCGACACGCCAGGCATATTGCCAGTCAAAAGTATCAATATACAGCTCACCACTGCTAAATAGATCCATATCGAAAGCGGCCTGGTTCATGCCAATGAACCCCTGCCAACGACCAACCACGTTGTTGTCGGTGAATACCGCCTCCGGCTGCTGTTTGACCAGGATCCCATAGCGCGTATCTGCCATGCCAGCCTCCCCCTTGGCCAGGCTGACATATTGATAAGCCGCTCCGAGCTTTTTGGTTATCCAGAACACCTCTGTCACAGTGTGCTCGCCCGCTCGATAGTCAACCTCAAGCGTATTGCCATTTACCCGCCAGGCCAGTACCTCTCTCTTGGGATCCACAATGGGGGTAGAGATTTCTCCATTCTGCTCCAGCTGATACTGATCCGGGAAACCACGACCAGTTTGACCATCGCTTTCGCGCACCTCAATATGCCACAAACCCTGCATCTCTTCGTCACCCGGCAGGGCCAGGGTCATCCCTTTATCCAGCAAATTACTGGTATAGGCTTTTTCATATGGTTCTGTATATGGGTCATTCCCGCCGAAAACAGCGATGCCCTGTTCAACAATGTCGACCGTTCTGAACACGGCATTTTCCGCCAGAATCGTCATTTCCAGTGAATCAATGTAGACAGAGTGTGCTGGATCACTCACCCGGGTTGAGATGTGTAGCGGCTCCGCCAGGGTGATCTGGACTGTGTTGTTATCTTGTTTCCAGCTTTTGACCTCCACGGTATTGATTGCGGACAGCGTACCTTTTCCAGAATCGCTCAAGCTAACATGATATGCAGCAGCATTGAAGTGTTTCACGGCTTGCAGAATAAACTCGCCCCCAACAGGGGTAGTCGTGTCGTCAATCAGGTCAACATCTTGCTTTATTGCAGCCTTCGTCGACTCAATCAGCGCAGGATCTGCAGCATTGACGTCATTCTCAAATTGTTGAGCGGTGTGCTCGTCATCGACCAAATCCAATGTCGTCTTCACGCCTTCAGGGAGGCTATAATCACTATTATCAACAACAATCTTAATCAACGAAGCCAGCGACATTTTTTCGTCGGCATCGACATTTAATAACGCCTGGTTTAATTCGGCATCACTGGTCGGCGCAGCACCTGCGCGCGCCATTAACGCATATTCCGCAGTCGAAACGTTCGTGACATTAACGCCAAAGTTCTCTGTCTTATCAAGCTGACCATCTTCACCCGCTTGTTGCACCAACTGTGCCATGGAATTCAGCACAGAAACAAACTCCACCTGGCTCTGTGCATCCACACCGGTTGCTGAAATCATGACCGGGTAGTTTGCCTCACTCTCATCGACAACCAATGTTGCAGAATACAGGCCTTCTCCGTTTGCCTTGACCTGTACCTCAGCACCGCCCGCAGACACAACCACATCAGCATGAGCAATCGGCTCATCCGTCACGCGTCCATTCAGGGTAACTGACGCTGTATTACGCTTGATCAGCACACTTTGACTAGATTGCTGAGTCGCCCCCTGATCGTCAGTCACCATCACCGTAAAGGTAATAGTCGTATCTTCGTGGATATCTGGTACCGTGTAAGTCGGCGTGGCCGTGTCCGTGCCTACTTCTGTCAAAGAAAGCGATGAACTGTGAGACCACGCGTAACTGGCCACTTTACCATCAGAGTCGCTTGCACTGGCTGTTAGTGAAAATGCGAGGCGCTCTTTTTGTTCAGACAAAGCTGCGATGCTCACCACCGGCGCCTGATTCTGTTTAGGTATGACAGTGCCTTGACCTGAGTCAGAGTCAGAACCTGAGTCTGATCCCGTGTTGTCACTGCCCCCTCCACACCCGCTCAGTGCGAACGCTAAAGCCACAGTAAGTGGCCACCCACTTTGGCCTGTAGCCATTAACCCCTTAATTCTAATCATTATTATACTTCCTGCATCGAGGCTATCCATCCTCGTAGTATTATGTTGTGTCTAATCGCTGTTGTAGCGCATTTTCAACATCCATATTAACATCGTTTCTATTTTTTCAACAGATGCATAAAAGGCAATTATTTTTATTGCGGGTGATTAACAATGTAACCTATTGATAATACTATGATGATGGAAAGGGGCTGGTGCAAAAAACTGGACTTTGTGAGCAAGGCCTGGTTTGGCTTCAGTTCTGTGACAATGTCGTTTACATTTCAAAGAACCGCAATACCGGACGATTATAACAAGGGCACAAATTCCACCTGCAACACACAGTCGCCTTGCAGTGAACCGAGCCGGTATGCCGTCAGATCTAACTCAGTGACAGACAGGCCCCAGCGTCTCCAAACGGGTAAGGTTAACTAACTCAGTAACCGAGCCAATATCACCATAATGGAAGCAACGTAGATCTATCTCTTCTTTACTGCGGTCACTTTGCTCTCGTCTAAGGATGACGATTTAACGGAGGTCTTGGTCTATTCAATGGGAAGTTTTGACTTTTAATTTCTTACTTCACCCACAAAATGGAAATAATACTTCTAAAAAATACAAATTCAGTACATAGCAAGCCCAATCACAATGATAACGGCGCCCCAAACAGGTAAGATAAAAAACAGGGTCTGGAAACCAGGCCCTGTCAATGCTGCCCTTTTCGGGGCAAATACCATCACGATTGCGCTTATTCGCTCACGGTAACGGGATGAACTCAACCTGTAACGCGCAGTATCCCTCAAGTGGTCCCAGTAAATAGATGTTCCAACCCAGCTCTCCCGGGCAGCCGCTTACACTGCCAACCTGATATCCAAAGTCAGGATACAGTTGGATAGGATAAGTTTCCCCCACACTCAACTCTACCCAAGAGGTACTGACACCACCTTCGCCCGTCAATTGAATAGAGGCCAGAGATCCAATACTAAACGCCAGGTTTTCGTAACCCAGTGCCTGTGTGTTTGTCAGATAAGTGACCGTCTCTTCATTCAACGGGTTACTGGTAAGGTTTAGATAGGCGCCTTTATTTGTAACCGCTTCAATACCTGATACTGAGACTAGCGAGCCGCCAATAGCATTCACATGCCAAATTAGCGGATTATTTTGCAGGTTTAGTTCAGTGATCTTCGTGTTACTGATGGATAGGCTCTGAAGGCGACTAAGCTGACTGATATCAAGCTCTGTGACTAATGTACGATACAGATTAAGCGAACTCAGTCGCATATTCTGGTTAAGATCGATGGTCTGTAATGGACTGTTAGTAATCTCTAAGTGCTGTAGTTTCTGCAACGCGGAGACGTCGATTTCAGTCAATGCGGTGCTGTACAGAACAAGCGTCGCCAGTTCTGGGTTCTGGCTGACATCAAGCGCCAATAACGGGTTATTAGACAGAATCAAATAACGTAACTGTGTCAATGCCGATAGATCTACATCAGTCAGATCCGCATCACGCCATGTCAGGTTTTGCAATTCAGGGAAATTTGACAAGTTAACATGCTGCTGGCCAATCTGACTAATATGTAATTCACGCAATGAGGGTAAAGGCAGAGCGGTTACCTGCTCCAGAAGCACTGGGTTCTCTGAAACGCCTAAGTAACGTAAACCCGGCAAAGCCTGTACGGAGATCTGTTCCCAGCCAGGATTGGACGCAACATCAAGCACTTCAAGCTTTGTATTGTGGCTCAAGTCCAGGCTACTGAGTTGGCTTAAATTTACAGCATGTAGTTCTCTTAACTCAGTGTTTGCAGACAGATCCAGCTTTGTCAGGTGTACATTGTCAAGGAACAACTCCTGCAACTCTGGGTTAGCCAATACGTTTAACTCAACAAGCGGGTTGTTGCTCACATACAGCTTATTGAGCTGTGGCATATTACCCAGGGATAACCCGCCGAGTTCATTATATCTTACATCCAGATCGGTTAAGTGTGGATGTGTGCCAGTCACCATCTCAGTCAGTTGATTGCTATCCACATAAACTCTGACTAGTTGGGTATTTGCCGAAATATCCAGGTGAGTTAGCTGGTTCGAGCTAACGTACAGAGCCTGCAATGCTGTATTCTGATCAATTTTCAGTGTTTCGAGCTCACCCCACCCTAACTTTAGTACCACCAAATCGGGAAAGGCATCTCCGTTAAACTCAGTGAAGCGATTGCCAAACAGTTCAAGTCGTTCCAGGTGTACGAAACGCGCTAAATCGAGCCTGCTCAACTCACTGTCAGTCAATTCCTGATTGGTTAATTGCAGTGACTTTAACTGCGTATCCGGGTGCACAGTCAGCGTACTGAGTTTAACCCAATCAACTGCCAGGTCCGTCAGCCCGGGGAGCGCACTTACGTCCAGTTCAGAAGCAGTCAGCTTCTCTAAATACAGTGCTGTCAGGTTTGTAAACGCAGCTAATTCTGAAAGCTTGCTGGGATCGACTTCTTCATAACAACTTAATCCAGTAACTGCTCCAAGACTGTTATAGTTGGCTTTATCTACGCAGGCGCTTAAGCCGGGATCACTGATATTGGCTTGCTCAGAAAGCGGGACAAACTCGACAAATGTGACTGTTAGGGTGCAATGCTCCGTCAGCGGTTCCAGCCGATAGGCTTCCCCCAGCCAACGACCCGGGCAACCGCTCACCTCGCCAAGCATATGGCCGGCATCAGGTAAAAATTCAATCACTTTATATGGTGCGTCTTCATCTGTGTAAGTATAAATATAAGCCTGACCAGGACCTGATAACTCTACTGTAACCAGGTACTCAGAATCAAACTGTAACTGGGTATAGCCCTGCTGGTGTTTCAGCGCCTCCAGATACGGCCAGAGCGCATCATCCAGCGGGTTGCCACGTAAGTCAATGTGCACCCCATTATCCAAATGTTCGATTCCGGATACGTTTTCCAGCGCGCCATTTGCAGCCTCTACCCAATACAACTCAGGGAGGGTACCAAACACCAGAGACGTTATCTGACTCTTTTCTATGTTTAACTCAAACAACGTGGAAAGTGCACTGATGTCCAGACTGGTTAAGGCGGTCTCTTTGAGCTCAAGCCGTTCCAACTGCGCATTTTCGCTCAGATCTATCTCCTGAAGCGGATTACCCGACAGGTCTAGCCCCGTTAAATGCTCATTAACAGATAAATCCAGCTCTGTCAGGCCAGCATTGCGCCATGAAAGGTATGTCAGTTCGGGAAAGCCTGTCAGTGTTATCTGCATCGGATCAACCCCATCCAGGTATAATTTCTGAATTGCGGGCAAAGGGGTCTGAGCAATCTCACTAAAAACCTCAGTACTTCCTGACGCATTCAAAAAATATAACTGAGGTAAAGCAGTTAGCGATACGCTTTCCCATGCTGGGTTATCTGCAACATTCAGTACCTGTAGCTGCTGATTATGGCTGAGATCCAAGGTAGCCAATTGAGGTAAGTTTCGCACAAACAGTGCGTTGAGCTGTGTATTTGCCGAAAGGTCCAGAGACGTTAGTGGATTATTGTCCAAGCGCAGCTCTGATAACAACGCATTACCTCGTACATTTAACCGCGTTAAATGGTTATCGTTCACATTCAGGTTTTTTAGGTTGGGAAAAGCTGCACCATCAAAGTGTGTGAGCTGATTGCCCGATATATGGAGCATTTCCAGAGCAGTAAATCGAGACAGGTCAAGTGCTGCCAGTTCATCGTCCGTCAACCCAAGGTATGACAGGCCCAGCTCCTTCAGCTGAGCATCCGGATGCAGCGACAATGCTGTTATCTTACTATTCACATAGAGAGCGGTTAAAGCCGGGATAGCACTGAGATCAAATGCTGTCAGCGCGTCATAACTTAACTTAATTGCCGTTAAATTTGGAAACACTGCCAACTCTGAAAAAGGACTAATCGTCGCATCGCCATAACAGTTGAGATTAGTAACCTGTTCCGGTAACTGATATCCCGAGTTATCGACGCAGGTACTCAACCCAGGATCCTCAATCCCGGCTAATTCAGAGAGCGGCACGAATTCGATGAATGTTACCTGCAAGGTGCAGCTTTGAGTCAGGGAATCCATAATAAAGTTTCCCGACTCCCACCGCCCGGGACACCCGCTGACGTTACCCAGCATATAGCCCTCTTGTGCGCTAAAGTAAGCGGCATAACCAAGCCCAATGTCAACCGGATCCCGCTCTAGAACAACGTCACCTGGGCCAGTCACATCTAGTGCAACAGTATTGCCCCTGAAGAAGTTTAGCCCGGTATACCCTTGTTCATCTTCTAAGTTTTCCAGATAGTGCCGGGTGTCTTCAGTCAATGGGGCGTTCCACAGGTTGATGTTCACCCATTTATTAACCAGCATTTCGATACCTGACACCGTGCTTATGTTTGTATCACTCGCGGATACGTAGTTTAATGCAGGGTTGTTTCCAAGCTCCAAATTAACGAGTGGTGTTGAATCGACGTCAAGCCCTCTTAGCTCAGATAGTGTGCTGGTGTCCAGGCTGGTTAAATCCGTCCCGGTAAGCATCAGCTGCTCTAATTTGGGTTGCGCACTCAGGTCGATCTCTGTGAGTGGGTTACCACTCAAATTCAGCGAAGACAGTGGCGATATTTCGGACAAGTCTATTTGTGTTAGTCCCCCCTCAATCCATGTTAAAGAGTTCAGATGCGCATACTGAGTGAAATCAATCTTATCGGCACTTTCGCCGCGCATACTAAGCGTTTTTAGCTGGACTAACGCTGCTTTATCCAGCCTGTTGAACAAACCGGGGGCATCCAGAATATCTAACAACTCCAGCACCGGCTCCTCAGGGAGAGCCAGGCTTTGCCAGTGATCGTTGTAACTTACAAATAGCTCTGTCAGACGGCTGTTTTCTTTCAGGTCCAGTTCGCTCAGCAGGTCTAAGCTCTCCGCTTTCAGTGTTAACAAGTTGCTGTTATGCGACAAATCTAAGCTGGCCAAGTCCGTGTCGCTGACCGCAAGCAAGGTCAACTCAGGGTTTTGAGAAGTATCAAGGCTAACAAGGGGGTTCTCACTGACATGCAGAGATTGCAGTGCCGTCATGTTAGCCAATGACAGTCCATTTAAGTGGTTTCCGTTGGCAGTGAACGACGTCAGCATCGGGTGCTCCCCCAGGATCAGCTGGGTCAGTTCATTATAATCAACATCTACATCCTCAAGGACTATATTGGTTGAAATATCGAGTTGAAAGAGTGTATTCGAAGCAGCATAAAGTCTCTGCAAATGCGTATTTTCACTGACTTTCAGTATGGACAGCACGTTACTATTCACATTCAGATCGATTAACTGGGGCCAGGAAGCTGCGTCCAACGCCGTCAGCTGATTGCCCGACAAGGTGAGCCACTTTAGTCCTGTAAAACGAGCTAAATCCAAGTCAGCCAGCTGTGCATCGTTTAACTCATTATAGCTTAAGTTCAGCTCAACCAGCTGCTCTGGATGAGCGACGGTCAGCCCGGTGAGTCCATTGCGACTGTTCGAAATTTCTAATGCAGTGAGCTCAGTCAACCCGGACAAGTCCAGCTCAGCTTCCGCTACCGAGTCCAGGTACAGAGTCTGCAACGCAGTCAGATTATTCAGCCCAGCAAGTGATTCAATTTGCTCGCCTTCAAAACACCACAACTCAGTGACCTCTTCATGTGAGCGCGCGGATATCCGATTCAGACACCGGGCAAGCACGGGATCGGTCACACCGGCCATGGCAGCCAGAGCTGGCGGAGGCATAAAAGTCACCGAGATCTCACAAGATTGTGTTACTGCAGGGATCACATAGCGGCCCTCAGTCCACTCACCATCACAGCCCTCAATGGTATCGAGCACATAATCCATGTCCGGCCAAACAAATAACTCTGCCTGCTGGCCCTCTATGATCTCCTGGTATTCCGGGTGCACCTCACCGTGTTCTCCTGAACTGGCGGTCACGACAAACCGGGTTGGCTCATAGAACCAGTCTCGTTGATCTGCTGCCCGGCACCCGTTTGTCGCTAGGTACACACACACCTGTATTTTTTGTGCATCATAAGCCAGCAGCTCGACCAGGTATTCTTCGTCACCCATAGTGAATGACAACTTACCAGCGCTTAAAACGGTGGGATACGCCAACCCGTCTATGATGAGCTGATTTTCAGCGTCAGAGGCATAATCGGTGCCAAACGTCACCTCCAGCCAGCGTCCTTCATCATTGTGCTCCCAAAACTGCTGTCTCCTCGCCATATTTCTGGGGAAAAATTCTTGCTGCTCAATGGTTTCACTGTACTGGTAAATGAAGAGATTCGATCCTGAATAAATAGGTTCACCGGCCCTGTTATAATTATCAAAAGTCTGTACCACATAACGATAATCTCCTGACACCGCGACCAGTTGATACTTGATTCGTGCAGTAAGCGTACATTGCGGGGAGCTCATATTGCAGTCTTCGGGGCCCGGCCAGGTGCTTGACCGGAAATAGTCTCGATATAGTTCGCCCCCTTTGACGTACCAGATTGACTCATCAGAAGACATGTTAAAAACCGTTTTCCCGGAATCAAACAAGTCCATATCGTAACGCGACGTGCGCCCAATAAGGCCATGCCAGCGACCTGCTGCGGTGTCTTTGCTCAGAGCCAAATCTTGTTGTGCAGCTATCAGCAAACCAAACTCAGTGTCCGGCCATTGCGCTGTGCTGGTATTCAGTGTAACTATCTGATAACCGGCTCCCAGTTTTTTGGTAAACCAGACAGTGATAGCGCCTGACTTTTGCGGATCCTGATAATCTATCACCAACGCGTTGCCGTCCAGTCGCCAACTAATCTCTTCGTCAACATCCGGGTCGTCCAGTGCGATGACCTTGCCATCTGCTTTAAACTCAAAATGCTGTGGGGGATCTTTTTCTGTCGTGCCATCGGCGTCTGTGATGTCCATATACCACACACCCACCAGCTCCTCTGCACTGGGCTGCGCCGTTTTCGATTTACTTAACAGGTTACTGGTAAATGCTCTGCTATATTCTACCAACGTCGCAGGGTTTTCAGTGGTCGTGGTCCAGCCTTGTTCCTGAACATCTACCGTTCTGAACACGTCATTCTCTGCCAATATGGTCAGTTCAAGCGAGCTGATGAATACAGAGCGATCGGAATGATTTTCCTTCAAAGATATGTGCAGGGGCTCTTTCAGTGTGATCGACACTGTGCTGTTTTCCTGTGCCCAGCCTTCAATTTCGACCGTGTTGATAGCAGACACGGACCCTAAACCAGATCCATTCAGGCTGATATGGTAAGGGCGCGCATCATAGTGTTTCACAGCTTGCAGGATAAAGTCACCATTGAGCAACGTTACAGAGTCGTCAATCAGATCAGCGTCTTCTTTGATGTCTTTCTTAGTGTTTTCAATAAGGTTCGGATCGGACGCATTGACTTCATCTTCAAACACCAGAGCCGTTTGTTCATCAGCAACCAGATCTAACGTTGAATTGACCCCCTCAGGCAAAGCGTAACCGTCGTTATCAACCACAATCTTAATCAGAGATGCGAGGGTGATCTTCTCGTCAGCATCTACATTTAGTAACGCTTGGTCCAATTCTGCATCCGTTGTCAACGGTGCACCTGTGCGTGTCATCAGGGCATATTCGGCAGTGGTCACATTGGTGATATTCACAGCAAAGTTTTCTTCTTTGTCCAGTATGCCATCTTCACCAGCCTGCTCAGTCAGTATGGCCACTGAATTTAACACCGAAACAAATTCAACGCTCTGTTGTGCACCGACACCCGTAGCCAATATGTGCACCGGGTTGTTCGCTTCGCTTTCGTCAACTATCAGAGTTGCGGTGTAACGGCCTTCTCCGGAAGCCGTCACCCGCGCCTCGACGCTGCCAGTGCTGATTGTTACATTTGCGTTGGCAATAGGTTCGTCGGTCACCAAGCCGTTTAGTGTTACTGAGTGTACTTTTCGCTTCACCAGCACTTCTTTGCTGGTACTGTTAGTCGCGCCCTTATCATCGGTCACGGTAACAGTAAACGTGATAGTGACATCTTGCTTAATATCCGGGATGATATAAGTCGGTGACGCTGTATTTATATCTGCTTCCGAGAGCTGAAGTGAGGAATTATGAGACCACGCGTAGCTCGCAATCTCGCCGTCATCACTGGCATTCGCTGTCAGCGAAAACGCATTCTGCTCCAGCTGCTCTGCCACCTCCCCAATACTGACTTGAGGGAGCTGATTATCCGGCGTGGGTTTAGGGTTTTCCGACTTAGGTTGAGGATTGCCTGATGTACCTGTCTGCTTGGCTGACCCGGCCCCACCGCTATCGCCGCCACCGCCGCAGCCGCTTAAGGTCAGGGCCAACGCCGTGACAAAGGTCAGACTGTATAGCCTGAGACTCATAAACTCTCTCATTTTTATCCCTGCTGTAAAATTTATTTAATCCTGAGAATGACATGCGGTGCTGAACTGCACTTTCACGCTTTGTCAGTGTTTTCGGCAATGGGCACTGGTGACCACCATTCAGTATAACCTGGCCGAAATTACCCTTTATGAATACAGCTTATCAGTTGTTCCAAAAATTGAAAAGACGAGAAAACAGCCCCCTCAAAGAACCTGCCTAACGGGTTATCTTTCTGTTTAATAAGAAAAAGCAGAGCTTTGAAAACAAAGCTCTGCTTTTAAACACGTGTGCCATCAAAGGCACTTAAATTCGCCTGAAAAGGCTGGTACTTTACTGCACAGGCACAAACTCAACCTGAAGCGTGCAATTGGCTACTAATGGCCCCAGCAAGAAGCTGGTTCCTGACAATTCTCCGGGGCAACCGGTCGCATCGCCAACCTGAAAGCCTGTATCCGGATACAGCTCAACATTAGTCATCTCTCCGAATAGCAGCATCACTTCAGACTGGCTAAAACCGCCGTTACCTAATGACTCCATTCTGGCAGTATATCGCTGATTAAAATACAGATTGCTATATCCCTGCTCCCGGAGCTGAGTAAAGTAAGTAACTGTCTCCATGTTCAGCGGGTTATTATAGAAGTACAGATATGCCGCAGGATTCTCCAGCATTTCCAGACCCGTCACAGATTCTAGAGCCCCATTATCAGCATTCACATAGTTTAACTGGTGATTTTGCTGCAGATCCAGTGCTGTTATTTGTGAGTGGCTGATTGCCAGCGACTCAAGTTTGCTCAGATTGCTGGTATCCAGGCTGGTTAGTGCTGTATTTTCCAGGGTCAGCCATTCCAGATGCATACCCTGATTGACATCGAGTGATTCCAACGGGTTATCCGATAAGTCCAGGGAGACTAATTCCGGGAGCTGAGCCACATCTAAAGTTGTTAACCCGGCTGAACGCCAGCTAAGTGTTTTCAGCGCAGGGAAATACGCCAGGTTGACCAATGCACTGGATATCCCTCCAATCTGCAACTCACTTAAAGCAGGTAAGGGTTGCTTAGCAATGTCAGTATATAATTGCGGGCTTTCGTTTACCCGCAGGTACTCAAGCTGAGATAAGTCAGGCACAACAACACGCTCCCAGTGCCCGTTATATGAGAGGTCAAGTGATTCAAGCTGACTGTTCTGGCTCAGATCCAACTGACTGAGCAGCTCAAGCCTTTGCGCGAATAAATACTTAAGCTGTGTGTTTTTAGATAAATTCAGTGAAGTCAATTTATTGTGATTTATCCATAAGGTTTCAAGATTCAGGTTATTCGTCACATCAAGCTGTGCAAGTTGATTCTGCTCTATATCCAGGTCAACAAGCTGCGGCATATTGGCCAGCGTCAACGCTGTCAGTTGATTATTCCAGGCTCCCAATCTGACTAAATTCGGATGGGACCCGATCACCAGCTGGGTTAATTGGTTGTTCTCGATGTGCACACTTTCCAAAAGCGGGTTACCTGAAATATCCAGTTCCGTTAACTGGTTTTCACTGACATCCAGATACTGCAGCTGTGTATTGAGATCCAATTTTAGTGTCGTCAGCTGTCCAAAATCATACCCGTTTTGAATTGTCAGACTGGTCAGCCCTGGGTATTCATCCCCAATAAAACCCGTTAGTAAATTTTCCGACAAGTCCAGCTCGCTTAAATTTGCATAGCGAGGCAAATTGAGCCCGGCAAGTTCAGTATCACTCAGCTGAACCTGGATAAGCGCCAGGGCGTAGAGCTGCTCGGCTTCAGGCAGAACCAGTGACTGATATTGACTATATTCGATGCTTAAACGCGTGAGTTGCGTCAGGACAGATAAGTCCAACTCACCGTCCATCTTCACGCTTAAGGACAATGACTGCACATTGGTAAGCTGATCTAATCCAGCAATTGAGCTGATCATATCACTGTTACGTACGGTCAGCTCAGTGAGCAGGGGCAGCTGCGCCAGCAAAGACAAGTTCAGCTCACCGGGCGAGTTCATCGTTAATCGTACAGTCCGCAAGTTAGTGAGTTGATCTATCCCAACGATGGACTCAACGGACTCAATATTAAATAACTCCAGGTAATTAAGCTGTGTCAGTGCAGACAGATCAAGTGTACCGTCCAGATCCAGAGTTAGGGAGAGTGAATGCAAATTTGTCAGTTTATCGAGTCCTGTCGTTGACATAACAACATTCTGATAACCACAGAATAATCGGCGCACCGAGTTCAGATCAGGTGCATCACTATCGTCAACACATTTAGCTAATACGGGATCGGTGATCCCGGCTTCAGCTGCTAAGCTTTCCCGTATTTTAAACGTCGCGGATACCTGACATGACTCAGTCACCGCAGGGATCATGTAGTCATACCCCGCAAGCTCACCGTTACAACCTTCAATAGTATCCAGTCTATAACCCGAGTTAGGTTCTACGTTTAATATGGCGCTATGTCCTTCTACCACTTCCTGCCAGTCCGGTGACAGATACCCGTTGCCGTCTGTTTCAGTGCGTACTTCAAATACAGTAGGGTGATAGTACCAGTCTTGTTTGCTGGCTTCCTGACAGCCTTTGCTTGCCTCATAGACACACACCTGCATTCTTTCGGCATTGTAATCCAGTAACTCAACATAATGAGGTTGTTCGTCTCGGGTAAAGGCCAACTTGCCATCGCTCAGAGTGTAGGTATAACTTTCATAACCGATGACCAATTGGTTATGCCACTCTCCAGGCTCTGTCGGCTTTTCTACTCTGCCGAAATCGACAGACACCCAAGATTTGGCTTCCTCATCCCGTGCCCACATTGTGCGACTGTGCTCCAGGTTTCGGGGTAAAAACTCTGTCTGTGAGATGGTTGGATTGTACTGGTAAATAAACAAGCTTGAATCAAAGTACGTTGGATTTCCCTCGCGGTCAAAGCGTTCAAAGGTACGTGTGACATAGTAGTGGTCATCCGCAACGGCAATGAGACGGTGCGCAACACGCGCTTCAACAGAGCAGTTACTTGCGGTCACATCACAATGACCGACCCACTGGTCGCCTTGCCAGTAGCGGTTACGATAAAACACTTTCCCTTCTTCACCCAGGCTCCATGTGTACGCATAATCAAATGTATTAATGTACAGTTCCCCGGTGCTGAACTGATCGATATAGAAGCGTTCTTGCTGTCTACCGATAAAGCCGTGCCAGCGCCCTGCCACAGTTTCTTCAGTCCAACGTGCGTCAGGCTGTGCCTTAACAAATAATCCAAATTCAGTATCCGGCCACTCAACGTCACTGGTATCCAGAGTCACCACCTGATAGCCCGCCCCCAGTTTTTTGGTAAACCAGAATGTGATTGTGCCCGACTCTTCCGGGTCCTGATAATCAATCACCAGGGTATTGCCGTCCAGACGCCAGTTTATCTCCTCATCAACATCCAGGTCGTCCAGCGCAACGATTTGGCCATCCGCTTTAAATTCAAAGTGCTGTGGGGGATCCTTTTCTGTATTGCCATCGGCGTCGGTGATATCCATGTACCATACACCCACCAACTCCTCCGTGGTGAGCTGCGCCGTTTTCAATTTACTCAGCAGGTTACTGGTGTACTTCCGCTCGTATGATTCCGTACTTGGCATATCTCCGACCGTAATTGTTGACCCCAGCTCTACGATATCGACCGTTCTGAATACGTCATTTTCTGCCAATATAGTCATCTCGAGTGAGTTGATGAACACAGAGACGTCATGATTGTTTTCCGAGGTGGAAATGTGCAGCGGTTGTTTCAGCGTGATCGAGACCGTGCTGTTTTCCTGCTTCCAGCTCTCAATGTCGACGGTGTTAATGGCCGACACAGAGCCCGTACCATCTTCATTCAGGCTGACATGATAAGGCCGTGCATCATAGTTTTTCACTGCCTGCAGAATGAAGTCACCATTGAGTGAGGCAACTGAGTCGTCAATCAGGTCATCGTCCCCTTTGATCTCTTTCTTGGTGTCTTCGATAAGGTTAGGGTCCGATGCATTCACATCATCTTCGTACGCCTGGGCCGTTTGCTCATCATCAACCAGATCTAAGGTCGAGCTTACCCCTTCAGGCAAGGAGTAGTTGTCGTTATCAACCACAATCTTGATCAGAGACGCCAAAGTGATTTTCTCGTCGGCATCCACATTAAGCAAAGCCTGCTCCAACTCGACATCGGTCGTCAGCGGTGCACCGGTGCGTGTCATCAGGGCATATTCGGCTGTGGTGACATTGGTAATATTAACGCCAAAGTTCTCTTCTTTGTCGAGAACACCATCTTCACCGGCCTGTTCTGTCAGTGTCGCGACTGAGTTCAATACTGAGACAAACTCAACCACGTCCTGTGCACCCACTCCAGTCGCAGAAACACGTACCAGGCTGTTCACTTCACTTTCGTCTACAGTCAGGGTTGCAGTGTAAAGACCTTCCCCTGAGGCCGTTACCTGTGCCTGAGCACTCCCCGCACTGACCACCACATTGGCATTGCTGATGGGCTGATCCGTTACGATGCCATTTAATGTCACTGAATTCACTTTGCGTTTTATCAGCACGTCTTGGGTGGCACTGTTGGTTGCCCCCTTATCATCGGTTACTGTAACAGTAAACGTGATGGTGACATCTTGCGTTATGTCCGGCACGGTATAGGTGGGAGTGGCGGAGTTTGTATCTGCAGCGGTTAGCTGTAAAGAGGAGCTATGCGTCCAGGCATAACCCGCAATCGAGCCATCATCACTGGCATTGGCAGTCAGCGAGAACGCCTTCTGTTCAAGCTGAGCTTCAACATCCGCAATGCTCACTGTTGGAAGCGGATTGTCTTTATCTGAAGGTTTTGGATCTGGTGCTTTATCTGCAACGGGGGCGGGTGTATCACTCCCCCCGCCACATCCAGCTAATGCCATTGACAACGCGATCACTAGCGAAAGCGCGTTGCAGCGCCCTTGAGTTGGTAATGTCATTGTATTCCCTATTGAGTTTATTGTGTCTTCCCGAGTGAGGTCGATGCCCTCATTTAGAATTTTTAGTTTCTTTGTTGAACAGGCTCCGGCAGTCACTTGCCGGAGCACATGCTTGGCTGGTTATTATAGCTTGCTATTAATTGCCTCCAATTGCTCACTAAAGCTCAA
This sequence comes from Pseudoalteromonas ardens, assembly GCF_030125445.1. Lineage (NCBI taxonomy): Bacteria > Pseudomonadati > Pseudomonadota > Gammaproteobacteria > Alteromonadales > Pseudoalteromonadaceae > Pseudoalteromonas > Pseudoalteromonas ardens. Next base: position 164,931 of record NZ_JASJUV010000011.1, read on the forward strand.
ATGGCGTAGATCACCTAATCCTGCTTTTTGCGTCATGTTGAATAACTGGCTTTCCAGCTCTAACAGTGGCGCTTCAATTTGCTTGTCATCCACTGCGGCCTTTCTCCTCAGATACTCATTAAATAATTGGTCTATTCTTTGGACCTGTAACTCAGTCAGCTTGACCTGCTCTTTGATGTCGTCATATGCACGCACGTTTTGGCGAATAAAACCCTGAGTGGACTCGGTCAGTACTTTCACGTCCTGGTAGACCCTTGGTAACCTGTCTGCTTTTTCTGAGTTTGCCAGTGTACGAACTTTATCCAGTACTTGACCCAAAAAATAGTGCTCTGCGGCGTCCTGTTCCAGGGTATGAAGCTGTGATTGCAATTCCGGCAGGTACTCCTCCACCTGTGGCTGCTTGCCTTCCACCAGCATGCGCTTAAGTTTGTCATGCTGGTCATCCAGTCGCTCATAACGGCTTTCGAAATGTGTTTGCGTCTCCAGCTTATCCAGTACTGCAAAGTGAGAACGAACTGGTTCAAGTACACTGATGATGGCTCGCTTAGCGCTGTGGGCCGCGGTAATAAGCGCAATAATTTCCTGGCTGCCCTCCATCACTTCGTCCGCTTTCGTATCAGAAGAGAACAATGAAGCACTTTCCAGTGACTCCGCGGGGTTAGCCTGTAACTCCGCAAAATCCTCCTGCAGCGACTGCCATAACTTGTTGGCATCAGTTGTGCGCTCGATATCATAGTCTGCTAACGCCTCTTCAGCAGACAAGGTCATTGCCTGTTGCGCTTCCTGATAGGCGGCCTCAGCTTTACTGTACGCCGCCTGGATCTGCTCCGGGGTGGCCTTATCACTGCTGACAATATTGCTCACTGAATCCAGCGTTTTACACCCGCCTAATAAGGTTACTGCCAGTAATAAGGCGATACTGCTTTGTTTGTACATTAATAACTCCATTGGATCCCAGCTGACAGGGATATATTGGTATACTCTATGTCAGGGACAGTACGACGGCTGCCATCTGACTCAGAGATTGCATCACGTTCTTTGTAAGATACATCCAGCCCCGCCATCACAGCGATGCTCTCAAAAACCTGGTAACGGACGCCAGCACGCCCCTGCACACCCCAGCCGTTAAAAGTTTCGCTGAGTGTTCTTTCAATAGTGCGGGTATTCTGTACTCGGGTATAAACAGGCAGTGTCACTTCGGCGTCTGCATACCAGCTAAACTTATTCGATGGTTCCTGTAATTTACTATCATACCTTAACCCGGCCGCGGCAATAATGCTCAATTGATCTTCTGTGGTAGAAACCGCGGGCTGCAAATTGCCTGGCAAGCCTTCCAGGTCCCCTGTGCCGGTATTATTTTGGCCGGGCAAATTGAAACGCGCGACGGGGTCGCCATCACCACGCGGGGCAGACTGTAAGACCTGATCAAACTGACCTGCCCCTGGCTGTGCGAACCGAAAATCCGAACGGGTAAAACTGGCAGTGAATATCCGCCCGCCCATAGTGACTTGCAATGCGCGTGTCATGTTATAGGCAGCACTCATCGCTATCTCGTTCGACTTTAATTTGAAATCGTTATGCTGCACGGCGCCAAACTGATGTGTCACCGCGCTGTCGTTGGGATCCTGAAAATCATTGACATACCAGGTTTCAGTATCCAGACCCGGATATATGGTTGCAGCAGTCCCGATATAGACACCCCAGTCATCATTAATACCAGAGTAGGACAATTGCCTGATTGTGGGGTTACGCACTTTTGCGTCCTGAGTCAGACGACCCAGTCCGCTCAAATCATTGAGCGCTTCGCTGTATTCAATGGATTCAAAACCGAGTCGAATTTCACTAAAAGAAGGGTTAGGTGCTGCCACAGCGCTGCCTGAAACCAGACAACACGCCATAATAAGCGATTTATTCATAACGTTAGACCTTGCGCAGAGTAGACTGGAATGTAACCCAAGGACCAACGCACCACTCCCTGGTTACAGATTCTTACATTATTGTTCAATAATAAATCAACAAATCAGATAGTCAAGAGACGAGATATGACTTCGAGCTGCCTGAGATGGACATCAATAAATATTTAAATACTAATAATATATAGATACTTACACGGCAGTCATGAACATATTGATTAAACCAGAGCCAGCTTCAGCTGGCTCTGTGGCAGGGTAGGCTATTTAAACCGCTTGCTGAATAATCACATCATCCGCTTTTTTAGTGTACTGAGGCATTTTGTGGAAATTCAGATAACGGTAGGTATCCGCAGCTGTGGCGTTGATCCGCTCTGCGTATTGTTGATACTCCGCCGGGGTTGGCAGCTTACCCAAGATTGCTGCAACCGCAGCAAGCTCTGCCGAAGCCAGGTAAACATTGGCACCGGTCCCTAAACGGTTAGGAAAATTACGTGTAGAGGTCGAAACCACGGTTGCTTTATCCGCGACCCGGGCCTGGTTACCCATACACAAAGAACATCCCGGCGTTTCAATACGCGCACCAACACGGCCGTAAATACCGTAATACCCTTCGTCTGTTAGTTGATCTCTGTCCATCTTAGTCGGCGGTGCAACCCAAAGCTGTGTGGGTAACCGTGCACCAAAGTTGTCGAGCAGTTTACCTGCAGCCCTGAAGTGACCAATGTTGGTCATGCAGGATCCGATAAACACCTCATCAATTGTTTCACCGGTTACCTCGGACAACAGACGCGCATCATCCGGATCGTTTGGCGCACACAGAATAGGCTCTTTAATTTCAGCCAAATCAATCTCAATAGTGTGCGCATATTCTGCATCGGCATCTGCCACCATCAGCTCAGGTTCCGCCAACCATGCTTCCATCTTGGTGATACGGCGCTCGATGGTACGGACATCACCATAACCCTCTGAAATCATCCACTTCAGCATGACAATATTGGAATTCAGGTACTCTTCAATCGACTCCTGGGATAACTTAACCGTACAACCCGCAGCCGAGCGCTCAGCCGATGCATCGGACAATTCAAATGCCTGCTCTACGGTCAGGTGCTCAACCCCTTCAATTTCAAGAATGCGGCCAGAGAACTCGTTGATCTTGCCTTTCTTTTCGACCGTGAGTAAGCCTTGCTTAATCGCATAGTAGGGGATCGCATGAACCAGGTCGCGCAACGTGATCCCGGGTTGCATCTCACCTTTAAACCTCACCAATACGGATTCTGGCATATCCAGTGGCATCACACCGGTTGCTGCTGCGAATGCCACGGCACCCGATCCGGCCGGAAATGAGATTCCCAATGGGAAGCGGGTATGGGAGTCACCACCTGTCCCCACAGTATCTGGCAGCAACATGCGGTTCAGCCATGAGTGGATCACGCCATCGCCAGGACGCAGTGAAACGCCACCGCGATTCATGATGAAATCCGGCAGAGTATGATGGGTATTCACATCAATAGGCTTAGGATAAGCCGAGGTGTGACAGAATGACTGCATCGTCAGATCCGCCGAAAAGCCCAGACATGCCAGATCTTTCAATTCATCTCGTGTCATTGGTCCTGTGGTATCCTGCGAGCCCACAGTGGTCATTGTTGGCTCACAATACTGACCGGGACGCACCCCTGGCATATTACAGGCTCGACCAACCATTTTCTGCGCCAATGTGAACCCTTTACCTGAGTCCTCGACCAATTTAGGTTTACAGAAGATATCTTCCTGGTCCAATCCCAGCGCATGCCGAGCTTTGTCAGTCAGCCCACGGCCAATGATCAAAGGAATACGACCACCGGCACGTACTTCATCCAGGATCACGTCTGACTTCAAACTAAATGTGGTGATCACTTCATCGCTACCATGGCGCTTAACGACTCCTTCGTATGGGTAGATATCAATCTGGTCACCCATGTTGAGATCATCAACCGGCAGCTCAATAGGTAAAGCGCCCGAATCTTCCATGGTATTGAAGAAAATAGGTGCAATCTTGCCACCGAGGCACACACCACCCACGCGCTTATTTGGCACAAACGGAATATCGTCACCCATAAACCATAGCACAGAGTTAGTTGCTGACTTACGTGAAGAACCAGTGCCTACAACATCACCGACATAGGCCAGTGGCAAGCCTTTTTGCTTCAGCGCTTCTAATTGGCTAACCGGACCAATTTCGCCCGCTCTGTCAGGCGTAACACCATCCCGCTCATTTTTCAGCATAGCCAGCGCATGCAGCGGAATATCGGGTCGTGACCAGGCATCCGGTGCCGGAGACAAGTCATCCGTATTGGTTTCGCCCGTCACCTTAAAGACCGTCACAGAGATTTTATCTGCGACTGCTGGCTTTTCCAGGAACCACTCGGCGTTTGCCCAGGATTCAATGACCTGCTTAGCAAATGCATTACCTGCTTTGGCTTTTTCCTCAACATCATAGAAGGCATCAAACATGAGCAAGGTGTGTGATAAGCCTTTAACCGCTATCGGCGCTAATGTTGCGTCATCCAGCAATTCAATCATAGGTGCAATGTTGTAACCACCCAACATAGTGCCCAGTAGTTCTGCGGCATAAGCTTTAGAGATTAGGGGAGAGGTTGCTTTGCCTTGTGTAACTGCCGCTAAAAAGCCCGCTTTAACGTAGGCTGCATCATCCACACCGGGTGGTATACGATTGATAAACAGATCGACGATGAACTCTTCTTCACCTGCTGGTGGCGTTTTCAATAACTCGATCAGTTCTGCGGTTTGTTGCGCATCCAGCGGTTTGGGAACAATCCCTTGCGCTGCGCGCTCCTCAACATGGTTACGATATTCTTGAAGCACAATTATGCCCTCTTGGTGACGTGAACAGGTAATTAATTTTTAGGGTTAAAAACCCTAAAAAAATTGCTTATATGTAAAATATGATGATTTATTATAAGGTCTTAGAGTATAGATGAAAATCAAACGGCCACTTTGCCGCCTTATAGTGACTATAACCTATGTGAATACCAAGAGTTAAAAACAACGTTTACATGAATGGCTTAAGGCAAGAAAAAGAGACAAAAAGGCCCGGATCATCCGGGCCCGAGTAGAATAAACAGGGGTTAGCGCTTTACTTTAACACGCTCGACAGATTTTACTTTTGCTTCAACACGGCGGTTTTCAGCGTGCGCTTGCGCGGAATCATCGGTATTTTTCAGACGTTCTTCACCGTAGCCCACTGTTGTGATGCGCATTTCATCAATGCCTTTCTCGATAAGCTGTTTTGCAACAGCATCGGCACGTTTCTTAGACAACCATTTGTTATAGTCAGCTTTACCCACAGCAGAAGTATGCCCTTCAAGTACCACTGTGGTTTCAGGGTGCTCATTCAGGAAGCTTACAACAGCTTGAATATCATTAAGATACTGCTGTGATACGCTTGAGTTATTGTTCGGGAAACGCACCAACAGGCTGACAGTCACCTCTTTGTCTTCGTACAGAGTACACCCTTGTGCATCCACTGCATCACTCATTGGTGTATTGGCACACTGATCATCCATGTCATAAATGCCATCTTTGTCCGTATCGACAGGCGCTGCAACAACGGCCACTGGCTCAGGTTGCGGCGCCGGTGCAGGTTCAACAGGTTTGCTGCTGCTCGCACCGCCAAAGAAGTAGTTAATACCAAGCTTTGCACCTACATCGGTGTAACCCCGGTCAACCCCCTGATAAATAGCCGTTTCAAAGTTAGCAGCAAAGTTGTCGCTGAAATGATGACGATAACCCGCGCCTACATTGGCAAAGGTGTTATTGTCGAACACATCGATTGATTTCAGACCAAATAGTGCATAGAAAGGGCCACCATTAAAGTGGTAAAGGCCATCAATGCCAATTCTATCACCGTCTACAGAGTCGCTGCGTAATCCTGACAAATCAAAGTCCATGTCAGCATACTCAAGACGAGCACTCCAATATTTGCTAAAACGATATCCCAGCTCGGCACCCCACCCCATTGAATCATCAACGGTGACGCCAGCTGCATCCCGGCTGTTTTCCCAATCAGCCTTATAGTAGTCACCAAAGACGCCCAAATAAACGCCTTCTTGGTGGTCATCCGCATACGCACTGGTTGCCATCAAAGCTGTTACAACAACGCTTAGCATTCGTAGTTTCATCATCCTTCCCTCTCTAAAATAATAATGCAATCTGATATTTGCAGTAATAATAGTAGATTATGTCTTAATATTTACTTAACACAAAATAGGAATTTTTTGTTAATTTTAAATTCAGCTCTGATGACCAAATAGCACCCGATATAACCCCTGCTCCGCAACCAGGCTATGATGGTCTCCAGCCTGGCTCACAACGCCATCATCCAGTACATATATTTGATCCGCCTGACGAATTGCACTCAGTCGATGAGCAATGATGAGCGTCGTCCTGCCTGATAAGAAAGTATTCAAATTACGATGTATTTTGGCCTCAGTTTCCACATCCAGCGCAGACGTGGCTTCATCCAGCACAACCACTTTTGGATCCGCGGCAACCATACGGGCAATAGCCAGGCGTTGCTTTTGTCCGCCGGACAGTCTCACCCCATTACGACCCACTACTGTATCGAGCTGTTGAGGCATGTCAGTGACAGTGTCAGCCAGTTCCGCCACCTTTAACGCATGCCATAACAACTCATCATCACAGGCTTTACCCATAGCCAGATTTTCCCGAATGCTGGCATTAAATAGAATGGGCTGTTGAAGCACAGTCACGACGTGCTCCCGAATGGCATGAAAACCAACCTCTTCGGCAGGCACGTCATTAATCAAAATATCACCGGACTGCTTCTGATATAACCCAAGCAGCAACTGCACAACGGTCGACTTACCACCGCCTGATACCGCAACTAACGCTGTTTTCTTACCGCTGGGCAAGCTCAAAGACACATCATTGAGTACCGGCAAGCCATCTTGATAGGCAAAACTAACATGACGAAAATCGATGCGGATCGTCGGTTGTTTGAATACCTCGCTGTTCGCAGGCTGTTGAGGCTCTGTACTGAATGCCAGCACCTGATTCAGACGCTGAAGCGCAGCGGTCGCGCCATAATAAGCATACTGAATACTCAGGATCTCCTGTACTGGTCCCATCATAAACCACAAGTAGCCAAATACCGCGAATATCTGACCTACTGTTAAGTCAGAGAAAACCACCATCAGCATAGCGATGGCACGAAAAACTTCAAATCCCAACAAGAAAACGGTGAAGCTGAGACGATTGACTGCATCTGTTTTCCACTGTGACTGTACAGAGTGGTAACGAAGCGATTTCGCTGCCCCCACAACCGTATCGAAATAACTTTGCTCGCGGCGCATTGCCTTGAGCTGCGCGATGGCATCTAACGTATCGACTAGTGCACTCTGAAATGCCTCGAATGCATTATTCTGACGCTTCTTCAAATCTTTAACGCGCTTCCCGAATTGCCGGGAAAAATAAATCACAGCAGGATTGAGTGTCAGAATGATCAAGCCCAACAGCCAGTCGATCCATAGCAGCACCACTGCCGTCCCGACTATAGTCAAAATGCCTATCAAGAAACGAGACAAGGTTTGGCTGATAAAGCCATCTAGCGTCTCAATGTCTGTGATACATCGTGAACTGATCGCCGCAGCGCCCTGAGTTTCATATTCCTTGAGCTGCACCTTTGCCAGATGGCCAAGCAGCCTTTCCCGGATCCGATAAGAAATGTCCTTTCCTATGATTGTGAACTGACGTGACTGCGCAACACCCAACACCAGTGCCCCCAAGCGCATACACACCACCGCTATCAGGATAGAGACAATATAACCCGTCGCGCCGTGCCACTGAGCAGGCAATATATGATTGAGGGTCTCAACTGCAGCACCAGGGCGTGCCAGTAACACTTCATCCACTAATAAAGGCATCATGAGTGGAATAGGCACGCTCACCAGAGCGGCACAAAAAGCAATCAGATGTGCGTAAATCAAGGGGGTTTTATGTGTCAGGATCTGTCGCTTGATTTCCTGCCAGGTCAATGCCTGGTTGCTCTGCTCACTCATAGCTTACGTTCCACAAAACGTCTGATAGGCTTGTTCATGTGCCATAGTCGCCGTCCATTGAACAGGATAGGCTTGATAGGTATAGGGAGTCTTCAGCGCAGTTAGCCAGTCAGTAAACTCATCACTCTGAGTGCCTTCATTAAACTGGGCAATAAATCGCTCCACCAGATCATTACGCGGAATAATAGCCGGATTTACAGATTGCATCAGCGCCAGTGCCTCAGCTCCACTGTGTCCGCTAATCCGCTTTCGCCACTTACTCACCCAGTCAGCTAACACTTCCGGTAAAGGATAGGTTGTTAGCGGACTGGCGTGTAATGCGTTTGTCAGAGCAGCAAACGTGTTGGTGTAATCCAGTTTATTTTGCTGCATCAGCGATAACAATTCACTCAGTAATGCCTGATCTGATTCCTCCCAGGTGCCTATCCCAAGCTTTTTAGACCACATCACTTGGTAGCCCTCATTAAAGCTCTCAGCAAACTGGCTTAGAATACTTGAAAAGCGCTCCAGCGCTGCGTCTTTATCCTCAATCAACACCATCAAAGACTCCGCCAGACGCCCACAATTCCAGCTGGCAATGTTCGGTTGCTGACCAAAGGCATAGCGTCCTTGACGATCAATAGAGCTAAACACCGTATCGAATGAAAAAGACTCCATCATCGCACAGGGGCCATAGTCAATCGTCTCACCATTTATCAGGGTATTGTCGGTATTCATAACCCCGTGAATGAAACCAACCTGCATCCATTTTAAAATAAGTGCACACTGGCGCTGACATACCTGCGTGAAGAAATCAAAGATACGCGCTTCACCACTGGACGTAATGTCACTATAGTGTTCACGGATACATAGTTCGACGAGCTTACTCATCGCAGCAACATCCTTATTCATTGCCATCAGCTGAAAGGTGCCAACCCGGATATGGCTTCGGGCAATGCGACATACAACAGCGCCGGGCTCTGGCGTCTGACGTATCACCTGTTGACCAGTGGACAAGACTGCCAGACAGTGAGTCGTTGGTACACCCAATGCTTGCATTGCATGGCTCATAATGTACTCCCGAATAGCGGGGCCCAGTGCACACAAGCCATCCCCCCCACGCGAGAAAACTGTCGCGCCGGAGCCTTTAAGGTGCATGTCATAGTTGAGACCATCCGCTGCGGCGATTGACGCAATTAAGTGTGCTCGTCCATCACCAAGTTGCGGGTTAAAATGACCAAACTGATGGCCGCAATAGGCCATTGCAACTGGCTGAATGCGCTCGACCTGAGATACACCTGCAAGGTAGTCACGCAATGCTTGCTGATCGATCTCAAAGCCTAATTCAGTTAACAATGGCTGATTGGTAAGTAGTAATTGAGCCTGCTCAAACTGATAAGGCTGCTGTGGGACCAGATAAGTCTCTCCCAACTCGGTGTAGCGGGTAAAAAACTGGCTCATGATGTTACTCCTAGCACGTTGTCACCCACACTATAAGCGACAAGCTGACTTAATTTTTGCAATGAATAACCACTTTGTCCACGTAACTCATTGAAGAAGGCTTGTGCAGAGCGCAGTGATTTCTGACTATGCAGACCACCTGAGATCACCTCATGGGCGCGTAGATAGGCTTCTACATCCCGGCTCAGAATAAACGTATCTTTACCGACAGCTCTCAGCGCATAAGGGCCGGTATTGCCCCCTAATCGACTTCCTTGCTTTTTGAGTAACAGCCATAGTTCAATAATGTTTTCCTCCGGCCAATTGGCAACAAGCTTACTGAAAGTGCCATGCTCTAGTGCCAATTCATGGATCATCAGACAGTTATGGGCAATGCTTTGTACTTTTTTATAGTTACGTACAATACGCTCGTCCTGAGCGCGCTGTTCAAACATCTCAGGCGACATATAAAGTAACTTCTCAACAGAAAAATCCCAGAACACGTCACGAAAACCTGGCCATTTGGCATTAATCACTGACCAATAAAAACCACTTTGAAATATTTTACGAGTAAACTCTTCCAGCCAGACATCATCGGGAAGCATGGCAAGTTGCGTTTTTGATACTGGCTCACTGAGTAATGATTCCAGTATGTCCTTCGAACCTTTTCGCGCGCACGCTCGTTCATAAATATCTAAAAAACTCTCCACAGCTTAGCCTTTTAATTTTGATCAATGGGATAGACGCTTTTGTTGGTCGATTCGTTTTATTCAACAATAAGCGCTATAGTTTTGTTTAGCCCGGTTTTCAGAGCGTTGTCAGTGAAATACATTATTTTTGCTTTATTTTATAGTTTTACGTTAAGTGCTGAAACAGTGCATATTACAACTGGTCAATGGCCTCCATACGTAGACCGGCATCGTGAGGATCAAGGGTGTACCGCTCAGCTTATCCGAGATGCCTTTGCTTTGCACGGGATCCGTGTTCGGTTTGTATTTATGCCCTGGCAACGCGCATATGAAGAGGGAAAAAAAGCAGAGTTTATTGGTAGTGCTTATTGGTATTACAATGAAAAAAGAGCAACCGAGTACCTGTATACGTCATACCCGCTCACCTCTGAAGTTTCCCACTTTTATCACCTGGATAGTATACCGTTTAAATTTAACTCCTATGCCGACCTAAAGCCATACAGATTACTTCTCAATAAAGGTTTAACGTATCCAAAAACACTATGGCAGGCGATCAAAGAATATGAAATTGAAGTGATGGAGGCGACCTACACCACAAAAAATTTGCAATTCCTGCTGCGTCAACGCGCGGATATTGCCGTTCTGGATGAACAAACTGAGAGAGAGTATGCAAAAGCCCTGTCTAACTCTGAGGTAAAACGTCTGGTACGGCAACCCAAACCAGCATTCGTCAATCAGGGATTTTTACTGATAAACCAACACAACAAAAAATATGTGACACTCTTTAATAACGCACTCCAGCAGCTTATCTCAAACAAACGCTATCTTGCACAGTATCAAACTAATTGCTCATCGATTAGTACCCAGTGATTGTTCCTCATACGCATAAGCACAGCTTTAAAGATCGCTTTATCAGATACCTGATCATTACTGCCAGATGGAAGTACGATTCATACTCATCGTGTGGCCTGTTGGCAGTTCCAGCATCAAACGCGGGATGACGGTAGTGTGGGCTTTGTGATCGGGTAGTTATACAACTTTTTTAAATTCAAAACGCAAAAAAGCCCGACTCTCTCGAATCGGGCTTTCTTTAATTAGGAGCTTGGCAATGTCCTACTTTCACATGGGAAACCCCACACTATC
>NZ_JASJUV010000012.1:0-81684 GCF_030125445.1 Pseudoalteromonas ardens
TTATTTGACTCCCAACTCGCTGGCTCGTTGCTTTTCAGCGTTGTGCCCCGTGTCGGTGGATGCGCATTATAGGGAAATCGAAACCCAGCGCAACCCCTTTTTTGAAGAAAAGTGAGAAAAATAGCGCGTTCGGACAAAATACAAACAAAACGCACCTTTTTAGACCTTTTATGTACAAAAAGAGCGCTTAATCGCGCTCAATTTTCAATATCCAACCGGCTTTTTCCTGATACCCAGCTTCTAACTCTAATTCACTGCGCATCAATGGGTGCCCATGCAGCCACTCATCCGGTAAAGTCAGGGTAAGCGTTTCAGGTTCAGTCGCTGTGATGTATAGATCTGGCAAAACATCATCCTGGCGGCGCATAGACAAAATAACAGCAACCCGGAAGATCCTGACAAGTAATTCAATGAATCCCTGATGATGACCAAACTGGATGAAGGTATCTTCTTCCACGTCGAGCCGGTGGTTACCCACTAAAGTTACCACCATTTGCTTTTGTACTCGGGAATAACCTGGCATGCCGGTGTGCTTTAAAATGTAGGCACTGTGCGAATGATAAGACTTGTAGTCAATGACCAGACCAACCTCATGCATGGATGCAGCAGCATGCAATAAACTACAGGCACTTTGAAAATCAAACTGCATTGGTGCTTTCAACTGCTGTAGAAAGATTTTACAGATATCAAATACGCGTGTCGCCTGCCCAGTATCAACATGATATCGAGACATAAAGCCATCGAGTGTGCGTTTGCGAATATCAGCCTGATTGAGCTGATCAATCATGCTATATAGAATGCCTTCACGCAAAGCACCGCCTGCAAGGCCCATTTGCTCAATCTGTAATGCTTCAAACAATGCTATCAAAATTGCCAGACCAGAAACAAAGACCAAGCGGCGTTCTTCACTTAGTCCGGGCAACTCAAGTTGCTCTATACTTTCGAACTGAATGGCTTGCGCACGAATTGCCTGGAGCTTATCCAGCGTCAACATCTCATCCAGGCCTAGCGCCGCAAAAATTTCCTGAATGGCCTGAACAGTCCCGGATGCGCCAATTGCAAGCTCCCAGCCAGACGATTTATACTGCGCAGCATAAGGGGCAACCACCTCGTGCGCTGCTGACGTTGCAGCAAAGAAATTGGCCTCACTCAGTGCACCATCTGAGAAATAACGTTCTAAATAGGTGACACATCCCATATTCAGACTGTGGTACAGCTGTGCTTCAAAGCCCTGACCAATGACAATTTCGGTGCTCGCGCCACCGATATCAACAACAAGCTGTCGACCCTGGCAGGCTGAGGTATGTGCGACGCCCTTGTATATAGACCGAGCCTCTTCTTCGCCACTGATAATAGAAATAGGGTGACCCAGAATTTGTTCGGCCTGATGCTTAAACACATCAGCGTTGGTTGCCAGGCGCAAGGTTGCGGTGGCCACAATACGTATATTGTTAGCCGGGATATCCTGAAGTCGTTCAGCGAACAAGGATAAACATTCCCAACCTCGCTGCATCGCTTCTTCACTCAGCAAATTTTGCTCATCCAAGCCAGCTGCCAGCCGCACTTTACGTTTGACCCGACCAATTGTATGCACACCACCGGCCATATGTTTTGCGATTAACATATGGAAGCTGTTTGATCCTAAATCAATCACCGCATACACATTTTCATGTGGAGATCTCTGAACCACGCTTACTAACCTCTATCTACCTCTACCAAACCGCCCAATTAATTACGCGGGCGCGATTTTTGGTAACTACCTTGTCGACGGTTATTACCACTGCGATTACCGCGCTGACCGGACGTATTTCTGCGCCTTTGTTGTCTGGCTGGCGCTTTAATATCATCTAGCAGAGCTGACTTATCGTAGTGTGAAACCGGAATTGCATGGTCAATGTATTCTTCAATCTCATGTAAGTTATATGCATATTGCTCACAGGCAAAACTTATTGCATGCCCTGACGCACCTGCTCGGCCAGTACGGCCAATGCGATGCACATAATCTTCACAGTCGTCTGGCAAATCAAAATTGAGTACATGACTCACTTCAGGAATGTGCAAACCTCGTGCTGCAACATCGGTTGCAACCAGCAGGTCCAATTCACCCTTAGTGAATTTAGACAAAATCGACAAACGCTTTTTCTGATTGACATCACCGGTTAACAGTCCAACCCGATGCCCATCATTTTTTAGCCATTCATATACGTTTTCACAACTGTGTTTAGTATTGGCAAATACAATGGCCTTATCTGGCCACTCTTCCTCAATCAAGGTAAGGAGTAAAGGAATTTTGTCCTCTTGCGAGGGATGGAACAACTCTTCTTTGATCCGTTTGCCTGTTTTAACATCCGGTTCAATTTGCACATGGATAGGGTTGTGCATATGTTCAAAAGCTAGCTCCTGAACACGGTAAGACAGAGTTGCAGAAAACAGCAGGTTCAGACGCTGTTGTGTATCCGGCATGCGATTGAACAGATAACGAATATCTTTGATGAAGCCCAAATCGAACATTCGGTCCGCTTCATCTAACACAACAACTTCAATATTATTAAGGTTATAAGCACCTTGTTTATAGAAATCGATCAGGCGTCCGGTCGTACCAATGAGGATATCTACCCCTTTTTCTAGTTGTGACCGTTGTTTTTCGTATTCTTCGCCACCATATACTAAACCAAGCTTTAACCCACACGCCGGCGCCATGATTTGTGCGTCTTTGTGGATTTGGATCGCGAGCTCTCGTGTCGGTGCCATAATTAACGCACGTGGCTGACCGGCAACCTGGGCGTCAGATTGGCTTTGCATCAGCCTGTGACAAGTTGCAGTTAAAAACGCCAGCGTTTTACCTGTACCTGTCTGAGCCTGACCGGCAATGTCTCTGCCCTCACTAATGTAGGGCATGCACTTTGCTTGGATTGGCGTACAGTATTCGAAGCCACTCGCTGTCAAACCGGCGACCACTTCCGGCGCTAAAGCAAAGTCGATAAATTTTTTATTGGTCAAATGTGTCTTAGTCATAGCGATTAAGCATAACGTTTAAACTTGCAATAAGAAACAAGAGTGTTTAAATACGCATTAAATAATTGACCTAATTCTAACGGAGAGCGCAATGAGCGACAAAATTATTCAATTAACTGATGACAGCTTCGAAGCAGACGTGCTTAAGTCGGATACCCCTGTACTGGTAGATTTCTGGGCTGAATGGTGTGGTCCATGTAAAATGATTGCACCTATCCTGGACGAAATTGCAGACGAGTTCGAAGGTCGCGCAACTGTAGCTAAGCTCAACATCGATCAAAACTCGCTGACACCACCTAAATTTGGTATTCGTGGTATTCCAACTCTGCTGCTATTCAAAGACGGTGCAGTTGCAGCTACTAAAGTTGGCGCGTTGTCTAAAACACAACTGATCGAGTTCCTTGAGAACAACATTTAACTGAACACTTAATTACCAGCATCAGCTTACGCTGGTCGCTGAATAAGTCACAGTCTGAATGTAACAGGTGGTGCTGTGTTGGCACTGCCTGATTAAATTTGTATAAAGACTGGACGACTGCTCCCCTAGCTGCTAACTTATAGAGCCACTAACCTTAAGCAATTTCAATTCAATCCCTCGTACCACGAGAGAACAACTTTTAAATAAAGAACCCACCAATATGCATTTACGCGAACTGAAAGACAAGTCAATCAATGAGCTTGTAAAACTTGCCGAGTCTATGGGACTCGAAAACGTCGCCCGTCTGAGAAAACAAGACATCATCTTCGCCATCTTGAAAGCGCACGCAAAAAGCGGCGAAAACATTTATGGTGGCGGCGTGCTGGAAATTCTTCAGGATGGCTTCGGCTTTTTACGCTCATCGGAAGCCTCCTACCTGGCAGGCCCGGATGACATTTATGTTTCGCCCAGCCAGATCAGACGCTTTAGCCTACGTACCGGTGACAGTATCAGCGGTCTGATCCGCCCACCTAAAGATGGTGAGCGCTACTTCGCACTGTTGAAAGTGAATGAAGTTAACTTTGATAAGCCGGAAAACTCCAGAACGAAAATTTTGTTCGAAAACTTGACGCCTATCCATGCCAACGAACGTATGGTGATGGAACGCGGTAACGGCAGTACAGAAGACATCACAGCCCGAGTTCTGGACCTGGCTTCTCCTATCGGTAAAGGTCAGCGTGCATTGATAGTTGCACCACCTAAAGCTGGTAAAACCATGCTGCTACAGAATATTGCGCAGTCTATTTCTTACAACAACCCAGACGCAACGCTCATGGTACTACTGATTGACGAGCGTCCGGAAGAAGTAACAGAGATGCAGCGCCTGGTGCAAGGTGAAGTAGTTGCCTCTACCTTTGATGAACCAGCAAGCCGCCACGTACAGGTTGCAGAAATGGTCATTGAAAAGGCGAAACGCTTAGTCGAGCACAAGAAAGACGTCATCATCCTGCTGGACTCAATCACTCGTCTAGCACGTGCCTACAACACTGTAATCCCCTCTTCAGGTAAAGTCCTGACAGGTGGTGTTGATGCCAACGCACTGCACAAACCAAAACGCTTTTTCGGTGCTGCACGTAACGTAGAAGAAGGCGGCAGTCTGACCATTATTGCCACAGCCCTAATCGACACGGGCTCTAAGATGGATGAAGTCATTTACGAAGAGTTTAAAGGCACCGGTAATATGGAACTGCACTTAAACCGTAAGATTGCTGAAAAGCGCGTCTTCCCGGCGATCGACTTTAACCGTTCAGGTACTCGTCGTGAAGAGCTGCTCACTAAGCCAGATGAGCTTCAGAAGATGTGGATTTTACGCAAAATTGTCCATGAGATGAGCGAAATCGATGCCATGGAGTTCCTGATCGATAAGCTGTCGATGTGCAAAACCAATAACGAGTTCTTTGACTCGATGAAGCGCAAGTAACCCATTACTTCAGAAAAAGCCTGCTTATGCAGGCTTTTTTTATGGCGTCATAGCTTGGAACTCTCTGATTGGTGTTCTATATATTAGGAAGTGTGCAAAACACTTGTTTGTATGTCAGGGAAGGCCTCCTCCCCCAAGCACTCGGCTCACAACCTGAGCCCGCATTGCATTACAGCTCGTGTTATTTAGTCAGCCTGATAAGGAAGAACACATCCATGCGTTTAGTAGCCAGTGCCATGGCCGTGACTACGGTGAACATAGCCGCCGTACTGATCTGTGCAGCCATATTCTCCCTACCTCTGACAGCCACCGCTTCACTCATTGCTATGATGCTGGTTTCATCTGTTCTGATCACACTCTGGGTAGATAAGAAGCAAGAAAAAGGCGCCTACCTGCAAAGTTTTGTCAGTGCACTTCATCACCAGGACACGATTGATCTAACCTTTCGCTTCGACGAAAAAGACAAATCACTGCCCAAAGCTTGCCTGGCCATAAACGCCAGTATGGCAATGATGGAGCACATCATTGGTGAGGTCTATGCCTCTTCATCACGGCTGACCCCTATGGCCGATAGCCTGCGTGATACCTATGCCTCCATGACACAAAAGGCGACCATCCAACATGCCCATGGAGAAGACCTCGCCACGGCCATCAACCATATGCTAACGGTTTCAAGAGAGCTGGATGACAGCCTGGAAAAAATCTACAGCTCCGTCGAAAATGCCACTCAAGCAGTCAAGAAAACCCGAGTGGATACCGACAGGAGCCAGCAAAGCCTGATGACGCTGGCAAGCAATATTCAGGCAACCAGCGAACAAATAGCCACATTAAAAACAGACAGTGATGCTATTAGCTCCGTGATTGATGTGATCAATGCTATTGCCGATCAAACCAACTTACTGGCCCTGAATGCCGCCATTGAGGCCGCAAGAGCGGGTGAACAAGGTCGGGGGTTCGCCGTGGTAGCCGATGAAGTACGCAGTCTTGCAGCACGTACCAGTCAGTCGACACAAGAAGTGCGCAACATGGTCAATAAAATCCAGGCCGGTACAGACAGTGCACACGCCCTGATGTTAACTGCGCTGGAAGAAACCGATAAAACGGTCAGTTTATCAGAAGCCTCAACGAAAGAAGTCGATCAGATAGAGCGGGCCATGATAGATATAAACGCCATGTCACACAGCATCCATGACCAGGTAAGCCAACAGAAAACTGTCTCTGATGAAGCGCAATCCAGCATAGAGTCTATGGTTGAACTCAATTCAGATGCCCTGTCTGCGTCAAAAATTCAGGCGGTGTCGAGCAGTGATCTGATCAATCTGGCCGAATGTATTCATGAGAAATTGTCTATGTTTACGGCAGAGCGACCACATCCAGATATGTCTCATAGAACCGATACCAGTCGCTATAACAGTGATGCCGATACGAACGCGGTCTCCAATAAGCCTCACAGCCCCCAAGCTGAGGAACACAGTAAATTAGGAGACATCGAGCTGTTCTGAGTAACTGCACACTTTGAGTTCATCACACAGGATCAGAAACAAATCCTGATAAAGTGCCGTTTGCTCCTGCTTCAGCGCCGCTTCAAACTGTGAGGCAATATCTGCAATATGCACAAACTCGAACATACTCGCCGCCCCATTTAATTTATGACAGTGATGCTGTAATGCCTGCCAGTCCTGCTCCTGCCACAGATCAATTAGCTTGTACCTTTCCTGTTCCAGGGTCTGTGCAAAACTCTGTTTGAGATCGCTCATATCTATCGACAAATCCAGTGCCTGAGCCGCATTGGTGCGCTGCAAGGACTGAGCAAGCGTTTGATATAGCACATCACTGTTGATCGGTTTACTAAGATGGCCACTGAACCCCTGAGCCAGATAGCCTTTAATTTCGTGCTCCATCACGTTTGCTGTCAGTGCATAAACCTCACCTTCAAAGCCAGCCTGTCGTAATAGTTGTAACGCTTCCAAACCATCCATTTTGGGCATCTGAATGTCCATCAGCACCACATCGGGATACGCGCTGAGACAGCGCTCTACAGCTTGCCTGCCGTTACTGACGGCATCGACTTCCAGACCCATTTTTTCCAGCAAACGAGTGATAAGCACTCGGTTGTCATCATGATCTTCCGCCAGTAATACTGTACCGGACAAACGTGAATCGGGAAGCTGGGAGGGAATGGGCTGCACCTCATTAAGGCAATCGGTTTCCTTGGTATGACTCAGGCGGGCACAGGGAACAACCAGCTTAAACTGGCTCCCTTTCTCGACTTCACTGTGCACTGAAATCTCCCCCCCCATCATCTTAGCCAAATGCTGTGACAGACTAAGCCCTAACCCAGAGCCGCCAAATCGACGCGTGATACTATTATCTCCCTGTTGGAAGCATTCAAATATCCTGGCCACCTGAGATGGCGACATGCCAATGCCACTGTCCTGAACGATAAACGTAAGGCCATCCTCATACTGGCGAATAATCAGCTCTACCTGTCCGTGCTGGGTAAACTTAACCGCATTGCTGAGTAAATTAATTAATATCTGTTTCAGACGCACATAGTCGAGCCGAACCAAATAGGGCACTGGCAAATCGTTTTCTACCAACAAAGCAAGTGACTTTTCCATACAGGGGCGCTGGAACATATCGCAGACATCAGCCAGTAAATTCTCTATGGTAAATTCGGTGTACTCCAGTTCCAGTCGCTGCGCCTCTATTTTACTCAGGTCTAATACATCGCTGATAAGGTCTTTGAGATGATTGCCCTGCCGTGTCACAACGGCCAGTGACGACATAAGATGAGCATCGTGCATGTAATCCTGCTGCAAACTTTCGGCATGGCCTAAAATTGCAGTCAGCGGCGTGCGAATTTCATGGCTGATATTGGCCAAAAACTGACTTTTTACCTGATTGGCATTGCGCAGCTCATCGGCGCTTTGCTGTAACTGTGCCGTTCGCTGCGCAACTTTTTTACTGAGCTCAATTTTTGCCCGTCGCTCGGTCGCGCGATGGTAAAAAGCAAACACAGAGATCAGCGCCAGACACAAGATCAGTCCACTCATCCACAGTAGTTGATTACGTTGTTCGTCCTGCAGTCGTTGCAGCTCCTGCGCTTGCTTCATTTGCGCCAGTTCCTGGCTTAATTGACTTTCTTCAAACTGACTCTGGTATTTATTGAGGCGCGTAATGAGCCCCTCATTCAGCAACGAGAATTGCAAGTCCCGATAATAATCGAGCGTTTCAGCCGCAGACTGCATTTTGCCTGTTGCCGCTTGAACCAGCGCCAGTAAATGTAAAAACTCACGCTCCCTGAGCCTATCTCCCAGCTTTCGGGTCAGCATGAGTCCCTGATCAATACTGGCTTCCGCACCGGCGATATCATCACGCATCAGCTGCAACCTGGCCATCGGATGCAAGGCATGCATTACCCCAGCCTGATTATCGGCTTTTTCAGCGTAGTACATGGCAAAATTGACCTCCTGCTCCGCTGCGGTGTAATCGCGGATCAACAAGCTCAGTTTCGCCATGTTGACATATTCAAACGCCAGGTGACGTGTATCATTAATACTGTGGTAGTAATCAACCGCTGCTTTCACAGCTTCTCGGGCCAGCTCTGGGCGATTTGACTCGGTATAAATAACGCCCAGGTTACCCTGTACCAACGCCACACCATAATGATCTTCAAGCCCCTCAAATAACGTCTTTGCACGCTTGAGTAGCTCTTCTGCTTTGTCATAGCGAAACTGACGAATATAAACGCCAGCAAGATTCAGCAACATGTCTGCCCTGTCCTGCTCATTACCATGCTGTTCATACAACATGTATGCGGCCAGGTACTGCTCCAAAGAGGCTTCTAAGTCATGGATCTGGATAAATGACATACCCAGATTATTGTGAATGTCTGCGCGCTCAATGGGGTTATTTCTTTGTTCTGCAACGGCGAGCGCCTGCTGATAATCAACCACAGATGCAGCATAATCACCCTGATAAAACGCACTGATCCCCTGCATTTTAAGCGCATAATACAAACTGTCAGACAATCCCTCATCGCGACTAAAAGACTCCAGTTGCTCAAAATAACGGATCGCCATCTCATAGCGCGTGCTTTCCAGTGCAATTTTACCTATGGCCTTAAGGGTCGCTGCACGGTGTTGCGGACTTAATTCAGTGACCTGCAGCAAGCGTTCAGCACTAAGCACCTGCTCCTGCCAGTTGGGCAGATCTGATAATGCCTCAATTTGTGATGTAATCGCAGGTTTGGCGGCAGATGTCTCAGCATGGCCTTGCGCCGACCAGATCCCCACCAGTAACACCGTGGTCACAGCCCACTTTAACCCCTTTGTCATCCCTGTCTGCCCCGTATTACTTGCAATAGACGTGTCAAAAAATAAGAATTGAACAAAGAAGATACACTATGTTTACAGGCGGAACAATGTTGAACCCTCTCCTTGATGCCACTTTTAGAATAATCACCCGTGAGCGTGCGACCCAACTACATCGACTGGCCGCAGCCCTGGATGCTGAATTTGGATTGCCGAAACTAGATAATGATCCAGACAAGGACCTTTTTAAACGCAATTTTCTGTTGATGAACGCACTGTATCAGCTACAACAAGAGATGGCGGAGCAAGGTTACTACCTTCAGGTCGAGGCCATGGATATCCGCCTGAATGAGCAATCGACCCAATCCGCCTTGCAAACACACGACCCGCTCAGAGACTATTATTTAGATTGGCGCAATTATGATACCAGTAAGGACGACGTGATAGCGTTACTTGATCAGTTCTGGCAACGCTATCTCAAATTACCGCAACTGGCGCCGCAGCAACACGCGGAGTTAATTGCAAAATGGCAGCTACCCAACCCATATTGTCGACGCCAACTCAGCAAGCGCTGGCGCGCACTGGCATTTGCAGCTCACCCGGATCAACAGGGTAATCACTGCGCATTTCAGCAGCTCCAGAACGAATATGAACAACTCAAACACTTTGCGACAGCAGAAGAGTCATAGCGCTCCGCATCAGTCGGGAGAATCTTAGCGGGTACACGGTAATCATCTTGCTATTCAGCGCCGCAGAATTAACCGTTTTTAGCCCTGTTACCGCCAGACTTCTCCTCAAATTGCTTAGCAATTAACGGGGGATTGATAGCCTCACAGGCTCATCCGCTTCGCTTTAAATTTACGTCCCTTAAGCTTGCTTTCCTGCAACTTCCTCAGCGCAGGTTTCACGCCTTCTCGGGCCACTGCGACAAACGCCTGATGGTCCAGCACATCGATATGACCAATCAGGCTGGCACCAACCCCTTGTTCAGAAGTCAGACAACCGACGATATCACCGGCACGAAGTTTATCTTTCTTGCCGCCATCGACCTGCAACGTCACCATCGGAGGCTTAAACACAGGTTTGTCGAGCAGGCTCAGTGGCGGCGGAGTCACCGGCTCAAAGGTTTGCTCATAAATTTCGCCCAATTTAGCGACTTTAAACGCTTCATTTTCACCATACAAAGAGCAAGCTAGGCCTTTTTTACCACCCCGTCCGGTTCGGCCGACCCGGTGTACATGGGTTTGCGGATCCAGAGCCATATGGTAGTTGATCACCATATCAACATCTTCTATATCCAGGCCCCGGGCGGCGACATCTGTGGCAACCAATACCGATGCACTTTTATTGGCAAAGCGGATCAGCGAACGGACCCGCTCAGCCTGGTCCAGGTCGCCGTGTAAGGTCACAACGTTAACACCACTGCCCTTGAGTTCACTGTACAGCTTTTTTGTTTCCACTTTGGTGTTACAAAAAGCAATACAGCTGACCGGTTTGTAATGCTGGAGCAACAGGCGCAGTGTATTGAACCTCAGCTTGTTATTTTTGAGTGCAAAAAACTGCTGCTTAATCTGCCTGTTCAGGGCTTCTTCTTCCCCTTTCACCATCACAGGTTCACGCATAAACTGCTGTGTCAGCGCTTCGATGTCTTTCTGATAAGTGGCACTGAACATCAAGGTCTGGCGCTCTGGTGGCAGATATATCGCGATATTTTCCAGCGCTTCGACAAACCCCATGGCCAGCATCTGATCGGCTTCATCCAATACCCAGGTCTGCACCTGGGTCAGGTCGAGTGTGCCTTTATACAAATGTTCTTCAATCCGCCCAGGGGTGCCAACCACCACGTGCGCACCATGCTCCAGTGAACTGATCTGGGGCCCGATAGGCTCACCACCACACACGGTCAGTACTTTGATATTTTGCATACTACGCGCCAGCTTGCGGATCTCAGTAGCCACCTGCTGCGCCAGCTCTCGGGTCGGCGCCAATACTAAACTCTGGATCACCTGCTCTTCGGCCACCAATTTATTCAGTAAGCCAAGGCTAAATGCCAGTGTTTTACCCGACCCGGTTTTTGCCTGCGCAATCACATCCTGGCGGGCAATAATGGCGGGCAATGCCTGCGCCTGGATGGGCGTCATGGTAGTAAAACCGGCTTGCTGTAAACCACTTTGAAGCTGCCGGGTCAACGACACTTGATTAAACGACTGAGTCACACTGTTACCTCGGATGAATTCAATCTGCCAAGTTTAGCAAATCCCACATAGCGCCGTCACTTCAGTAAGCAAAAACGCCCATTCACCCCGAAACAGTTTAATTTAACGCCAATTGTTGCGACAATCTCCAGTGATGTAAATTACCAAGGGTTACTATGGATCAGAGAATACGCTTTGCGCCTTTTGGCAGGCTAACCAGCGCCGCCAAACACTGGCTATTACCACTGTGTGCGTTAACCGCCAGTTTTGTGAGTCACTCTGATGAACTCACGCAAAAACAACTCGAAGACGTCGCTAAAGTGCGCACACTGGCAAGTCAGAGCGACTTAAGCTGGCAGTTACTGGAATCGCTCACCACAGAAATTGGCCCACGCCTGCCCGGCACAGAAAACGACAAATTGACCGTGGCCTGGGCTGAGAAACAGTTTAATCGTTTGGGCTTTGATAAAGTCTGGCTAGAAGCTGCGACTTTCCCTGAATGGCGCCGCTATCATGAATCGGCCAAGTTGATTGCGCCTAGTGAGCAACCGCTGCATATCACAGCGCTGGGCAACAGTATCAGTACCCCACAACAAGGGCTACGTGGTGAGGTCGTGCTGTTTGAAACATTTGATGAACTAAAAGCCGCACCTGTGGGTAGCCTGAAAGGTAAAATTGCCTTCATCAACTACCGAATGAATCGGGACATCGATGGCAACGGCTACGGCCCGGCGGTTCAGGCACGCAATAAAGGTGCGGTAGAAGCGGCGAAAAAAGGGGCGATTGCTTACATGATGCGTTCGGTCAGTACTGCCCATCATCGTTTTGCTCACACTGGCGGTAGTCACTACGATGAGCAGGTTACAAAAATCCCGGCGACCGCCATTGCAAACCCGGACGCCGACCAAATCGCGCGTCTGCTCAAGCATGGCCACACCCCTCAGGTCGAAATTAATATTCAAACCGAAGATCTGGGCGAAGGGACCAGCTTTAACGTGATCGGCGAAATCACAGGTTCAGAGTTTCCTGAGCAATACGTGCTGCTCGGCAGCCATCATGACTCCTGGGACCTTGGGACAGGCGCACTGGATGACGGCGCAGGCATGGCGCTGACCATGGCAGCGGCCAAACACATTGCGTCAGTGACTCGCCCCAAGCGCAGTATCCGGGTAGTCCTGTTTGCCGCGGAAGAGCTTGGATTGTGGGGTGCAAAAGCCTACTTTAAACGCCATGAAGACAAACTGGCGCAGATTGTAGCCGCCGCTGAGTCAGACTTTGGCGCTGATGTGGTCTATGCGTTCGAGTCAAAAGTAAATGCAGCGTCTCTGCCGCTGGTGCGTGCCATTGCAGAACAACTTAAGCCGCTCGGCATTACCTATATTGGCGCTAACCGCGCGCGTGGCGGTCCAGACCTGATCCCGTTAAATAACATGACGTCTGCGCCCATTTTCGATCTGCATCAGGATGGCACAGACTATTTTGATTATCATCACACGGCCGACGATACGCTGGATAAAGTAGATCCGGAAAAACTTAAGCAAAATACCGCAGCCTATGCCGTCTTTGCCCTCATGGCTGCGAATGGGAAAACATCGATGCAAGGCAAATAATGCCTGTATGATTCAGTAAGTAATTTCCTCACAGGCACCGGACTGAATTGGCCGGTGCCTCATCCCAACCAAGGAATGCACATGGATAAACTCACCGCCAGTCTGTTTACATCCCACGACCTGATCTCCCGCTTTCTCATCCGCTTTAAAAACGTGTTAATGATTGCGGCCATACTGAGCATTATCGGGTATTTTTGGCTCCAGCATACCCAGCAAACAGCGCAGTTTCAGCGTCTGTTACTCGAGCCCAAAACAGATGACCTGATTTTGATTGATTTGGGTCGCTTTGACACACAACGAGTCTACCAGGCCCAATTTCGGATCACTCAGGTTGTGGCGACAGCCGACGACACAATCACAGTCAAACAAGGGCGATATACCTACGGACGCAAACGGGATGTAAAACGGGCGATCCAGTTAGATAACCTGATGCTGGACAATTATTTTGATACCGCAACACTGCAATGGCCTCGCGCTGAACTGACAGACTATTTTGAGCAAGGTGCGATCTACGCTATCCACCGCCCCAATGACATTTATGTCATGGGTGGGATAGTCAAACCCAGAGTGATACCACACCTGCATACACCAACAGCCAAACACCGGCTCTCACCCGACAACCAACGCGGCATAGCGCACTATCAAATGGGTGAACTGCAGCAGGCACGTGAGGCCTTTGCTCTTTCAGCGCAACAGGATGATCACTGGGGGCAGTATAATCTCGCAACCATGCTACTTGGTGGCGAAGGGGGGGAGGCAGACCCTAAGCGGGCAATCGAATTACTGCGTCAGGCCGCTGCAAAGGGCAACGTCAAAGCACACACTCTGCTCAGCGAGCTTTGTCCTGATAATAAGGTGTGTGACTAGCTAGCGCGCCACAGTTACCTGCTTAGACTCTCCGTCAGACTGCTCCGCATAGCTATGTATAAAGGCTTCAAATTGTGCCGCATCAGCGGGTTTCGCATGCAGGAAGCCTTGTGTGTAATCACACCCGAGCGACTGTAAAAACGCCAGCTGGGCCTGGGTTTCAACCCCCTCCGCAATCACTGTCAGATTAAGCTGTCCGGCCATGGAGATAATCGCACTCACCAGGGCTCGGTCTTCCTCATCCTCAGGCAGATCCCGAATAAAGGCGCGATCAATTTTCAATTTGGACAGCGGGAAACGTTTGAGATAGCTCAATGACGAATAGCCCGTCCCGAAGTCATCAATGGCCAGGCCGACGCCCATCCCACGCAAGCTCTCCAGCTGTCGCTGAATATGACCTGAGTTGTCCGCCAATACGGTTTCAGTGATCTCCAGTGTCAGCGCATCGGCCGCTAACCCGGTTTCTTTGAGTACCTTGGCAACCAGACTGGCAATGTCCTGTCGCTTAAATTGCGTACTCGACACATTCACAGAAACAAATAAGGGCTGACCCGTTTGCGTGATCCAGGATTTAGCCTGCGCACAAGCCTGATACAACACCCATTCACCGATAGTGATGATCAATCCCAGCTCTTCGCAGATGGGGATAAAATCAGCTGGCGACACCAACCCCAGCTGCGGATTATGCCAACGCAATAAGGCTTCACAACCCAGTCGTTTCTGCCCGACGATCGGCTGGTACGCCAGATAAAGCTCACGATTTGTCAGCGCGCGGTGCAACGCTCCTTCCAGCGCACTGCGTGCTTTTGCATGCTCATGCATCGCAGAGGTGAAGAACTGAAAACAATTACGACCATGCTCTTTTGCTTTATACATGGCGCTGTCGGCATTTCTGAGCAACACTTTGCGATCTGCGCCATCATCGGGGTAGAAGGTGATCCCCATACTGCCAGACACAAACGCTTCATGGCCTTCCAGAAAAAACGGTTCACTCAGCGTATGTAGTACCTTGGTCGCCAATTTTTCCATATCACTGATCTTTGCCATGTCGGGCAACAGCAGCGCAAATTCATCACCACCTAATCGCGCAACGGTATCCGAATTACGGGTGCACTCGCGGATCCGATTGGCCGCTTCAATCAATAATTGGTCACCAATATGGTGGCCCAGCGTATCATTCACGGCTTTGAAGCGATCCAGGTCGATAAAGCACACCGCCAGACGGGTTTGCTTTTGTTTAGCCTGCGCCAGCGCCAAATCAAACTTGGTGTGGTAATGGTGACGATTTGCCAGCCCGGTAAGATTGTCAAAGTTGGCCTGCTGCCACATCAGCTGTTCATTGCGCTTACGTGACGTAATGTCATTAAACAGTGCCACATACATGTCGATTTCGCCCGCGGCATCAAACACTGCTGACACTTGCAGCCAGCTTGGATAAACCTCACCATTTTTGCGTTTATTCCAGATCTCGCCTTCCCAGTGTCCACGCGAGGTCAGAGCATCATATAGCTGAGCAAAATAGGCCGCATCATGCCGGCCTGAATTGAATATGGACGGTGTATTGCCCAGCACCTCTGCTGCCGAGAATCCCGTAATGTCGGTAAAAGCCTGATTCACCATCTGGATCTGATTGTCACGATTCGACACCAACACCCCTTCGCTGGTTGTCGCAAATACCGTGCTGGCCAGGCGCTGTTCTTTTTCGCCCGCAAGACGCTTGCTGATGTCCTGGATCAAATAAATCGATCCCGTCTCCGCGCCCGCATTGTCCAGCACTGGGGTTTTACTGATCTCAACATCGCGCCGCTTACCTGCCAGTATAACCTGACATTCCACCGGCTCAGCACCCAGGTTATCCAGACAGTGACAATCCTCCAGAATAAGCGCCATTGGGCGACCCTGAATGCTACCTAAGTCTCGCCGCGCTGCTTGGTTAGCCGAGGCCACCACATTGCTGGAATTGGTATAGATAAGATAATCCCCAATGGCATTAAAAATGGCACTGAAGCGGTTTTTCTGTAGTTCGGTACGACGTTTGGCGCGGCGCAAGCGCAAGGTAAACAACACTAGCACCAAAATAGAACCGCCGAGAATCGCAATCACACTGCCAAGCAGGATCAACTGCACCGTATTCGCCTCTTTCAATTCGGCGGTTTGCAAGGCGACTTGCTGCTCAAGGTTAGACTGGTAATGCCACAGGTCGCGCTCCAAACTGCGTTGTGCACTGATATCCTGGATCACTGACAACAACAGTGGCTGTCCCTGTTCATTGCTAAACGGGGCAGAATACACGCTCACGGTTCTAATTTCCTGGCTGGCAAGCTGATGCTGAAAGATAAAATAATTACGCCCTTCGCTGAGCGCTGACATTCTCTCCTGCTCAACCTGCTGGGGTGTAAACTGATTGATCTGCTGGATCTGCATGGTTTCCAGGCGGGCCTGAGAGTAGCCATAGAACTGCGCCGCAGCCTCATTCGCCTGGACGATGTTACCGCTTTTGGGCTCAATGAGTAACATCACAGCACTGTGCTGTTCAAACGCACTCACAGGCAAAAATGGCTGCGCGCTTGCACTACTCGCAGCGGAACAAAATAAGGCCAGAATGGCAATACATGAGCTGGCTATTATGGTTGTTATCTTCAAGCCGCCTCCAATCAAATACTGCGCAATGCAACTGACTATAACTGAAAGCCAAAAGCAAAGATATATACCCGGTTCAGACTATTGCGCCGAATCAATTATTTCCCCTGTTAGCATAATAGTCGTTAATAGAACTTTGATACACCCACTGCGCACCCTTTTTCATCTAACGTCACCTTGCCAGTAAACCAAACCGGCAAACCAGTCGTAAATCTCTGTTCTACCTCTGGCGACTTGTTATACTAGCGCCATAAAATCTGTGCAGCCCAAATAAATGATGAAATATAAAGATTTGAGAGAATTTATTGCTCTGCTGGAAAAGCAGGGCGAGCTGGTACGGGTCAGCCAGCCCATTTCCACCAAACTGGAGATGACTGAAATTGCCGACCGTACATTGCGTGCCGGTGGACCGGCTATCCTGTTTGAAAACCCCATTGGCTTCGATATGCCAGTGCTGGCTAACCTGTTTGGCACCCCCAAACGTGTTGCAATGGGCATGGGTCAGGATGACGTCAGTGAACTACGTGAAGTGGGTAAATTGCTGGCATTTTTGAAAGAACCTGAGCCGCCCAAAGGGATCAAAGAAGCACTCGGGCAAATCCCGGTCTTTAAGCAAGTGCTGAATATGCCGACGAAGGAGCTCAAAAAAGCCCCATGTCAGCAAGTAGTAATAAGTGGTGATGAGGTCGATCTCACCCGCCTCCCTATCCAGCATTGCTGGCCAGGGGATGCCGCCCCACTCATCACCTGGGGACTAACCGTCACCCGTGGACCGCATAAAAAACGTCAGAACCTCGGCATTTACCGTCAACAGCTACTCGGCAAAAACAAGATCATTATGCGCTGGTTGTCCCACCGTGGCGGCGCACTCGATTTTCAGGAATGGTGCCAACAAAACCCTGGAGAGCCGTATCCGGTGTCTGTTGCCTTAGGCGCTGACCCCGCTACCATCCTGGGTGCCGTAACCCCGGTGCCTGACACCCTGAGCGAATATGCCTTTGCTGGCCTGTTGCGTGGCAGTAAAACCGAAGTGGTTAAATCTATTTCCAACGACCTGCATGTCCCGGCCACTGCGGAAATTATCCTGGAAGGCTACATTCAGCCGGGCGAAACCGCGCCGGAAGGCCCGTATGGCGACCATACTGGCTATTATAATGAAGTGGATGACTTCCCGGTGATGACAGTGACACACATTACGCACCGTGAGGATCCCATTTATCACAGCACCTACACCGGCCGTCCACCCGATGAACCGGCCATCCTGGGTGTTGCGCTCAACGAAGTCTTTGTGCCGATTTTACAAAAGCAATTTCCAGAGATTGTTGATTTTTACCTGCCACCAGAAGGCTGTTCTTACCGAATGGCGGTGGTCACGATGAAGAAACAATATCCGGGCCATGCCAAGCGTGTGATGCTGGGGGTGTGGTCTTTCCTGCGTCAGTTTATGTATACCAAGTTTGTGATTGTGTGTGATGATGACGTCAATGCCAGAGACTGGAATGATGTGATCTGGGCGATCACGACGCGCATGGACCCCGCCAGGGATACCACTATGATAGAAAACACGCCTATTGATTACCTCGATTTTGCGTCACCCGTGTCGGGCCTTGGCTCAAAAATGGGGATGGATGCCACCAATAAATGGCCAGGTGAAACCGATCGGGAATGGGGTGAGCCCATCGTGATGGACGAGGCGACTAAACAGCGCGTGGATGAAATCTGGGATAGCCTGAAAATCATTAAAACTTAATTAATTCGACAGACTTTTTTCTGGCATACGACGATAAGCTAAGTGGGAATCTGTCTGTCTTGGTGTGAAAGCGGTTACAGGGTCAACCTGAGTGTGCTACAGTGCACACACTTTCACCACCGTGCTTATTTTCTAAGGTAAAAAATGCAAGTACTCAAAGCCACAGTGGCCGAGATTTCGTCACTGACCGAATACGTATCTAAAGTTGTCTTAACACCTGAGCAGGATGCCGAATTTGCAGCTGGCCATTACCTGCAGTTAGTACTAGGTGAAAAAGACAAACGCGCCTTTTCAATCGCCAGCAGCCCTTCGAAGAAAAATGCCCTGGAGCTGCACATTGGTGCATCAGGTGCCGACTCTTATGCGATGCAAGCATTGGATCATTTAAAAGCCGCCCACACCAACCAAACACAGGTTGACCTGGAAGTAGGACTGGGTGTTTCTCAGGTTCGCCCTGAACAGGCAAGACCGCTGGTATTACTGGCAGGCGGCACAGGATTTTCGTACGTTAAGTCCATGGCCGATCACCTTGCTGAAATTAACTACGACCAGCCAGTACTCTTTTACTGGGGCGTTAAAGAAGAGTCTGCGTTGTATGCTAAGGCAGACATGGAGGCGTGGGCAAACAGCAAAGCAAACTTTCAGTTTATTCCTGTGGTTGAACATGCGTCAGAGCACTGGAAAGGCCATACCGGCTATGTCCATCAGGCAGTTATGAAGGACATCGTCTCGCTTGAACCATATAGTGTCTACATGGCAGGCCGTTTTGACATGATTGGCATAGTACGTGACGACTTCATCAATCATGGCGCACAACGTGAGTTTATGTTCGCGGACGCTTTCGCATTTATCAAATAATGCCCTGTGATGCGCGGTTGCCCAATCGCGCATTCAATTCATAAAATCAATCACTCTGATACAAATAATCCATTTTAAAAATTGATAATAGTTATCCATACTGGGTTTGTCACTTAACAGGAGAACCCCCATGGCTAAACAATTTATCTCAGACATCATGTCCACACAGTTTCCGCTGATCACCCCTGATACTGAAATCACGGAAGCCATTGCACAGCTAGAAAAGTTTGCCCTTTTTGGCGCCCCGGTACAGGACCGTAATGGTAAACTGGTCGGCTTTATTTCCGAGCAACAACTGCTTGCGCCATTGCTACAAAGTAGCTATTTCTGTGATGGTGCCACCCAGGTTGGTCAGTTAATGCGAAAAGACACTTTATCCGTCAGTAAAACCACCACAGTGGTGGATTTAGCGACGCAGATGCAACAGGACAAGCCAAAAATCTATCCGGTTGTCGATAATGATAAGGTGATAGCGGTAGTCACCCGCAGCCAGGTGTTGAGTGCATTAAAAGAAAATTACTTAAGCTGCTCAACACACTGAGCAGCTCGGCAAAACACTAACGCGGGTTACGCATACTTTTGTAACAGCGCCTGCTTGTCTGCATCACTCAAAAATGCAATTTCAACTGCATTCTTTTGTGCTTGGAGGATATCAGAACCACTGAGACCAGCCTGTGGTGCAGCGCGTTCAAATTCATTGTCCAGCTCCACGCCTTGTACCGCTGGATCATCTGTATTGATGGTAGCCAGAATACCGTGATCTAAAAACTGTTTGAGCGGATGCGTCTCAATGCTTGCCACGGTGCTGGTTTGTAAGTTGCTGGTCAGACAAGACTCGATACCAATGCGATTATCACGCAGATAATCCATCAGTTTAGGATCTTCAATGGCTTTCACACCATGGCCAATCCGCGTCGCGCCCAGCTCATTGATAGCCTGCCAGATACTGCTGGCCCCTTCAGCTTCTCCGGCATGGATTGTTGCGCCCAAGTAGGCGTCACGAACTTGTTTAAAATGATCAATGAATAAGGCACCCGGAAAGCCGATTTCATCCCCGGCCAAATCCACTGCCACTAAATCGTTTTTGAACGCCAGCAAGGCATCGAGTTCATATTGGCATTTTTCAACGCCAAAGGTACGCGACATAATGCCAATCAGATTCACCTTGATATCCTGACCTTGGGTGGCAGATTTTATGCCATCAACCACTGCCTCGACCACGCCTTGCGGGTGTAAATTATGGGTTTTAGCCATATAATACGGGCTGAAGCGCAGCTCAGTGTAATCCATCTTCTGCGCAATGGCGTCCTCCACATTTTCAACTGCAATTCGGCGACAAGCATCATAATCACCCAGCACCTTGACGCCCCAGTCCAGCTTGGCCAGAAAAGCCATCAGGTTTGGCGCATTATCAATGACCTGTACATGTGGCCTTAACCCTTCCACATCATGAGCAGGCAGCGGCATATTAAACTTCTGACCAAGGTCTAAAATGGTCTCAGCACGCACGTTACCGTCTAAGTGGCGGTGTAAATCAAGTAAAGGTAGTTTGGTATTGATCATAAGGCACTCGGATTGCAGATAAAATTTTTCAGATCATACGCAGCTTAAGTGTAGTTTCAAGGACAAATATCCGCAAAGCGGAATATTCATCGCAAAAAAAACCGGTCAGGCGACCGGTGTTTTAACTGTATCATGGTATTACTGAGTGGCCAGCAAATAGGCTTTATCAAATTGCCCGGTCTGGGCATAAGCGCGCTGTGCTTGCTGCTGCCACAACGTTTGCCAGGGGGAGTTTGCCAGCGTGTCGAATATCTTAGCTGCCAGTTCGTACTCTCCCTCCGCATTGGCCAGACATGCCAGACTAAACAGCAACTCAGGTTGCTCCGGCTGCTTATGCAACGCCGCCTGTATCAGTTTACGCAACTCAGGATCTGAGCTGCCAGCATACTGCAACGCCTCAGCCAATTGCTGGTACTGACCTTTTTTCAGATATTTTAATAAGTCACCGCGCACGGCATCAAATTGTCCCTGTCGCAAGGCTTGCTGAGTCAGAGCACCTGCAGCCATAGGACGCAACCCTTTGGGTAGCGCGTTAAAGGTCGCCTGCGCCGAGCTGTCATCTAAGGCAAACAACGCATTGAGGTGCTTTTTCCAGCGCGCTTCTGACCAGCGCAATTGTTTATGCCTTTGCTGGATCAGCGTCAACGCTTGCTCACGCTGCTCAGCCTGGATCAACGCATCCAGGTAACTGGCAACCACGTTGTCCGGGACTTTTTTCTCATCCATTTGTGCACCCAGCAAGGACAGTGCCTGCTCACCCTGATTGGCTTGCAGCCACAACTTAGCGACCTGTCCCTGGGACTCTGGAGACATCCCCTGCAACTGTGCCAGCGCCTGTGCAGACTGTTGCTGCTGCAACGCAACCCGCGCCGCCATGGCGCGCTGCTGATCCTGCCACTGTGCTGGCAACTCAGCGATGCTGAGAGCCTGCTGCAACTGCGCGTCATCATCATTAATGCATGCCCAGACAGCCGCTTCCAAAGCGTGTTGCTGACGCTTATTTTTGCGCCCTTTTAGCCAGCCACGGCTACGAGCGAATGTCCGCCAAAGTGCACCCAGCACGCTCAGTAGCAAAGCACCCAGTAACACAGCAAAAATCACAATTACAGCAAGCGCAAACAAAGAGGTCTCTATGGTGTGGTTGTTCACCGCAATCAACAAGTAGCCTTTTTCGTCAATCAACAAATGGCCTGCTGCCAGCACGCCCAGCAGCACAATGATCGAGATCAGTGTACGTGTCATTGTAACCACTCCTTCACCGCCTGTGGGGTCTGTAACTCAAGCGTTGCCTGAGCTGCAAACTCTTTTTGTTGCAGCGCTTTCAAACCTGCCTGCATCGCAACCACTGCACTGTTATCAGAGCGGTAATAACGCGCTAAGGTCATGCCGGCACCTTCCAGTGCGGTGAAATACACACTCTGCTGTTGCTGCATTAATGCAGTCTGCGCCTGACGCAGATAACTGTTCAGCTGAGCACGAATAAGTTGCTGCTCCTGGGCATCCAGCAGCGGATCAATGACCGGTTTATCATGGGTGCGAACCTTAATGAACTGATCCTGGATTTTTAACCAGGAACGCCAGACATTGGCTTTCCAGTCACTTACCTGCTCCGTTAGTTCACGCTGTTCACTTTGCGGATCTGCCGGTTTGGTCATGATCTGTAAAGGCAAATCGTCAGCCTGGATCACATAACCATGCAAATCCAAATACAGCGCTTCCAGCTGCGGCTTAGGCTGAGCTTTCAAGAGTGCCAGATCGGCAGCAATGGCGGTTTGCACAGTCGTAGTATTGCTTTGTTCACGCACGAGTGTGTGCAAGCGTGTCAGTGTCGCGGCAGCAGCCAGATAATGGCGCTGAATATTGGCCTGAAACTCAGCACTGCGTGTCAGCGCGGCTATTTCTGCTTTTTGAGCGCCCCCAAGCTGTTGCTTGGCTGTCTGTAAGGTCGCCTGTAGTCGCTGTTCAAGTTCACGCGTTTGCGCCTTGAGTTGCTGCGCGACTGCCTGGTCACGTTGCGCCAGCTGCTCATGTAGCTCGGCCAGTGTCTTTTTACTCGACGCCAGTTCACCGTGCAATTGCTGATTATCCTGAGTCAGTTGCGCCAGCGTTTGCTGATACTGAGTCAGCTGCTGCTGTCCCAGATAATAGACACCCGCAGCCCCGACCCCGGAAGTCAACGCCACCAGCAGAGCCAGGACGGCCGTTTTGCTGATTTTGCCCGACACAGCGGCGGGTTTGGGTGACTTATCCGAAGATTGAGGGCCTGACTGACTTTGTTGTTGTTCTGTCATAGTTCCACCTTGACGGGGCTGATTATCCATAATGCAGGCCAGTAACGCATCGTTATCGGCGCCTGCACTGATGGCGATTTGTTTGTCCTTTATCGCGTATTGTTCGCGAAGGTATTCTGCACTGCGTTGACTGACCAGATAAAACCGACGGCTGCTCAGCCAGTTTAGTAATTCGCTCTGCTGGGTATTAAAGATGGCATCAATGGCCGCATTACTGGTGATCACTATACCGTCAATGCCTTGCCTTTGCCAGTGGTCCAACCAGATATCAGACCCGGTGGCAGCCGGGATCCGCTCATACACCACACAATGTGATACCCGGGCGCCGCGCTGTTTGAGCGTCTTGCTGATCAGCGTGCGTCCACCTCGTCCTTTGACCACTACAACTCGATTATCCTCAATCTGTTGCAGTGCGGGCAAAACGAGTAATCCCTCTGAATCATGCTGCTCGGGTACCATGGCACGGCGGTTAAAACAGGCGTCTATGGCCGCTGCGGTTTTTTCACCTACAGCAAAAAACTGACAGTCGGGGGAAAAGGTAGGCTGATGCTGGGCCAGGTAATACACCGCATCCTGAGAAATGAAAATCAGCTGCTCAGCTTCCATGATAGGTGCCAGTTCAGCCTCACTGACTGGCAGCTTTACCAGCTCCAGCACGGGGGTGCAGTCACAGCTGATCCCCTGTGCCTCGAGCTGTTCACCAAGCAAGGTTCCTTTGCCTGCCGGGCGGGTGATGGCTAGTTTCACATTAGTTGTCCCGGTAAACCTCAGCCAAAATTTGGTCCGCACCTTGTGCCAGCAAAGATTCCGCCAGGCGGACTCCCAATTGCTCTGCATCGGCAACCGGTCCGCTTTGCTCGCCGCGTAAAATCTGGCTACCGTCTATCGCACCAACCAGCCCGCGCAAGGTAAGTTGCTCGCCGTCGATTTCTGCATAAGCGCCAATCGGCACCTGGCAGCCACCTTCCAGACGACGGTTCATTGCGCGCTCAGCCAGCACACGCATGCGCGTTTCACTATGTTCAAGCGGGGCAAGCCAGGCCTGAACCTGCGCATCGTCGCTACGACATTCAATACCCACGGCCCCCTGGCCATTGGCAGGCAGTGAGTCTTCAACACTCACAAAACTGGCGATCCGCTCTGCCATCTCCAGTCGGATCAAGCCCGCAGCGGCAAGAATAATGGCATCGAACTCACCGGCATCCAACTTCGCCAGGCGCGTGTTCACATTGCCACGTAAATCTTTGATCACCAAATCCGGACGCTGGGCCCGGATCTGACATTGGCGACGCAGGCTTGAAGTGCCGACAACGGCACCTGCCGGAAGCTCAGACAGCGCCTTGTAGCGGTTCGAAACAAATGCATCACGGGGATCTTCACGCTCACAAATGGTGTGCAGTTCCAAACCATCAGGGAAATCAACAGGGACATCTTTCATCGAGTGTACGGCAATATCCGCACGACCTTCCAGCATGGCTTGCTCCAGCTCTTTCACGAATAGTCCTTTGCCACCGATTTTCGCCAGGGGGGTATCCAGGATTTTGTCGCCTTTGGTCGACATGGGTACCAGTTCAACCGTCAGATCGGTGTGGAACTTTTCCAGTTCAGCTTTCACATACTCGGCCTGCCATAAGGCCAGCGCACTTTTTCTTGTTGCGATGCGCAACACATTTTTTTTCGTCGTCATGCTTTACTCAGTCTGCTCACTATTGAGCGGTTGCGATAATTCTAAAGGTTTTTTGCGCCAGTAGCCGATCATCTGCGGTGATCACTTCAATACGCCATTGACCACTTTGGCTGGGCATTATGTTTTTGCTGGAGTAGGTGCGATGCCGGTACGCACTGATGGCCAGATCAATTTCTGCCATTAACTGATCCTGATGAAACCATAAATGGCGAATGGTTTGTCCCTGCAAACCACGTACTTCAGTAAAGAAATACAGCTTATCCGAAAAGGCCGATTGCTCAACACTGTCTTTAAGCACATTCACCGGTTCCCGGTTCATCACTTCAGTGGTCAACACGGCACGGCTAATGTGCTTGGTATCCACCTGAGCAGCCATGGCCACACTGGCAACCTGTGCATCCTCAGCAAAACGCTTAGTCGGAGTATTGTTGGTGTCTTCGTCAACGGTCAGCTCAGTAGTCTCCTGCTCATCAGCGACCACCTCTTGCTCATCGGTCAGCTCGGGTTCCACCTGACTGTTTACCGCTGCTGCCGCCACAGCCAAATTCGCTGTGGCTTGCGGCAATGCAGCCACTACCGGTTCGGATACTAATGGTGCAGAGACAGGCTCAAAGGCCAGCTGCCCATCGGGCTCACTGACAGGCTCAGATGTGTCCATACCACTAGCGTCAATAACACTGTCGGCCTGAGCCGTTTGCTGGTAAGTATTCATCGTCGTCACAGGCTGTTCATCGGCACTGACCGAATTCACGATCCCATAAAACAAAGCAGCCAGGCCACATGCTGCCGCGCTGCCGACCACACCAATGCGGCGCCAGTGGTATTGGTATGTGATGGACTTAGCCGGGGCCTCATTTGCTTTCGTTACCGCTGTTTTAATCACAATGCGTTGTGTCATGGGGGATCACTCTGTTATCACGTTAACCTGGCCTGTAACCAGGTGCGAATTGCCTCCAGCTCTTCCTGACAAACCTGATGCTGCATCGGGTAATCCTGCCAGCTTACTTCATAGCCTTGTGCTTGTAAGGTTTCAAATGCTTGTCGCCCTGCGACCATAGGAACCACGGGATCCAAGCTGCCATGGGCCATAAATACGTTCAGGTCGGTTTGCACTGCTTGTTGCGCAAGTTTTTCAGGGGCACACATATAGCAAGATAACGCCATCACGCCACCCAGGCGCGCCTTGAAACGCGGCGCCACATGCAGGGCCATCACCCCGCCTTGCGAAAAACCGGCTAAAATGATGCGCTCAGCTGGGATACCAGCCGCCAGTTCAGCCTCAATAAGCGCTTCAACCAACTTCGCAGAGTCTCTCACACCCGCTTCGTCAGCTCTTTTATCCAGATCAAAGGATTTGATGTCGTACCAGGAACGCATCACCATGCCATTGTTCACGGTGACCGGCTGTTCTGGCGCATGTGGAAAAACAAACCGTACGCCCAGTTCAGCAGGTAATCGTAACTCAGGGGCAATCGGCAAGAAGCCCTCTCCGGAATCACCAAGACCATGTAACCAGATCACGCTTGCCCTGTGGGTTCCCTGGGCCGGGTATTCTACAAACGGCAACATCAGTCGTGCTGCCATTCTATGGTCTGACCGGCCTGACGCGTGGCAGCATCACTCATAAACTGCCAGAACTCAGCGCCGCTGCGGTTGTCTATCCACTGCGTATCGCGCAACTCAAAATGATGCCCATTAAACTTAGTGGCGACCCACACCTGATGTAACGGGGCTTGCTTGTTAATCACAATTTTACTTCGGTCCGGAAAAATAATTTCCAGGATCCCGGATGCCGATTCATAATCCAGGTCGACCTCGCAGTCGTCAATTTGTTCCTCAATGGTCAACATTAACGCATCGGCTAACTCATGATATTCATGATCTGTCATAGCTTGATCCTTACTGTGCAAACCCCGAAAGTCCGCCGCTCGGACGGAATTAAATTTACTTTCTAAGCTGCTTTTTTTACCAATTCTGTTACTCTGCGATTATAAAGGCACTGACATCATTAATCTAATGAAAGCGACATACACTCAATTTAGCCTATTTACCCTGATCTTGACCAGCCTCTTGCTACTAAGTGCATGCGGTCAGAGTGGGCCTCTGTATTTACCCGAGCAACGTCCCCAGCCGACCAATGCGCCTGAGCAAGCACCTCAGCCTGCCCAGGATACTACACCGTCTGAAGACAATGATACGAAACAGGAGTCGTAAATGGATTTCTTTCACTACCAGGATAACCAATTGCATGCCGAGCAGGTGCCCATAAGCGACATCGCTGAACAGTATGGTACGCCCTGTTATGTGTATTCACGCAAGACGCTGGAGCGTCATTATCATGCATTCACCGATGCCGCACAGGGGCATCCGCATCTGGTTTGTTATGCCGTCAAAGCCAACAGTAACCTGGCGGTACTCAATGTCCTCGCCAGACTCGGTGCAGGCTTTGATATCGTGTCCCAGGGGGAATTAGCACGGGTGCTCAAAGCAGGCGGCGATGCGGCCAAAATAGTGTTTTCTGGTGTCGCTAAAACCGCGCAGGAAATCGCCTATGCACTCAAAACAGGCATTAAGTGCTTTAACGTCGAGTCTGCTGCTGAACTGCATCGCATCAGCGAAGTCGCCAGTGAGCTCAATCTGCTTGCGCCTGTTTCAATTC
Source organism: Pseudoalteromonas ardens (assembly GCF_030125445.1). Classification (NCBI taxonomy): domain Bacteria; kingdom Pseudomonadati; phylum Pseudomonadota; class Gammaproteobacteria; order Alteromonadales; family Pseudoalteromonadaceae; genus Pseudoalteromonas; species Pseudoalteromonas ardens. The sequence continues at coordinate 27,350 of NZ_JASJUV010000012.1, forward strand.
GTGTGAACCCGGATATCGATGCCAAAACACACCCCTATATTTCCACCGGACTAAAAGAAAACAAGTTTGGTATCGATATCAAAGAAGCCTTTGATGTCTATCAGCTGGCTTGCGCTTTGCCGGGTCTTGAGGTGGTGGGCATAGACTTCCACATCGGCTCACAGCTTACTGAAGTTGCCCCCTTTATTGCCGCACTGGATAAAGTACTGGCCCTGGTCCAAACGCTGGAATCAGCCGGTATCACACTGAAGCACCTGGATATTGGGGGTGGCCTGGGCGTGCCGTATGACAGCGAAAAGCCCCCTCATCCCAGTGCCTATGCGGCTGAAGTCAAAGCGCGACTGGCAGACTATCAACATCTGGAGCTGATTTTTGAACCTGGGCGTGCCATTGCCGCCAACGCCGGGCTGTTAGTCACCAAGGTGGAGTACCTCAAGCCAACCAAAGATAAGCATTTTGCCATTGTTGATGCGGGCATGAATGATATGTTGCGGCCCTCGCTATATCAGGCCTGGCAGCAAATCATTGCCGTTGCCCCCAGGCAGGACGATACCCCATTGCACACTTATGATGTTGTGGGTCCGGTGTGTGAAACAGGTGACTTTATCGGGAAAGACAGGCCGCTGGCCATTCAACCCGGCGATCTGCTGGCACAACGCGGTGCGGGCGCCTATGGCTTTACGATGAGCTCGAATTACAATTCACGCCCTCGGATTGCAGAAATCATGGTCGACGGCGATACTTGTCACTTGATCCGCAAAAGAGAGACTTTGGAATCACTGTGGCAGGGTGAGCAAGTGCTTCCGTAATGGCGCACAGCATGGCAAAGTAGGGTTATCACAATCATAAAATAGGTGCGGTGCATACTGGCCGCCGACACCAAAATAGATAAGGCTTTATGTTTGTAAATTTTTCTAAGATGCATGGTCTGGGTAATGACTTCGTGGTCGTGGACAACGTGACCCAGAATGTCTTTTTGTCACGAGACCAGATCCGTAAACTGGCACACCGTAATTTTGGCATCGGTTTCGATCAGCTGCTTTTGGTTGAACCGCCCTATTCCCCGGATCTGGACTTTCACTACCGCATATTCAATGCCGACGGCACAGAAGTAGAGCAATGCGGTAATGGCGCACGCTGTTTTGCCCGCTTTGTACGCATGAAAGGCCTGACCAATAAGCATAAAGTGAGTGTTTCCACCAAGGGTGGCAACATTACTCTGTTCACTGAAAAAGATGGTCAGGTCACTGTCAACATGGGCAAACCAGAGTTTGCACCAGCGCAGGTCCCGTTCAAAGCAAAACAGCAAGAGCAAACCTATATTTTGCGTGCCGAGGAACATACCGTCTTTTGTGGCGTGGTTTCCATGGGTAACCCCCATTGTGTGATTGAAGTCGAGGATATTGAACAGGCAGACGTCGACACATTGGGTCCCTTACTGGAACAACACGAACGTTTTCCAAAACGTGCTAATATTGGCTTTATGCAAATCATTAATCGTGAACACATCAAGCTACGAGTCTGGGAGCGGGGAGCTGCAGAAACACTGGCATGCGGCAGTGGGGCTTGCGCCGCTGCGGTGATCGGCATTGCTCAGGATAAACTGGCCAGTACAGTGCGAGTCGACTTACCCGGTGGTAGTATTCAGATACGCTGGAATGGGCCAGGGCAAAGCGTCAAAATGACCGGTCCTGCAGAACACGTCTTCGACGGACAAATTGCATTATGAGTCACTCCCCAGAGCCACTGACACCCGAGCAGGTACAGGCATTTCTCCACCAGCATCCTGATTTTTTGCTGGCGCACCCTTACCTGCTGCTGGAGCTGAACCTGTATAACGACACACAAGGTGCACCTAACCTGGCGTTATTGCAACAGCGCACATTGCGTGAGCAAAACCAGCAACAAAAAAAACAAATTGCGCAGATGGTCGCGCATGCACAAGAGAATGAACAGATTTATCGGTTGTTCAGCGAGTGTCAGCGACGCCTATGGCAATGTCAGGATGTCGGTGCACTGAGTGTGTTGTTAAGTGATGAACTAACACAGTTGCCTAACGTCAGTCACTGCCAACTGGTCAACCTCAGTGACGACAGTGAACAAGCCCGTGCGCTCAATGCGCTCAGGCACAGTCGTCTGAAAGCGTGTAACCGTTATCTGGGTCGCCTGAGCGCCTCAGAACGTAGCAGCCTGATCTCAGACACCCGCTGTCAGTCCTTTGCCCTCTATCCACTCGGAGAGAGCGATAACCCACATGTGGTATTGCTCTTTGCCAGTCATTGCGCCGATCATTTCGCCCCCGACAACGGGGATCTGTTCGTCAGTGAGCTGGTGTCTTCTTTGCAGCTCAGATTGCAGCATCTGGCATGAGCAAGCCGCACCTTGATGCGAACCCCAACGCGCTCGGTCCGGGCTGGCTGGAGCCAATTGCTGACTTTGCTGCCTATTTAAAGTTTGAGCGCCAGTATTCGGCACACACACTCGGGCAATATCAGCGTCAGTTATTGCAAGCCGCCACGTTTTTTGCCCCACACTGTGATCACTGGCTGGCCGTCAGTAGCGAGCTGGTCAGACGCTACTCAGTGCAACTACGCAGCCGACAATATAATCCACGTAGTATCAATCTAAAGCTCAGCTGTGTACGCAGCTTGTACAAGTTTCTGCAGCATAAGCAATCCGTCAACCATGACACCCATAACCCGGCACAAGGGCTGCGAGGACCAAAGTTTCAAAAACCACTCCCCAAAAGTCTGGATGTGGATCAGATGGCGCAACTACTGGATATAGAGGATGACGATATACTCGCCGTACGCGACAAGGCCATGATGGAACTGATGTATTCCAGTGGGCTGCGAGTCAGTGAACTGGTCAACGCCAACCTGCATGATATCCGAGATGGCGAGATCCGGGTACTGGGCAAGGGCAATAAAGAACGAGTTGTACCGGTTGGCTCTAAAGCCCTGGACGCCATAGCACAGTGGTTAAAACACCGTCCGCAATTTGCCCAAGCCGATGAGCCTGCGCTGTTTGTCAGTAAGCGAAAAACCCGAATTTCGGTGCGCCATGTGCGCGCCAGAATGCAGGAGTGGGGGATCCGCCAGGGGATAACGGGCACCATTCACCCTCATAAACTACGCCACTCCTTTGCCACGCACTTACTCGAATCCAGTGGTGATCTGCGGGCCATACAGGAAATGTTAGGCCACACCAGTTTATCCGCCACCCAGGTCTACACCCATGTCGATTTCGGCCACCTGGCAAAAGTGTACGACAACGCGCACCCCAGAGCCCGCAAACAACGCAAAGACTGAGTAGGCTTTCAGGCATTCTTTAGGTACACTCAAGCGGACCAAAAAACCAAGAGAGATGTTATGCGATTTAACCGTGCCATTGATGAGATTCAGGTGCTGAGCTTTGACCTGGACGATACGCTGTATAACAACCACCCCGTGATCGCAGCTGCGGTCAAAGCGATGAACGATTATGTCAATGCACTGGCTCCCTGGCGTGCTCAGGGCCCACAGTTTTGGCTCGCATGTCGCCAACAGGTTGCCTTGCAGCAACCAGAACTCACCCATGATGTCACCCGTTGGCGTCAGGTTGCACTGCGCTATGGTTTACAACAAGCTGGATTCAGCGCCTCGGACATAGATCTTCATGCCGAGGCAGCCTATCTGGCTTTCGCTACGGCCCGGAGTCAGATCGTGGTCGATGCCTCAGTACTGACGTTATTGGCACGCCTGAGAAAGCGCTTTCGGCTCATCGCTATCACCAATGGCAATGTGGAAGTTGACCGCTTCAACCTGGCTGGCCAGTTCGAATACGTACTCATGGCTGGTCGAGATGGCCGCGCCAAGCCCCATGCCGATCTGTTTGACGCCGCGTGCCAACAGTGCGCAGTAGCACCGCACCAGTTGCTACACATTGGGGACAGTCTGGATACAGACGTACAGGGTGCAAACCTGGCAGGATGTCGCAGCGTATGGCTCAATAACCAGGATACGTCCTATCGTTATCTGGGCCTTGCCGATCTCGAAATTTCAGACATTCATGCCCTGTCTGTGCTGGCTGATTAAACGCACAAACACGTTTATTTCAACAAACGGACTGGCGACCTCGTCGTCAGTTGCAAAATTTTAACAAATCACGTACTAATAAGACTTTCGTATAATAAAACAACAATCGGAAGTCTATTATGTCATCACTGGATACCCATCAGGATACCGGGTTTTTTGGCCACCCTCGGGGCCTCTCAACCCTCTTTTTCACCGAAATGTGGGAGCGCATGAGCTATTACGGTATGCGCGCCCTATTGGTACTGTTTATGACAGCGTCTTTACAAGAGGAAGGCCTTGAGTTTACTGTCGCCGCAGCGGCTGCCATCTACGGTTTATACACCGGCGCCGTGTACTTTCTGGGTTTACCGGGTGGCTGGATTGCAGATCGTTTGCTGGGTGGACAACGTACCGTCTGGTATGGCGGGATCATCATTATGTGTGGCCACATCGTGCTGGCCATTCCCGCCCATGAGACCTTTTTCATTGGGCTTATCCTGGTCGCCGCCGGTACGGGTCTGCTAAAACCCAATATCAGTGCGATGGTTGGTCAGCTTTATCGTGATGAAGACGAACGGCGCGATGGTGGCTATGCGCTTTATTACATGGGTATCAATTTAGGCTCTGTGCTGGGGTATACCATCTGTGGCTATTTCATGGAAAATCTGGGCTGGCACTGGGCATTCGGTGCAGCCGCTGTGGGCATGGGCGTTGGCCTGATCCAGTATCGTAAAACCCTGGGTAATATTGCCCATGTTGGTGATCAACCCAGTAACCCGCTGTCTGCAGAGAAAGCACGCAAGGCCTGGTCGGTCATAGGCGCAGTGGTTGCCGTCGTCGCTGGCGTCGTAGCACTGACCTATACAGGACTGCTCATCATTAACCCGGTTGTTGTTGCCCAATATGTGGCCGTGGCGTTTACCCTCATCTTCTTCGCCTATTATGGGTTCATCTACTTTGCCGGTGACCTGGCGCACGATGAGAAACGCAAAATGTGGGCACTCTTTTTAGTTTGTGTGGCCTCAGCCTGCTTCTGGTCCGGGTTTGAGCAGGCCGGATCTTCACTGAATCTGTTTGCCCGCGATTACACTGACCGACTCATTGGCGACTTTAGCATTCCTACTGCCTGGTTCCAGTCTACCAACTCCTTTTTTATCATCATCTTGTCTCCTTTCTTTGCAGCCCTGTGGATCAACCTGGCAAAGCGCATGATTTCCCCGTCATACACAGTTAAATGCGCCATTGGCCTGGTGATCATGGCCAGCGGCTTTATTGTCATGTTCTTTGCCGCCCAATATGCTGCTCAAGGACTTAAAGTGGCCCCTATGTGGCTGGTAACCACATACTTCCTGCATACAGTTGGTGAATTGTGTCTAAGCCCGGTGGCGCTGAGTGCCGTCAGCAAACTATCGCCAAAACGCTTTGCCGGACAGATGATGGGCGTGTTTGTGTTAACTTACTCAATCGGGAACATCATCTCAGGCCTGCTAGCTGGTAACTTTGACCCCAACAACGTTGAACAGATGCCAAACCTGTACCTGCAGATCAGCCTGTTCTGTATTGGCGTGGGGATCCTGGTTGGCCTGTTTGGCTTGCGAGCCAAAATCTGGGAAGGTCAGACTCAACAACAAGCCGCTTAGTCGCTCCGGGGCCGGCCTTACCCGGCCCCGGATTAAGCCCCCGCTACAGAGACAGAGAAAAACCAGGCATCGCATCTGGACACTGTCTGGAAATTGGGTAAGCTGGCAAGGTTGCTGTCACACTCTACGGCAGTTGGTGAAATACACCGCGCATTCATGCGACCTTGCCGATGTGAAACGCTTATTTAATAACACAAAAAGCGTGTGGCACAATGATCCGTTCGCGAGTGTTATTATTTTCACTCCCCGTATAAAACAGCCAGACAATCAACGGAGTTGCTATGCAAACCATCGCTATTACCGGCGCGACCGGACTACTGGGACGTGCACTCGTCAAAGTACTGGAGAAACAGCACACAATCATAGGGTGTGGCTTTCGCCGTGCCGCCCCGCCACTGGTGTCGCTAGATTTATCCGACCAGCAAGCCGTCAACGCTTTTCTCGATCAATATGCACCGGATGTGCTCATCCACGCTGCGGCAGAGCGAAAGCCTGATGTTTGTGAAACAGATCATACTCAGACGCTCGCACTGAATGTGGCCGCCAGTGAGCACCTGGCAACACAGTGTAGCCAAAGGGGTATTCGCTTATTTTTTATCAGCACTGATTACGTTTTTGATGGCACTCAGCCGCCTTATACTGAGCAGGCACACACCAACCCGCTGAACTTTTACGGCCAAAGCAAACAACAAGCTGAACAAGCCGTGCTATCGAGCGACCCTTCACATAGCGTGATCCGAGTGCCAGTGCTGTACGGGGATGTTGAATATCTGGCTGAGTCGGCTGTCACAGTGATCGCTGAGCAACTCAAACTGAATGCAAAGAGCGCCCATGATGACTGGGCTATTCGCTTCCCTACCCATGTCGAAGATATCGCGCTGACACTGGCGGATCTGGTGGCACTTCCGGCAGAAAAGCTGGGCGGTATTTATCATGTATCGGATAACCAGGCGATGACCAAATATCAGATGGCACGCACCATAGCACCGCTGCTGGGCTTAGATGGTGAGCAGCTCATCGCGGTCCCTGAACCCACCCAAAGTGCAGCCCGGCCACATAACTGTGCGCTCCAGGATACTCGACTGCATTTGTTGGGGATCACTCACCAACGCGAATTTGGTGCTGCGATTGCTGCTGTGCTGGCCCGGCACGAATAGGAGTAATATACAATGCAGGTGAAATCGATGCTCTTGGGGCTGTCTTTGCTACTCAATGGCTATTTGGGCTGGCAGCTATATCGTCCTTCACCTGCCGTGCCAAATAACCCCCCCACAACATCAACTACCCCAGTTGCCGTGACAACCCCACCTAATGACCGCCAGACACCCATATTAATTACCCAGGCACAACAAGCATTCCAGCAGGCCCACTATGAGCGAGCTCTGGCCAGTCTGCTGCAAGCGCGAGAAACACACCCACACGCGGTGAGCCAATCTGCTAAGCGGTGGTGGCAGTGGATCAATGCACAGCTGGACCAGGCTTCGCACGCTCAGCTTTTTGCACAGCTCGCTCTGGTACAGGGTTTCCTCAGGGCAGAACCGCAAGCACTGGCAGCACAGCGTCTTGAGATTCTTTTATATCAGGCGCTTGCACAGCCCGACGAAGCACTCAACCGCCTCCTCATTGCGTACAGACACAACCCCCATTACGCTGATTGGCAGTCTCTGGTCGATACGTTATTGGTATCGCGCCTGGTTGAGCTGAGCGAGCAACAACAATGGCATGAGCTGCTGACTCTCGCCGCGCCCTGGTACGATGAAAAGCCACACATGTTGCCGTTGCTGACACACCAGGTCAAAGCGCATCTGGCTTTATCTCAACCTGACGAAGCGCTGTTTTTAATCGCGCAGGCAGACGACACCTTGCGCCACCATCAGGAAACAGCAGCGCTGCGACAGCAGGCGCAGGCTTTACAGCAAGGGGTTACGCATGTGCCATTGCGCCGTCTCGGTAGTCATTTTGTGCTTGAAGCCCAGCTGGCGGGCACCACCATCGAATTGATGATCGACACCGGCGCCAGCGTCACATCGCTGACCCAGCAACAATTTAACACGCTGATCCAGGCTGTGGATTACCTTGACACCCGGACCGTATCGACAGCCAATGGACTGGCAAATGTAGAATTTTATCAAAGTGAGCAAATGCAGATTGGCGATCAGGTACGCGGGCCCATACAGTTTGCCGTCATGAATGAAATGCGCGCCGGACCGGGTTTGCTGGGCATGAATTTTCTGCGTCACTTTGATTTTGACATCGATCAGCGTAACGCCGTACTGATTTTGCGCCCCCGCAGTCAGAATTGATATACTGCGCTTTTGCTTCCCGGTTTTACTTTGTATGCAGCCAATGCGCCTAGCCAAATATCTGAGCCACTGTGGTGTCTGTTCCCGCCGTCAGGCGTCACGATTAATCGAAGCCGCCGAGGTCACGGTGAATGGCCACCCGGCTAACCACATAGATCATGTCACAGAGGCCGACCATATTCTCGTCAGCGGCCAGTTGGTTGAGGGGCCGGCCCCCAAACAACTTTACATGTATCACAAACCGGTTGGTATCGACTGTAAATTACGCCCGGACGACCCAAGCAGCCTGAGCCACTATTTGCCACCCGGTGAGCGCGTCTACCCCATTGGCCGATTAGATAAAGACAGCCATGGACTGCTCCTACTAACCAATGACGGTGAGCTTTGTAACCGCCTGATCCACCCAAAACATCATCAGGAAAAAGAGTACCGCGTAGTGGTCGACCGTCCCTTTGACGCCCAATTTTGTGACCGGATGAGTGCGGGGGTGCCGGTCGACGGGGTGATAACCCAGGCCTGCCGGGTTGAGCCTGTCGCTGCGGATACCTTTACCATTGTCCTCAGGCAGGGGTTAAATCGTCAGATCCGTAAAATGGCACGTTACTGCGGTTACCGGGTGGTGGATTTATACCGGGTGCGAATAGCAAACCTGAAACTCGATCCGCAAGTTTTGCCAGCAGGGCACTTTCAGCCGATTGCGATGACAGAGCTTAAGCTCGAAGAGGAAGAAAAATAGTACCGCCCAATCGATTGTCTGGGCGGTAAAAGTAGCATCGATAAACAGTATAGCGCGCAGCCGATTGCAGCACACTGCGGCATATTGTCGCACCATCATTTCCACGCGTTATGCTGAATATTTTTCAAGGGTCTGGCATTTCTGTGCAGGTCCGGTTAGTTTCAGTGTTCCGATATTCATCAAAGCCGAAAAATATGGAATGGATTGCCTTTACCTGCCTGGCCGCTTTCAGCCAGGCCTGGCGTAATGCGCTGCAAAGCCGCCTGAGTCAACACGCCAGCGTTGCCAGCGTCACACTGGCCCGCTTTCTGCTGGCCACGCCCCTGGCCGCGTTATACCTGCTGGGCCTGTATCACTGGCAAGCAGCACCCACACTCACTCTGAACCCAACACTGATAGGCTATATTGCAGGCGCGAGCATTATGCAGATCATTGCAACCGGACTCATGGTGGTATTATTCAAACGTAATAATTATGCAGTCGGTGTCGGACTGGCCAAAAGTGAGGCTTTGTTGGCTGCCATCCTGGGCATGGTCTTTTTTGGCTCTCATCTGAGCGCGCTGGGCTGGTTAGGCGTCCTGCTGGGCGGTATTGCGGTGCTGTTACTCAGCGGTGTTACACTGCGCCATTTTCAACTGACGACCGCCTTGTTGGGGCTTGCCTGTGGCGGAGCCTTTGCCCTCACCTCTTTGTGGGTACGAGAAGCCAGTATTGCCACCCAGTTACCCTTCCCGCACAGTGCAGCCTGGGTGCTGTTACTGGTGCTATCCTGCCAAACCTTAATACTGGCTTGCTACCTGAGCTATGCGGAGGCAGGTTCCTGGCGTCAACTGTGGCAACACCGCCGGCTCACCTGTGCCATCAGTACCACCAGCTGTATCGGCTCCGTTGGCTGGTTTAGTGCTATGAGTCTGCAACACGTTGCCTATGTAAAAACACTCGGCCAAATCGAGGTATTCTTTTCGCTTGCCATCGCAGTGTGGTGGCTAAAAACACCGGTTGCCCGGCGTGACACCCTGGGTTTACTGCTCATCGCACTGGCTGCAATCCTGGTTATGATGGGTTAGGTGACTGGTCTGGCATAAATTTTCAGGGAAAAAACGCCGGCACTTTCTATACTGAATATATTGCAACAATGATAACTGAGTGCCTTACGTGCCGATTGCGCAACATTTTTATAGTCAGCCGGATGAAGTAGAGCTGGTCAAAGTGAAGCTGTTTAAGCAAGTCGCTTACTATTGTTTATGCTTACATTTGCTGTTTATCTTTGCTTTTTGGTACAGCCATGTCTACATCCTGTCCATCGCCAATATCGCCAGCGTTGCAGCCTGGGCAACAGGGATTTATCTGCTTAACCGGGGTCACAGCCACCTGGCACTGCGGGTTTTTTGTGTCGAAGTGACGGGTCACTCGGTGCTGGTATGTGCCACGTTAGGAATGGATTATGGCTTCCAGTATTACCTGTGGACCATTGCCTGTATGTTGCTGCTGGATATGAAGCTAAAGTTACGGTTGGCCATTGTTTTGTCCCTTAGCATGATTGTGTTATTTGCCCTGCTGTATGAGCTTTACAGCACCGTAAATACCCCTTTTATGCTCCAGGAGTACGCCCGCTCTATTCACTTTATCAATGTGTTCGTGTGCGGCTTACCCATGATCTACGTTATTGGCCATGTGCGCGAAAGCACCTTTATTCAGCGCCGTCAGCTGGCTAAGCTGGCAGCCAGAGACCCGCTCACCAATTTATTTAATCGCCGCTATGCCAAAGAACTGATCCTCAGAGCGCACAGCAGCTGTGCACACAACGGACAAAGCCTTTGTGTGGTCATGGCCGATCTCGACCATTTTAAACAGATTAATGACCAACTGGGTCATGATATGGGGGATGAGGTGCTGCAAACCGTCTCTGATATCTTGCGCGAGCATGTCACCGATCAGGATATCGCCGTCAGGTGGGGCGGTGAGGAGTTTTTGCTCGTGCTGGTTGATTGTACCCAGGAAGAAGCGCTCATACGCATTGAAACATTGCGGCAAACCCTTGAGAAGCAACGCTTTAATGGCGAAGAACTCACTGCAACGATGAGTTTTGGCGTGGCTTTGTGGCATACCGCTTTGCCTTTTTCTGTCACTTTGCAACTGGCCGATGATGCACTCTACACCAGTAAAGCACAGGGCCGCAATCGAGTGACTGCGGCCCACACCAACTAGTTGATAGGTGTAAATGTGATGCGATGATTAATGGCTCCGGGTAATAAAGGGACTGCTTCGCCCTGCGCATAGGCGCTGAAGCCAGCCCGGTAAAAGGGTGACAGCGGGTGACCACTTTGCCCACCCGCGACACTCATTATCGCCTTATCCAGATGACCAGGTTGGGCAATAAAACGTTGAGATGCGCCAAATGCCGGCTTTTGTACCGCTGGCATATAACTGTCACCAAAACCGGCCACCACCGGCATATCCAACAAGCCACTGAGCAGCGGTATTTGCCTGCTAAACGGGTGCTTTACTTCAAGCTGGTTGACCCGTCCCCATTGCCACGCGGCCATATCCCTGCCTTCAGTTTCACGCAACTGCGATTTCGCCGACTCATAAGCAGCCAGCAGCATGGCATCCCAATCACTGTACTGCTGCTGCCAGTGCGCTGGTCGCTCGTGGATCAATTGCCATGCAGCGGGCTCAAGATAGCGCTTCAGGGGCGACAAGCTGCCGTCAACTTGTTGCAAAGTGTGCTCAACCGGCGCAAACAGCAGATCCAGGGTATGATCGCGAAAACGCCTGACCAAAGTATAACCAACTGACTCAGGACAGGCACAAGCCTGCCAGTCAGATAAATACCCGCTGTCTCGCGCATAACTGTCGCCCTCATTGGCAAGCAGCGCACTCAGCAACTGATGCCAGGGGACTAAAAAGCGTGCTTCATTGTCGAGTTGCAAGCGCATAAAATCCGCTTCATCAAACTGATTCTGCGCCATCAGGCGATCACGGATCTGCACTGACCGCGCACCCAGTGCATATCCACCATCACCGAAACGCTGATGTTGCTGCGCCGAAACCACCCGTGAGTTGGCAGTCCAGATCTTGCCATGGGTTGGGTTTTTAACCACCGGCCGCTGCACTTCATTACGTTGCCAGTCGTCACTGTAAGCCTGACTGGGTATGGCTGTATCGCTGGGTACAGCGCGCCCTGGTACAGCCCCCGTAGGGCGCCAGGCCGCATTCCCTTGGGCGTCCACAACCACCATATTCTGAACCGGAATAGCTATTTGCGCAGCACGTTCCAGTGCGTCATCGACACTCTCTGCCGACTCCAGTCCCAGTAGCCCCAGATTGACCGCGTAATCCTGATGCGCCACCCAGCTCAATGCATAAGCTTCGTCCCGGATCTGCTTAACCGGCCCGTAATCACTTAATGTCAGGGTAAATGCCTCACTCCTGCCACCCGGTAACTTAAGTTGTTCAGTAACCTGCCAGGTAGTGTCGACCTGTGGGTCCAGCTTGATCCAGTCAGCCGTATCCAGATAACCATTGGTAAACCCCCAGGCTACCTGATTGTTACTGCCCACAACCACAGCAGGCGCGCCAGGTAGAGTAACCCCGGATACCTGGATCACCTCACCTGAGGCGGTGTCATAATTAAGCTGAGCGCGGTACCAGATAGCAGGTGTGTTTAAACCCAGATGCATATCGTCAGAAAGCATTGCTGCTCCTGTTTTAGTATGCTGTCCTGTTACTGCCCAGTTATTACTACCAAAAACTGAAAGCTCTTTAATATGAGCCACGCCTTTAAATTTAGTAATGTCGTCTAGTTTTGGTATTTTGATATCATTTTTAACGACTTCACTACTATCTAGCGCCGCCTGATAATTACTTGGCTGAATAATAAAGTACTTCATTTCCTCACCAAGTAGTGATTCAACTAAAATGAGTGCTTCATCTCTTTTTAATGTGCTTTCTTGTAAATCCAGGTACATACTAAAAATAACTAACAAGCTATCTTCTGGTTGCCAGGGTCGTACTTCTGCGCCGAGCAGGAGATACTCAAAGCCCTGTACGCCACTTTGCGCCTGTCCTTCATTGACCCCCTGAGCGTAACGCGCCAACAAACGCTGCTCTGATGCCGGTAGCTGTTGTAATATGCGCTGACTCAGCGTACGAAATCGGTGAAACCTCAAGCGTTTGTCCAGTCCAAGCGCTGCTTCACCAAATAACTCACTTAATTCTCCGGCCGCATTGCGACGCAACAGATCCATCTGGAAAAAGCGATCCTGACCGTGCGCAAAGCCGAGCGCGTAGGCAGCATCATGTCGGTTCCGCGCGGTGATCACCGCCTGACCAATCGCATCCCGTTCCAGCGTCACTGGTGCACTCAACGCCGTCGACTGACCCTGCCCATCGAGCGCAGGCAAACTCAGTGATAAAATGCCATATACCACTGCACTGGCAGCAAGTGCGAGTAACACCAGCACCGCAATCCCGCGTTTCAGCCACATCAGCATATTTTTCCCTCACTTGGTTGATTAATGACCTTAGCCAGCTTAGCGTTAATTAAGCGCGATTGCATTACATGTCAGTGACATCTAACCCGACGCTGCCTTACCAGCAAAGAACTCCGCCAGATACGCACCAATAGTTAGCATGCAGAAGGTTTTTCCATCATAAATTCGTCTGAGTCTTGGCGAGTTTTCACACAGACAACTATAGTTAAATGATTCAAGGATACTTTTTCACGTTCACATGCAGACCATACACGTGCTGTCGTCAAGGAAAGCTTTTTTAACCCGTTTTATGGTGGGTGGATTACTATTGGTGATCCTGGCAGCTGGCTGGTACATAGATGGGGTAAACGAACGTCGCCTGATAGAAGTGGAAAAAAACCGCACATTTGAAGAACTTAATGTCTATCGCACTCAGCTCGAAGGCACACTGGCTGCGAATATTCAGCTGGTACGAGGATTGGCCATTGCATTAGCACCTCAAGAGCGCCTCGACCAAAAGCAGTTTGAACGCTTTGCAGCGCCACTCTTTGAGACCAGTAAAGTACTCCGCAATGTCGGCGCCGCGCCAGACATGGTGCTACAGATGATCTACCCGCTCGAAGAGAATAAAAAAGCGATTGGGCTCAACTACCTCACTCACCCACAACAAAAAAAAGACGCCATCAAGGCCAGAGATTCCCGCACCATTGTGCTGACCGGCCCACTTGAGCTGGTGCAGGGCGGGGTAGCCCTGATCGCCCGCATCCCGGTCTATGTTGATAAAGACACCTTTTGGGGGCTATTGTCGGTTGTGATTGATATGCCCAAACTGTACGAACAAGTGTCGCTGAATAACCTGGAGAGTGATTACCTGATTGCCATTCAGGGTAGAAATGGTCTGGGGGACAGTGGTGAATATTTCTATGGCTCTCCCACGATACAAGAACACAACCCGCTCGCCTTCACGATCCATGTGCCATCGGGCAGCTGGGTATTGTACGCCGCACCGCGCTACGGCTGGAAGGCCTCTTCCGCCGCCTTATGGCCATTTCGCCTGGCACTATTGACCATAGTGTTGTTCTTTTTGTTCGCATTTTCATTTTACACACGCTTACTCTCCGAACTAAAAAGCAAAACCAGTGCACTGACCAACATGGGCTCGCTGGCTCAGGTCGGTGCCTGGTCTGTTGACCTGGCAAGCCATCAAATCACTTTGTCGGAAGTCACACGTCAGATTTTTGCTATCTCCCCCTATTATCAGCCAACCTGGATGAGCAGCACTGAATTTTTTAAAGAGGGTCCCCATCGCAAGAAGTTTCAGGATTATATGAACCAGGCAATCAAACATGGCAGGCCCTTTGAGGATGAATTCATTGTCCAGCCACAAAAAGGCCTGGAATGCTGGGTACTCATTAAAGCGCAAGCAAAACAAGAAAATGGCTGGACGTTACAGGTATTTGGTTCGGTACAAAACATCAATGACCGTAAATTGATGGCAATAGAACATGAAAAAGTGGCTAGAAATAATGAATTGCTGGCACAACTCAGCACACATGAAGCCATTCTCAACAATCACACAGAACGCGCACAGGAGCTATGCACCGATGCAGTTTGCCAGGCAGCCCGCGCATCACGTGCCAGTATCTGGCTACTTAGCGAAGATCACGCCCAACTTTACCCCACGTGCTTCAGCAATACCCGACGAGACAGCCTGCAACATTTCCCGCCCTGGCGCAAAGCGACACTACCCGGCTTGTTCTCAGCGGTACTCAGCAAGCAGCTTATTGAAGCTAGCACCGCCACTAAACACCCAATAACCCGACCTTTAGCTGATCAGTACCTTGAGCCATTTGAAGTCGAAGCAATGCTGATTACACCCATCCTTCATCGCGGCGCGGTCTGTGGCATTTTGTGCACTGAATACGGCGACCCCTACCCCGACTGGACAGACAGTGATCGGCGCTTTATTCAAGCCATCGCCGCGATGTTAGCCAGCCTGTTCAGTGGCCAGCAACAGCAGCAGGCTAAGCGCAAAGCGATTATTGAGAAAGAGCTGGCAGAGCAATCCGCTAAAATCAAAGCGGACTTTCTGGCCAGTATGAGCCATGAAATTCGTACCCCCATGAATGGCATCATTGGCATGCTTGAGATCCTGGGCAATTCTCAGCTCACCGACACACAGCAACGTAACCTGGCGCTGGCGCAAAGCTCAGCAGAATCTCTGTTAACCATTATTAACGACATACTGGACTTCTCTAAAATTGAGGCTGGCAAGCTCAATATTGAACAAATTGAATGTGACCTGATCCAGATAATTAGCGACTGTTTTGCTGCCTTTGCACCTCGTGCGAACGACCAGCAGACCGAGTTGTTCATTGATAGCCGCAACATGCAATACCAATATGCCAAAACGGATCCCCATCGGCTCAAGCAGATCCTCAATAACCTGATCAGTAATGCCGTCAAGTTTACCGAAGGCGGGAAAGTCACACTGACCTGTTATACGGAGCGGACCAGTGAGCAGTCTCGTTTGTGGTGCAGTGTTGAAGACACAGGGATCGGGATCAGCAAACAACAGCTCAGTAAAATTTTTGACTCCTTCACTCAGGCCGACCCTTCTACCACCCGTAAGTTTGGTGGTACCGGGCTTGGCCTGACCATAGCCAGACAATTGTGCGAGTTAATGGGCGGGGCACTCAATGCCTACAGCAAGCCAAATATAGGTAGCACGTTCACCTTTTACGTTGCGCTCGAAGATCCCCAGCCGATTCGGGTGCTCGATACCAATAATGACAGCCTGTATGTGATAGATGCACACTCTCCGTCCGATCTGGCTGCACGACACATGCTGGATGCCTGGCATATCCCAACAGAGCATTTTGAAAGTGTTGCACAGATGCTTAAAGCATACGATGCAAATACATCACACAAACCCGCTTTGATCATTGCCACAGAGGTGCTGAGTACGACGCCCGAATCGGAACTCAAAAGTCTGCTGAAACACATCAAAGCAAAGCAGCTCAGCTACGCCCTGCTGTGCCATACCATGCAAGAAACCAAGGCCTGGCCACAGTTCTCAGCGAACAACCTATTACTCTGCCCACTCACTCCTGCCAATGCGTTGTCTCTGGTTAAACGCAAAGAGCCGCTGGCAGCGAATATCACAGAGGACGTCTGCCTGGATGTGGATATTCTGCTGGTCGAGGACAATAAGATAAACCAAACTGTGGCAACCACACTGCTTGAGAAATTGGGGGCACATGTCACCTGCGCGCACAATGGCCTTGCCGCCATTAAGCACCTTAAAGTCCGCGAAGAGGCGTATGCGATTATTTTGATGGATTGCCAGATGCCCGAAATGGATGGCTACACCGCAACCAAAGAGATCCGTGCCGGCGTCGCTGGAGAGCAGCACCAGCAAACGCCTATCATTGCCCTCACAGCCAATGCAATGGAAGGCGATGAAGAAAAATGTCTGGCTGCCGGTATGGATGCCTACCTGAGTAAACCAATCAACTTTGCCGCGCTGAGCAAAATGCTACAGCGCTGGGTAGATGAAACCAAAGCGTGCCGAGTCACACATTGAAATTATCCGCTATTCACCTGACGCCACTATGCAAGGTCGTGCAAATCGCATAGAGTAAAGTTATGAAAATCAACCTGATCTGCTGCAAAGTATCACAGCACTTCATATAGGGAATAGAGATGAATTTATCCAAGATTGAACAACGGATCATCGGCTGTCTGCTGGAGAAGCAAACCACCACCCCCGATCAGTACCCTTTATCACTCAACGCGCTGACCAATGCCTGTAACCAGAAATCTAACCGCGAACCGGTCATGACCTTGTCTGAATCAGACGTGCTTGACACCCTGACCCAACTCGAACAAAAACGCATCGTCGTTTGCGATGAGGGCTTATCAGGTCGAGTAAGTAAGTACAAACATCGCTTTTGTAACAGCGAATTTGGTAGCCTGAAGCTCACTGAACAGCAACGCGCTATTGTCTGCTTGTTGCTATTACGCGGACCCCAGACACCGGGCGAACTGCGTACCCGAAGCGGCCGGTTGGCCGAGTTTAGCACAGTCGTTGAAGTTGAGAGTGCACTGAATGAACTCATACAACAAGAACTCGCCACCCGCCTGGCCAGAGAGCCTGGCAAACGAGAGGCGCGCTATCAGCACTTATTCGGCGATACAGCAGACCTGGAACAGGCCGAGAGCAGCCCTGCTGAGCCCGCAGTAAACCTGGATGAACTACTAGAAGAAATCGATCAGCTTAAGCAGGAACTTCAGGTCATCAAGCAACATCTTGGCCTGTAACCATGCGATCTCAGCAAGAAACAGATCTAATTGGTAACAATTTCAAGTAAACTTAGAGCAATCAATCATATTTAGGCCAGCCAGATAATATAACGTTGGCCAGAGGGAAATCCCATGCGTGAAGCTATCATTGCTGAAATGAAAGTTCAGCCAACCATTGATGTCGCGGCAGAAGTCGCCCGACGTGTTCAGTTTATTAAACAAACGCTGATTTCAGCCCATTGTCACAGCCTGGTGCTGGGGATCAGCGGTGGTGTTGATTCTTCTACTTGCGGCCGTTTGTGCCAGCTGGCCATTGATGAACTGAATGCCGAATCAGGTCGCCAGGGTTATCAGTTTATTGCCATGCGCTTACCGTATGGCACCCAGGCTGACGAAGATGAAGCCCAACAGGCTCTCTCCTTCATTCAACCCACTAAGCGCTTAACGGTCAATATAAAAGCCGCAGCCGATGCCATGCATGATCAGGCGCTTCAGGCAATGCAGATCAGTGAAACAGAGCTGCCGAGCGCAGCCCTGGTCGACTTTGTGAAAGGGAATGTAAAAGCCAGACAACGCATGGTTGCCCAATATGAAATCGCCGGCCTGACACGCGGCCTGGTGGTTGGAACAGACCATAGCGCTGAAAATATCACTGGTTTCTATACCAAGTTTGGTGATGGAGCCTGTGACCTGGCACCACTGTTTGGCCTGTCTAAGCGCCAGGTAAGAGCATTGGCCGATCACCTGGGTGCACCACAGTCATTGGTCCATAAAACCCCCACCGCAGATTTGGAGTGTGACCGCCCGGGTCTTGCTGACGAGGAAGCCTTAGGTCTGAGCTATGATGACATTGATGATTTTCTGGAAGGCAAGTCCATTAGCCTGGATGTCGAGCAACTGCTGGTTGATATTTATCAAAAGACCCAGCACAAGCGCAAGCCTATCCCCACCATTTACGATGATGAGTAATACCCCGACATAGTCTGAGTGATCTGGCCTGCACTAACCCACGTACAAGGCCAGACGCACACTGCGGGTACAGTCGCGGGATCACCCGCCACCCGTTAACTCTGCAAAGAAGGATACATGCCAATGACAGCGCCCATTTTAATCACCGGAGCCGCACAGCGTATTGGTCTGGCGATGGTTCAGCATTTTATCGCTGAAGACATTCCGGTGATCATGACCTATCGCACACAACGCCCGATCATAGATACCCTGACAGAACAAGGCGTGATCTGTATCCAGGTGGACTTCAATCAGGCAGACGCAATCGCAACGCTGATTGCCCAAGTTCAGCAACATACCGACACCTTGCGCGCGGTGATACATAATGCCTCAAGCTGGGATTGTGAAGCGCAAAATCCGGATCACAGTGCTTTATTTGATGCCATGATGCATATCCATGCCAAAGTGCCGTATCTGCTCAATATGGGCCTCGCACCTTTGCTACAAAACTACTCAGGTACAGCCGACATTATTCATATCACCGATTATGTGGTTGAAAAAGGCAGCCCAAAACACATCGCCTATGCCGCGAGCAAAGCAGCTTTGGATAACCTCAGTCGTTCTTTTGCCGCCAAATATGCACCGCATATCAAAGTGAACTCCGTTGCCCCATCACTGATCATTTTTAATGACGATGACAGCGAAGAGTATAAAGAGAAGACCCTGAAGAAATCCATTATGGGCATTGAACCTGGCTGCCGCGAAGTGATCGACGCCGTAGAGTTGCTGCGTAAAAGTAATTACATCACCGGCCGGACTTTGGCCGTGGACGGAGGCCGCCACCTGAAATAGCAGGCCTGAGCGAATTAACTACAGTGAGTTTTATTATGCATGACGAATTAAAAAGCAGTTTCCAACAGATCATTACCGCCGTAGGCGAAGACAAAGACCGTGAAGGGCTGCTTGATACCCCCAAACGTGCTGCCAAGGCTATGGAATACCTGACTCAGGGCTACCGTCAGGAGCTCAGTGATGTGACCAACAACGCCGTATTCAGCTCTGATGCCGATGACATGGTCTTGATCCAGGATATCGAGCTTTATTCTATGTGTGAACATCACCTGCTGCCCTTTGTTGGCCGCGCGCACATCGCTTACATTCCGAATGGCAAGGTGTTAGGCTTGTCTAAGTTTGCACGCATCGTGGACATGTACGCTCGTCGCTTTCAGATCCAGGAGCAGCTCACGCATCAAATCGCCAAAGCCGTAGAGGAAGTGACCGGTGCCCGCGGTGTCGGTGTGGTTATTGAGGCCAAGCACATGTGTATGATGATGCGTGGCGTTGAAAAGCAAAATTCGCAGATGCGTACCTCAGTAATGTTGGGTAACTTCCGTGAAGATGCCAAAACACGTAATGAATTCTTACAACTACTAAAACGCTAAGGACCGCTTATGCACACGGCGATCATCAATATTACCAACTTAAGGTTACGTACCTTCATCGGATTCAACCAGGAAGAAAGAGAGAAAAAGCAAGATGTTGTGATCAACATCGAGATCCACTACCCGGCTGATGCAGAGTGCTTGTTTCACGATGAAGTTGGCCATGCACTGAACTACAAAACCATTACCAAAGCGGTGATCGCCAAAGTTGAAGAAGGCCACTTCTTGTTGTTAGAAAAACTGGTCGCAGACATTCTGACAGAATGTCACCAACACCCTGATGTCAGCTACGCGAAAGTGAAAGTCGATAAACCACATGCACTGCGCTTTGCTGATTCTGTGTCACTGACGCTCGAATGGCGTAAACCAATGTGATCATACGCTGGCAGCCACTTACATAAAGCCGGCTGCCAGTCCTATCACCACCGCGTAACGCAACCCCTTACCTGTTGCAACCAACAGCAAAAAGAGACTGAACCGGGTTCTAAATACGCCGGCAACCAGCGTCAGGGGATCGCCCACCACAGGTAACCAGGCAAACACCAGACTGTAGACCCCATACTTTTCGAATTGATGCTGCGCTTTGCTCATTGCCTGTTTGGAAACAGGAAACCAGCGCTTGTCTTCTACCCGACTGATAATGGTACCGAGGTAATAATTAATCACACTGCCGAGCACATTGCCGGCGGTTGCGCTAAGCCATAGCAAAAACAGCTCCCCTTGCTGCTTTACCACCAATCCGGACAGCAACAACTCTGAAGAAGCAGGCAACAGGGTGGCGGAGATCAGGGCTGAAAAAAACAAAGAGAGATACAACATAACTATAATACTCGGAGCTGGCCTGCCGGGATGCCGTGACACCCTGTCTCAGCGTAGCGATTCAGACACCACTGAAGCTTGCGCTCACCTTAAAAATACGCATTAATGAAGGTATTGTACCGCAAGGACCATAATAATGATAAAACGTCTCGCTATTGCCGCTTTCATAACCGCACTGGGCAGTCAACTGAGTGCCTGTAAAGCCACCCCATTGCCAGAGGCTCATTCAAAGGGCTATGAAACCTATATCAACCCCGGCGACACTTTCAGGCACACACAGCTCATCAACATAGATGGTGAGCCGGTCCGGCTGGCTCAGGGTAACAAGCTGATCATCCTGTTTGCCAGCTGGTGCTCTGACTCTCAGCGCACGCTGAACGAGTTAAAAGCATCTCAACTGATGGCCGATCCGCAATTGCAAATTATCGCCATAGGCCGCGAAGAAGATGCCGACACCTTAAAAGCCTTCCGCACCTCCTTTGGCATCGACTTTAACCTGATAGCCGACCCCGACAGAGCCATTTACAGCCAGTATGCCAATAAGGGGATCCCACGTTTAATTATGCTGGATAACCAGAACCGGGTTGTGAAAACACTGATTGGCGAACAGGCAGGTATTATTGAACAGGTACGTTGGCAATGAGTACCGATGTCGTAAGCATATTGACCATGGCTAAAGTGATACAAACGGCGGTCGCCCCTGTGTTTCTTATCACAGGTATTGCTGCCACATTGGGTGTCTTGTCAAATCGACTGGCACGGATCACTGATAGAGCCAGATTATTGGATCGCAAATTAAACAACAGCCAGGACGAAGAACTAAAAGACCACCTCACCCGCGAAATGCGCGCATTGCTCAAACGCTCACGTTACATTCACATTGCTTTTAGCATGAGCGTGCTTTCTGCGTTATTAGTGTGTGCCGTCGTCATGGTGCTATTTATTTCCCACCTTTATTCTTTGTCGCTGGGTATCACGCTGTCGAGCTGTTTTATTGCCGCTATGCTGTTACTGATCTGCGCATTTTTAGCCTTACTTGCTGAAGTCTTTCTCGCCACCCGGAGTATGCGCCGGGGTATGATCTTTAAAGATATCGGAGAATAGCACGCAAAAATGCCCCTCAACCATCCGAGCTAGACACCTTAGATCTATTCGTTGGGCTGTTAAAGCAGCCTGACTCCCTCACCCTGTGTTCTGCCCGTGCTCAACGCATAAGCCACAAAGCATGACTCCCGCCGTACCCCATAAACCCAGCACCATAAAACGCCCATAAAAAAACCGCCCCGGGGTAACCCGGGGCGGTTTCTTCAACTAATGTTGTATTAGCTGCTTACTTACGCTTGCGGCGACGTAGCGCTGCAAACGGTGCTGCAAGTAACGTCAACCAAGCCAGTGAACCTGAGTCGTCGTCATCATTGTCATCACCACCTGTCAGGTCGTTCACACGAACTTCAACCATCACAGGCTCAGACGATTTGCCCATCTCATCTACAGCTACAACGTTGAACTTGATTACACGCTCGTACTCAAAGTCAATGTTGCCTGCCACAGTGATGATACCGTCTTCGTCAATAGACACCAGGTTAGTACCTGTCACTACGAACTGAGTCACATCACCATCAACATCAGAGAATGCTAGTCGGCCAATCTCAGTACCGATTGCCGCATTTTCATTTACGGTGAAACGCTGGTTCATTTCAACTTCTGGCGTGCCTTCATACTCGTCTTCAAGTACATAGAACACTACGTCTACCGGCTCAGACATATTACCCGCTTCGTCGTGCGCAGTAACCTTAACCGTGATCATGTCGCTTGCATCGTAGTCGATAGGACCAACAACTGTGATGTAACCTTCTTCATCGATTGCAAAAGAATTGCTACCTTCAATGCTGAAAGACACCAGGTCATCGTCCTGGTCCATCACCATCAGCATGCCAACTTCTGTGCCTTCTTCAGCATTTTCCATCACTTCAAAGCTCTGGTCAGCAGCAATAACTGGCGTCTGCTCTTCAACAGTATCTGCTTCGTTGGTGATCATCACTGTGATGTAACCTTGCTCAGATACGTTACCTTGTACGTCAATTGCTACAACAACCAGCTCAACCTGATGTACACCAGCATCGTAATCTAACAGGTCACCGTTGGTTACAACAATGTCACCGTCTTTAGTTACTGTGATACCTTCGTTTGACTGGAAGCGAACGAAGAACTCAGAAACATCTACTGTGCCTTCTTGCTCTTCAAGCTCTACCTGACCTAACACAGTGCCTGTTTCTGTGTGCTCAGGCGTCTCATGCATCGCGTTGATAATCGCAGGAGGTGTTGCTGCATCAGGGCCAGCCAGCACTTCTTCAGTTACTGCTGCCAGAATTTCAGTACCGCTTGCATCTGCAATTGCAAATGGTGCGTCTGCATTCACATACGCTTTTTCGCCTGGCGCCAGCTCTCTCACAGCGTTGCCATCTGCATCTACCAGTGTTGCGTTTGAAATACCAAAGATTGCGTTACCAGTCAGTGAATCAGTGACTGTGCTGATGCCAAGCTGGTAGTTATCCCAACCAACCTGCGCTTCAATGCTCATTTCGTTGCCCAACTGATCGGCAGTCAAACCAATAATGTCAGTACAACCAGAGAATGTCACCGTGCTTGAGCCTGTCTCATGGAACATCGGCGTCAAGAATCTCCATGATGGTGCACCATCAACAATTGCACCTGATACGGTACGACCACGACCTGGTACTGCAGCGCTGCGGCCTACATCGTTGTAAATCGCCAGTGCATAGTCAAAAGTGCCGTCATTATTGGTATCAAGATTCATGTGATAACCGGCCTGACGCAGATGCGTCACATCATCACGTAATTTCATTGATGCAGTGAAGAACAGACCCGTATCTGTACAGGCATCTGATGCAAACACATTGAACGTTGTGCCCAGGATATTAAAGGCTTTTTCTTCTTCGCTCGCTTCTTCACCAACGGCAACCAGCTGATCTGCCAGCGGGTTAACTGTTCTGTAACCGTTGTTCATTGCAACAAGCATCGGTTCGCCATTAACCATTTCATGGTGTAGATCAAGGCCGACATGCGCTTTAGGCAGCATGTGGTAAACCATGTGTAGGTCGTGGTCACCTTCAGTTTCAACGTCGTCAAATACCAGCGCACCGTCCATTTCTGACAAGGTCAACGCAGCAGCGCGAGGGCCAAGTTCATCAGCTGATAGCGGGTTAGTCATGCCCCACTCAGGTAGCTTAGCAGGATCTACTGTCACGGATACGTCAAACGCAATCGTCTGACCCGCAGGTACAGTGACTTCTTCTGGGTATTCCCAGCTTAGCGCGTCCATATCTACGTCATTTTCATAACGTGCTTCGATGCGCAGGTTATAAGTCTTAGGTGTATCAGAGAAGTTTTTCAGCTCTACTGTCTTAGTGTAGGTTGTCTCTTCTTCAAGTTGGTCATAGCCAAACGACAATGCACCTTGGTTGGTTTCATACTCAGAAACCCAGTTCCACGCTGCAACCGGCGATGCCATCGCTTTTTCAACATCAATCAGACCCGCACCGATACGGCTGATTGGCGCCAGTGGTGACTCAGGATCAACATTCAGTGAATCAACATGGATATCCAGGTTGGCGGTGTTCATCAGCATAGCTTTGATTTCAAAAGCATCCAGCTCAGGACGACCTTCTTTCATCAGGGCAACGGCACCCGCCACAATTGGGCTCGCCATGGATGTACCAGACATTCTGTGCAGCTGGTCACCGGTAGACGGCGCAGCCGCCAAAATGCTTGAACCAGGAGCCGCAATTTCAGGTTTCAACAAACCGTCCATTGAAGGACCACGTGAAGAGAAGCTCGATACACCACCTGTGGTTGCTTTCAATACACCGCTTACACTATAGGTTGCCGCGCCATCACGTAGTTGGTTCTTCAGGGCATCACCTGCCGCAAAGTTGATACCTACAGACGGGATCGTCACAGAAGCATCGCTACCACCCATAGGAGCAGGAGAGCCATCATCATTGTTGTTCGCAATCAGTACAAGTACCGCACCTCTTTCCTGTGCGTTGAGAACTTTTTCTGTGAAAGCACATTCACCACGGTCAATAAGCACTGCCTTACCGGTGAAATCCATGTCAGCAAAAGGATTGGTAGGCTCTGCGTCTGGCTCAGCATCCTCTGCTGGCTGAATAGTACAGCCGTTTTGGTTTGCGCTCGGATAAACCAGTTCAGCGTCGTCTTGTGTGAAGTTGAATGCTTCTTGCGGACCAAAGCTTGCAGGCTGGATCACCGTTTCAGAGCCTGCCATAGAACCTTCACCGAACAAGCTTTCATGTGTTGGGTGAGTCAAAGACGCCACAGACAGCGCGTTAGGAGTTGTACTTGGACCACCAACACGGAACGGTACGTCGTTGTCGTTACCGGCCGCGATGATCATGTTAGTGCCCAGCTCTACCGCGCGCTGGATCAGATATTGCGTACCATCGTCTGTGTAAGTGTTACCAAACTCGCCACCCAGTGACATATTCATCAGGTCAACACGGTCACTGATATCGCCGTCGCCATTTGGATCCATTGCCGCTTCAAGGGCATTGATCTGTGCAGCCCAGGTACAGCCGCCGCCACATACGGAATACACATACAGTTCAACATCAGGTGAAATACCCGTTACGTCGTGTGATACGTGTGTACCATGGTCAGTTAGTTCAGTCGCACCTTCGCGGAATTTTGGATCATCTTCGATTGGGTCAGCGTCGTTACGTACAAAGTCGTAACCGCCTTTTACCTGGCCTTGTGGCCAAGAAACAGTTGCCGGATCAGCCGCTTCGGCTTCATACGCCTCAACAGTACCCGCCGCTTCATTGAATACTTTGTGCGTGTAATCGATACCAGTATCTAGTACCGCGACTTTAACACCTTCACCGGTTACGCCCAGGTTTTGTTTTACTGAGTCAGCACCAATGTAGCCCGAGCTTTCTTCAACAAACAGTCGAGAATCTCTCAGTGGTAAAACGCGCTCAACCGCTGCATTATTACGTAATTTGTCTAGTGTGCTGTCTGATGCTTCAACAATCAGAGTAGAAGCCAAGACTTTAGTTGAGCCAAGTACCTTAGCACCTGAATCAAGCTGTTGAATTTGCTGTCTTAGGTTAGACTGAGCAGCCTGTACGCTGGCAAATGTATGCTTTGCTGCCGCTTCGCTGTACACACCTTTTGCGACCAGGTCTACCGCCGTGTTTTGTTTCATAACGACCAGGTAGGCGTTAGTGCGCGCTTCAGCTTTGTTGCCTTGCTCTAAAGCAACCTGGCTGACTTTGAGTGATGTGCTTGGTTGAACTTGTGCGGTTGCAGCCGTTGCAGATGCTGCCATCAATGCACCAGAGACAGCTGATGCTACCGCGGTGGCTTTAAATGAATACTTGGCCATAGTTTCCCCTAGGACTTGTTGTGTAAAAGATGTTTCTTTTAGTTTTAGAGAGTAGATTCGCCCATCAATATAGTGTGACTCGCCTGTTAATTACAATATTAAACATACAAAGAAGTTACAAACTTTTCATTCAAATCACAATCAGCTTTGCAACCTACTGTTTATTAAGAATTTTAAAACTGTAAACGAACGTAAACCGACCTGCAATAATGTTGTCATATTGAGGACGTTGTAAAGCAAGGTGAACAAAATACACACAAATTGAGTACCAAATGTAGTTCATAATTCTGAACTCGTCTAAGAGACTTGCAATATCTTTTGTAAAGACTTAGAAAAGAGGCAGTTTTTTTAAATTAAGGGGTCGAAATGAGAACTACACTATTATTAACAAGTTTATTAACCGGACTGTCTTTGAACGTACAGGCAAGTTCACTATTCGAAAAACCAGAAGACGCTATCGAATACCGTAAAGCAGCATTTCAACTGATCCGTTATCAGATTGGTGATATGGGCGACATGCTGAAAGGCAAAGTCCCGTTTGATGCAGAGCGTTTTAAGCAACGTGCTAACAATGCAGCGCATTTATCAGCAATGCCTTGGGAAGCCTTCCCGGCAGGTTCAGACAAAGGGGCAACGGACGCACTACCGGCAATCTGGTCTGATCGAGCAACCTTTGATAAAAAAGCACAAGCTTTTGCAGACTACGCACAAAAGCTGGCTGTTGCAGCAGAGTCAGGCGACAAAAAAGTCATTGGCGCAGCATTCAAGAATTGGGCAAAAGGCTGTAAAGATTGCCACAATTCATTTAAAGACTAAGCGATAAATAGCAATAAGGCAGCCGCCGCTGCCTTATAATGTGACCGAGTATCATCACGCACATGCCAATTTCACTCAGGTTCTAAGTCACGCCACTTCGGCTTAGTCATCAAAAAAGTCTAAATCGTCCTCGCCAAGATTACGCTTCAGGCGTTTTTGCTCCAGATAATCATCCAGACGACGTTTCACCTGCTTCTTTTGCTGTGCCTGTAGTTCTTTATCCAACGACCCAAAGTCGTCTTCATAATCATCATCTAACGGATCATAGGAAAATGTTTTACCCACGATGTGCTCCAAACTTAATTATGCTAAATAGTCCAGCAGTTCACACTATGATGACGCTGCATAAGTTAGTATTTAGCGCTAAAAGCTGACGCTGAAAAGCAAGTCTTTTTTATCCATACGATAAAAATTTTTTATTGCCACTTCCCCAACTAAACACTCTGGTTAAAATCACCACTTTTTAGCCATATTACTAACAAAGTGATATCGCTCCTCAGAGGCCAAAATAACAAAATCTCATATCTTTCAATAGCATAATAAAGTGGCACTGTTCTTGTTATTTCATACTGGTCATCAACACACCAAGGAACACATTATGAAAACTATGCTGCTTGCTTCAACTCTGGTTTTGTCCACCCAGGTCGCTGCCCATTCAGACAGCCACTTTTCCGTCAGTACAGATGAATGTGCCGTAGATTTTAAAAACGACGTGCACATTACGCCTGATCAGGTGTATATCAAAAACGGCTCTGGTCAGCCTTTGATGATAGATGCTCAGGGCTTTCTTTATATTGCAGATCAACCGGTGCAACTGAGTCAGGATGAGCGCATGGCAATGCAAACATATGCGGATACGCTGCGAGGCGAGCTGCCCAAAGTCGCCAGCATTGCATTACAAGGCGTGGAACTGGCCGGCGTCGCCATAGAAGAAGTCGCCAGCGCTTTTAACCTGCACAATTTCGAATCACTGTCAGGCCTGATGGATGAGCTGCATACCGAAATTGAAGGGGCGTTTTATCAGCAAGGTACTTTTGTGATGGGTGAGCAAACCTTTAATGACTTTGGTGAACACTTTGAGCATCAGTTTGAAGAGAAAATTGAGCAAGCCATTGAAGGTGCCATGATGGAGTCTATAGGTAGCCTGCTGGTTGCTATCGGCTCTGAAATGGTCAGCTCAGGTGGCGATATGGCGCGATTCGAGCAACGTATGGAAAACCTCGGCGCCGAAATTGAACAAAAAGTCGCACAGCAGGCAGACATGCTGGAGCAGCAGGCCGATGCGCTGTGTGGCAACTTCAAAACCATTGCAGAGCAGGAATCACAGCTCAGTGCAATGATCCCCCAGATGGAAGGGTATCAGTTATTCGCTTATCGCTAAGCCCCGGTTATCCCTGTGCAGTCAGCCACACTTGTCTAAGCTAACTGCTTATCACAGGTGTGGCTGCTTTTTTGCCTGAACCACTAACTCGCCCAGGGTGCGCACATAGCCTTCCATCTTGTCGCACCAGGGCAGACCGTAGCTGATCCGAACACAACTGCGATAGCGCTCATAGGCACTGAATATCGCGCCGGGTGCAACACTGATCCCCGCCTGGAGGGCCAGCTGAAAGAACAGTCCACCGTCATATTCGTCCCCCAGGTCCAGCCATAATACACAGCCGCCTTTAGGATCACTAATACGCACGTGGTCAGGAAAGTACTTCTGAACCGCCAGGCGCATCTTTTGTTTATTATCAAAAAGGCGCTTACGAAGTTGTCGCAAATGGCGCTGAAATTCACCACTGGCCATAAAATCTGCCAGCGCCCATTGATTCATCATAGGTGCAGAGCAGCTCAGTGCCCGCTTAAAGCGCTTTGCCCGGGCGCTTTGCGGCCCTGCCAGCATCCAGCCAACGCGATAGCCTGGCGCCACGGTCTTGGAAAACGACGAGCATGTCAATACCTCACCCGGCTGTGCAAAGCACTGCGCTGGCCTGACTCTTTGCTCACCAAAATACAGATCGCCATATACATCATCTTCGATCAGCACCACCTCGTGCGCACGGAGCAGCTGCAACAACTGCTGCATCCGAGATTCAGGCATCTGACTGCCCAGTGGATTATTGATACTGGTTGAAAACAGACAGGCCTTGATCGGGTGCCGTGCCAGAGCGGCGCTGAGATCATCGAGCCAAATGCCATCATCCGGACAGACGGGAATTTCGATCGCTTTCAGACCGAGGTTTTCGACCAGCTCAACAATCCCAAAGTAACAGGGTGACTCAATGGCCACGATGTCTCCGGGCTGAGTGACACACTGCAACGCAATCGCAATCGCTTCCTGGGCACCATTGGTGATGATCAGCTCATCACTATTCACCGTTAATCCCAATGCCAGATAATATTGCACCACCTGTGCTTTAAGCATCTTCAGGCCATCAATGGCTCCATAGTCCAGCATACGCGCCTGAGCCTGTCGCATTGCCTGACGCATACTTCTGGCCAGTGCCTGTTGCGGGCTTGACGCTGCAACCGGATTTGCCAGCCCCAGCGGGGCAACATCCGACAAATGGATCCCCTCGTACACGTGTTCAATCAACTGCTGCTTGTTTACCATCACAGGCTTGGCTGGTAATTTGCTGCGCTGCGGTGTCGCTGTCTGTTGTCCATCTTGCAAAAAATACCCCGACTTCTCGCGCGCCACAATCTGACCCGACATTTCAAGGTGCTGATAAGCCTGCTGGACTGTGGGAATACTGACCCGCAAACGGCTTGCCATGGCCCTTAACGACGGTAACTTATCGCCCGGGTTGAGCAACTCCTGCTCGACCATGTCACGGATCACGGTAATCACTTGCTGATATAGGTAATCAGACTTCAAAGTTGAATGATTCATCTGTATAGGTATAAAAACACATTTTTTGTATCTGGCATGTACAGAATATATCGCTAAACTGGCCACGCTGACTAGTCCTTCTTGTGAGTTAAAAGAATGAATAACGTTTTTCTGTATACGATTACCGTCCTGATCTGGGGCTCCACCTGGCTGGCGATCGAGTTCCAGCTGGGCACGGTAGACGAAGTGGTCTCTTTGTTTTACCGCTTCGCAATCTCTGCCGCCTGTATGTGGTGTTATGTGCTGATCAAACGCCCACCGATGCGATACTCACTCACGGATCATGGCTTCTTTATGCTGCTGGCACTGGGTAACTTCGGCTTAAATTACCTCTTACTCTACTGGGCGCAAGGCAGCCTGACCTCCGCGATGGCCTCCATTGCCTTTTCACTGCTGCTGGTCGCCAATATCGTCAATACCCGATTGTTTTTTGCCAAACCCATTGCGGGTCGCATCTACATTGGTGCAGCACTGGGACTCGGCGGCATCGTCAGCTTATTCTGGCAGGACTTGATCAATGCAGATCTCAACAGCGACGCTTTCATCGGGTTACTGCTGGCACTGGCAGGGATGTTTATCGCCTCGCTCGGTAATATGGTCAGTGTCCGTAATTCCAATCGCCAGATTGGGGTGTTGCAGGGGAATGCCTGGGGCATGTTGTATAGCGCACTGTTTTTAGGCGGCTATGTGGCGCTCAGCCCATTACAGTTTAGTATTGAGGCCGATGCACAGTACTGGGGGTCGTTACTTTACCTGTCAGTGTTTGGCACTGTGATAGCGTTTGCCTGTTACTTCCACTTGCTAAAAAACATTGGTCCGGAAAAAGCCAGCTACCTGATTGTGCTGTTTCCACTGGTCGCAGTGACGCTCAGTACCTGGTTTGAAGGGTTTGTCTGGCAGCTCAACACCTTTATCGGGTTCTCTTTGGTGCTGATTGGTAACGCCATCGTGCTCACACCGTACCGCCGTATTCGCGCCTGGCTCAGTCCGACGACGCCGTCCCGGGCAAACTCCTGAGTTGTATGGCCCCTGGCAGGCTGCGGATCGTCACTGGCGTTGTTGCCACCAGATCGCCGTCTGCCTCCACGGCCAGCCCTGGCGTCACA
Source organism: Pseudoalteromonas ardens (assembly GCF_030125445.1). Taxonomy (NCBI): domain Bacteria; kingdom Pseudomonadati; phylum Pseudomonadota; class Gammaproteobacteria; order Alteromonadales; family Pseudoalteromonadaceae; genus Pseudoalteromonas; species Pseudoalteromonas ardens. Next base: position 58,301 of record NZ_JASJUV010000012.1, read on the forward strand.
ATATCCAGCTGGGTGCGCTTTTCCCGGTGCACCCAGGGCAAGCGCTGATGACATCCCACCAGCATCGCCGCAAACACTATCAGCCGCTGCCACCAGCTTTTGGCAGAAAACCACATACACTCCAGCTGACCATCCTGTAACTGTGCTAAAGGCGCCGGCTGCAGCCCCGCTGCAAAAAAACGGCCATTGGCCAGAAGTAACATCATGCCCTGTGTTAAGCTCCTGCCCTGAGCCGTTTTGAGCTCAATAGTTGGTGCACAAAACAATTGTTTAAGGCCGCCCCAGACATAGCTCAGTGCTCCGCCATGCTTTTGTCCCTTCAGGCTTTGCACGACGTCTGCATTGAACCCCACTCCGGCAATATTCACAAAATAGCGCTCCCCTATTACGCCCAAGTCTAATGCAATACTGTGCGGTGAAAAGACCGTCGCGCGCCATTGCATTTCGGTATAACCAAACTGACGGCAAAAATCATTGCCCGTGCCCGCAGGCAAACATGCCAGCAGAGCCGACGAACCACACATCGCATTGACAACCAGGTTGATGGTTCCATCGCCCCCAACCACCACCACCGATGATTCAGTCTGGAGCCGCAACCGGATCGCCTCCTCATCGCGACCATAAAACCCGCTCGTCTCATACCAGCTGAGGGGGATCTGGCGTTGCTCAGCCTGCGCGCGTAACCAACGTACATGGCGTTGCAATTTTCGCCCACTTCCCGGTTTATATACAACTAACAAACAACCCCCAAAACAACAAAATCAATTTATCTGAATAATTACCCAGAATAAAGTCAGGAAAAGCAACCCATAAAAAACAAACAGCTATAAATAAAGAAAAAAAATCAGATATCACGTATTCATAAAAGTGAATAAAAAATTAGAACCCAAATCCTAATAGGATAAAAAAACCTTATTTACATTAGTTTTTTTAATCCGTCACCAGTAATTTTTATCGTTTTATTTTTAGCCACAATGCACGCAAAATAACCATGTCGATACAGACCAACATTACATCAAAATCTTGAGGAGTCAGACATGCTTAATTCAGCTGCAGCGTGCAGCAACACGCAAACCACCCTAAACACAGTCGAAGCGCCAGTCATCAAGCGCCGCTTTAAACTAACGACTTGGTTAAATAACATGGGTAAACAACTGATGTTAAGTCAGGTGGTTATGTATAAGTAAGTCTGCTTCGGGCATGAGCTCCCCCAACCGTTCATGCCCTCTTCCACCCTCATTACCCCTATTTCAATATCATAAAACACACCTAACCGACCATAAATCGGTCAAAGTCATAAAAAACTGCACTTATCCGTACAAAATTTAAGCAAACAATTCAAAAACTATTTACAGCGCTAAATTCGCTAAGTATTATCTTTGCCCATGGAGAGATGGCTGAGTGGTTGAAAGCACCGGTCTTGAAAACCGGCATACGTTAATAGCGTATCTAGGGTTCAAATCCCTATCTCTCCGCCATTTTTAAGTTTTTGCGCCGGAGAGGTGGCCGAGTGGCTGAAGGCGCTCCCCTGCTAAGGGAGTATAGGGTTTGTAGCCCTATCGAGGGTTCGAATCCCTCCTTCTCCGCCATTACTTTTAAAAGAACCGCCTATACGGCGGTTTTTTTATGCCTGAAATAAACCTGTTCACTGATGAGAAGGTGGGTGAGAACCCTCGACCAGGGTTCGACAATTTTGTCTGGAACAAAATTGAACGCACTTCAGTGCGGCCCACAGGGCAAAATACAGGACGTATTTTGTCATCCCTCCTTCTCCGCCATTACTTTTAAGAGAACCGCCTTTATTGGCGGTTTTTTTATGCCCAAATTTTACCTCTTCACGAATGAGAAGATGGGTGAGAACCCTCGACCAGGGTTCGACAATTTTGTCTGGAACAAAATTGAACGCACTTTAGTGCGGCCCGCAGGGCAAAATACAGGACGTATTTTGTCATCCCTCCTTCTCCGCCATTACTTTTAAGAGAACCGCCTTTATTGGCGGTTTTTTTATGCCCAAATTTTACCTCTTCACGAATGAGAAGGTGGGTTAGAACCCTCGACCAGGGTTCGACAATGTTAATTGAACGCACTTTAGTGCGGCCCGCAGGGCAAAATACAGGACGTATTTCGTCATCCCTCCTTCTCCGCCATTGCTTATAAAAGAACCGTCCCATTGTGGACGTTTTTTTTATGCCCGAAAACGAATCCCTCACTCTTGTGCACACACCATTGCTTTAAAAGAACCGCCTATACGGCGGTTTTTTTGTGCCCAAATTTTACCTCTTCACGAATGAGAAGATGGGTGAGAACCCTCGGCCAGGGTTCAACAGTTTTGTCTGGAACAAAATTGAACGCACTTTAGTGCGGCCCGCAGGGCAAAATACAGGACGTATTTTGTCATCCCTCCTTCTCCGCCAGTGCTTTTAAAAGGTTTGCCACGACCCCCACTTTTAACGAACCATTCATTCTGATGACTCGCAAAGCACTTCAAATCCACTTTTACTGGTTATTATCCTGTATTCTCCGTGATAAGGACATTCGGGCATCTTAGCTAAGTATTGTGGGACAAGGTCGCTGAGGCTGGGTACGCCTGTGCCGTTTGTTGTCATGTACAGCGCGATGGCGTCCATTATTATTAATGTATCCAGTTCAAATTTATCTTTTTTTGCTTCTTCCAGCGTATCAAATTCAATCATTGGCTCAAGAAATATAACAAGAATAAAAACAACAAAGACAAAAGCTTTCAATGACAGTACTCCTTTGTAGCGTGGTCCTCGACGACGATTCATCGTATTAAACGCCTATTGTCCGGCTTATTTAAACACCTAGTCAAAACAACACGTCATTTTTCAGTGCTTATCCTGGCGCAACCTGCTTGATTTGTGAAGTCACAACTTTCTGAACCCATTGTGTTTTTTATACCAGCTGCAATCACCACCTACTGCGTACTAGCCCGTTTGCTTCAGCATGCATGCCTGACTCCACACTCGTTGCACATTTCAATGATGGAATGTCTGCATTCACAACATGCTTGTTTCACTGGCCATCAATTACGGTATACCCGATGGTTGAAAATTGGTCTGTACCAGTTCAAAGGCACTGGACAGTGCCTGGCCAGCCAAGCGGCAACTACACAGCATTAAGGAAACATATGACTATCCCCTCATCAGAGTCGCAGTCGGTTTACCCTTTGGGCCAGCACATTATTGTCGATCTGTTTGATGCTTCTAACCTGATAGGTGAAGCGCACATAGAAAAGATGATGATTGAGTGCGCCAACGCTGCTAACGCCACCGTTCTGAAAACCCATTTACACCCATTTGAAACCAACGGTGGTGTGTCGGGGATGATCATTCTGGCCGAAAGCCATATTTCTATTCACACCTGGCCGGAGTACAACTTTGCTGCCATGGACATTTTTATGTGCGGTGAAGCGCAGCCTGAACTGTGCCTGCCAATAATAGAGGCGTGTTTTCAGCCGGGCCGAATGGTCATTAATACCCTCACCCGAGGTGGCTCTGTGAGTCGCACCGGAGCATTTCAGCCCCTGTTAGAGAACCAGTTACACGCAACCCTTAAAACCGCATAACAACGGAGTATTCACGCACATGACTAAGATTAATTGGCATTACGAGCAAATGACAAGTGGCGTTCACATTGCACTTCGTTCAGAAAAAGATTTGGTCGACGTAGAAACCGAGTTCCAGGATGTCAGCATCTTCGAAACCCGTCACCTGGGTAAAGTAATGCGCATAGACGATGGTATTCAGGTCACCACCAAGGGTGAGCACATTTATCATGAAATGATGGCGCATGTCCCAATCCTGTTTCACGGCAAAATTAAAAACGTGCTGATTGTGGGTGGCGGAGACGGCGGCAGTGCCCGTGAAGTCCTAAAGCATAAGAGCGTCGAAAACGTCGTGATGGTAGACATTGATGAACAAATCATTCAATTAAGCCGCGAGTTTTTACCCGAGATCAACAACGGCGCATTTGATGACCCCAGGTTTGTATTGCGCATAGGAGATGGCGCGGAAATCATCTCTCAGTACAGTGATTGCTTTGATCTCATCATCCTGGATGCGGCAGATCCGGATGGCGGCGCATCAGAAACCCTGTTTACCCAATCTTTCTTTGGCAATTGCTTAACTGCACTGAAGCAAAACGGGATTTTGGTTGCACAAGGTGGTACACCGTACTTTGAACCTTACATGATGCAATCTATGGTGTCGCGTTTAACCCAGGCGTTTAACAACCCTGCGGGCATTTATATGGGTGGCTGTTACGACTACTTTGGCGGCTCTCATGCGTTTATCTGGGCAACACGCAGTGGCACCATAGACACACTGTCGCTTGATGAGCTGGAATCACGCTTTACCCAGGCCGACGTTCACACTAAATACTACTCACCTGAAGCCCACTTTGGTGCCTTCTTCCTGTCAAAAGACATGCGGGAGTACGTCAATCAGGCTGTGAAATGTGAAAACGTGGATGAGCTGTCAATGCCAGAAGCCGGTGACTGGGATGACTATACCCCGGCAACCTCCAATCAGAGTGACGATGACGAATAAGCCTTTCTCCTGCATGACATAAAGGTAAATTACCATCACACTCAGAGCCACTGTCACGACACCTTGTCATCGTGCCAGTGGCTTGTTTGTGCCAGGTTCCGGCAACACAGCCAGAGCAAAACCCGATCCGCCCAGGTGCCACACAACACAATGAAATCACTATTTAAGCTATTTGAGAAATTAGGCCACAAAGACACCTTTGACAGCCAATTAACACCAGCAGAGCACAACCTGCCGTTTATTCGCCAGTGCGCCAAAGAGTTCTCTGGCTGGATAGCCATTGCCTTTATTATTTCTTTGCTGGGTGGCCTGTTGCAGATTGTGACGTTCGACTTTTTAGGCGACTTAGTCGACTGGCTGGATAGCACAAGCGGCAGCGTACAACTTAATGACAAAGGCCACACGCTGGCTCTCGTTGCTATTGCCATCGCCGTGGTGATCCCCACCATCACCCTGATTAAAAATCTGGTGTTTCATCAGTTGCTCGGACCAAACCTGCAAAAAAACACCATCATAAAATTGTATCGCACCCTGATTGCCTCTCCTGCCAGTTACCACGAAGAAGATGATCCTGGCTCAACCGCCATTGTCATTGTGGACACCTCCGAAGCTATCATCGATGTGGTATTGCAATTTTGTGGCTTTGCCGGATTTTTACTGGCGTTTCTGGGGGCATTGCTGTTTTACGTCGGTAACATTAACGGCTGGCTGGCACTGCCTTTCCTAGTCTGGACCGGTCTGTTTTTGGCTATGTTACTGGGGCAATGGATCCCCAAAGCCAAAACCACCAACCGACTCGAAGCAGAAAGTTGCGCGCAGATCACCGGGAAGTTCACCGAGCGCTTTGCGCGTATCCGCACCGTTAAAATGCTCTCTAACGCCGACTATGAACAACAGTTCGCCGAAAAATGGGCCACCCGACACCGCAGAGTGGTGGCGAAGGAATTCCGCGTATTCTCTAACTTTGCCTCTGTGGTTGGCCTACTCAATGGTCTCTTAGTAGTCGGTACGGGCGCATTATGTTTGCAACTGTGGATGCAGGGCAGTATCTCAATTGGTGAGTTTTCTATGGTACTTGCCCTGGTTTACCGGGTGATATCGCTGTCGGAATGGTGTCAGGACGAATTTGACGCCTTCTTTGTCTCCTGGGGCCAGGTTACCGTGGGCAGAGAGGTCGTCAACGAATTTCTGGAAGATGTAGAACCCATCGAAGACGAAGGCAATTTTAATGTCGCGAACGGAAAAATCACTTTTAAACAGGTTGAGTTTGGCTATGAAAACAAAGCGCCGCTGTTTACCGATCTGTCTTTAAAAATCAAAGCAGGTGAAAAAGTCGGGATCATCGGCCCTTCCGGTGCAGGAAAATCGTCGCTACTTAATATGCTTGCCGGCATTGACGAAATTGAAGCGGGTGCGATTTATATTGATGGTAAAAACATCGAAGACTACCCAACAGACAAAGTATGCGGTGAGATTAGCTTTTTGAACCAGGATATCGGCCTGTTTAACCAAAGCATTTATGAGAATGTGGCGTTTGGTTTGAATAACGTCAGCCGGGAGGCTGTGAAACAAGCCCTGGCACAGGCCAATGCCCTGACGTTTGTAGAAAGCTACACTGACGCCCGGGGTCGCACAGGCTTATCGGCCTTTATTGGTGAAAATGGCGGGCAACTGTCGGGTGGCCAGCGACAGCGCCTGGCACTGGCCAGAGCGATCCTCAGAGACAAAAAAATCCTCTTACTGGACGAAGCAACCAGCGCCCTGGACCCGGTGCTCAAAGCTGAGTTTATCGCGTCTCTCAAAACACTGATGAAGGGCAAAACCGTGATTTCGGTTGCGCACTCTTATGACGTGCTCGCTATGATGGATCGCATTATTGAAATTAAAGACGGTAAAGTCACACAAGATGGCAGGCCAGAAGAGGTACTTGAGCCTGTGATCTGATAAGACTGAAACAACTTTTATACACGGCCTGCGCCCTGATGCACTGCACGGGGCGTTAGGCACAGAACGCCCCCGCCTCCCCCTCCATTGATCTATTGACTCACCTTCCCTGGTTAAAAACTTGTAAACTTTATGTTTATATTGATATAGTGATATTGCGGCTAACGCGTTAAATAAATCCTGTTCGTCGCACACTGTAAGGTAAGTGCCGCTGATGCAGGACTTGCCTGAATTCAGACATTTAATGGTACTGAACATATCCAATACACATATTTACCAAGCGCTGAGGCTCTGTGTCAGAAGTAAACACATATTAGCAGCTGCCACTTGAATACCTGGGCAACAACCACTGAATGCGGGCCTGCATTCAGCGCGAGTTTCTCAGTACCAAATCGGATTTTGAGCTTACCGTTTTGCGTCAGCAAGATAAGGAGAATGTATGATTAAAGAGTCATCTCGCAGAGACTTTATTAAGAAAGTAGGGGTAGGGAGCCTGGTTGTTGGGTTTAACTTGCAAAGTCAAAGCTGGGCAAATGAAACAGATTTACTCACGCTACCCCCAGAGGTGTTTGCCGATAACTTTCCGGTATTCGAAGGCGAACTGATCACAGATGAAACCAGCCTCAGCGAAGCCGCCGACGATTTTGGCCACATTCATCGCTATGTGTCCCGCGCGATTTTAAAACCCGCCACCTATCAGGACATCATCGAGATGGTCCAGTTTGCCAACCAGCACGATTTAACAGTGGCGGTAAAAGGGCAAGGCTATTCTACCAATGGGGAAACGCAAACCCAGGGTGGCGTTGTCATTGACATGGTGACATTATCGGATGTATCCGACGTTAACAATCAACAAATTACTGCCCAGGCTGGCGCACGCTGGATTGATTTACTCAGCAAAACCGTACCGCTCAATTTGGGGTTACCGATTGTCACAGACTTTGTTGATTTGAGTGTTGGCGGAACCCTGGCGGTGGGCGGCCTGGGTGCACAGTCTTTCAAACATGGCTGCATGGCCGATAATATCTGCCACCTCAAAGTCATTACCGGTGACGGGCGTTTACTCACCTGCTCGCCATACCAAAACAGCATGCTATTCCATTCAATGAAAGGCGGACTGGGTCAGCTCGGTATCATTGTAGAGGCTGGCTTTGAACTGGAGCCAGCCCCCAGTCAGGTCAGAGCCTACCAACTGGTTTATGATGACTTAGCGCACTACTTAAATGACAATCAGCGCCTGCTGGACGAAGGAATTTTTGATGGCGTTCAGGGTGGCGCAGAGCCCGATCCAGCCGGTGGCTGGCGCTACGTTATGCAGCTGGCTAAGTACTTTGAGCCGGATACCCCTCCCGTGGATGCCGAGCTACTCGATGGCCTGAATTTTGTGTATGGAGAAGAAGTCATTCAGGATCTGCCTTATTTTACGTTTCTGAACCGTTTGGCACCTGTGGTGGAGCAGCTAAAAGCGGCCGGACTTTGGACATTGCCCCACCCCTGGTGCCCGCTGCTGATACCTGCATCAAAAGCTCAGGCATTTATCGAGGATACCCTGGCCAATACACCACCCAATGATGTCGCAGGCCCGGTATTGATGTCGATGCAGCAAAGAGATGCGTTTGGCAGCTTATTTTTCAGCGTGCCTGAAGAAGACAAGTTTGTTTACTTTTCCTTGATGCGCACCGCCATCCCACCCACACCTGAGCGGGTTGAACAACTCACCCAGGCCAACAGAAGCATTTATGAAGGCGCACGGGCGTTAGGCGGCTTCCAGTATCCGGTGGGTGCCATCCCCATGAGCTCAAGAGACTGGAAAAAGCATTACCACAGAAAGTGGTTTTTACTGAAAATACTGAAAAACTGGTTCGACCCGAATAACCTGTTGGGCCCGATGAGAGGAATTTTCAAGCGGTAGGTTATGTTAGAAATAGCTGGGCGTTGTCTGACGTCCATTTGTGAGGGGCTGGTTCACATTGAGTCCGCCTCTCTCTCACATAGCGCTTATTTTGAATGGGTGTGTTTGCATCTCTAACCTGATCACTATTTACCAAATATCGTATCTTTAACTTTTCTCATTTTAACATCGACGATAAATTGAGCTCCTCCGCCACGCATGCCTTTTCCCCTGGGGGAAAGATAAATAGCGTACTCATTTCTCATTTGCTTGCATTCCACATCTTTATATAATTTTGACGTAGGTGCTGTAAGCTTCTCAAAGTTAATTTTTTCCAGCTCGTTTAAAGCGACCTGCACGGCAATCGCGCATTCAAGTGACAGTTTATGAGCAACTCCCTCTGCTTCTTCAGATTTTGAAGAAGCAGAAAACCCAACAAAAAGCCACAAAGACAATAACAAACCTTTCATTTCCCCCTAATCATCCCATTATAAATTTGGGACTTTAAAATATTTCTTTTACTAGGTTCACCATTCGACATATTTATAGCTCTATTTCCTGAAGGAGTCTCCAAATATTTTGGGGATCATGTAACTGAAAACAAATGCACTCTCTGCCCAGGTGGCAACAATTTTGGATAAGAATCTTGATCACTAGCTTGAACCGCGTCTTACAGAGTACCGACTTTGAAAGGCTGTCGCTTCCAAAAACGTCAATTACTTGAAACTAAAGATAAACAATCTGCCCCGGTCTCAGACCAAAACCCGGTGATTTTCCACAAAATTGAATCTGGATACTTGGGAGAGGTAAAGGTACCAGACAACACAACTTCCCGCTCGTCACACTCTTTATAAAACTGCGAGGATGGCTCACCTGGCAATGTTACGTTTATAAATTTTGCAGTAAAATTATTGGCATCGCGCATACTTTGATACAAAGCGCCCTGCCGATAGTAGCCATGGACTTTCACGCTTTTATTTTCAAAACTTACGGGCTTATTCAGAATACTCACGACATCCAATTCACAAGACATGATTGGCAAAGAAGTTATCGTGAATACTATGCCGAACATTTTAGTCATGGTTAACTTCACTCAATATGTAAACGACAGTGGTGCACTATAATTAGAACAGAGCCACCCTTTCTTGCGCCAATTTTAGCCTGGATATTTTGATAGCTCCTTTACACAAAATTCTGCACTCTACTTCTCTTTGACAACTATTTCATCTTGCCTATCTGGTCAGATGTGTTACCTATATGGCATGACGTCTTGCGAATAAAATACACTCATGAAGATCCATACCCTCGAAGGCTATATTCAGAATATCTACCTGGTGGAGTATCCGAACAGGCTGCTCTTGCTAGATGGCTGCAGCCGGGCAGATGTACCGTTGATCTGTCGGTTTATTACCGATGAATTGCGCCGCCCTTTACATCAGCTCAAATTGGTTGTGGTCACGCATATGCATCCAGACCATGCCGGCGGGGCTCATGCATTAAGAAAACTGAGCGGTGCACAGATTGCCACGGCGAATTGCCCGGGTCAGTGGTATCAGGGGATAGATGGCGTGCTGATGCATTTGTCGGACATCGCATTGGCCTTATGGGTTGCCGGACGTAAACGCAAGGCACGAAAAAACCTCTGGTATGCCCGCACCCTTAAGCCTGATGTCTATCTGCCCGACGGCGTCACATTACCCGGGTTTGACGACTGGCAGGTGCTGCATACCCCGGGACATACCGACCGGGATATCAGCCTGTACCATGCACAGCGCAGCACCGTGTACATTGCCGATGTGATGGTGCAGGTACGCGGCAAGCTGATCCCCCCCTATCCGGTGTTTTACCCGCGACTGTATCGCGCTACCCTGTTGAAACTTCAACAGCTTGAGCCAGACACTGTGATGCTGGCACACCACAGTGAAATTGCCTTTGCCGACATAGACTTTGGGCAACTGTTACAGCGTGCGCCCACACAACCGGTGACTCACTGGCGCTCAGTCAAAACCAAAACCAGAAAGGCGCTGGGGCTGAGTCACACTTCACCCTGATACGGCACTTTTGAATACCCGGATAAAGGTGTCGATGTCTTCCACGGTGGTGTAAATATGGGGAGATACGCGGATCCCCAGCTTACGTGCATCGACCGCAATACCGGCTTCCCCTAACGTCGCCAGCACCTGTTCCTGCTTATCCTCCACATTGAGGATCGCCGTGCCTGAACAGCGCTTTGCATCCGTCGGGGCGATGTACCAGGGTGCCAGCTCGGCCTGCAAGCGCTTCAGTAATGCCAGATTGTGTGCCCGTACTTGCTCAACACCGAACTCAGCAAAATACTGGATGCTGTGGGCAGCAAAAATATAAGCAGCGACAGACGGCGTGCCTCCCCAGAACCTCAGTGCAGTGTGGTGAGGCGTAAAGTGGTGAATATCAAATTCCATAGGATTTTGATGAGAGAACCAGCCGACATCTTTAGGCTGACACACCTCAATAATATCGGGATTAACCCAGATAAACCCGGCACCTGGACCGCCGCACAGCCATTTGACACAGGAACCCAGCACACAATCCGCTGCACTGTCTGACAGGTCGATAGGGATCACCCCTGCCGCCTGTGCCACATCGACGATCACCCGGCAATCCTGTGCTTTTGCCAGCTGGGTGATGGCTTCAACCGGTGCCTGCTGCCCCGTATTGGAGTAAACCTGACTGACAAATACCCAGTCGATATCATCATCCAGGTGCTGCTGCCAGACGCTTAAATCTGACATATCCAGTGCCGCAGGGATAAAGCGGATCTCGACATCCGGCACTGCTTGCTGCAACACAAACCCCATGCTGGGAAAGTCACTTTCACTCATCAGCACCCGCACGGTTTGCTTGCCTGTTTCCGGCAAACTCATTACCCATTTAGTCAAGCCGCTGGAGAGGTTACTTTGCGGACAAAAATACTCCGCCTGGCTATTGAATAACCTCGCCAGGGCAGCGGTAAATTGCTGTATGCCGTCGATCCACTGATACCAGGGCTCATGATTGTCACCTGCCCAGGGGTCAAAATAGCGCGTCATAAAATCCTGTCTGGCCGTCGTGAGCGGCCGGCCTACCGAGTGACTGAGTAAATAATGGCCCTGCGGTAATGAGAAATCGGCCTGTTTCATTGTGTGTCCTTTACTATGCTGCGACGCAGCGTATTTAAGTCATCAAAGCGGGTAAAGGCATCTTCACGTTTTGCCGCCGCCCGTTTGTCTCGCAATAATGCCAGCTGGTTCAGCAGCACAGGTAAAGGCGGCCCACTGGCTGTCACTTTGTCCAGGTGCTGAGTGTTCATATCGCCTGAAGGTTGTGCAATGTATTTTTCTACCAGCTGATTGTGGTGCTGAATAGCGGTGTCGCCATGCAGCTTACACACTTGTACAAATGCACTCACCGCTTCCTGATACCAGCCGCTGGTATGATGCTGCGGCGCTGCTGCCACAAACGCATCCATCAGATTAGGCAGGCGCATGCACTCGCGCAACGTGGCCTGATCTTCGGGCATCATATACAGGAACTTATCCACCAGCATCTGAGCGTAATTTACATCATTGGCCTGGCACAAGCCCAGCAGCATATCGATCACATTGATCCCGGCGAAGTCCCCGGCATTGGCCCCCCGATATACCTCCTTACCCACCCGATAAGGCTTGTAATAGGGTCGCACAACGTAAAAGAAGGCATCGGTATCCAGCTGTTCAAACAAACATTGATTGGAGCGGATCACATCTAACAGGCCTTCTTTGACCTGGTTCAGCAGCACTGGCGTCATTGGGTGCGAAATCCCCAGAGGCTGGATCTTTAACAAACACTCCGCGGCACGTTTATAGGCCAAAATAGCACGGGTATTGTAATCAATGAATAACTGCTCAGCCGGATGACTGGTAAAGCGTTTATATACCCCATCAACCGCGCGATTATGTGTGGTCAGGTGTGCCGTTGCAAAACGAGGCGTCACGCCAATCGACGCACCAATGTGCATGGCCAGTGCAGAGGCTTCTTTGAGTGGTGAATACTGCTCCCGGCTGGGCTCGGTCAATTCATGACGACGACATGCCGCCATGTACAGGCCGACATTGCCAAGCAGATCAAACGCATTGTCGAAGCCTTCATCGGTATTGCCCTCTGCCAGCAAGGCCTGGATGTGTTGCTGACCTTCGTTTAATAGTTGTTGTTTTACCTGGTCTTCTACACCCACAACATTCGCCTTATCCTGCTGCTGCCAGTATGCAGCCTCCAGCGTGTCGTTGAGCGTAACAAAATCACTGCGGATCCAGTGATCAAATGCCTGTGTCAGCGTAGTCATGACGAACTCCTTAACTTTGAGCTCTCAGGCTATCAAAACTCTTGCGCTAAAATTTGCTAAAATTCATGTAAACGCTAGACTGGGTTAGTAATAATTATAAATAAACCATCATCAGTTAGCAGAATCCACTACTATGGCACACCTTGACAATAAAGACCGTATCCTCCTCAGCGCGTTACAGCACAACGCCCGGCTCAGCAACGCACAACTTGCTGAACAAGCCAGCTTATCAGATACCCCTTGCTTAAGGCGTGTCAAAAAGTTACAACAAGATGGTGTTATTTTAGGTTATCACGCCACTTTGGCACCGCAGTCACTAGGCTATACTGTACTGGTCTATGCCTTTATTCGCCTGAGCGAGAACTCTGCACAAGCGGCCACCCAGTTTGAATCTGATGTGGAACAACTGCAGCAGGTACTCAGCTGCTCCGTGGTATCCGGTGCACATGATTATTTACTCGAGATCATTGCCGAAGATTTGCCCAGCTATGAGCACTTTGTCAAACACCGCCTTGGCGCCATCGGCTGTATTGCAGGGATTGAGTCGACCATAGTATTGAAACAAACGTTTACCAAACGCCCCCTGCCAGTTTAACGAAAGGACAGGATCAACATGCAGTTCCAATTCCGCACAGCTTACCACCAATGGGCTACTTACTTGCTCATGACAGTGAGCTACTTTGCGCTGGGAAAAATACTCACCGCTTTTGCGTTTCAAGACCAGGTGCTGCCCATTTGGCTGCCTGCCGGCGTCGGGCTGGTAGGTGTGCTGATCTGGGGTTGGCGCTTTCTACCCGGCTTGTTTGCCGCCTCGGCGCTGTTTAACTGGACCACAGCCCACGGCTATGTATTTTCCGAGGCGACCTTATCGCAACAGCTGCAAGTCTCAATTATTGCACTGGGTGCCTGCCTGCAGGGGCTGGCAGGCGGCTCTATTCTGCGGCTTTGGTTGGGCGACCCGCTACGCATGCGAACGCGCAAGCATATTGCCTACTACATCTTTTTGGTCGGCATATTCTGTAATCTGATCTCGGCCAACATTGGCGTCTTCTCACTTAGTCTGTTTAACCCTGAGTATCAGTTTAGCCACCACTGGCAAAACGTGGTGGCCTGGTGGCTGGGCGACAGTCTGGGTATACTGATTTTTACCCCGCTACTGCTGCTGATGCTGGATGCATGGGCGTTTCAACAACACAGTTATCACCGCAGTCGTAATGTGTTTGCCACCAGCTTTGTGCTGTTTTTATCTGTGGTGCTGACCACTTACTTATACAATCAAGGCAATATTCAGGCTGCCAAACGAGAAGCGCAAAGAGAGCTCAGGTTGATAGAAAACCTGCTGTTACAACAGGTCAACCTCAGCATGCTGGCCGTGCAGGGCGTCGCAGCTAAGTTGCAATCGCTGAGTGAGGTGAATGGCGAAGAGTTTCACCAAATCGCAGAACAGCAACGTGTACGCTATCCATTTTTACGGGCGATATCCTGGAATGTCAGGCTGGACCAAACGCAAGGAAATGCCCTTCAGGAAAAGTTTGATACGCTATACGATGGCCGAGTGAAACTCAAAGGGCTGCCCCTGACCCCCAATGACCCTCTGGTGGTGGTGACCTATATTTCACCGCAAACAGAAAACTTCAGCGCGCTGGGCTTTAATGTGTATTCGCGTGAAAACCGTAAGCAGGCACTAGAAAACCCGATCATCACAGTACAACCCCAGGCCACAGACATCATTGAGTTAATTCAAAGTAATACGCCGGTGCCAGCTTATTTGTTGTTCTCCCCGGTTTACCGGCGCGGCGCTACCGACCCTCAGGCAGACATTCTTGGCTATGCCACTGCGGTGGTGCAAACCGATACTCTGCTCGGTTCAGCACTGAAACAGTCGCAGGCCAGCAGCTATAATATTGCGGTCTATGATGGCAATGAGGCCGAGCCTTTCTATAGCAATCATGCCCTCTCGGCCGCTGAGGTGGCAGTAGACAACTTGTTTGAAACCCGTATTCAGTTTGGTGGCCAAATCTGGCGGATCAAGCTTGAACTCAGGGCTGATTTTGTCGCCAGCCTCAACCACCGACAAACTGTGTTGCTGTTATTATTGCAGCTCAGTATCACGGCATTGATCATCTTTATCGTGCTGCTCAACAACTATCAGCACTATGAACTCAATCACCTGGTTGAGCAACGCACTCAATCATTGCGCCAGGCCGTTGACGATGCCGAGCGAGCCAACCAGGCCAAGAGCCGCTTTTTAGCTAACATGAGCCACGAACTGCGTACGCCACTGAATGCCGTGGTGGGGTTTGCCTCTTTGATGAAGACGACCGACTCTTTTGACACGCTCCAGTCTTATGCCAGCCGGATTGATATGGCAGCAAAAACCTTGCTCAACCTGGTAAATGATATTCTTGATATTGCCAAAATCGAGTCGAACCACCTGGTCATTGAACAACACGACTTTAACTTACAGCATTTACTCGGCCGCATAGATAGCCTGTTTGCCACCAGCGCTGCGGACAAAGGACTACAGTGGCAGCTGAATACCAACATCAGTGGCGCCTGCTGGCTCAAAGCCGATGAACTACGGATGGAGCAGATCCTCTTAAACCTGTGCAGTAATGCCGTCAAGTTCACCGACAATGGTAAAGTAACCTTACACTGTGAGGTGCTACATGGTGATAGTGATTACCTGCTTACCTTTTCCATCATTGATACCGGCATTGGTATTGATTACCACAAACAGCAGCTTATTTTTGCCCCCTTTACACAGGCCGATACCTCAACGTCGAGGCGCTTTGGCGGCACCGGGCTGGGCCTGGCAATCAGCAAAGAGCTGGTAGAACTCATGGCTGGCCAACTCACGGTAAAGAGTACCCCGGGACAAGGCAGTACCTTTACCTTTGCGCTGCGTTGCCCCTTTGGCGATGCGCAGTTGGCGCATAATACTGCGCCCGATCCGACCTTACTCAAAGGTATGCAGGTCTTGGTAGCAGAGGATAACCCGGTTAATCAGCTTGTCATCAAAGCCATGCTACAGTCGATTGAGGTTGAATTTGTCTTAGTAAGTGATGGCCAGCAAGCCGTAGATGCGTGTCACGACCAAACCTTCGACCTGGTACTTATGGACTGTCAGATGCCACTCCTTGACGGCTATCAGGCAACCGCGCTGTTGCGTAAACGCTACACTCAGCAGCAGCTCCCTGTCATCGCCCTGACAGCAGATGTGATGCCCGAAGATAAAGCTTACGCGCTGGCAGTCGGATTTAACAGCCACCTTGCAAAACCGCTGGAGCGCGATAAGCTGGTGCAATGCTTAACACAATACCGAAAATCATGATGAAAAAAGGATTGTTAGTTTCTCTTCTGGTCGCACTGAACCATCTGGTGGTCATGCCGGTGCAGGCGCAAACGTGCCAGAGTTTGGTGAGCGATCTGGCTCGCTATCAGTCTGATGCGCAGCAGGGCAGCTATCGCTTTGCTAACAACGCCGGCGATGCGGTCCTAGACATTCCCGAGGCGCAGTCATACTCAGCGTATATCCGTGCAACGCAGGCGCTGATTTTTGCCCGTAATCCTAAAGCAAGGCTTCCCTGTGAGCTGGAGACCAAAGTCTCTGCGCTGCTGCCCAGTAAGCCAATCCAGGTTGCAGACTACGTAGCCCCGTTTGAGTTAACGCATCCCAACAACCAAAAAGCGATATTGCTGATCCACGGCTTGACCGACTCGCCCTTTACCTTTCATAGCCTGGCCGCAGATCTGTATGCACAAGGTTACGACGTAAGAACCATGCTCTTACCCGGTCACGGTACAGCGGCCAGCGACCTCAAAGAAACAGACTACCGTGACTGGCAACAGCATGTCCGCTACGCCATTTCACGCACAGCCAGTGATTACAGCGATTTTGCTGTGCTGGGCTATTCAACCGGTGCCGCGCTGGCAACCACAGAAATTGCCGCACGCCGGCCGGATAATTTAGCCGCCCTGGTACTGGTCGCGCCCGCAACACAGAGCCACAGCGAGAAAGCCTGGCTGGCAAAATGGCTGGACTGGCTCCCCTGGGTTGACTGGGTGGATAAAGCAGCCGATCTGGACCTGGCAAAGTATGAGTCATTTCCACTGCATGCGGTCACCCTGGTGGAGCAAGCTATGGCGGACATGCGCGAAGCCAGTTTGCCGGCTTCCTTGCCAACGCTGGTGATTGCCAGCGATGTCGATGCCACGATTAATAGTCAGGTCACTTATCAGCTTTTATCACGCTGGGCACAGGCACGCACAGCGCCGCTGGCACTGCGAGTCTACGCACCTGATACGCTCACCGCGCTACCCGAATCTATCGATGTCACTGAAGTCACAACACTGAACGGCGTGATTGATATGTCACACATTGGCTTTTTGAATCCGCCCGATCATCCTTACTATGGTAAAGCCGGTGTGTTTCGAAACTGCGATACTTACCTGGATGACATCACGGCTTTTGCCCATTGCAAAACCACAGATACGCCACATTTTGGTGAGCGTAGTCAGGCAAACCTCGCTGCGCACACACCGTTGATCAGGGTCTCTTTTAATCCGGATTATGATCCTATGACCACTCAGCTGGTCACGTTTTTAGGCAAGGCAATGCAGTAAACTATGTATCAACATCGCTTTATTACCAGCCTGTCCCCCCTCACTGCGACCGAACGAGCGGTACTGTCAGGCCAATCCCCATTTAGCAGTGTTCAGTGGCTCGAAGCGCTGGAATTGAGTGGCTGTGTGGGCGAAGACACCGGCTGGCTGCCCTACCATTTACTGGTATACCGTGACAGTAAACTGGAGACGCTCTTGCCTGGTTATATCAAGCTCCATTCTTATGGTGAATATGTTTTTGACTGGGCCTGGGCTGAAGCATACGAGCGTCATCAGCTTGCTTACTATCCTAAATGGATCTGTGCCATTCCCTTCACACCTGTGGTGGGTAGTCGCATGCTGTCCGATGAACCGCTCTCCAAGGCTTTATATGACTATGTCACAACGGCCTTGCACCAGGAAGCACAACATCAGCACTGGTCAGGGTGGCATATCAACTTTCCGGCACACCGGGCAGGCTGGCAAAAACAGCTGCTGATGGAGCGCCATGGAGTTCAGTTTCACTGGAAAAACCAGGACTACAGGCACTTTGACGACTTTCTTAACACGATGACCTCTCGCAAACGCAAAACCATCAAAAAAGAGCGAAAAGCCGTCACCAGTCAGGCGTTAACCATTCGCTGGTACCAGGGTGCCGAGATCACCGATGAGATACGACAAGCATTCTATCTGTGCTATGCCACCACCTATCTAAAACGCTCTGGACACCAGGGTTATCTGAACGAAGCGTTTTTCCGACAGATCTGTGACACCATGAGCGAGCAGGTAGCGATAGTATGTGCATACCAACAGGGAGAAATCGTGGCAGCAAGCCTGTATTTGTATGATCAACATACGTTGTACGGACGATACTGGGGCGCACTGCAGAGCCACACGCATTTGCACTTTGAGTTGTGCTATTACCAGGGCATCGAGTATGCCATTCGCCACGGATTAACGCGCTTTGACGCAGGTGCACAAGGCGAGCATAAACTGGCGCGCGGATTCGAGCCCGTCTTCACTTATTCTTATCATCATATTCGTCATCCTGATTTTGCTTCAGCAATCGGCGACTACCTGGCCCGTGAACGAGTCCATATGGCCGATTACCTGAGTCAGTGTGCCGAATTACTGCCGTTTAAAGATCAGTAAACGGTTGTTCGCTGGCATCGCATTGTCTTCTTGTAACGTCAGTGCGGCATTGCTGGCCAGCGAGCAGATCCATTCGATATCGCGGATCCCACTGTGCGGGTTACGACTACGTAAAAACGCATCAAACTCCTGATTGCTCGCTGAAGTAAACTGACCATGATAATTGAAAGGTCCATATATCATCAGTAGTCCACCCGGTGCCAAATGCCGTGTGACCCCCGTAAAAAAAGCTTCGACCAGGGCTTCAGACACAATATGTAAGGTATTCGCCGTATAAATCGCGGGCACCAGCGGGACTGGCCAGGGCGTTGATGACAAATCGAGGGTCAACGGCGCCGGCAAATTCGCTGCGCCACTGTCTTCACACCACATTTGGATCCCGGCGTGGTTCACCGCCAGATCGCTGCACTGCCAGACTAAATGAGGCAGCGCCCTGGCAAAAAAAGCAGCATGCTGACCAGTACCGGAGCCTATTTCCAGCACAGACGTCACCTCAGTGACGTAGGGTCGTATTTTTTCCAGTATCGGTCGTTTGTTATTTTCGCAGGCTTGTGAGAAAGGTTTGTCCATATTGCACCTCTGTGATCCAAATTTGCGCTCTATTGAGGCAACCCTGCCATTAAAATGCAAGTCATTTTAGATTGCATAACCTTAAACATATAAAAAATATACGCTTTTATCCTTGGTATAAAGCATGCATTGTCTATACTGAAATTTCCACTTAACGCTTGGAGCACATTATGACAACCTCAGATCTCTCTCAAACCCCGTTGCAAAGCCGTGGTCTGATCGACACGGATGCGGAACCCAATTTACTGGAAAGCCAGGACTACTGCCAGGAAGTTGCCAACATCCTGACCAGCCCGGAGCAAGAACGAGAAAAGACCTCTCAGCAATTTCTACTTGGTTACAACTAAGCAATTAAATGCCCGCACAACAATCTGGGCTTGCTTACATCGCCCTTTAGTGTAATGATAATTATTATCGTTACACTAAAGGATATTCCACTATGCTAACACCGCTTGCGCTTATTAATTTTAAGCCGCATCTCAACGCGCACTGCACACGCCCTCATCTTGATGCACCACAACAAGTTGCAGAGTTCATACGCACTGGCTGCGAGTTAGCAAAATGGTATGAGCGACAATCCTGTGCGTTGTTACAGGAGCTATACCTCAGACGAGTATTCTTTGAGCTACTTAACCACATTGCTGATCCTCTGGTTCATACCTGCATCAGACAACAATGTCTGGAGCAAATTTATAAACCCCTGCTGGCCCTAAAACGCTATTACAAAGCCAGGCGCAGAGGCTTACACAAGTTTTACCTGCTTGAGCGGGAAGCCAGGATCATCAGCCATGAATTTAATCCGTACAGCTAGGAGTTGTTATGAGCGAATTTCGTCAAGTTTCAGATAGCATGGGCGTGTTAGACGTACCACAAGATGCGCTTTATCAGGCGCAAACTCAGCGGGCCATCAATAATTTTCCCGTCAGTGGCCTGACACTGCCCGGTAGCTTTATTCGTGCCCTGGCGTATATCAAACAAGCAGCCGCAGAATCAAACCAAGAGCTGGGTCACCTGCCTTCGCACCAGGCTCAGGCCATTGTCTCTGCTTGCCAGCAGATCATTGACGGGGAGCACCAGTCTCAGTTTCCTGTCGACGTATTCCAGACCGGTTCAGGTACCAGCTCCAACATGAATGCCAATGAAGTCATCGCTTCTTTGGCTACTCAACTAAGCGGCGAAACGGTCCATCCCAATGACCATGTAAATATGGGGCAAAGCTCCAATGATGTGATCCCCACTGCGATTCATGTCAGCAGTGCCATACTCGCTGTATACGAACTACTACCAGCACTTAAACACCTGTCTCAGACCATTGAACGCAAAAGTAAAGAAGTCGGTCATTTGGTTAAAACAGGCCGCACTCACTTGATGGACGCCATGCCGGTTACCTTTGCACAAACACTCAGTGGCTGGCAGCATCAGATCGACTCTGCCTGTGAGGGCATTGTACAGGCATTGGAAAAGATCTATGAGCTTGGCCAGGGCGGCACCGCTGTTGGCACTGGCGTGAACGCAGATGCCCGTTTCGCGGCTACGTTTAACAGCTATTTAAGCAGTAATGTTGGGATCCGCTTCACCCCAAGTAAAAACTTTTTCTATAACATTGGCTCACAAGATGCCGTTGTGGCGCTGTCTGGTCAGTTAAAAACGCTGGCCGTCGCAAATATGAAAATCGCTAACGATCTACGCTGGATGAATTCGGGCCCTCTGGCTGGACTGAGCGAGATAGAGTTACAGGCATTGCAACCCGGTTCGTCTATTATGCCAGGTAAGGTCAACCCAGTGATCCCGGAAGCCGCAGCGATGGTCAGTGCTCAGGTCATTGGCAATGATGCGACCATCACTGTGGCGGGTCAGTCGGGTAACTTTGAACTTAACGTTATGCTGCCGGTCATTGCCTACAATATCCTGCAAAGTATCGAGTTACTGGCAAATATATCCCGTTTGCTTGCAGACAAAGCCATTGCTACTTTCAAGGTCAACGAATCCAGTCTGCAACAGACCCTAACCCGTAACCCAATCCTGGTCACGGCACTGAATCCGGTGATCGGGTATGAGAAGGCAGCATTTATTGCTAAACAGGCCTATCAGCAAGGTCGACCTATCATCGAAGTCGCCGCAGAGCATACTGATCTAAGCGAAACCCAACTGCGCGAATTATTAGACCCGCAGAAACTCACGCTCGGGGGCCTGTAAGCAAGTCACGCGCCTGTTATTCTGGCGCGTGACCTCTTGTATCTGAAGAAAAAGCGCGGCACACTGGATAAAAAATTAACAGGATCGAATATGAACGCGTTTAAACTCTCTCTTTGCAGTTTGTTATTCATTGCAGGCTGCAACGCCTCACACAGTGAACCCCAAAACAACGAGGAAACCGTTACCACGCCACAAGGCTCTGCGGAGCAGCGTGCAGTTGAACCTGCCAAGCTGCAAAAAAAGGCAGCGGTGCGCCATGATGTTGGGCACAGTAAACCTTCACCAGCAGACAAAGTCATGGAAAAAGAACCTGTCGCGCACATAGATAAAGACGCGATCAGCGAAGCTGGCCTGAAGAATCAACGCGCCTATCTGAAATTCATTACCAAAGACAAAGAATGTGATACCACCACTCAGTGCAAAGTCCTGCCTGTCGGCAGCCGTGCATGCGGTGGCCCATCTGATTATGTGATTTTTTCCACAAAAACAGCCGATCCCGACAAAGTGAAGGAACTGGCGGATAAGCTAACCCATGCCGAAGCCACCTACAATGCCAAAAACCGGATGATCAGTATTTGCGAGCACCTAAGTGCACCGGCCACTCAGTGCGTTAACAATAAATGTGTTAAACTCGAGCATTCAAATCAGGCAACCTACTAGGGATTTTCGATGAAGTATCAGTGTTTGACGCTGTTTTTACTGACAGGCTTACTCAGTGGCTGTAGCACCACACAGACCGCGCAGTCAGCAAGCAATGGTGATGACTTTGCGCTGGCAGAATTCGTTGCAGACAAAGGCTGTGATGCGAGCTTTCAGTGTAAAGTCATTGGAGTAGGAGAGCGACAAACCTGCGGTGGGCCAAGCCAGTACGTCGTCTATTCGGTTCGAAACGTCGATGAAACCCAAGTAGAACAAATGGCCGTTGCAATTACCCAAAAAGAGCGCGCCTTTAACCAACAAACGCCACCCAGCGAAGTGTGCAAGCAGGTACTTCCTATTCAGGCACTCTGTATTAACAGTCAATGTCAGGCCATTACACTGAAATAACCCTGCTTTACTGCCAGTAAGCTAAACGTCTGTCTGGCAGTAACCTTTCTTACTCTGCAACTATACCAACCACTGACTCAGTAAAGAGATAGGTATGATGAGTAATGCGCACAAGCACGCTCGCCATACGTAGCGGATCTCAATCTGCTTCTTTACCCAATAACAATAAATAAACTTCACCAGGTAAGTAGAAGCACAGCCAAATAGGGCAAAAATAACAAACAAGACAAGTAAGTATAGGGACACAATCAACTCATAAATTCAACAACCAGCATTCATCATAACGGGTCATTGCGTACAGAGCAATGCAAGCACCTTAATGAACGCCAAGCGTGGATCCGCCAACTAAAATAACTACCGAGCCGCCAATATGAGCCGCCATATCGGTGCAACTTAACTATTGAGAAACTTCGGTGCTGTGCACCAGAAAAGATCTCAAGATACTTGGTTATATGAGTGGATATGGACAAAGGTGATTTAATGCGGCGCTTGATAGTGACTGTCAGATCGATGTGCCATTTATACTCGCCGTGTGACCTGTGAGTAGCTCCCGCATCAAGTGCGGGATGACGGTAATGTGGGTTATGCTCATGCCAAATAAAAAGTACTCTGAGTCCAGACGCAAAAAAGCCCGACTCTTTCGAATCGGGCTTTGATGTACAAGGAGGTACGAATGTCGATGAGATTCATGGGTGAATTGCGACCGAAGCACCGCTTCGCAGCTATCGTGCAAAGTCGTGCTTTAGCGCGGCCTTTGCGCAAGGTGAAATGAGCAATTGTAGAGAACGCAGACCTATTCACAGCGCAAAAGGAGCCCTCCACAGGGAAGTGTCTCCAAAGGTTGCTAGATACCACCTTCATGGATGAGTAGACAACACCGTTCTGTCTACAACTTCATCGACGCTTTTTTAAATTCAAAACGCAAAAAAGCCCGACTCTTTCGAATCGGGCTTTCTTTTATTAGGAGCTTGGCAATGTCCTACTTTCACATGGGAAACCCCACACTATCATCGGCGCTATTTCGTTTCACTACTGAGTTCGGCATGGGGTCAGGTGGTTCCAAAATGCTATG
>NZ_JASJUV010000013.1:0-75420 GCF_030125445.1 Pseudoalteromonas ardens
TGGTAATGCCTGGTGACAACATCAAGATGACTGTTGAGCTAATCGTTCCAATCGCGATGGACGAAGGTCTACGTTTCGCGATCCGTGAAGGTGGCCGTACAGTTGGTGCTGGTGTTGTAGCAACTATCGTTGAGTAATCAACAGTAGTGATGCAATAAGCATTGTAAAAAAGGTCACTTCGGTGGCCTTTTTTAATGCCTGAATGAAAGTCATCATGTGAAGGTGGCGCTCTCTACAGGGTAATGTAGGTGCTTGTAGCTACAATCGTAGAATAATCTACAGATTGCAGTAACACTGTGAAAAAGGTCGCTTAGGCGGCCTTTTTTAATGCCTGAAATATAGCGATGGAAAATGCGGTGTGGAAGTACATCCTTGTAGCGATGCCCATCGCGCATCTCGATAATTGCTCCTGCATTATTCTACTTCCCCACATCCATGTGGGTCCTTGCGCTCACCTCCTCATGCTGCGAAGCGGCGGTGACTCCAGGCTTCCTGCCTTACGCTCTTCGAGCCAGCATAGCTGTTCAAAAATATTCCAGATATTTTTGTCGTTCACTCGTCGCTCTTGCGTAAAGGAAATGCCAGTGCAAGCACTTTGTCATTAGCCCTTTGCACGATAGGTGGCGCCTTCCACAGGGTAATGTAGGTGCTTGTAGCTACAATCGTAGAATAATCTACAGATTGCAGTAACACTGTGAAAAAGGTCGCTTAGGCGGCCTTTTTTAATGCCTGAAATATAGCAATGGAAAATGCGGTGTGGAAGTACATCCTTGTAGCGACGCCCATCGCGCATCTCGATAATTGCTCCTGCATTATTCTACTTCCCCACATCCATGTGGGTCCGTGCACTCACCTCCTCATGCTGAGAAGCGGTGGTGACTTCAGGCATCCTGCCTTACGCTCTTCGAGCCAGCATAGCTGTTCAAAAATATTCCAGATATTTTGGTCTTTCATTCGTTGCCGTTGCAAAAAGAGAAGCGAAAAAAGCATCAGGTTAGACGGTAGGTGATGGGTTATCGCGTAACACAAAGTGACCATTGTTGCGATTTATACAGTGTAGAATGAATATAATTAGGCATGAATTTAAATCGGAAAAGAGAGAAAAAACCTGATTAATTAAAGGCTATTATAGGATCTTATAATCACTCAATACGCTGTGTCAGCCTGGCTATGAGTAGTTTTATTCTCGCATTTGACGAATAGGTTGTTTATTTCATTAATATTAAAAGTTCAATATTAACAAAGAGGTGGTTGATGTTTGTTCGATTATTCATGTTGCCTGAATGTATAATGAACATTTTTATTGACAGGTTTCTGGCTATGTGTAGAATTTGGGTAACTTTTTTAATATAAAGATAAATGGAAATGAAATACTCAATTATCCCTGCTGCTGCACTAGTAATGTTGTCTGGCTGCGCAAGCGTTATGACTTCTGATATGCAAACTATTCAAGTAACAACAAACACAGGTAAAGTTGTTGAAGTGACTGCTGATGGCAATCAATCAAGCACTCCAGGTGCCGTTCAGGTACTAAGAGACGGTCAGGATAAAGTGATCAGAACCACTGCTGCGGGCTGTGCTTCTGAAACACCAGTTAAGAAATCTGTCACCCCTGCATTTTTCGGTAATATCCTTATCGGTGGCTTGCTAGGTTCAACCACAGATTCCTCAACAGGTAAAATGTGGGACTATGAAGAAAACGTAGAAATTCAGTGTGATAACTAAGCTGTAGCTCAAGTATGAAACAAATATTAAGCTGTTTTATAACAGCTTTTTTTTTATTTGCTGGTCAGGCTGTTGCCCTTACCACAGCGCCATTGGAGCGTCTCGCTGATTCAAAACAGTGGCATCTGTTACTTCATCTAGATGACAATGGTATGCCTCAGATCGAGGACCCGCAGTTTTTACTTTCTGCTGAGTCTGGCCGCTTCTCGGCAAAGGCTGAGCTGGATAAAACACTGGCGTTAATGAATGAAGATCTTCGTCTTGCTTATTGCCAGTTTCCTGCACGAGTGACGCTGATATCGCAGGCCACCGGGCGGACACTCTCTTCCGATATGGCACAGCAGTGCCCTGAATTACAAAAGTTTCTTGATTATGTTCCCTTTGATTCACTGACCCTGGTTTTTGCATCAGAAGTGGTGACGTCTGCATCCAGTATGATGGGGCATATCTTTTTTAAGGCCGAAGGCAAAAATCACAAAGGGACGGACGTGGCCCACTCTTTGGCTTATTTCACGGAAATCACCACATTCAACCCACTTAAACTGCTGGTTGAGAGTACCTATACGGGGATGCCTGGGTTTTTCTCTGTGCGGCCATTTGCCAAAGATTTGGTGAAGTATCGTGATATTGAACAACGCAGCTTGTGGCAATATAAATTAAAGGCAGATCCTGAAAAGCTATCGTTACTGCAGTTACACCTATGGGAGCTTAAAGGCAAAGAGTTAGTATATTATTTTCAATCGTATAATTGCGCTACGATGACTCTGGAACTATTGGCTCTGCTCAATATTGATATTCTTGATGAAAAAGGCAGCATTGTGTCACCTTTGGATGTTGTTAAGGCAGCTAAAACACATCAGCAAATAGACACAATTCATGTCGATGCATCGGATTTATGGCTCGTGCATGCCATGTCCGATGAACTACCTGCCTCGAGTCTGACCAAACTGGAACAGTTGCTTACCAGTGATTTGTCTGTCATAGAGCAGGTGTCATTAACACCGCTTGAGAAAGAGTACCTGGTGAGATCGCTGAAATACTTGCCTGTTTCCGAGGATAAACAGACGCATGTTGCGCACCTTCAGGCTGAAGTCGATCAGCATCAGCTGAATCTGATGCATCATAAAATGCCGACTAAGGCCCCCCAAGATTCTTCTTTTGATCTGCGATTTGCAAGGCAAAGAAACGGTCATGATGTTATCAAACTAGGCTGGTTACCTGCTGGGCATTTTTTGCAAAGTGATAATCGCCAGTACTTGTCGGAATCAGAATTGCAAATGGGCTATACCGTCTTGGCGTATGATTTTGAGGCGCAAAGTTTGAGTCTGGATGAGCTGACGCTCTATAAAGCGCGATCGTTAGCAGCCTCTTTGCCTGCATTTGGGCAATTGTCTTCACAAGTGTACTTTGGATACCGGCCACAAAAAACGCAACAGCTCGATGAAAAGTCGTTGCTGGAGCTCTCTGGTCTTGCTGGCAAATCACATCAGTTCCACAGAGATATATTGGGATATTGGTTAGTGGGTGGTGGGTTGACATCGGATGTACGTCATACTCGTGGTTATATCAAAGCCATTGCAGGCTTATCGGCGGATATTCTGGTAGACAGTAAATTTACGCTGGAGTTGGGGGCGACAAGCGGTGCGGTCGCCGAGTCAAGCCGCAGCCATTACTTAAATACCTCTCTGAGCTGGTTTATGACTCAGGACAGTATGTTTAACTTGTCTTTTAAACTAGAGCGTAATCGTGATTATGAAAACCATGAGTTGGGTGTGCAGTTTGTCCAGCATTATTAGACGCATGGTGACTTAATTATTGCTCTATCGTGCATCCAGTGCTTCACTTAATCGGTGAATGACATTTTATCAGTGGGTGCAATATGGCATTAGTTTCTTATAACCGGGTGAGGGCGTTTTGTTGGGCAGAGCTGTGCACCAGCAACTGGCAGGAGGCGAAAGCCTTTTATACGCAACTTTTTGATTGGGGGTTTGATGACCAACCGATTGGAGAGGGCGCTTATTATACTATGCTGCAAAAGCAGGGTGATGATGTTGCAGCTATGTACCAGATGATGCCGCAACAGAAAGAAGCGGGTGCGCAGAGTCAGTGGTTGAGTTATATCGCGGTTGAGAATGTGGATGAGATGGCTGACAGAGCGCAGGCACTGGGCGCTGAAATCATTGCCGGCCCCCATGATGTGCCTGAAGCGGGCAGAATGGTGATGTTACAGGAGCCCGCAGAAGGGGCCCACTTTGCGCTTTGGCAGGCAAAAGAGCACCCGGGGTGTCACCGTGAACTGGAAGCTAATGTGCCTTACTGGTTTGAACTGGCGACACGGAGTAGCCAAAGAAGCAGGGCATTTTACAGCGCTTTGCTGGGCTGGCAGGCGCAAGATAAGCCGATGGAAGGCATGGATTATGTGTTGTTCAGCGCACGCGACACGGTTGTGGCGGGCATGTTACAGATGAGCGAAGAGTGGGGAGATGAGATCCCTGCACATTGGATGACCTACTTTGCGGTGCTGGATTGCGATGCCATGGCCGATAAAGCCCGAACACTGGGAGGGCAAGTGTGTGTGCCGCCGACGGATATCCCTCAGGTTGGTCGTTTTGCCGTGATCACAGATCCTCAGGGGGCTGTTTTTTCAATTATTCAATCTCAAATGCATGACATTGAACCTTAGCTCACATACGGCTCAGGTGTGGCTATCTGTACTTGGGTCTAACGAGATCAGCTGCCCCTGACACTGAGAAAAGGCGTTTTCCAGTCGTTCTGCATATTGCCTGAGTTGCCCGCTTTTTCTTATTGCCTTTATGTGGGCACTGAGTTTCGGTACCAGAGCCCGGTGCTTTTTATGGACATAATGGTAGATGGTAAAAGTGCGCTCTGAGGCCGTTTTACTATACAGCGTAGTGAGTCCGGATTCACACAGAGAGCCTAAAGCGTATTTATCGGTGGCTAATATCCGATTGACGCGGCCGCGGCTCAGTGCCTGATAGGCGGATATGTCATTCTGGACCCGATTACAATTGAGCTGGTGTTGCTGACAAAACCAAACCGTGATCAGGTTACCGGCAATGATGGCCAGGTCTGTTTCATAAGACAGGTCACAGTACTTTGGATCTGTACATAGCAGCATTAATTTGAGTTGGCCGAGTGGCGCAGGCACAGCAATTAAATTGGCATAGCGTGCACCAATTAAGTCAACGCGTCCGGCTTCGGCATCCAGTTCCCCCTCATTTACCAAGTGTAGACCACGCTCACTGGGCAAAAATTCAAACTCTGGTTGGATCCCCAATGGCGCATAAATGGCGCTGAACATCGCTGTGATTTGCTGCTGCCCCAGTGTATATGACAAAGCTTCGCTGATGTTGACACGGTAGGTGTTCGCAAACGCAGCTGGCAGCCATAACAGGGCGAGCAGGATGAAATAGCGTGGCAAGAGTGTACTCCCTTAACTGGCGTTCTTTAAAGGTAGCAGAACCTGCCGAGGCTGAAAGTAATCACTGCAATCTATAAAATGGCAGATATGCTAATGTGAGTGCAGACAAATAAATGGGAGAAAGATATGTCAAAACATGTGGTGATCACCGGAGCCAACCGTGGCATTGGTCTGGAGTTATGCCGACACTATGTAGCAGCGAGTGATCGGGTAACGGCGGTTGTACGTCGAACGTCGGATGAACTACAGTCCCTGGATGTAACCATCCTTGATGGTATTGATGTAAGCATTGCTGAAGATGTTCACACCTTATCTTCAGCGCTGGGAGATCAGGCTATTGATGTATTGATTAATAATGCTGGTATTTTTCACAATGAAACCCTGCAACAGATGGATTTTACAACATTGGAACAGCAGCTGATGGTCAATGCTGTTGCTCCAGTGCGCGTGACACATGCGTTGCAGCGTAATTTGGTTGCGGGGAGCAAGGTGGCGATGATCACCAGCCGGATGGGCTCCATCGAGGACAACGGATCGGGGGCTTATATTGGCTATCGTATGTCCAAAGCGGCTCTGAACGCGGCTGGGGTGAGTCTGGCACATGAACTGAAGCCGCAGGGGGTTGCCGTGGCTTTGCTTCACCCGGGGTTTGTACAAACGCAGATGGTCAATTTTGCCGGGGATATTTCTGCGACAGACGCCGCGCAGCGTCTAATCCAGCGTATCGCCGAGTTAACGTTGGAAACCAGTGGGGGATTCTGGCACGCCAATGGTGACCGCTTGCCCTGGTAAGGGCAGGATAGTGCACTGGAAAGGGGCAAAGTTGTGCTAAACTTCGGGCAGGTATTTGCATAAATGAGCTAATTTTCATGGAACTTCAAGAAAACACCCCGCTAAACCTGCCTCTGTTTAAACTGGATGATAACCTGGCGGAGCGCGACATTGCGCAGCCCGACCTGACATTGGAAGTTATTCTGGATGCCAATCTATTGGCCAATCTTTGTCAGAACCCTGCGCCTGAGCAAAGTGTGAGCATTCCGCTTGAGGGTTATCAGATCAGTAATATCGAACACCAGGTGGCAGAGGTTTTGAGCCATGGCCATCAGGCGCAGTTGTTGCTTAATCACGGTCCGGTATTGAGTGCTGTTTTAAGCTGTGAAAGCCAGGTCATGTTTGTTTCTCCACCAATGGAAATGATGCCCACATTCGATTTAGGGCTTGATGACGAAGAGGACGAGTAATGCGCAGATCGGGCTGGATACTGATTGGCTTAGTTACTTTCTTAAGTGGGTGTGTGGCATTGGGTATGAATCATTACGATGATTTGTTTGGGCCACAGCAGGTGCAGCAGCGTATCCAGCCACAATCAGAGCCGCATGGCGCAGCATATTTGAGCGATATCAAACCGATCCTGGACTCCCGGTGTGTGGTGTGCCACGGCTGTTATGATGCGCCTTGTCAGCTTAAACTGAGCTCTCCAGAAGGCATTGATCGGGGGGTAAGTAAAACCCGGGTTTATGATGGTACCCGCTTGCTGGCCGAGTCTCCAACCCGTTTGCTGTTCGATGCACAGTCTACGTCACAATGGCGCGATAAGGGGTTTACCCCGATCCTCAACGAGCGCGTGCAAACCGAGTATGCCAACCTCAATGCGAGTGTGCTGTATAACAGCTTGCTACTCAAACATACTCAGCCGTTTGCTCAGCAAGGGCTGCTGCCTCAGCATTATGACTTTTCATTAGACAGAGCGCAGACCTGTCCGACAATGGATGAATACCCGGACTATGCCAAAGAGCAGCCGCATGCAGGGATGCCCTATGGCTTGCCTGCACTGACGAACAGTGAATTCGCACAACTCACACAGTGGATTAAGCAAGGCTCACCAATGAGTCAGATTGCCCCACCCAATGCGGATGAGCAACTGGCCGTTGCAAAGTGGGAAAGTTTTTTAAACCAGGATGACAATAAGTCTCGCCTTGCCGCCCGATACATTTATGAGCACTGGTATCTGGCGAATGCTTATTTTGACCACCTGGATGGCGATGCCTTTTTTAAGCTTGTGCGTTCTAAGACGCCGCCGGGTGAACCCATTGAACTGATTGCGACGGTCAGGCCATTTGATGATCCCAAAGTCGCACGGGTTTACTATCGCTTGATGCAGGTGCGCAGCACTATCCTGTCTAAAACGCATATGCCGCTGGCATTGAATGACGACAAACTGGCGCGGCTGCAGACGCAGTTTATTCACAGTGATTATCAGGTGTCGCAGTTACCGGGCTACGCGCCTAAACTGGCAGCGAACCCTTTTAAAGTGTTTGCAGCGATCCCCGTGAAGTCACGGTATCAGTTTATGCTCGATGAGGCGGAATTGATCGTCAAAGGCTTTATTAAAGGCCCGGTGTGTCGGGGTCAGATTGCCCTGAACGTGATCAATGACCACTTCTGGGTGGCTTTTGTCGATCCTGATAAAAATGCCTCGCCGGCTGTGGCACAACTGTTGACCCGTCATGATGATGATTTGATCTTACCGGCGGCTGAGCAGAGCAATGTTTTGCCATTATCCAGCTGGGCGAAGTATGCCAAGCGCCAGCATGATTACCTGGAAGCAAAAACGGCTTTGTCTAATCAGGTATTTGCCGATGGCAAGCAACTCAACCTTGACCTGATCTGGCAAGGAGAAGGGCATAATCAGAATGCGGCATTGACCATTTTCCGCCACTTTGACAGCGCCACTGTGGTCAAAGGGTTCATTGGGCAAGCCCCCAAAACCACCTGGGTGCTGGATTATGCGTTGTTTGAGCGGATCCATTATTTACTGGTCGCGGGCTTTGATGTGTATGGGAATATTGGCCATCAATTGGTGACCCGCTTATACATGGATTTTCTGCGTCTCGAAGGCGAGCAGAACTTTCTGAATTTGCTGCCGCTGAGTCATCGTCAGGCGATTAAACAACATTGGTATCGCAAATCTCATCTGAGCCTCAGTGAGTTCATTAATCGCAAGTCATTACTGGGTGCACCATCTGGGATCCACTATCACAGCAACGACCCACAGGCAGAGCTGTATGACATGTTAAAAGCGCATCTGAAGCCTGTACTGAATGAGGCCTATGATTACACCGCTGTTCCGCCAGCACTGCAACCACTCAATACACTGCCCGTACGCGCGATTAATCAGCTGCCTCAGGTGTCGTTTATTTTGGCTGTCGATAGTAAAGGTGAGCATAAGCCTTATACCCTGATCCACCATAATGCACACTTTAATATTTCGAGCCTGCTGAACGAAGAAGGCCAGCGCGCGTATGAGGAAGACACCGCGACTGTGGTCCCAGGGTTTATCGGCGACTACCCGGAAGCTATCTGGCACCTGCCGAATCAGGCGCATATAGACGCTTTTGTGCAACAGCTGGGTGAGGTACGTAGCGAGTCGGATTACCGGATGCTAAAAGCCACATTTGGGATCCGCAGAACACACCCGCAGTTTTGGCAATACAGTGACTTATTGCACCGTGTTGCCCGTGACGTGCGGGGTGTGGAGTACGGATTGTTTGACTACAACCGACTGGAAAATAGGTAATTAACAGCGGGCTCAAACCCGCTTGTCGTTATTTCAGATTACTGGCGGCACGGACCGCTGCCAGCAGCACACTTTCTTCCAGACGTACTTTGTAATTGGGGTTGGCATACTGAAACTGTACCAGGCCCGCCTTATCAATGACAAAGACAGCTGGCACCGGCAGCGCCACTCGGTTTTTGCCATCCAGATCGACAAACTGTACACCCATGCGGTCGCGATAGGCCTTTGCGGTTTTGTCATCGAGGTAATATGCCAGTCCCAGTGCCTGAGTTAGAGCAAGCTGGTTATCCGAGAGTAACCGGTAATTGGGTGAACTGATGGTACTTTTACTCAATGCTTGTGGGCTGTCGGGTGAAACCGCCACTATCTGTGCATCGAGCTCAACAATCTGCTTTTCAATTTTCTGTAGTCCAGCCAGCTGACGAGAGCAATATGGGCACCAGCCACCACGGTACACCACCAAAACAGTGGTTTTGTCCTGATACAGCTTGCTCAGATCGATGGCCTTGGCATTGTTATCCTGAAGCGTTAAAGCAGGGGCTGTGAGGCCAGGAAGCAAAGGTGATACTTTCTCCGGGTGATCACTGATGTTAGTGGCTTGTGCAGCTGACAGAGAAAAAGACAGTAATTGCGAGACTGAGAGTGTTATCGCAAGAAGTATGGATCGCATGTAAAACCTCAAAAATGTATTTATGACTCCTAATAGAACGGGGCAGAGCAAAAAAGCTTTCATCGTGGCATTTGCACCACTGTGTGGGTATCATAGCGCTTTGACTGAATTGTGAGAGTGAGAGCCAAATATGTCTGCGAATAGTGCAAAGCTGGTTGTGATGCTAGAGATGCAAAATGCCATGAATACCAAAGTGCATGAGCAATGGTTCAGCCAGGGGTTTGAATGGTACCGGGCCATCTGGGTTGAGTGTGCAGAAATGTTGGACCACTACGGCTGGAAATGGTGGAAAAAACAAACCCCGGATACTGAGCAAGTGATCCTGGAGTTGGTCGATATTTTCCACTTTGGCCTGTCACTGCGCATTGACGGTGAAACGACTTATGAGGCACTGGCAGCACAGTTGGATAGTGAGTTGTCTCAGCCTTTGTATGCCGAAGATTTTAAGGCAACGCTGGAAGTGCTTGCTGCATCGGCTGTGGCCGACAAAACCTTCAATGCCGCCGCTTTTGCAGGGTGTATGCAGCAGATTGGTATGAGCATCGACGACCTATATCGGGGATATGTGGGTAAAAATACCCTGAACTTCTTCCGCCAGGACCATGGATATAAAGATGGCAGTTACATCAAAGAGTGGCATGGCAAAGAAGACAATGAGCACCTGGTTGAAGTTGTGAAAAGCCTGGATACAGAACATCCAGACTTTGCTAAGCTGGTATATCAGGGCTTGCAAGCACGCTACCCAGGTTGATCAGCTGATCGGTAGTAACGTGCGGTAGTCGCAAATGGCCGGGTAGTCAGTGATGTCATTGTGAGGTTGCTGGCTATCCGGATTCGCGATGGCCAGTAAATGCCCGATGCCATATTCTCTTGCGGCGGCCAACACCGCCAGACTGTCATCGACAAATAAGGTGCGGTCTTTATCAAACCCCAGATCAGCCTGAACCTGCTGCCATAGCTGCTGGCTTTCCTTACTCACCCCATAGCTGTGCGTTGAAATTAATTTATCCAGGTACTGGTCAAACTGGGTTCTTTCTACTTTAAGACTTAAGCTATCCGGGTGCGCATTGGTGAGTAAAATCAACTCTTTTCCGGCTGCTTTTAATGCTTGCAAAAATGCCGGCACATCTTCGCGAACAGAAATCAGATGCTGGATCTCGCGCTTGAGTTCCATAATGGGTAATTGGAGTTGCTGTTGCCAGTAATCGAGGCAATACCATTCAATTTGTCCCATGACGGCTTCGTAGCGCGCGAGGATATCAGCCCGGGCTTGCTCCAGTGTCAGGCCTTGCTTAACGGCATGGGCTTTTGGGATCACGTCCAGCCAAAAGTGATTATCAAAATGCAGGTCGAGTAATGTGCCGTCCATATCCAATAACACAGTATCGATCTTTGACCAATTTAACATAGGCATTTACCTGTAAAGGCTTTATGATGAGGTTAATCGCCATGATAGCAAAATAATCTCTATGTCACAGAAAAAGCACCCAATTCCCCCTGAGATAATAGCCTCTGAGGTTGTCGCAAAAAGTAAGCTCTTTACCGTTGAATCATTGTCGCTGTCATTTTCTAATGGTGAGCACCGTGAGTATGAACGTGTTCGTGGCGGTGGTCGGGGGGCTGTAATGATAGTGCCCATATCAGCCGAAAATGAGCTACTATTAGTGAGAGAATATTGCGCGGGGACACATGATTATCAGCTTGGCTTTCCAAAAGGGCTGATTGATCCGGGGGAAACCCCCATTGAGGCGGGAAACCGTGAGTTAAAAGAAGAAGTTGGCTTTGGCGCTCATCAATTTTGTGATTTGAAAACTTTATCATTAGCACCCAGCTACTTTAACGCCAGAATGCATATTTTAGTGGCCCAGGATTTATATCCGGAGCAATTGGCCGGTGATGAACCAGAACCGCTGGTGGTGGTAAAGTGGCCCATGGCGCAATGGCAAGGGTTACTGAGCCAACCTGACTTTACTGAAGCCCGCAGTGTCGCCGCGTTGTTGTTGCTACAACAGTACCTGACAACGGAGGCTTAATGCAGTCATTTTTAGAGCCCTGTATTACCCTTGCCGAACAGGCAGGGCAAGCGATCATGGCCATCTATCAGCAAGACGACATAGGTGCGCGGGAAAAGTCGGATCATACACCGGTAACGGCGGCCGATCTGGCTTCGAATGAAGTATTGACTGCGGGGTTGCAAGCACTGGCCCCGGATGTACCAATCATGTCTGAAGAGACCCCGATCCCCCCGCTGGAAAATCGACAACACTGGCAACGTTACTGGCTGCTGGATCCTATGGACGGAACCGGAGAGTTCATTCTCGAAAGTGGCGATTTTGCAGTCAACATCGCGCTGATTGAAAACAATCAGCCTGTACTGGGTGTGATCCACTGGCCGGCAAAAGACGTGACCTATTTTGCTACTCATCAGGGTGGTGCGTTTAAGCGTATTGCTGGGCGTGATGAGCCGATTTCTGTCGCCCCAAAAAGTACCCTGACTCTGGCTGTAAGCCGCAGACAAAAAATTGAGGCCGTAAGTCAGTATTTAAACAGCCAGTTTGATACGGTGGCACTGGGGTCTTGTTCGCTTAAGGCGTGCATCGTGGCTGAAGGAAAGGCAGACTGTTTTTTACGGGTTGGACCGACCGGTGAATGGGACACAGGGGCATCACAGGTGATTGTTGAAGAAGCTGGAGGTTGTATCACCGATGCTGAGTTTAACCCGCTGACATACAATCAAAGAGAAAGTACAGAAAACCCCGATTTCATTGTGATGGGTCATCCCGACTGGCAGTTTCAGAAGTTGATTAATCCGCATCAGAGAGAGCAATAGCCTGGTGGTCGTTTTGGCCGCTAAGACAATAAATGTCATATTCGGGCGTTAGAATAGGGTGGTTTGACTGCTTTTTGAGCGGTTGGTGCCCTTTTCTCGATTAAGTCCTTGCAATATTAAATCAATTCTATATTATAGCGACCTCTTAAAGAGTTAGGGCAAATTAAGCCTCATAAAATACTGTTTAAGTGCTTCTCTCAACAGAAGTAAAACGTTGAAAATACAGGCGCGGGATGGAGCAGCCTGGTAGCTCGTCGGGCTCATAACCCGAAGGTCGTCGGTTCAAATCCGGCTCCCGCAACCACTTCCTAAGTGGTAACGCCGAAGGTCGTCGGTTCGCTCTTCATAAATCAAGGGCTCCCGAAACCACTTTCTGAGTGGTTACTACTTCTCTCAACGGAAGTAAAACGTTGAACATACAGGCGCGGGATGGAGCAGCCTGGTAGCTCGTCGGGCTCATAACCCGAAGGTCGTCGGTTCAAATCCGGCTCCCGCAACCACTTCTCTCAACAGAAGTAAAACGTTGAACATACAGGCGCGGGATGGAGCAGCCTGGTAGCTCGTCGGGCTCATAACCCGAAGGTCGTCGGTTCAAATCCGGCTCCCGCAACCACTTTCTGAGTGGTAACGACGAAGGTCGTCGGTTCGCTCTTCATAAATCAAGGGCTCCCGCAACCACTTCCTGAGTGGTAACGACGAAGGTCGTCGGTTCGCTCTTCATAAATCAAGGGCTCCCGCAACCACTTCCTAAGTGGTAACGCCGAAGGTCATCGGTTCACTCTTCTTATTTTTCTATAACTTTATATCTAAGCCCTCTCGTTACTACCCATTTAATATTCTATTTAATCTTATTCTCTTACGTTTTACCTCATTACTCAGACTATTAATGCGCTTGCTCAGTTTTATTACTGTCATGTCAGTGTTTCTGTGTCGGGTTTCATCAGGCTGTTTGTTCGTTAATTAGGATTGTTCGTACGTAGCGCTGATCTGAGTTGGGGCAGTGCGAAAAGGCCTTAGAGATAGGGAGGTAAGACGAGCTTGGCAGGAAGAAGGAGAAGTGGCAGGGCCACTTCTCACAGCAGGTTAAAACTGTTTTGCGTATTCTTCTGCATGACGCCATACGCGCAGGGTGTTGCCACCCAGTATTTTCTTGATTTGTCCTTCGGTGTAGTTGCGATCCAACAGACCTTGTACCAGGTTAGGATAAGTAGAGACATCTTTTAATCCGATAGGCAATGAATCACCCACACCGTCATAATCGGAGCCAATTCCCACATGGTCGATACCAATGAGTTCTACGACATGATCAATGTGATCGAGTACTTGCTCCAAAGTGGCGTATGGGAACGGATTTTTCGCACGATATGCCGCTCTGAAATCGGTTTTACTTTTACCCTGACTGGTTGCTTGCGCTTCCGCTTCATTACGTTGGTCGTACCAACTGCGCGAGCTGGCTGTGACAAAGCTTGAACCAAAGTTAATTTGAATGACGCCGCCATTCTTTTTCAGGGCTTTGAGCATATCGTCATCCATATTGCGCTCAAATCCTGGGGTGTATTTACGTAATGAGGAATGTGATGCAATCACTGGGACTTTAGACAACTCCATCACTTGATAGAAGGCTGCATCAGAAATATGTGAGACATCAATCAGCATGCCAATCTTATTCATTTCCACGACAAGCTTTTTACCAAATGGGCTCAAGCCCTTCCATTTACGGCGAATGTCGTATGACGAGTCAGAAATGTGGTTGCTTTGTGAGTGAGCCAGAGTGATATATCGTACACCTCTGTCAAAGAAGTGCTTCAGGTTATTTATATCACCTTCAATGGGGGAGCCGTTCTCCATGCCCATTGCAACCGAGATTTTCTTTTCACGAAATTGACGAAGGATATCTTTGGTATTGTAGGCCATAGCAAATTTATCTGGCGCACGCTGCGCCAGCGCTTCCATGCCATCTATTAGCTGGTTCGCCAGTTGGTAGCTTTTACCTTTGCCTTCAAACTCCAGGTTTGCAGGAATATATATCGACATAAAGGGAGCGTTCAGGCCACCCTGCACGGCACGGGGGTAATCAAAGTCGCCGCTGTTCGTGGCCTTAGTGACATCTTCCCAGTGCTCCTTGATACGATAAGGGACGTCGATGTGTGTGTCTATCAGCAGGTTCTGCTGAGCGATGCGGTGGGCGCGCTCAGATACCTTAATATCACTGGCGTAGGCATTCGACAGGCTTAAAGCCAGGGCGCAGAGTGTAGCGGGTAACTTCATGGATTGACCTTGTTATTCTTTGTAGTGTGTGTCGATTGTAGCAAGTTGGCGTTTATCTACAATCCATTCTGTCGGTTAGCCTGTGGGACTGACCGAAATTAGTCGTAGTTGTATTCCTCGGTCTGCATCGCCTGAAATTGGGCTTTTGAGACAATATTGACGGACTCATGCAGTTCGGAATAAACCAGCAAAGCTTCTCCTGACTTAAGCTGAGCATGAACCTGCTCGACTTTACGTTCTGTACTGATTTCACTGTCACCATAGTCGGTGCCTTCACGCAGCACATAATGCTCAATCAGATTGCTTAGCGTGGCGGGATCCAGTTGCTGATATGGAATGATCATAATTTATTTAAACTCGATGATTTAGTAGTGAATGCAAATAAGCAGGGACAATTTGCTCAAGCCAGAAAACGGGCTTGAAAGGATTGCGTCCGGCAATAAAGCCGACATGGCCCCCTTGTGGCGACACTGCCAGCGTAACCTGATCGCTGATCTGAGTCTGAGTTGGGATCGCGCGGGTCGACAGCATGGGATCATCGGCGGCATGGATCAACAGAGTTGGGGTGGCGATCTGCTTCAGATAGGGTTGCGCACTGGCTTTGGCGTAGTAATCTTCTGCGCCCTTAAAACCATGCAATGGTGCGGTGATCCGCTCATCAAACTGCCACAGGTCACGGATCTGCTGAATCTCATCTCGGCCGATCTGGAGTGCCCC
Source organism: Pseudoalteromonas ardens (assembly GCF_030125445.1). NCBI lineage: Bacteria > Pseudomonadati > Pseudomonadota > Gammaproteobacteria > Alteromonadales > Pseudoalteromonadaceae > Pseudoalteromonas > Pseudoalteromonas ardens. Next base: position 15,230 of record NZ_JASJUV010000013.1, read on the forward strand.
TTCTATTTGATCAAACTTACGTGAAAAGGAGCGCTTCATGCGATCAAGCAAATATTTTTGATACAGTTTAAAACAGCTCTTGCGGATCACCTGGCAGGAAGAAGACAAGTGGTAGGGTGCAGAGATCACAGCGGCCCCATCCAGCTGGCTGTCATGACCTTGTTCTCCAAGATATTTGGCCAGTACATTGCCGCCCAGTGAGAATCCCACTGCGTACAAGGGACGGTCAACAAAGCGTTGTTTCAGGGTTTGCAGTAAAAATGCCAGATCACTGGTTTCACCGCTGTGGTAGGCCCGGGGCTGACGGTTCACCTGACGTGAGCAGTTGCGAAAGTGCATCAGTACGGCGTCCAATCCGGCAGTGGTGAGTGCCTGTAGCAGCCCTTTGGCATAAAAACTATTGATGTTACCTTCAAGTCCGTGCAGCACGACAACCAGTGGGGCTTGTTGATTACCCTTATTCGCCCAGGCCAGCTCTAAAAAGTCATCGTCGGGTGTCTCGAGATGCTCGTAGCGCACATCGGCTTTCAGGGTTGGCCTGAACAGACGGGGCAAAATGGTTTGCAGGTGACGGTTGCGCATCCACCAGGCGGGTTGAAAGGTTAACTCTGACGGCTTTAACATGTGGTTTGTATTTCCTGTAAATACCTCTGCGACGGTGAGGCTCATGTATGCACCCAAAAGAAAAATCGCATCGTGTGACGCCAATCAAAAAGCGGGGGATGATGAGCCTGAAAATGCCATCAGTGTATCAAACTGCGGGAAATAACCAAAAGAATGTTCGGGTAATACCAATTTGCTTAATTAAGTGTTCTATTTTGAGGCGAGAAAATAGGGTCGATAACACCGCTCCCGCGTCCTGCTACCGCTGAGGCACCTACATCCCTAATAGGCGAGACGAAAATTTTGTGAACCTATGTCTAGGGTATAAGGTTCTAAATGAGAAATTTTTAACGCCGTTAGCGTCCTATTTGCTCCTTCAAATTGAACAGGTATTAAGTGAAATTGGTATAATAAAAAGCACCCGATCAGCTGGGCTGATAAGGTGCTTTGTGCGTCGTGCTTAATTCTAGAACGGGAACTAATTGCTTAACGTTTCAACAACATGTTTCGAATAACATAAAAGAGTGTCGACGATTTACTCAGGTACTTCTGCTTCTTGCACTTTCTTGATGAAGTAGTAGACGTAGAAACAACACAGTACGATTACCACGCCCAAGATGCCGAAAGAGAGAAATAACACTGGGTCAGTAAAAAAGTCTCTGAAGAATACGTTCATGTCTGTGCCTCCTGATTTGTCGATGAAGTAATCTTAGTCGAGCATGCACAGCGCAGATATGATCAAGATCAAGTTTCCCGGGGCCCTATTCAGAACTCGGTAAATTGCTTGATCCCGATCATGTTTTTGCGCGGATAGTGAGCCTTTGGGTGGGACTCAGGTAGTGTGTCAGGTTATCTGGGTGCGGGTTTTGCTGTGGTGTTTGTTGATTGAGGTAGTCAATAAGCATCGCTTGCTGGTACTTTTCCTGGGCCAGTTCAGCATTGAGCATGTGCTGACGCAGCTCAGCATACGCCTCATAGTGCTGATGTTGCTGCTTTAAGATGCGGCGTATTTGACGCTGGGGATGCAAAACGGTGCGGTCAAATGCATCACACAGCGCGTGTAATGCCTGAACCTGCGCTACAGTAAGTGACAGATCATGTGCGTCCAGGTACATCAACAGTAAAATCAGGTTGACGTTTTTGTGTTCAGTATCTTGCAGTGTGAGCAGGGCATCCTGCATGCCTGCACGCGCATATTGCGCGCAGGCATAAGTCCAGAAATCTGCAGCGTCTAGCATATCTCGCCACTTTGCTCAAAATGGGTCTGTTTTTCTTCGAGCTCTTCGAGAGCCATAAGCAGCGCCTCTTCGGTGTCGTTTAACTGCGGTGTGAGTTTCGCTTGTTGGGCCAGCAACTCACTAAGTTTCCCTTTATTTTGCTCAGAGTACAGGTCGTTATCAGACAATGCCGTTTCAACTTCCCCAAGTGCCGCGCTGAGTTTATCGAGCTCTTTCTCCAGTTTGTCGATGGATTTTTTCAGAGGTTGCACGGCCTTGCGGAATTCCGCCTCCAGACGCTTCTGTTCTTTTCGATTAACACTTGAGTGGGCCTTGTCTTCGTTGCTGTCTTTGCGCGTGGCTTCTTTATTGGCATTAAGTAGCCACTGGTAGTAGGCATCTAAGTCATAACCAAAGGCGCTCACTTCACCCTGATCGACCAGGTAATACTCATCGGCCGTATGTTTCAGCATATGGCGATCGTGCGATACGGTGACCATAGCTCCTTCAAAACCTTGCAATGCCATCACCAGCGCATGGCGCATTTCGAGATCCAGGTGGTTCGTTGGCTCATCCAGCAGTAACAGATTCGGTTTTTGATACACCAGCATGGCGAGCACCAGACGTGCTTTTTCGCCTCCAGAGAAAGGTTTGACCGGCTCCAGGGCCTTATCGCCGTTAAAGGCGAAGCCACCCAGAAAATCGCGTAGTGACTGCTCACTGGCCTGCGGGTCGAGACGCTGTATGTGGGTAACCGCGCTGGCAGACAGGTCAAGCGATTCCAATTGATGCTGGGCGAAATAGCCAATCTTCAGCCCCTGATGCTGAAATACCTCTCCCGCTTGCGGCGACAGTTCACCGGCAAGCAGCTTAATCAGCGTAGACTTACCTGCACCATTGCGGCCCAGCAGGGCGATACGGCTACCTGGCACCAGATTCAGTTTAATCTTGTGTAAGATAGTCACATCACCATATCCGGCCTGGGCCTGATCTAATGTCATCAGCGGATTAGGCATGCTATCTGGGTTGCTAAACTCAAAGCTAAACGGTGAGTCAGCATGGGCGGGCGCCAGCTTTTCCATGCGCTCCAGGGCCTTAACCCGGCTCTGTGCTTGTTTGGCTTTACTCGCTTTGGCTTTGAACCGGGTGATAAATTGCTCCAGGTGGGCAATGGTGGCTTGTTGTTTTTCGTATAACGCCTGTTGCTGCGCCATGCGCTCGGCCTTTTGGCGTTCAAACTGGGAGTAGTGGCCTTTATAAACGTTGAGCTGCTGTTGGTCCACATGCCAGATTTGATCGACCACTGCATCGAGAAACTCCCGGTCGTGTGAGATTAGAACCAGAGTACCCTGATAGGCTTTTAAGAAACGTTCGAGCCAGTAGACCGCATCGAGGTCAAGGTGGTTGGTCGGCTCATCCAGCAGTAACAGGTCGGCATCGCGGATCAATGCCTGGGCGAGGTTGAGACGCATTCGCCAGCCACCAGAAAAGGCACTGACCGCATCGTTAAGCTGTGCATTACTAAAACCCAGACCATGTAATAACTCACCGGCTTTGGCTTCTATTGAGTAGCCGCCAACCACTTCTATCTGTTGATGCAGGCGAGCCTGCTCGGCACCGTCGCCCGATGCCTCGGCACTGTGCAGTGCACTGCGCAGCGCATAATATTCAGGGTGACCCTGTAGCACGTATTCCAGCGCACTGACAGCCAGTGCGGGCGTTTCCTGCTTTACGGATGCAATGGACCAGTCTTTCGGAATTTGCAGTTCGCCCGCATCCAGATGTAATTCTGATTTGAGCAACGCAAACAAGGAGGATTTGCCACACCCATTGGCGCCGACCAGACCCACTTTGTGCTGTGGAAATAAGGTGGCGCTGGCATTTTTAAGCAGCGTTTTACCACCGCGCATAAGTTCAATATTCGAAAGCTGGATCATACCGTTACATCACTGTTTACTAATGCGCCCATCATAACACGGATCCCTACGGACACTCCAAGCGTATCAACAGCGGAGAATATAGGATAAAATAGCCGCCCAGGGCGCGCAGCCCGTGATATGAATCGTCAACTGAACCGTTTACGGATCAGCTAACCTGAGGTAACTAAAGGTGAGAAAGAAAAAGCGCTTTATTGCAGGGGCATCTTGTCCTGAGTGTCACGAAGCTGATGTCATGATGTTGTACAAAGAACATGACGTGGAAAAGGTGGAATGTGTGAAGTGTGGTCACATCATGACACAGCCGAAAGAAGCTGTTCAGGCCTCAACACGCCAATTTGAGCAGGTTATCGGGGTATTCAGGCCAGAATAATCGGAGCCCAAATGGCTCGGCTCCGTAGTCGGGTCAATAATGTGGTGGAGGCGGCTCCTGATGCTGGGGCATCATGCCTGGATCTTTGCCTTCTTTGATTTTTTCTGCCAGTAACTCAATCTGCCGCTGCATGATTGCCAGACGTGCCTGATGCGCACTCAGTTCGTTGTTTAAAATCTCTATGGTTTCGTCTTGAAACGCCACTTTGGCTTCCAGTTCGTTAATGCGATCTTCGAGGTCTGTCATGGTTACTCTCTTGCAAATTGTTCTAACAGGCCGCTGGAGCTCTCTGTCAGCAGGGTTTCATCATCCCCGATAAACGCCACGTCAAAAACAACAGCAGACTTAGGTCGGCTTCCCTCGCGTGGTTTGACGCGCCAGGTCGCCAGCTTCTCGCCACTATCAACCTGCCACAGGGTCAGCTGTCTGTTTGGCGAGCCAGTTGCAATGAACTGCCCATCCTGATTAAAGCGCACGGCACTGAATATTTTCTGCCGCGCAATATACTGTAATTGCGCTTTGATTTCACCTGATGTGAGTTGCCAGATGCTGGCCTTTTTCATACTGTCTGCCGTGAACGCGTAGCGTCCCTGGGGGTCCAGGGCGACTTTAGTGACCCGGCTGGGATGATTGAATCTATGAATAACCTGGCCGGTCCGGGTATCCCAAAAGTAGGCGCTGTAATCATTTGCGCCGGTTAGCGCAAAGTGGCCATTGGGTGATAAGGCAATACTGTTAATTTTTTCTTGGTGGCCAAGGAACTCTATGCGCCTGCCGCTTTCTAAGTCGAGATGCACAACCACATTGTCGCTGCGTCCATATAAGACATAGCGGCCTGCGTTGCTGATTGCGATGTCGCGAATGGTGCCTTGTTCAATCTGGTAATAACCAATATTTTGTCCATCGGACAAACGCCAGATTGCAAAGCGATCGTTGGCTGCGGTGACGGCGCTGGAGTTATCATGGGCAATGGCCAGAGAGTGCACCAGTTCATCCGCTTGCTGGGACTGGGACCACTGATATTTTAAACCATGGGTGGTGTTATCCCATAAAACCACACCATGTTCGATGGATGACACTAAACTGTAACGCCCATCGTGTGAAATAGCCGCGGCAAATGCACCACGTGCGGCATGTTCAACGGTCAGCAACGCATCTGAGCTGTCTGTTGAACAACCAGATAACAGGGATGCGATGATAATTAAAGCAGTTTGAGCGTTGTGCCGTAAAAATTTGGGCATAAAATCGGTATTTCCTCTTAACTCCATGATTTGCACCGAGTAGACTAATGGGTAATTTGTAGAGGCCACAAAACTGATATTAGCCTATCGGTACACCAATGTCGCCGATCTCGAAATGAATTTTGCGTCAAAAAGAGAAATTTGGCTTTATGCGCTACGGATGGTAATGTGACATCCACCCTTTTTTAAGATTAATATAATTTTAACAAAGACACCCAACCAGGATAGTGATATTTGACTCTGAGCCTGGGTTTGTCGGAGAGAAAACATGAAACACACAATTAAGTTATCTTTAGTGGCTGCCTCGGTTCTGGCACTGACCGCTTGTAACCAAAAAGCAGAAGAAAAAACAGCGCAAGTTGCAGAAGTAAAGCTGGAGACTGAAGTTCAACAGCAAGCTTATGGTATCGGTGCATCCGTTGGTAACTTCCTGCAAAAAGATATGGCAGATAAAAAAGAGCTGGGTATTGAACTGGATCAGGCACTGATCATGCGCGGTTTTAAAGACGCACTAGATGGTAATGCAAAACTGGACGAAGCGAAAATTCGTGAAGTACTGACTGCATTGGATTCTTCAGTACGTGAAAAGCAAGCGGCGAAAGCACAAGCTGATGCTGAGAAGAACAAAGTTGAAGGTGCTGAGTACCTGGCTGAAAATGCGAAGAAAGATGGCGTAAACGTCACTGACTCGGGTCTGCAGTATGAAGTACTGAGCGAAGGTGAAGGCAAAAAGCCAGTTGCAACTGACATCGTGAAAGTACACTACAAAGGTACTTTGCTTGACGGTTCTGAGTTCGACAGCTCTTATGCACGTAACCAGCCTGCGACTTTCCCACTGAACCAGGTTATCGCGGGTTGGACTGAAGGTCTGCAGCTGATGGCGGTTGGCTCTAAGTACAAGTTCACTATTCCTTCAGAATTGGGCTACGGTGAGCGTAACCTGGGTAAAATCCCGGCTAACTCAACCTTGGTTTTCGAAGTAGAACTTCTGGAAATCCAGGAAGAGAAAGAGCACGGCCACGATCACGCGCACGACTCAGAGTAATACCTGCTGATGCCTCATCTAAAGGTGAGGCAACTGAAAGCAGATATAAAAAAAGGACCGTCAGGTCCTTTTTTTATATCTATTTTCGAGGTCAAGCACAGCTAATATTAATCTTCGCTGTGATTGGCATAGAGGTTATCGATGAGCTCATCTTCGAGTGCGAAGCGTAATTCAAGGGCTTCACCGAGCTCCGACAGATCTTTGTCAAAGTCTGACATCAGTGTTTCCGACTGCATTTCTGCGTATTTGTCGTTAAAGTCCAGTGCCAGGTCGGTCGTGTCAGTGATCCTAGGGTACAATGACTGCGCCAGTTTCAGGCTTTGTGGGCCCTTCTCTTTACACGCTGCGACCAGATTGTCGTAAATCTCAAAGTGCCCGGCGGACAGGTAATCCATCAGGATCTGACAAAAAGTCTGAATTTGTAACTGATCAGGCAGTGCCCGGTCATCCTGCTCAAACGGAGACAGGCCTGCAACCTTACAATACAGCAGCAACAGCTCCTGTCGTTCAGCTAACCAGTTGTCGATAACGCTATGGCTACCTCCCCACCTTTGTTGGGCTTGTTCTAAGCGTGACAGCATAGTTATCTCCTTAGCGGGTCATCATCTGCCCGTGGCTTGCCAAAAACATCGGCACAGTGTGACCCAAAACGGGGTCAAAACTCGATAGTGACCACCAAAAAGCGGTGATGCCGATTATGTTTATCTGTCTCCTATAAAAAGGAAATCTGATGAAAAGGTCAACCTCTTTTTTAGCCAAGTGAGTAAATAACAGGGTGTGTTTCTGATGTAGGTGCGGGAATAACTCTTGTTTACGAGCAGATTGCATAAACAGCAGGGTGGGGTTGCTTGAAATGTTGAAAATTAGTTAAACAAAAAAGCCGCTTCAGGGGGTATTCCTGAGCGGCTATCAATGCAGTTTAGCAATAGAGCTTTATTTTTATTGGTTTTAAAGGTGTTTTTATTCTTCTTAGCGCAGCAAATTTATAGCAAGCTTTTACCCTTGTTGCAAACAGTTTAATCGGGTGTTTTTAATCTGGTTTGTAATGTATTGAAGTAAAAGGGTTTTAATTTTGTACCAATCGAATAAAAAGTGACCTGGTCAGGATGAGAGGATTAATCCAGATCATGCTGGTGGGAATTTGCGTGCTGTTTCAATAGTGACGTATTGAAGTTAATGATACAATCTGAGCAATTTTTACAGCATTGGAATGAAATTACGCTATGAGCGAGTTGAAAAATGATCGTTACCTGCGCGCGTTGATGAAACAACCCGTAGATGTTACGCCCGTTTGGATGATGCGTCAGGCAGGTCGCTATCTTCCTGAATACCGAGCGACCCGAGCGCAGGCCGGAGACTTTATGAGCCTGTGTAAGAACGCAGAGTTGGCATGTGAAGTTACCCTTCAGCCGTTGCGTCGTTACCCGCTTGATGCGGCGATCTTATTCAGCGATATCCTGACAATCCCAGATGCGATGGGTCTGGGCTTGTATTTTGAAACCGGTGAAGGGCCTAAGTTTGAGCGTCCAATCAGCTCGCTGAGCGATGTGCAAAAACTGCCTAAGCTGGACCCAACCGATGAGCTGGGTTACGTGATGAATGCTGTTAGCACCATTCGCCGTGAATTGAAAGGTGAAGTGCCACTGATCGGATTCTCGGGTTCACCCTGGACACTGGCGACTTACATGATTGAAGGCGGCAGCAGCAAGACCTTTGGTAAGATCAAGAAGATGGCCTTTGCTGAGCCTAAGACCTTGCACTTGTTACTGGACAAAGTGGCAGACTCAGTTATTGACTATCTGAACGCCCAGGTGAAAGCCGGTGCTCAGTCGCTGATGATATTTGACTCATGGGGTGGCGTACTGAGCCCGCGTGATTACAAAGAATTTTCGTTGCAATATATGCACAAGATCGTTGATGGTCTGATCCGTGAAAATGATGGCCGTAAAGTGCCGGTCACACTCTTCACCAAAAATGGCGGTCAGTGGATTGAAGCCATCGCGGCAACGGGCTGTGATGCGGTTGGTCTGGACTGGACAATTGATATTGCAGATGCCAGACGTCGTGTTGGTGATAAAGTTGCTTTGCAGGGTAATATGGACCCGTCTATGTTGCATGGTACGCCAGAGCGTATTCGCGAAGAAGTACAGCACATTCTGTCTGGCTATGGTCAGGGGTCGGGGCATGTGTTCAACCTGGGACATGGTATTACTCCAGATGTGGACCCGGAAAATGCCGGCGTGTTTATCAATGCAGTGCATGAGTTTAGCCGTCAGTACCATCAGGAATAACTGATAGCTTGATGTAATTAATAAAAAACCCGGCTGTTGCCGGGTTTTTTTATGAAAAGGATTCAGTGATCACCGATTAGTCCTGACTTTCAAAAGCGCGACGCATAAATCCTGGGGTTGCCAGTGCGCCTTTGTGTACGCCGGTATTGTAATACTCAGTTTCAAAGCTGGCCTGCTCGGCATCTTGCTCACGGAAGCCGTTAAACGATTCCCCTTTACGTGCCAGTGTCGCCGACCACAAGCCGCTCGGGTAGATAGGCTGTGGGAAAGGCAGCGTTTGCAGGTCCACAAACCCCACGTCCAGCATTGCCTGACGCATGGCTTTGAGCAGGTTCATGTGCATCAGAGGAGACTCACTTTGCTGCACTAAAATACCGCCCGGGCGCAGCGCTTTGAGGCAGCTGGTATAAAATGCATGGTTGAACAGACCTTCGCCTGGCCCCACCGGATCGGTGCCATCCACAATAACCACATCGACTGACTCAGGGGCTGCGTCATGCATATACTTGATGCCATCGTCAAACATGACGGTTGCACGCGGATCGTCATTCGAGGCACAGAGCTCTGGAAAATATTTTAGCGACATTTGCGTAACGACTTCGTCAATGTCGATTTGGGTCACGGTTTCTACATCCGGATGCTTAAGCACTTCGCGCAGTGTGCCACAATCTCCACCACCGATGATCACGACATTTTTAGGGGCCGGGTGAGAAAACAAAGCCGGGTGGCTCATCATTTCATGATAGAAAAAATTCTCCCGGGTGCTGACCATAGTACAGCCGTCAATGATCATCAGATTGCCAAAATCTGTGGTCTCATACATTTCAACATTCTGAAATGGTGACTGGATCTCGTCCAGTTTACGAGTGACGCGTAATGAGAACGCGCTACCATCACGGTCGCTGATCTCAGTAAACCAGCGGTTTGCTTCTAAATTTGACATTGTTGCCTTCATGCAGATGTAATTTTCAGAGATTTTGCCAGCGCTTTCGCCCCAGCTCAATCTATTTTAGCGTATAAACACCGACTCGGTTAGGGACAAAATACCGCAGGTCGGCTCAGGCTACTGGCATAACAGATAAATCAGGTTTGCGTTTTACACAGAGGATGGCAAAAGATTGTCACATCTTGGCCTTAAGTATTAAAATATGCGATCTATAAAGCTAGTTAATTGAGATTGCCATGACCTGGGGTTTGCAAACCGCACGAGCCACTTATAACGTTACTCACTGGAGTGAAGGGTATTTTGACATCAATGATCAGGGGGAGTTAGTCGCCTATCCCGATGGCGATCGGGCAAAACCGGCCATTTCTCTGGTTGAATTAACCGAGCGTTTTAAAGAGCAAGGCCTGACCTTGCCGGTGCTGGTGCGGTTTACTGATATTTTGAATAGTCGCGTTGAAACCATGACACAGGCTTTTTCACAGGCGACCATCGCTAAGTCTTATCAGGGGCAGTATACCTGTGTTTACCCCATCAAAGTGAATCAGCAGCGCTCCGTGGTGAGTAAATTACTGGCACACCCGAGTGGCCTGGTTGGCCTGGAAGCGGGTTCTAAGCCCGAGCTTATGGCTATTTTAGGGATTGCCAAAGATCCCATCACTATAGTGTGTAATGGCTATAAAGACAGCGAGTTTCTGCGTCTGGCGATGATAGGCCAGGCCATGGGGCATAAAGTGCACATCGTCATTGAGAAGCTGTCTGAGCTGGATACTTTGCTGAAGGAGATCGCGGTGTTGGGCATTGAGCCCACCATAGGTATTCGTATCCGTCTGAACTCCATTGGCAAAGGGAAGTGGCAAAATACCGGTGGTGAAAAAGGCAAGTTTGGTCTGACAGCCAGTCAGGTACTGAGCGTGGTAGACAAGCTTACCGCTCATGGCAAACTGCATCTGATGCAGCTGGTGCATTTCCACATTGGCTCGCAGATCGCCAACATCCGTGATATTCAGCGCGCACTGCGTGAATGTGCCCGTCATTATGCGGAGTTGTCACAGCTGGGTGTACCACTAAAAACGGTTGATGTGGGTGGTGGCCTGGGAGTGGATTACGAAGGGTCGGGCTCTCGCAGCGCGTGCTCAATGAACTACACTGTCGCTGAATATGCCCGTAATGTGGTAGGGGCTTTTGCCGAAGTGGCTGAGCAGCATGGGCTACGCCATCCCGATATTATTACCGAATCTGGCCGGGCACTGACGGCACACCACGCTGTACTGATAACCGATGTGATTGATGTAGAGCAAGCGCCTTTTCAGACCACGCCGAGCGCCCCAACGCCTTCTGCGCATCATATCCAGCAGGAGCTATGGTTGTCATTGCAACGACTGACGCCCAGACTCGCAATTGAAACATACCATGATGCAATGCATCTGTTTGGTGATGGTCATGATCAATATGTCCATGGCCTGATAGACATGCAGCAGTGGGCGCAAATCGAGCAACTTTATTTTACCATCTTGCAACGAGTCAGAGAGTGTCTGAATGTGCATTCGCGTTCGCACCGTGAGGTGTTGGATGAGCTCAATGAAAAGCTGGCCGATAAATTGTTTGTCAACTTCTCGCTATTCCAGTCTCTGCCGGATGTTTGGGGGATCCAGCAACTGTTTCCGGTGATGCCCATTGCGGCACTGGACCAGCCACTGACGCAGCGTGCGGTGATCCAGGACATTACGTGTGATTCAGATGGTCAGATCCGCGAATATGTGGAAGGTGCAGGGATTGAGTCCAGCTTGCCTATTCCGCCCTATCAGCCGGGTGAGCAATACCATATTGCGATGTTCATGGTAGGCGCTTATCAGGAGATTCTGGGCGATTTACATAACCTGTTCGGCGATACGGATTCAGTTCACGTCGAACTCACCCAGGCAGGGTACGAGCTGAGCAATGCCATTAAAGGTGACAGCGTTGAGGACGTGCTGAGGTTTGTCCATTATGACAAAGCGGCGCTGGCGGAAAACTTTACCACGCAAATCTCCGCCCTTCAGGTTGATGAAGCAACGAAAGCCGATTACCTGGCACAGTTACACGCCGGACTCAGCGGTTATACCTATTTTGAAGACTAAGCGTCACGCGATCCGTAAGTCACCACGGGCTGTCTAACGATGCTTGGCAGCCAAGGCCCCGGTATGATGTAATAGGGCTAGTTCGTTATTCTAATCATATGGTCTGAGTGCACTGGCATACAGACCATCTTCAGTCGTAGTAAAGGAACATTGCATGTCGCTAATCCGCCAGGTGCTGGGATTATTGTTATACGTTATTAATACACTGGTCTGGTTTATCCCCATTTTTCTGATGGGTGTGATCAAACTATTACCTATTGCACCACTACAAAAAGTGGCCAGTCGCATTGCCAAAGGGTGCGCCAGTTTATGGGTTGCCGGTAACAATCTTAACCAGTCTGTTATTTCACCGTTTCGTCTTAATGTGTCAATGCCAGAGACGATGAAAGCCAAAGATTGGTATCTGGTGATCGCCAATCACCAGAGCTGGGTCGATATTTTGATCTTGCAACGGGTATTACATCGTAAAATCCCCTTTCTGAACTTTTTTCTGAAAAAAGAATTACTCTACGTACCTGTGCTTGGGTTGGCCTGGTGGGCGCTGGATTTCCCGTTTATGAAGCGCACCAGTAAAAGTCAGTTGAAGAAAAACCCTAAGCTGCGCGGTAAAGACGTGGAAACGACCCGCAAGGCGTGTGAGAAATTTAAAACCATGCCCGTCAGTATTGTGAATTTTGTGGAAGGGACGCGTTTTACTGAACAAAAACACGCACAGCAGCGCAGTCCGTTTCAACATTTGCTAAAACCCAAAGCCGGGGGGATCGCGTTTGTGATGCAGGCAATGGGAGAGCAGATCAACCAGGTGGTGAATGTCACCCTTCATTATCCGCAGGGAGTCCCCAGTTTTATGGACTTTGTTGCGGGTCGTGTAGGCGAGGTCAATGTACAGGTTGAACTGATGCCGGTGAGTGCAGACCTGATTGGCGATTACAGCAATGACAATGAGTTCAGAGTGCGCTTCCAAAGCGAGTTGAATCGGTTATGGGGACAAAAAGACCAACAGTTGGTCGATTTCGTTGCGCGCCATGGCAGTGCTGAGGTAGCTGCCGAGCATCATGAAAAGTCGCAACAGTCCTGATAGAACAGTTGGTTAAGGAGGTGGCATGTTGAGAAAGTTTTTACCAGCCTGGCTAGCGGGGGCAACCGCGACGGCGATACTACTGGCGAATACGCTCTTTTGGGGTATTGTCGTGTTTGCGCTGGGGCTGGTGAAATGCGTGTTGCCACTACGAGGTGTATCAGACCTCCTACACTGGGCCTATAGAGGCTGGTGCCGGGGCAATCGTGTCGGGCTCCAGTTGGGCTGTCCTGACATCACACTCAGTTTACCTGAGCACGTGAGTAATCAGGCCTGGTATTTACTGGTTGCCAACCATATCAGCTGGTTAGATATCGTGGTGCTGAGTGCGCTCGACAGACTGCCTGCTCCGAAGTTTTTTCTTAAAGATGAACTCAAATACGTGCCCCTGATCGGCACCGGTGCCTGGGCACTGGGTATGCCTTTTATGAAACGAGCAAGCAAGGCGAAAATCGCCAAAAATCCCAAGCTCAAAGGCATGGATGTTGAGCGAACTCAGCACAGTTGTCGTCACTTTAGACAGCACCCTACAACCGTGATCAACTTCGTGGAAGGCACGCGCTTTACCGCGCAGAAACATCAACGTCAGGGTGGGGCGTTTCACTACTTGCTTAAGCCCAAGGCCGGTGGCGTTGCGTTTGCCTTAGAGGTATTGGCCCAGCAACTGGACGGCCTGCTTGATGCCACCGTCATTTATCAAAGTCCGGATCAGCACATTTGCCGGAGCTTTATGTGTGGTAAGTTGCAACGCATTGACGTGCGGATCCAGCTGTTGTCTATGGGATCCGTCCCTCAGGGTAACTATCAGACGGACAAACAATACCGGATTGCTTTTCAGGCTTACCTTAATCAGCTGTGGCTGGACAAAGACGCACAGCTGATGGCGTACTGGGAACAGCAGCAAGCTCGGGGAGCTGTGTGTGGCGAAGAGGTAAAACAGCTATGAAAGTGACACATCTCAGTGAAGCACTCACACCCTGGCTTGGCGCATCGTCGCACAGTGGATTGCTGATATGGGGTACCAACATATTGGCTCTGGTGATATTGCTGCTGGTGTTTTGGTTGATCCGTCAATGGCTCCTACCTCGGGTTCAGCAGTTTCTGAGTGCCTACTCCAACTCTAAAATCGGCTTTTTGGCACCCCAGCTGAGCAAATTCAGTGGTCGCTTTTCAATGGTAGTGTGTACGCTGTTGTTTATCGCCTTCAAAGAAGCCTTGTTTTTGGCACCACAAGGCCTATTCAATGTAATGAGTGTGGTGTCTCAGGGGCTTCTGATCATCAGTATTGGCTTTTTGCTAAGTAGCCTGGTCAACATTGTGAACGCGATTTATGACCAGCAACCATTTGCCAAAAGTGTGCCGATCCAGAGCTTAGTGCAGGTAAGCAAGTTACTGATTTTTATTGTTTGTGCCATTTTGGTGATCAGCCTGGCGATAGATAAATCGCCCACGTATATTCTGTCCGGGTTTGGTGCCATCGCGGCGGTCACGCTGTTGGTGTTTAAGGACACCATTCTGGGGCTGGTGGCCAGTATTCAAATTGCAGCCAACCGCTTGCTGGCGACAGGTGACTGGATCCAGGTGGATGCATTTGGTGCAGACGGTGAGGTCATTGAAGTTGGCCTGAACACAGTGCGCGTGCGCAACTGGGATAACACGGTCACAACCATTCCAACCTATAAAATTATCTCGGATTCGTTTAAAAACTGGCGCGCCATGCAAGAGTCGAATGGGCGGCGGATCAAGCGAGCAATATACCTTGATTTTGATTCTATTCGTTTACTGAGCCAGGATGAATTGACCGCGCTCAGTCAGGCGTTACCTGAGGTGGCTGCGCTTTTACAAGACACCACCGTGCAGCGTTGGAGCAATGTCTCTGTGTTTCGCCGTTATGCCGAAACCTACCTCAAAGCACATCCCCAGGTAAATTCGGAATGTCTTTGTATGGTACGAGAGCTGGCACCGACACAGTATGGTTTGCCGGTAGAGTTGTATTGTTTCAGCCGGGATAAACGTTGGGTGCAGTATGAACATTTACAGGCTGATGTACTGGACCACATCTTGACGGTGATGCCATATTTTGGGCTGCGACCCTACCAGGTTATTTCAAGTCATCAAAACGAAATAAATCACAAAAAACCAGAGTAAGCTGCAAATCCTTGTGTTATCTTAACGATTCAGACTTTATCTTTTTATGACATATTTGTGACATGGAGACGAGTTAGGTTGCTGAGTTGCCCAAGAGGTAGGTAGTGCAATGAAGTATTTTGTAGCAATCATGCTGGTGATGAGCTTGTGTTCAATCAAACAGGCCTTGGCAGACCATGAACAAATTCTGGTAGCGATCGACCACGCTCCCCCTTACAGTGCCCTCGATGACAAGGGGAACGCACGTGGGTTAATTCTCGATATTCTTAATTACATTAAACACCACAGTGATGAAGACATCGCTGTCAAAGCCGTGCCTTGTCCTTTTTCTCGGTGTATTCGTATGCTGGCACAGGGGGAAGTCGACGTGATGGGCGGGCTGATCAGAACACCTGACCGTGAGCGTAAAATGGCATTTGTGACTCCCCCCTATATGGCTTTGTCTTCTTCCTTTGTTTTTTACGGCCATCAGCATAGTCAGATTGAAGTACGTCGCTATGAAGATCTCATCGGTAAGCGGATCGCGGTGATGCGCGGTGCTGCATTTTTCCCGCGTTTTGATCAGGACAGTCGGCTCGATAAGGTTGAAGTGCCCTCGGAACGTATTGCTGTAGATCTGGTGCTAAAAGGGCGGGTCGATCTCGTGATTGCCGTCGAGGATACGGCCGATCTGGCCATGAATGTGCTTGCTCAGCCCGCGCATCAGCTGAGAAAAATGGACTATCGCCATACTCAGGTGATCTATGGGCACATGGCGATGAGTCGTGCATTTGCACAAAGCCATGTGGGGCGTGAGTTCACTGAACATATGCAGCGGATGGCAAAGAACAAAGTCCTGGACAAGCTGGTAGCGCCTTATCAATTACCAGCTATCCCGCCTCAGCTGTTATCAGAAGAGACGGGGAGTACACCAAAAAATACCTTTTAAGGCGCGGTATGCGGCTCCTTCATGATGCCGTAACTGAATGCCAGTACCAGCTGTGCTATGTCGTCATAGGCCTGGGCACTGGTATCATTTCCTGAATCCGCATTGGTCAGCAGCACAAAGCCACGTTGATGGCGCATATCTCCATATACCTGGGTAAGCACGCCCGGATCCTCCCCGCTGTGGTAGATTTTGTCACCATCCAGCCCCCAGAAGAAACCTCGCTCTACCGAGATGCTTGGGACATCGGTTTGTGGCGCCAGCATGGCCGCTACGGCACGTGCCGGGATACGCTGTTCTCCATTGAGTTTGCCCTGTTGCATGGAGGCAATCAGAAAATTGCCCAGATCGTGTGCGGTAGAAATGGCACCGCCTTCACTGTAGGTGATGTTGCCATAATCAGGTAAAGGCATCAGCTGCTGTGTGTCCGGGTGATGAATGTAACGTGGCACCACAGGTTTGGTTGGCTGGGCAATGCCCCATTCACTGCGCTGCATCGCCAGTGGGGTGAAGACATAGTCCTGGGTTAACTCAGGTAGGGTTTGTCCGCTTGCCTGCTCAGTGACATAGGCTGCCAGTGCGGCACCGATATTGGTGTATACGGCGGCCTCATTATTGCGCAGAGCAAAGCGGCTAATAAAATTGTCAGTGTGATAGTGGCTGCCGGGTTGTGTCAGGTAAGCGGTGAAGAAACGGTCGAGGTTGGTGTCTGCTGGTTCCTCACATGCGCTCTCCTGGCTGAAGCGGTTGTATAAACTGCTGCCATCGGTATGTACAAAGTAATTACAGCGATAGATGGCATCGCGGTCCATGATGCCGCTGGTGTGGGTGATCAGCTGCCGTAACGTAATGGGCTGAGCCAACGGTGTGCCAAAATCGATAGAGAAATTCAGGTAACGCTCCACAGGCGCATCGAGATCAACCTGTTGTCGCTCAACGGCCTGGGCCAGAGTCGCCCCCAGCAGTGTTTTACTCACCGAACCCAGATAAAAGCGGCTATGTGCGTTAACCGCCGTGCCTTGCTCATCCGCATGGCCAAACCCCTGTTGATAGACCGACTGGCCGTCGTGAATAATATTAACGGCCACGGCGGGAATATTACCCTGTTGCTGAAGCGCTCTGAGCTGGCGTTCAAATTCTCCAATGGTTAGTTGAGGATTGGGGTCTTTACCCAGTAAAGTCAATGCGTGATCATAGCTTTCAAACCGGCCACTTTCGAGTGCATGCATGGAAAATGCAGGTACTGTGATATCAGGCTGGATCCCACGTTGCTCATACAAAGTACCCTGTGCATCCCGGTAGACTTCATTCGAGAGGGATATCTGCCAGCCATTGGGCAAGGTGAAAAAGCGCTTATCCGACAAGGCGCCAGATGTTGCTTCTCCGAGTAAGGTCACGTGTGGCAGATGCATCATGGCCATAGCTAGAATTTCGCCAGCGCTGATGGTCAGCTGGCTGGTGAGTAAATAAATGGGTTTGGTATACGCATTGGGGTGAGTTTGCAAAGACTGGCTGAGCAACACCCCCTGGCCCGCCTGGTTCAGAGCCTGTTTATTAAATGCCAGGCGTTTACTGGTATTGAAGCGGGAGGCAATCGCCAGGGCAATGGCATCGTCGCCGCCAGTGTTGTTGCGAATGTCCAGGATCAGTCCCTCGGTGTCGGCCAGCGCTGCCATAATGCCATCAATCAGCACACTGGCTGCATCGAGATGCTCAGTTTCACTAGCCTCTGCGTCGCTGCTGAAGCGCGCGAGGTTATTGATCACCAGTACTCCGATGTTGTCTTTGGTCTTACCCCATAGCAAGGTTTTTTCTTCTTGCTCAGCCGGAAAGCTGCCCATACTGCCAGGTACCAGGTATCGCTGAGTGACTTGCAGTGAGTCCAGAACCAGCTCTGAAAAGACCTGTTCATCGGTCAATTGCATGTTATAACGCAGGTAGTAGCTGGCTGTGCCTCGCGCTGCACGCAAAATAGGCGCATCTTTCATCGCAAAATAGGGGTGGCCAGGTGTTCTGGCAACCGACACATGACCATCGGCAAGGGGGGCAATCATTTCTGTTAACGTCTCAAACAAAGCATCGTCAGGCATCGCATCATGGATCTGTGGACGATAGAGGTTGTACTGTGTTTGCCAGTCCATATCGCGCAAGGCAAAAAAGGCGTAATAATCGTTAAATGCGTGCCAGAAGTATTCAAACACTTCTGTAGGGTTGGCTTGTGTATCAACGGATAAGGGCGACTGACAGACACCGGGGAGTGACGTCTGCGGGTCATAGATATGCGGATAGACTTCGCCCGCATAAGTCAGTTGCAGCTGCTCTGTGTTCCTGAGCTGAGCCTGGGTTATCTCACTATCTGAGCTCAGTGGCAGGGCACGCTGTGCCACTTTGATACAAGCATGAGTATTAAATTCATAACGTTGCATGCGATCTGCGCTGATATCGAGTACTTCACCATAGGCGGTTTTCTGCCAGACCCCTGGGTGCTTTTGTAATGCCCCGCGATGATCCTTGCTATCGCCGCAGCCACTGAGCACAGCGCTGATAATCAATCCTGAGGTGAGCAGAGAAAAGCCTTTGAACATGATTGTGTCCTTAACTGAATAACCCAAATACGGTGTTGCTGTGTTGCCAGTGTAGGGGCTGAGGTGTCTTGGCGCTGTAAGCGAGTTGCGCCAAAGGGTCAGAAAATGTACCCGGTCATTGACATTTTTAAACAGAGGGTAACGCTGACTCTGGCTACACTGGTGGAGAACTAAACTGAGCGTATGAGGTGAAGTGATGCAACGAACTGCTGCGAAGTATTTCGCTATGAGCGAAGAAGTCTGGGCACGCCATGCCAACCCCTGGAGTGTCTGGAGTCGTTATTCTTGTTTGCCTTTGTTGATTGCGTGCCTGTGGTGGCGTGACTGGCTGGGGGTGGCTTTTTGGCCGCTGTTGGTGGTGTTGTTACTTTGGGTGTGGCTGAATCCCAGGTGTTTCAGCAAACCCAGAGATACCCATAATTGGGCATCACAAGCCGTATTGGGTGAGCAGATCCTAATCTATCAGCTGGAGCGGGTGCCACTGGTGCATTATCAGGTGATTAAAATCATCATGGCACTGCTAACGCTGAGTACCCTGGTATGTGGTGTTGGCCTGTGGTTTCAGGAAGCCATCAGCACCAGCGTCGGCGCATTGGGCGTGATCCTGAGCAAAACCTGGTTTCTTGACCGTATGGTCTGGCTGTATCAGAGTGTTGCCCGCTCAGATGCCGAGCTGGCGGCACGTCAGGCAAAGACCTGACACACCTGATCGACTTTACAGGTGATCACGCTGACATTCTGGTAGCCAATGCGGGTGAGTTGCTCTGCGGCAAATACCGCCCGGCCGCCCGCGGCACAGTGCAAGTACAAAGGTCTGCTTGGGTCTTTTTCCACAGAGGGTAACTGAAACTCCAGCACGCCACGGGGAATATTCAGTGCCCCCGGGGCAGCTTTTTCCTGATGTTCCTGAGGCTCGCGCACGTCAATCAATAAGCCCTGATTGGTGGTTATTTCTGCTTTGGCCTGCTGCGCGCTGATACAACGTTGATTAGGCCTGACGGTTTTTAAAATGTCCTGTGGGGATGTCAGCATCGCTTAATTCTCCATTCCAAGTTTTTTGAGCAAGGTCATCATCGGGCACCAGCCGGTAAAGGCGGATTGGATCAGGTTCAATGCGATAAACACACTCAACCACACCCAGCGTGGATCCATAAACCAGGTCAGTAACAATGACAGTATCAGCATACTGCCGGCGATCAATCTGATAGCGGCTTCCAGTCTCATAAGTGTACCTCCTGAACTCAAGTATATGGCAAGATTTAATATTAGCAAGATCTAATATTAGTAATTTCTAATATTGTGTTCTATACTCGCCACATCATTGAAGTGGGGAAAAGTATGGATTTACACGCAATGGCCGATAGCGCCGCACAGGCTGAAGCATTACTTAAGATGCTGGCGAATCGGAATCGGTTAATGATCTTGTGCAGTTTGCAAAGTACGGAGCTCAGTGTTGGTGAGTTGAATGAGCGGGTTCCACTGGCTCAGTCTGCACTGTCTCAGCACCTGGCTGCCATGCGAAAAACCGGGATCGTTGCTTCACGACGCGCTGGTGCCACTGTGTATTACCGCATTGCGGATGACAAGGTGCTGGTGATCCTGCAGCAGCTTTATCTGCTTTTTTGTGCCGACAAGGATACACCATGAGTGGCACAGTGGGTTTTACTGAGCGAGCGATAAGCCAGAGTCTGACTGGGCGCTTGCCTGCGCTGTTTTTCTTCTTTGCTATGGTGCTGGGTGTATTGGCTTTACAGTTCATGCCACGGGAAGAAGAGCCTCAGATAGTGGTGCCGATGTTAGATATTCATGTCACGGTGCCCAACACCGCCGCACCCGAAGTGGTGCGTCTTGTTACCACGCCTTTAGAGAAGCTGCTGCTGCAAATTCCCGGTGTAGAGCATGTTTACTCGATCACCAACAGTGGCTCCGCCGTGGTCACGCTGCGATTTCATGTTGGAGAGAGTCGTGAGCAGGCCATCCTGAATACCTACACGAAACTGTATGCCAATGAGCACCAGATGGCCGCTGTGGTCAGTGACTGGCAGATCCGGCCGATCGAAGTCGACGATGTGCCGATTGTTATGCTGGGCTTGTATAGTACTGCACCTCAACAATACAACGATTATGAGTTAACCCGATTTGCTCAGGAGATCTCAACGCAGCTGCAGCGGTTACCCGACACCAGCGAGGTCAAGGTGGTGGCAGGACGACAGCGCCAGCTGAATGTCTGGTTGGATGCGACGGCATTAGCGGCACACCAGAGCACGCCACTGGACGTGTTAACCGCGATTCAAAACAGCAATCAGTTGCAACAGGTTGGCAAGCGTATCGCGGGCAGCAAACAGATTGTACTGGAGTCTGGGGACGTGTTGCGCACTGCCGCGGCGTTACGCGCGTTAGTGATCACTGTGGTCAACGGACGCGCCGTAAAACTCAAAGATGTCGCGCGCATTGAAGATGGGCCGGGTGAGCCCGAGCAGTATCAGTGGCTGGCGATCAGTGATGGTAGCCAGGATCTGCCGTTGGTGACCCTTAGTGTGGCTAAGCAAAAAGGCAGCAATGCGGTGTCCGTTGCTGAGCAGGTTCACACGTTGATGGACCAGCTGCAAACTCAGCTATTGCCACCGGAGGTCGAGGTCAGAGTATTGCGCGACTACGGCCAGACAGCCGATGAAAAGGTCAATGATTTGATGGCCAGCTTGCTCTTTGCGGTGCTGACCGTAGTGATCTTTGTCGGTGTTTTTCTTGGCTGGCGACCGGCGATTGTGGTCGGGCTGGCGATCCCGGTGTGTTACGGGGTGACACTGGCGCTGGACTGGGCGTTTGGTTACACCATCAACCGGGTGACGTTATTTGCCCTGATCCTCTCGCTGGGTCTGCTGGTGGACGATCCCATCACGGGCATTGATAACATCAGCCGAATGCTGGTGCCCGGTAAACCGCGTCAGCAGCAGATTGTGAGCGCCATGATGGAGATCCGCACCGCATTATTGATGTCGACATTGACCATCATGATGGCGTTTCTGCCACTCGCTTACATCACTGGGATGATGGGTCCTTATATGGCCCCTATGGCCTTTAATGTGCCCGTGAGTGTGATGGTGTCAACCGCGGTGGCTTTGTTCATTACGCCCTGGCTGGCGAGTCGCTTACTAAGCGCCAATCCATCATCAATAGTCAGAGTGGATAATGGCTGGTATGCGGCATTACTCACGCCTTTGCTGCGCTCGCCACGCAGGGCCAAAGGGGTGTTGTGGTTGATGTTAGTGCTATTTGTGCTGAGTACCAGCTTACCTGTGTTTCGGGCCGTTCCACTCAAGCTATTACCTTATGACAATAAAAATGAAGTCCAGGTGCTGATTGATTTACCAGAAGGCAGCACATTGGAAGCCACCGCGAGTACTACGCGCGCAGTGCAGCAACGCGTTTGGCAAATGAACGAGGTGAGTGCGATTGCCGCCTATGTGGGCCAGCCCTCAAGTATGGATTTCAACGGTATGGTACGGGGATATTATCGTCGTCACAGTGACAACCTGGCCGAGCTAAGGGTGATTTTACTAGACAAGCGTGAGCGCGCACACCAGTCTCATGCTGTGGTGCTACGGCTGCGCAAAGCGCTGGCAGAGTTTAATCGTGATGGCACGGTGATCAAAGTGGTGGAAGTGCCGCCGGGTCCACCCGTTATGAGCACGCTGACCGCCGAGGTTTATGCTGAGCCCTTTATTGCCACGGATACACATCGTGATGCAGCACTGAGGCTGGCGGCACGTTTGCGCCAGGAGCCCCATGTGGTGGAAGTGGATACCTCTTTGTCTGCCCCGGTTACATTGCAGCGGTTTGTGACTGATAAACAAAAAGCGGCACTCTCCGGTGTGAGCAGCATAGAAATAAACCACACTCTGGCGCTGGCCAGTGGCGGCATGCAGGCCGGACTCTTGTACCAACCTCGTGAGGCTCAGCCGGTGCCGATCACCTTACAGCTGGCTTATGCGGACCGTCAGCATTGGTCGGACTTACTTGCAACTCAGATCCGTGGCAGCAGCGACGTGACGCAGGCGCAAGATAATTTTGGTCTGAGCCGGGCAGCCCGGCCTATGGTGGCCTTGTCTGAAGTCGGGGATATGCAGACTTTGATGGCTGAGCCTGCGATTTACCGTAAAGATTTAGCCCCGGTCATTTATGTGTTTGCGGAATTAAATGGCCGCACCCCGGCTGAGGTCATAGCTGATGTGGTGGCCGATGAGCAACCAGCGGGTGTTCCCGTGCAGCATGAAGCGCAGGTAACGCCCTGGCAGCAACGCACTTTTCTCAGCAGTGGTAGCGGGTTATCGTGGCAGCTGCCGGAAGGCACACAATATCGCTTCAGCGGTGAAGGAGAGTGGCGTATCACCATCAGGGTGTTTCGGGATATGGGCATTGCCTTTGCTTTTGCACTGGCGGCTATATTCCTGATTTTACGCTGGCAGACGGCATCCAGTGCGGTGGCACTGATCATCATGTCTGCCATTCCTTTGACCATGATAGGGATTATGCCAGGCTTTTGGGTGCTTAATCAGTTGGGTGAGCGCACGATAGCTGGGGCACCCGACCCTGTATTGTTTACCGCCACAGCGATGATTGGCATGATTGCACTGGCCGGTATCGTGGTGAGAAACTCTCTGATCCTGGTAGAGTTTATTACCCAGGCGCGACAGGCTGGTATGCCTCTGGAGGCGGCCTTGATCCGCGCCGGTAGTGTGCGTATGCGGCCCGTATTACTGACCGCGGGAACCACTTTGCTGGGCAATCTGGTGATCATTCTGGACCCCGTATTCAGTGGTCTGGCGCTGGCAATCATGTTTGGCATTGTTGCCTCAACCCTGTTTTCTTTACTGGTTGTGCCGGTTGTCTATTATCTGGTGTTCAAAACGCCCGACAATGACAATACATCAGCCCCGATTTCTGATGATTTGGAGACTACGCATGTCTGATATTCGATGGGTACGTCCGCTGCTGGCGATCGCGTTATTGCTGTTGACCATTGCCTGGATGGCTGGATTATTTAATGACACTGTGACACCTGGTGATAAGCCCCAGGTTAGCAGGCCACAACCCCAGCTACATGAGGTAGCACAGCAACTGGTTTATGACGTAGAGCAGATCCCCGGGAGTGTGATTGCCAAACACAATACGGTAGTGGCCAGCCGCGTGCTGGCACAGCTCAAAAGTTTGACGGTGCGCTCTGGTGATACGATCCAGGCTGGTCAGTTGATTGCCACACTGGATGATGCCGATCTACGGGCGCAATTACGGGCTGTGAAAGCCGAGCAGCAGGCCAATCTGGCACAGCTAAGCCAGGCGAAAAAACAACTTGAGCGTGCCCTGACTTTGCAGCAAAAAGGCCTGGTTGCGCATAACCAGGTCGACGAATGGCAGACTCAGGTGAATGAGCTTTCGGCCAGAGAAGCGGCGCTGGTACAACAGCAGGCCGGGGCAGAGGTGGCCTTAGGCTATACCCAGGTCAGGGCACCTATCTCAGGGACTTTGGTTGCACGCTTGCAAGAGCCCGGTGCCATGCTCAACCCAGGCACGCCGCTGGTCTCTATATATAACCCGGCACAGTTGCAGGTTGAGGTCTCTGTACGAGAGCATTTGTTGCCGGAGTTGGCGGTGGGCGAGCGTCATCAGATCAGTATCCCGGCCGCAGAAGCCACGCAATATGCCACCATCAGTGAGCTGGTGCCAGTCGCAGATCGCGATGCGCGCAGTTTCACCGTAAAGCTGGATATGCAGTGGATGCAAGGGGTGATACCGGGCATGTATGCGGTATTGAAACTGCCTGGTAACGGACGTCAGGCGATATTGATCCCAACATCATTGGTACAACATTTCGGTCAGCTCAGCAAAGTCGCAGTGCTACATGACGGGCAGGTACAGAGTCGCTTTATTCGTCTCGGTAGGGAGTATGGTGAGCAAGTCGAGGTTATCAGTGGCTTGCGTGCCGGTGAGCGCCTGGTAGCAGGATCACCGACAGCGTTAACAACGACTACAGAAAAGTCGCAATCTCCTCAAGCGGCTTTTTAACCAGGGCGTGCTCCGGAACGGTTGCGTCTTCTGCTGGATAACCGGCGATCAGCAACATATAAGGTCGCTCGTTTTCTTTATCTCGCTGGCAGATCTCGGTCAGGAAGCTCATAGGTTTCGGCGTATGGGTCAGGGTCGCCAGTCCGGCATGGTGTAGCGCCTGGATCAAAAAGCCAGTCGCAATGCCAACGGATTCATGGACATAGTAGTTGGTATTTTTATCTTCGGTGTGGATGCCGCCTTTTTTCTGGCTAAAAATAGCGATTAACCAGGGAGCATGCTCCAGATAAGGCTTATCCGCATCGGTGCCTAATGGTTTTAAGGCATCAAGCCATTCTTCGCCTGCACGACCTTCATAGAATGCTTGCTCTTGCTGCTCGGCCGCTGCACGGATCTGTTGCTTAACGTCCTGACTGTGGATGGCCACAAAATGCCAGGGCTGATGGTTAGCGCCACTGGGCGCTGAGCCAGCCGTTTTGATACAGGCTTCGATGATCTCTTTGGGCACCGGACGGTCGCTAAAGCTGCGGATGGTATGGCGGCGCTTTGCTTCATCCAGAAATGCAGTGGCGCGGCTGAGCATTTCTTCCTGTGGATACTCAATAAAATCGTTGAGAGGCACGTTCGCATGTTGTTTCATGATTTACCTTTGTCTTTTTTGTTTATATTTTGTTATATCCTGACTGTCTATCCCTTGCAACCTGCAGGCAATTCAGGGGGCTGAGCTATGTAAAGCTAACTGTGAGCCGACGGCAATTTTACTTTACCTTTAATGGCTAGAGTAAAAAGGCGACTGTTATTCTTATTGGTTATATTGAACATCAATCGTATGGACTCTGTCGCTGTGTCTGGATCCGTTATAATAGTGACCCATTTCTGAACGGAGGTCATTATGTATCAGCATTTATGGGAATCAGGTGACGCAGTCGCCCTGGAGGTGGGTAAAGCGGTATGTGTGGGTCGCAATTACGTGGCACATGCCAAAGAGCTAAACAACCCAATACCCGATAGCCCCCTGCTATTTATCAAACCAGCTTCGGCATTTTGCCATTTTCAGTCGCCATTGGTACTCAATACCACGCTGGGTGAGCACCACTATGAAGCTGAACTCGTACTGCTGGTAGGGGAGACCATAGATAATCACACCCGTGAACCGTTGCAACACATCTGTGGAATTGCGACCGGACTGGACCTGACACTCAGGGAGTTACAGAGCAAATTAAAACAACAGGGGCACCCATGGGAGTGTGCCAAGGCGTTTGATAACAGTTGCAGTCTGACCCCATTCAGAGCCGTGAATGGCCTGGATGAAAACAATGTGCTGCACTATCGATTTTGGCAAAATGACGCGCTTAAGCAGCACGGAGACAGCAGTCTGATGATTTTTTCACTGTCGAGCTTGCTGACTGAGATCAGTCGATATTTTACCCTGAACCCGGGTGATATCGTGATGACGGGCACGCCACAGGGGGTGGGGGCATTAAACGAAGGCGACACCCTGGCGTTACAGCTCCAGGATGCCCCTCGGTATAGCGCGACGATTTCTGTCAGGCGTTAAGGTCCGCGGAAGCGGGGTCAGCCTCTGGCTCTGTAACCTCAGGTGGGTCTTGCTGGTTGAGCGATGGGCTGAACAGCAACACGATGCCCAGCAGCGACAAGGCGCCAAGCAGTAACCAGCTTACCGGCAGCGAGACCAGATTTAGTAAAGCACCCGTGAGTGCGGCGCCCAGCATGCCACCCATGCGGGTCGTTAGTGAACCCAGAGATTCAATGGTCGCTCGCACACTGTCGTCGCATAGTTGATGCTGCAGCTGCAATTGTGCCGGCTGGGTCAGGCCAAAGCACAGGAAGAACAGTAGTAGCGCGGCCACAAACCAGCTCAGATCAGGTGCCAGTGCCATGGCAACCAAAGCAACCAGCTTAAGCAGGTGGGCAACTGCCATTGCCTGCCCCAGCTTTTGATTGAGCAGTGTGCATAGCTTAGCACTGAGTACCGCGGCGACGCCGTTCAAAGCGAAGGTTGCAGCCATGACGGCTGGAAATAACCAGGCCACGGCATCCATATCGACTTGCTCCAGCTGGTGAACAAAGATAGGCCAGAATTTTTCGATACTGGCGCTGACCGGGATCACGATTACCAGCGCAATCAGCAGCTTAGCCAGTGCCGGTTGACGCACTGTGCTGAGGGTGGTGCCAACATGTTGGCTTAGTGCCTGTTTAAAGCGCTGCTGAGCGGGGGATTTGACCTCTTTGACCCAGTGAAAGGTCAGCGGCAGGAGTAAGATAAAGCCAATACTCGATACCACAAAGATCAGCTGATACATCTGCAAGGTCGACAGCGCAAGATGGTCGCCAAATGCCAGAAACAGCGCAGAGAGCACTGCGGAGGAAGCGCCAATCCCATACGCCAGGCCATAGGTCGCAGCGAATCCCTGATTCAGGGTTTGTTCGCCTTCTGCTTCATGAAAGCGCTCCACAAACCAGGCGTTGAGTGTCCCGCTCAGGGTGGCCTGATTGAGCCCCCAGCAGCTGACGGCAATCAGCAAGGTCACAAAGTCAGTGGCGATCAGCAATAACAGATTGGTCAGTAAAGCAAATACCAATGAACAGCAAAATAGTCGGCGACGGCCGAAATGGTCGGCCAATGCTCCACTGGGTACTTCACTGATGATGATCACGGCAGTCATGACGACCATGGCAATGGCTATCTGGCTGACCACAAAGCCCTGCGCGAGCAGGTAAGGGGTCAGGATCGGCAGCAGCAACATGGCAGCAAACATGGTCAGGCCGAGATGAATGCCGTAACGCTTACACAATTGTTGTTTGGTCATGCGCGTCGCTCCTGAACACGCTGAGATTGAGCTGAAGACAGCACCTGATTGAAGCGGGCAGCAATGCAATCCAGATCTCGTTCATCGGTCATGATTTCGTCATGGGCGCTGAGTAAGTCAATGTACTCAGCCTGGGGCAGCAAGGTCGCAAAGCCATTGTCGGGTAATGCAAAGGTAGCTTTGTATACCGTCGCGACATCAAACACCGGTTCGAACAGGCCTAACGCTTCTGTTGGCATTGCTTCATCATTAACCCGATCGGCGGTAAAAAAGCTTACCGGGTAGGCATAAGAGTCGGTAGTACGGAAGTGACGTACAAAGTCCACAAAAGCACGACCGATCGGCCAGGTTTCCAGGCTTGGGTCACTGTTCTGTACGCGTTGTTCTGCGTCGGCCAGTTGGGTCGCGTTCAGTTGCGGCAGGATGGGGTCAATCAGGAAGCTGTGCGCTACTTCATGGCCCATAGATTCCAGATGTCTGGCAACTTCAAGGCTTAGGGCCGCGCCTTCGCAGAAACCACCCAGGTAGTAGGGTCCCTCGCTCTGATGCGCAACAATGCGCTCGGCATAATAACGCACCAGGCTCAGTTGGTTGAGGTGGCGACCGGTGAATATTTTCACGTTCTCCAGTGCATGTACCTCAAACTGTGTGCTTAATTTTTCCACCAGGGGATTAAAACTATCTGCACTGGCCGCTGCGGGGAACAGATGCACAATGGCCGCATCCACTATTTCTGCAGGGCGGATTAGTCCGGGTTCGAAATGTGGCAAGGTTAACACGGCCTGAAGCGCTTCATCATCACTCATGCCGTTGAACAGATCTCGATTTTGCTGCTCCAGCAGTGCCGCCTGAGTGCGAATGGTGTTGTGCTCTATCAAGAGTTTAGGCGTGAGCTGCCAGCCCTCTTTGCTTGCTGCACTGCAAAAGTGCAACAGCCGAATTGAGTCAGCGCCATAATGCATCACAGGTTGCGTGACACACATGCTGTCTATGCCCAGCAGGGATTGCCACAGTGCCAAGAGCTTTCTCTCTGTTGCGCTCTCAGGTTCTATCACCGTATCCGACACTTGTTGCGGCTCAGGTAATCGGCGCTTGTCGAGTTTCCCGCTGGTAGTCAGTGGCAGTTGCTCGATGGCGCTTAAAGTATGTGGCTGCATATAATCGGGCAGCCGCTGATTGAGTGTATCGCGCAGCGTATCAAGCTGAGTAGTGATGTCACCAGTCTCTGCCAGCACCACATAGCCATCAAGTTGGCTGTGGCCTTGGTGCTTGCGTACCACTAAGGCGCAATTGCTAACTTCGGGGAGGGCATTAAGCTGTTGTTCGATTTCTCCCAGTTCAACGCGGTGACCGCGGATCTTGACCTGCTCATCATTGCGGCCAAGATAAGCCAGCGTGCCATCTGGTTGCCAGTAAACCAGATCTCCGCTTCGGTAATAAGACTGAGGTTGACCAAACACTTTGAGCGTGACGAATTTTTCTGCGCTGAGTGCATCGCGATTTAAATATCCCAGCGCGAGGCCTGCGCCGCCAATGTACAATTCGCCAGGGCAGCCCGGCGGCAGCAGCTGACCATGTTGACCAATGACGGCAACGGCCCGGCCCTGAATAGGTTTGCCTATGGGAATGCGGGTATCCTGACCGGTGATCTCATGGCTGGTGGTGCAACTGGAGCATTCCGTCGGGCCATAGAGGTTATAAAAGTGTTTGGGCGCATACTCTGAATTAACCAGCTGATTGACCAGCTCTGGGGTCAGCGCTTCTCCGCCCGATAACAGATGTTCCAAAGTGGTAAACAATGTCGGGTCTTGCTGGTATAAGGTGTCGAATAATGCCCGGGTCAGGAACAAGGTTGAGATTTGCTCTTCACACAACATCTTTTTGAACTCAGTGATCTGACTGAGTAAGTCGCTGTAACCGCAATAGAGGGTTGCACCATTGAGTAAACACATCCAGGTCTCAATGGTCGTGGCATCAAAAGCAGGATTGGCCAGCTGCATCATGCGTGATTGAGGCGTGATGTCGATGTACTGACAATCAGCCGTGAAAGACGTGCAGCCATAATGCGTCAGTAAAGCGCCTTTTGGTTTGCCAGTGGTCCCTGAGGTATAGATGATATTGGCCGGGCTGTGTGGGGTCGTTTCACACTGTACGGGCTCGGTACTCAAAGATGTATTACCCTGGATGTCGTCGACATTAAGCAGCGGCAGTTGCGCAGAGTCAGCCAGGATCCCGGCTTCTTCGATTAAACTGTTTTGCGTCAGTAGCAGCTCCGCCTGACTGTCTTCAAGCTGATAGGCCCGTCGTGGCAGAGGATCTTTGTAGGGCAAAGTGGTATATGCCGCGCCAGCTTTAAGGGTCGCCAGCATGGCGATGACTAACGGAGCGTTTCCGGGTAAATGCAGTGCAACAACCTGAACGCCCGGGGCAAATGCCTGGATCTGGGCTGCCAGACGATTGGTTTCCTGATCTAGCTGCTGATAGGTCCAGTGTCGTTCGGCGCTGCGCAGGGCGGTGTGTTGCGGGTATTTGGCAGCGATGTGCGCAAATCGTTCAGTGATAGTCAGAGGGGTCGGGAAGGCATCTGACAGACCACTGAGCTGGTGTTGTACGTCTAAATCTGACTGGCTGAGTAGCGGTAAGCTAAAGAGCGCATCGCGTTCTGCCTCCATACTCTGTGCATAGGCCGTTAAGACCTGGGTATAGAGTGTAGCGATACGCTGGGCGTGCTCTTCACTGTACAGTGCGCTGGCATAGTTGAGGTTGACCTGAGCCTGCTCAGGGGCCAGTTCCAGATGCATCGTCAGGTCAAACTTAGCGGTTACATGTGCATCTGTGTCGGTCATATATTGCTGCCACAGCGCATGTTCAGTGGCATGCTGAAACTGACTGGAGGTAAACATGGTCTGAAACACCGGGTGGCGACTGGTGTCCATGGTCACATCCAGTGCTGATTTGATTTCCTCAAAAGGTAAATCCTGATGCGCCTTTGCTTCATTCACCTGACGTTGTACCAACGCCAGCCAGTCGGCCAGCGTGTGGCTCAGCTCAGTCTGAAGGCGGATTGGCAAAGAGTTTACAAAGTAACCCAGGATCTGCTGACAAGCCTGATTAGGACGGTTGTCGCTGGGTAACCCGATAGTCAGATCCTGCTGGCCGCTGTATAAGCTCAGAGTGTGGAACCAGGCTGCCAGCCCCAGCGTATTGGTGCTGATCTTGTGACGTTTTGCCAGAGCCTGAAGCTGTTCGCTGCTGCCGTCAGGTAAGGTCAGCGTGGCATTTGCACCGCTGTGGTCAAACACTTTGGGTCTGGTGTGGGCGCAGGGCAAATGTAAGGCAGAATGGGCATCAAGTTGGCTTAGCCAGTAGTCTTTCAGTGTCGCAATACGCTGTGCACTGAGACGTTGTGCCTGCCAGAGAGCGTAATCATTAAACTGTAATGCAGGGGCAAGCGCCGTACCCTGATAACTGGTCTGCAACTCAGTTAAGAACACACCCAAAGACCAGCCGTCAAAGGCAATATGGTGCCATAGCAGATAAAGATAATTGTGTGACTCTGTGCTCAACCAGGTGGCACGAAACGGGCGTTCCTCACTCAATGCAAAGGGTCGGGTAAATAGCTGCTGACAGGTTTCATCCAGCGTGGCCTCATCGCAGTCTAGCTGTGTCAGTTCAAAAGGAGTAGCAACCTGCTGTTGCTGTATCTGACCCTGTGCATTGGAGACAAAGCAGACACTGAGTGCACTGTGTCGTTGACACAGACGCTGCAACGCTCGCTCCATTGCGTCTTTATCGCAGTCTTTGGCGAGCTTCAATAAGCAGGGAATATGATAGGTATGAGTCTGCTCGCTGATTTGCTGAGAAAACATCATTTGTGTCTGTCCCAGCGTCAGCGGCGCAGCGTTGCTTTCGGCTGCAAAGATCTGTGTTTGCTCAAAGCACAGTCTGCTGTTGATGTTATGGCGTTGCAAGTAGTCCAGCAACTGGGTTTTATGAGCGCGGATTGTCGCTACTATGTCCGACTGGCTTACATCACTCTGGCTGGCAAGCTTTAGCTTGCCTTGGTCTTGCCAGACGCTGATCTGTTGGCTTTTCAGGGTGTACATTAACTGGTGCATGGAGAACCTCATTATAATTCCATTTCAAATTCGGCGTCAGGGATGGCTTGTTCAGCCAGCAGCCGATCTACGGCGGCGGCAAATTCGGCCAGCACCGGATGCGTCAGTAGGGTGGCCAGTTCAATACTGACCACAAATGCTTTTTCGCACTCGGCGATTAACCGGGCAGCCTGTACAGAAGAGCCACCCAGCTCGAAAAAGTCATGATTGATATTCAGCTCAGACACGCCGAGCAGTCGCTGGCAGAGTTCGAGCACGGTTTGCTCTGTTGGGGTTTGTGGTGCCCGTTGTTCGACCTGAAGCTGATCCAGTTCAGGTTGTGGCAGTTGTTTCAAATCCAGCTTGCCATTTAAGGTCAGCGGGAAGTGACTCACAAACAGCAGGTGCTTTGGTCGCATATAAGGGGGCAGCTGTGCGTTCAGCCAGTTGAGCAAGGTGCGAGACTGTGACTCTGCCACTTGTACGGTATCACCCTGATTTAACACACAGTAAGCGATCAGTTGTTGTGCATGACCTTGTACCTGACAGACGACGGCCTGAGCTATATCGGGGTGGGCCAGTAGTTTTGCTTCAATCTCGCCCGGCTCTATGCGGTAGCCATTAATCTCCAGCTGCTGATCGGTACGTGCCACAAACTGCAGGGTGTCTTTATCGACCCGACGTACTAAGTCACCGGTCCGATATACCTGCTCATGGAGGCGTTGTGAGTCGTGGTGCAGTGTGAGTTCGAAGAAGTGCGCTGCTGTTTTATCGGCATTTTGCCAATAACCCAGTCCGGTACTACTCCCTGCACTGTGTAGCTCGCCGCAGCCACCTGGTGGCACAGGTCGCTGATATTTATCCAGTACATACAAGCGGCTATTGCGAATAGCACGCCCTATGGTGACAGGCTGCTGCGGGAGCACCTCGGCCTGGCTGATGCAGACACTGGTTTCACTGAGCCCGTACTCGTTGTACAAGGTTTTTGCCAGCGGTATGTGCACCGGATTCAGTGGCGCACCGCCTACAAACAGCACGTCTAACTCGCACGTCGCCAGCAGATCCGGAAACTGATTGACCAGAACGGTGGGCACGAAAGCAACATCGACCTGCTGACGACGCAGGAAATCACATAATCTGGGCACGTCACGACGGATCGCCTCAGGCATGATCTCCAGTCGTGCGCCCGCAGCTAATGCAGGAAATATTTCTATGATGGACGCGTCGAACACATATTCTGCATACTGACTGGCAATTACCTGACGTGACCGACCAATTAAGCGGTGGCTGTACATCATGTGTTCTGAGAGGTTGATAAGGCCACGATGGCTGAGCATGGCCCCTTTGGGTGTACCAGTGGTACCTGAGGTATAAATGAGATAAGCGAGGCGATCTGCGCTGTGGTTAAAGTCGATACAATAAGAGTCGGATTGCGTTTCTGGCCAGTCACGCCAGTGATACAGCAAAGTGGGCACCGTTGACCAGCTCAATGCATCATCACTGAGTAGCAGCGCACACTGTGCCTGCTGCAACAGAGTTTCGCGCCGGGATTGCGGGTGGTTAGGCGACAGCGCAACGAATGCCGCACCGGCCTTGAGTGTGGCCAGCATAGCGATGATCATGTCGCAGCCTTTGTGAAAGTGCAGCGCGACATGGGCGGGCTCAGCACCCGGTGTACCCAGACGTTGATGCAATGTGGCGGCCAGTTGTGACGACAAGCTATCCAGCTCAGCATAACTCAGTTGCTGGTCTTCAAATGACAGGGCGATGTTATGTGGTGCACGTTGGCAGGCTTGGGCAAAGCAGGCTAACCAGTTTGTTTGTGATTCACTGTACTGCTGAGCTTGTTGGGCAACGAGTGCCTGAAACTGTATGTCACTCAGCAGTGGGCAGTCGCGCACTGCGCGTTCTGGTGCACTCACCAGATTCTCTAACAGCACCTGGTAGAATGCCAGGAATTGTTCGCAGCGAGTGGCATCAAAGCGGGTCGTGGCGTAGGTGAATTGCCCTTGTAACTGAGTGCCATCGTCTTTAAAGACCATATTCCATTCAAACTTGGCCGGGGTATAGGCGTAATCCTGCGGGTTTTCCTGGATCACCTCAAAGCCGTTAAATGCCTGATCCATTGGGTTGAACTGGTCCAGGGTGAAGAACAGCTGGAAGAGCGGCGACAAACCACTTTGTCGCTCCACGTTCAGTGCGTCTGCCAATACATCCACCGACACCCCCTGATGACTTTTGGCTTCATGAACCTGTCCCTGCACTTGTGTCATGAGCGCGGTAAAGCTGAGCGTGCTGTCTAAGCGCAGAGGCAGCGCCAGGGTGTTAACAAAGTAGCCCATCAGCTCATGACTATCCGGATGGGCGCGGTTGTCGCTGGGAGTGCCAATCACGATGTCGTCCCGGTCAGCCCAGAAGCACGCGGCGAGCTGAAAACTGCTTAGTAGCGTAGCATACAGACTTACACCCTGTTGTTGCGCCAGGGCGCGTAATGACTGGGTCAGGGTATTAGGTAACGTGAAGGTCAGCGCCCGACCTTGCGGATCATAGCTGGCACTGCGGCTAAAGTCGCTTTCCCAGGGGGTCAGGTCTATACCGGCAAACGCCTGCTGCCAGTAAGCCAGCTCAGTGCTGTCGTCTTGTTGGCTTCGCCAGTACGCGTAATCCCGGTAAGTCAGTGCAGGAGGGGTGATAACTTTGCCGGCCATTTGCTGATCCAGCTCATGGATAAAACGCTCGACTGACCAGCCGTCAAAGGCAATATGATGAAACACCAGCAGCAGTCTGTAGCTTGGCAAAGGGCCTACGCGTAATTGTGCCACTTTCACCGGGGCTGAGGTGTCCAGTGCAAACGGCGCATTGACAAATTCCTGTAATCCTCTGTCATTATTGCCACTCACTGCCAATACCTGACAAGGTATGGGATAGCGAGTCTGACTGATATACCAATGACCCTGATCATCCTGTTCGTACCCTTGCTGTAACACCAAATGTCGGCTGATCACCTGTTGCACCCCCTCCATCAGGGCCTGTTGATGCGCGAGGGAATCGCAGCCCAGCATGAGTGGGATATGATAGGCACCGGCGGTGGTGGCAAGGCGTTCACTCAGCAGCATGGCCTGTTGTTGCGGGGTGACAGCGACGCGCGTAGCAGGATCTGTGAGCACGGGGATTGGCGCAATATTATGCTGAGAATCCAGGTTGGCCAGCAGCGCAGCGGGTGTCTTATGAGTAAACAGTGCTTTGAGTGTGACTGCCAGTGATAAGGTACGCTGCATTTTGGCAACCAGCGTCATCGCACTGAGTGAATTGCCCCCCAGCGCAAAAAAGCTGTCATACATGCCCACTTGTTCAACCCCCAGGTGCTCAGCCCACAGTGCACACAGATCTTTTTCTAGCGGGCTTTGCGGCGCTACATAGGTGGTACTGATGTTGATGTCCAGTGGCGTGAGGGCACGGGCATCGACTTTGCCAGAGGGCAGCAGAGGCAAGGTCGCACTGCATTGTATTGCCGCCGGGTGCATATAGTCTGGCAGGCGCTCACTTAGCCAGGGCAATAACTGCTCGAGCGTTAGCGTGCTGTTGGTGCCGAGATACGCAACCAGTGCCGGCCCCTGAGCCAGGGTCTGTACTTTCACACAGGCTTGTTCAATATCGCCATGTTTTAGCAGCACGGCCTCAATTTCGTTGAGCTCAATACGATAGCCTCGGAGTTTGACCTGCGCATCATTACGGCCCATAAATTCGAGGTTGCCACAGGGCAGACGACGTGCCATATCACCAGTGCGGTAGGCACGCCCGGCAGCGGTGGTGATAAAACGTGCTTCGGTTTGTTCTGGCAGATTGAGATAGCCGCGGGCAATACTGTGGCCGGAAATGAGTATCTCACCGGGACAGCCCACTGGCAGGGCACTTAAGGTGTCATCGACGATGTCGATGGTGACATGACCAAGGGGCTTGCCAATGGCTTTGAGGTTTTGCTGTTGGGCAAACTGGGTATGCACCGTTGCTGTTACCGTGGCTTCTGTGGGGCCATATTCGCTGAACAGGCGCTGTTGCCAGGTATCGATCAGACTTTGACTACAAGATTCGCCGCCAAAAACCACACGCCGGATGGCGCTGGCTTTACCGCAGTGACCTATGGTCTGCAAATGCGATGGCGACGCCACCAGGTGGGTGACTTCCCGGTCGAGAATTTCTTCTCGCATTGCCAGCGGGTCGTTGCAGCTGCGCTCGCTGGGGATGACCAGGCAGGCGCCACTGAGCAGGGTCATAAATAAGGGTTCGACCGAGGCATCAAAAAAGTAAGGCGGTAACCAATAGGTCCGCTCGTCAGCGTCGAACTGATAGACCTCTGAGATACTATGCACCAGCGCGTCAACATGGCCATGCTCGACCATAACGCCCTTAGGTTGTCCGGTACTACCCGAAGTATAAATGACATAGGCGAGTTGCTCAGCACAGCGGTGCGGTAACGCATCATCCGCCGGGCCTGTTAGTAAGGCCTCTGTTGTGACCACAGGCAGGGCACTCGGCTGCGCCAGTTGCTGTGCCTGTGTGGCCAGATGGGGCAGTGTCAGTAGCAACGCCGCGCCACTGTCACCGAGAATAAACTGATTGCGGCTACTGGCCTGGGTCGGGCTCAGGGGCACATACGCAGCGCCAGCAGCGAGGGTGGCTAAAATAGCGGTAACCATCTGTGGGCCACGGACAAACATCAGCGCGACTTTGGGGTCGTCATGATGGGCAATCTGAGCGCGCAGATGAGTGGCCAGTGTTCTGACTTCCCGGGCCAGCGCACGATAGCTCGTTGTTTGTTCCTGGTAAATAAGTGCGGTGGCATCCGGGGTCTTTTCGGCTTGCTCGATAAAGCGTCCATACAGGTGCTCATACACAGGCTTTTCCGCACTCAATGGGTTGTTTGCGGATTGGGCTTCAGGTACATAAGTGTGCGATTGCAAAGGCTGGTGGGGCGCGGCCACACAAGACTCAAGCAAGTGAATAAAGGTTTGACGAAAGGCATCAATGTAAGCGTGACTGAAGCGGTTTGGGTTGTAATCAATCTGACCTGAGATAGTCTCTTCGCTGTCATCCAGTGCCAGCAGCAGATCAACCTTAATCGGCTGGTACAATTCTTCATCACTGAGCAGCGGACTGAGCGCAAAGGGTAGTGACAGCGCGGGGTCGAGCTGACTGGCCAGCTTTTGCACACTGAACATGATTTGCAGCGCACTTTGCTCACGGTCGTCCTGGGCAAAATACTGAACCACTTCGTCAAATGGCAGATCCTGATGTTGCTTGGCCTGATGCAGGTTTTCTTTCACTTGTGTGACCAGCTGCGCGAAGCTGGCTTGTTTGTCCAGTTGTGCTCGCAAGGCCAGGGTATTGACAAAGAAACCAATAATATCCTGTGTCTGCGGGTGATCCCGGTTATCAGAGGGGACACCAAGCAGCACATCATTCTGATTGGTGAAGAGCATTAAGGTATAATAGTAGGTACTGAGCAACACACTAAATGGTGTTGCACCGAGGTTGCTGGCCAGCTGACGGACCTGCGTGCCAAGTGGAGTAGGCAAAGTGAAGTACACATTGCTGCCGCGTGTCAGTGGTGTACTTAGCGGCTCGCTCAGCGTCTTTGGCAGCCGGGTTGGCAGCGCGCCTTGTAAGTAGGTCTGCCAGTAATCATGGGCTTTTTGCTGGTCCAGATCTTGGTGCCAGGCTGCGTAATCAAAGTATGATAAAGGCGATGTTTGTTGCGCCGCCCACAAGGGATCACCCAGGGCCTGGCCCAGCTCCGTAAAAAACAGCTGCATTGACCAGCCGTCAAAGGCTATGTGATGCCATAAAAACAGTGTGTAGGTGGTTGATGCACAATGATAATGCACCACTCGCATGGGAGCGTCCTGGGCTAGATCAAAGGGTGTCAGCACCTGAGCTTTCACCTCAGCTTTGAGTGTCTGTTGATCGACACATTCATGCTGCTCTGAATGCCATATCGTGCTACGAGGCTGGCAATAGAGCAGGTCGTCATGTTCGACAATCTGGCTGTTTAAGATCGGATGACGCACCGTCAGGGAT
The DNA here is from genome assembly GCF_030125445.1 of Pseudoalteromonas ardens. Lineage (NCBI taxonomy): Bacteria > Pseudomonadati > Pseudomonadota > Gammaproteobacteria > Alteromonadales > Pseudoalteromonadaceae > Pseudoalteromonas > Pseudoalteromonas ardens. The sequence continues at coordinate 52,805 of NZ_JASJUV010000013.1, forward strand.
TGAATCGCCTTATCCAGTGCTGCAATGTCAACGGGATGGGTGTGCTCAACCAGCATCGGAATATGATAGGCACAGCGCTGCGGCTGCATTCGGTCAACAAATAACAGCCTTGCCTGGGCATTCGACAATGAAGACAGCTGCAACACAGACCAGCTTAAAAAGGCCTGCTCCGAGTGTATCTGATGCTCTTCAAGCAAAGCCAGTAAGCATGGTTTGTTGGCTTTTAACTCGGCAATCAATTCTGCTGCGACGGTTTCCTCATATCCCAGTGCCAGCGAATTGTTGTCACCCAGCCAGACCCGCAGGCCTTGCGCATGTAGTTTTTGAACAAAAGATAACATATTAAAGCTCCATGACCTGCTTTGCGCTGGTCTGTGTTGCACGCTGTGAACGAACGATGGTATTTACCTGAGTGCTGCTCAGGTGCTCTGCCAGAGTGGCAATGTTTGGGTAACTCAGTAAGGCTGATAGTGGCATTGCCAGCTGCATAGACTCCTGCGCTTCGCGTACCAGCTTGACCGCCAGAATAGAGTTTCCTCCCAGCTGGAAGAAGTCATCCTGGATCCCCACCTGGCTCACTCCCAGGATCCGTTGCCAGAGCTGGCAAAGCTGCTGTTGTAAGGGGGTCTGAGGTGCCACATAGCTGCTCTGACTGGTTAGACTAGGCGTAGGCAGCGCTTTTTTATCCAGCTTGCCGTTAACCGTCAGTGGAAAAGCATCCAGCGCAATGAGCTGGTCTGGGATCATGTAACTGGGCAGGCGGGTAGCCAGACGCTGACGTAGCGCTTCGCACTCGCTGGTATGCTCGGCAGGAACTATATATCCCACCAACGCCGTTTGCCCCTGATTGTCATAGGTCAGTACACAGGCTTTTGAAATTTCGCTGAAGGTCAGTAACTGTGCTTCTATCTCGCCCAGCTCTATCCGGTGACCTCGGATCTTGACCTGGTCGTCAAGCCGGCCCAGATATTCCAGGTGTCCGGTTGGGAGCTGGCGTGCTTTGTCACCGGTGCGATACACCCGACATTCACGCTCGCCCAGGGTCAGAGTAAAGAAGCGCTCCGCACTCAGCGCATCACGATTCAGGTAACCCGCTGCCAGGCCTGCGCCGGTGATATAGAGTTCACCCGGGCAACCCACAGGGACAGGACGATGTTGTTCATCCAGCACCAGCGCCTGCATGTCGGCTAGCGGCTTACCGATGTCGGCAATGTGGCGTGGCATCGTGGCGCTCAGGGTCAGTGCGGTGACGTGTACTGTGGTCTCGGTGATGCCATACATATTGACCAGGGTGATGCGATCACCATATTGCTGCCACCAGGACGCCAGCTTGCTGTAGTTCAGTTGTTCGCCGCCAAAAATGACATAGCGCAGGGTAGTGAGCGGCACCTGAGCGCTGCTGGCGATGTCGGCAAAGGTATAAAATGCACTGGGCGTCTGGTTGAGCACGGTGACGCCAAATTGCTGACATTGCTCGACAAACTGCATACTGTCGCGGATCTCCAGGTAGTCCGGAATAAACAGCTTGCCACCATAAGCCAGCGCGCCCCAGATCTCCCAGACACTGAAATCAAAGATATAGTCGTGGTATAGCACCCAGGTATCTTGTGTTGAAAAGCTGAAATGCTGCTCCGCGGCACTGAGCAGACGGGCGACATTGCCATGGGTTTGCACCACCCCTTTGGGCTTGCCTGTGGTGCCAGAGGTATAGATGACATAGGCCGGATCTGCGCCAGTGATGGTGCAAGCGGGCGGTGTGTCCGGATAGCTGAACAGGGTTGTCTCATCATCCAGGAAAAGGGGTGTCAGCTGCGGTGTATTCAGTTCATCAATGAGTTCACGATAGCTGATGACGACCTGTACCTGAGCATCTTCGAGAATAAAGCCATTGCGACTGACGGGCGCACGCGTGGACAGTGGCACATAGGCAGCCCCTGCTTTTAGCACGCCGAGAATCGCAACCAGGGTATCCGGGCCCGGCGGTAAATATAGTCCGACAAACTGACCGCTCACATTCTGGGTCATCAGCCAGTGTGCCAGCTGGTTCGCGCGACGCGTTAGCTGATCGTAACTCATGGAGCCAGTTGAGGTGAACAAGGCGGTATTATCTGGGTGGCGCTGAGCCTGTTGTTCGAATAAGGCAGTCAGGCTTTCACTGGAGTGCAACGGGGTAGTGAGCGGTTCAGGTTGCGTTGCCGCGGGTGCCAGTGCAGCCACAGGCTGAGACAGCGCTGAGGGTGACGTACATGCGACCAGCTGTGCTAACAGGTGGGCAAAGTTGCTGGCCATAGACTCGATGAACCACAGATCATAGCGGCTGCGGTCATATTCCCATTGCATGACAACAGGGCGGTCAGGATCCTGACTGTGCATGTCCAGCATCGCAATGTTCAGTTCGAATTTAGCATCCTGCGCCGGTACACCCTGATCGAGCTGAATGTCTTTGAATGTGTCCAGGGGGGTTGCGGGCTGCGGTGTGTCCTGGAAGGTAAAACATACCTGAAACAGCGGGTTTACGCCGGGAATACGCGGCACATTGAGTGCATCAACCAGCGCCGGGAAGGGTAAAGTCTGGTTTGCTTGTGCTTCTGCGCACACCTCAAAGCTTTGTTGGACTAGCTCCTCGATGGTCGTCTGCGGATCACTTTGTAAGCGGTGCACCACCGTATTCACCAGCATACCCATGGTGGTATCAAGCTGAGGATGGTTGCGATTGGCCATAGCTGAACCAATACAGATATCCTCATCTCCACTGAAGCGCGACAGTACAATATATAATGTGGCCAGCGTGGCTGAAAAGGGAGTTATCTGATTGCGCTGACAAAATTGCTGAAGCTGTTGCCAGACGTGTCTGGGTAGTTCAAGGCGATAGGTATCGGCGCTGACGGGCACGTCTGGAGCCAGCTGTGAAACAGGTAAATTGATACGCGGCGGAGCGGACTGCAACTGGGTCTGCCAGTACAAACGTTGCTGCTGTGCCTGCTCGCTGTTCAGCCACTGCGCCTGGTGGCAGGCATAATCGGCATATTGAATGACATCGGGCTCCGCGGCAAGAGACTCGCCATTGCTGAGCTGGGCATACAGGGCCAGTAATTGTGTTGCAAACTGATTGGCTGACCAGCCGTCATGGATCAAATGGTGCTCTACTTGCAGCAATACGTGCTTTTCAGTCCCCAGTTTAACCAGTGTCCAGCGTGCCAATGGCAGGCTGTCCAGCCTGAATGGAGCATTGAGCTGGTCCAAATGCTCGGTGATCTTCGCCTGGGCGTCCTGTTCACTCAGATCGCTGTAATCTACGATCGGTAGTTCAGGGACAAAATGCGGGTGGATATGCTGCAGCGGTTCGTGCAGGTCAAATGACGTTCGATAAATTTCGTGACGCTGTACCAAACTACTGAGTGCACCTTGCAATGCCGCCGGGTCGAGCACACCACTCAGGGTCAGGCGGCTGACCGAATGATAGGCGAGATTATCGGGTGCCTGGCGCGCTAAAAACCACAGCCCACTTTGTTGTGCCGACAGAGGCGCAGTGTGTTGATGGTGCGCTGCGCGCGGGGCAATGTCGACGGGCGGACGGGCATTGTGAGTCAGTAGCGCCTGCCAGATCTGCGCCGGGGTACGCAAGCGGTAAATCAGCTGGGTATCCAGATGTAAGTTAAGCTGTTGCTGAACCTCATTGGCGATGCGGATCGCAGAGATGGAGTCACCGCCTTGTGCAAAGTAATCACTGTGCCAGTGCAGCTCTGCCGGACAATAGCCCTGCATCAGGGTCAAAAAAGCGTGCTGCGCATGCGATAACTGAGCATCCTGATGAGTGTGCTCCACTTCGATAGGTAATGCCGCCAGTGCGCGTTTATCCGTTTTGCCGTTTTCTGTCATTGGCAGCTGACTGAGCAGAACGATTAGGTCGGGTTGCATGTAATCTGGCAGAGCGTGGCTAAGGTGGTTGGCGATGTCCTGAGTCTGAATGGCTTCATCATGCTGTGTCACGACATAGGCGGCGAGTAAGCGACGATTACCTTGTTGTTTGATAACGCAACTGACCAGCTTGACGGAGTCTAAAGTGGCGATGGTTTGTTCGATTTCTTCAAGTTCGATACGAAAGCCGCGTAGTTTGACCTGACCATCATCACGTCCGGCAAAATGGTATTCCTGGCCATCAAAGGAGGCTAAATCACCGGTTTTATATAAACGGCTGAAGCCGCTGGCATCGCACTGGGGGTCGTAAAAAGGGTTGGCGATAAAGCGACTTTGAGTCAGCTCGTCACGGTTAAGGTAGCCCAGCGCCAGACGTGGGCCACTAATATAGAGTTCACCAACTTCACCTTGTGGACAGGGTTTAAGCTGGGGATCCAGCACATACAAGAGCGTGTCATTGAGTGGCCGACCAATATTCAGCTCACTGTCTTGCGCTGAAAAGCGATGCAAACTGGTTGCAACGGTGTTTTCTGTTGGGCCATACCCATTATAAATAGCAGTGACCTGGCTGTAGGCCTCGAGCATGGCCACATTGGGTGTCTCACCAGCTACGATCAGGCACTTGAGTGCGCTGAGCTGGTGCGGTGGAATTAACGCCAGGAGTGCAGGTGGAATAGATGCAAATTCGATGTCGTTTTGCTGTACCAGTGTGCTCAGGGCCTGCGCATCTTTACGTTCATGCTCGCTGGCAATATACACGCTTTGCCCCAGCAATAAATGGACGAACAGCTCGAATACGCTGGCATCAAAAATGTACGAGGCAAATAACAGAGCGCGCTGATACTGTGGCGTGTTGAACGCGTCAATATGGGTATCGGCGAGGTGTAAGATATTTTGCGCGGGGATCTGCACGCCTTTGGGTTGTCCGGTTGTCCCTGAGGTATAAATCACATACCCAATCGCATCTTGCGTGTGTGCGGGGGCTGTGTCGAGTGCCTCCAGGGAGCTTAGGGTGTCTACGCACAGCTGCGGGCGGCCCGCAATGGCCTCAACCTGGCTGAGATGACTGTGAGTCAGGATCAGGGCTGGCTGACTATCTTGTAATATAAACTGGGTACGTTGCGCTGGTGCATCGGTAGAAATGGGAATATAGCCAAGCCCGCAATGCAGAACCGCCAGCATACTGACGACCATATCAATGCTGCGCTCGTGATAAAGTGCAATATAGTGAGAAGAAGGGGCTGTTTCTGCCTGTTCAGACAGTTGCAGACGGATGTGTCCAGCAAGAAAAGTAACCCGCTGTGCCAATTCCTGATAGCTAATATGATTATTTTCATAAATAAGCGCAGTTCGATTCGCATATTTGCCATAAACTTGTGAGAGAGTTTTCGCCAGTGGTGGCATGCCACAGTCTGAAAAATGCTTCGTGTTCACGTCTTCTAGTCCTTCGCTAACATGTTCAACTTGGTTGCGCGTGAATTATGTACACCAACTGTGTACAAATTGTGTCTTTATTGTTTTTTTTTGGATATTTTGGTGGTTTTTTTACTGCTGGCGATATTGCAATTTATGTTATTTTGTCGGTCACTTTTGAGATTCATCGTTACTTAGGAATAAATCATGAAAATTAAGCAATTGGGCACGCCATTTAGTGCGACTGCGTGTAAGGTGCTGTTATGTGGCGGCGGGGAGTTGGGCAAAGAGGTGGTGATCGAGTTTAAACGTCTGGGCGCAGAAGTGGTGGTGCTAGATAGGTACGATAATGCGCCAGCCATGCAAGTTGCCGATCGCAGTTATACTTTATCCATGCTGGACGGTAATCAACTGGCTGCAATTATTGAGCAGGAACAACCAGACTATATTGTGCCAGAGATCGAAGCAATTGCGACCGATACATTAGTGGCGCTTGAACAACAGGGGTTTACTGTGGTGCCTTCTGCAAAAGCCACACAGCTCACCATGAACCGCGAAGGGATCCGTCGTCTGGCAGCCGAAGAGTTGGGCCTGGCCACTTCACCTTACCGCTTTGTCGACACACAGCAGGAGTTTATCCGTGCCGTTGCGGAGATTGGCATGCCTTGTGTTATTAAACCTATCATGAGCTCTTCTGGCAAAGGACAAAGTGTGGTGCGCAGTGAGGCTGATCTGGAAGCCGCCTGGACTTATGCACAGCAAGGCGGACGCGCCGGTCAGGGCAGAGTAATTGTGGAGGGCTTTGTTGATTTTGACTATGAAATTACCCTGCTGACAATTCGCCATATTGGTGGTACCAGTTTCTGTGAGCCGATTGGTCATGTGCAGGAGGGGGGCGATTATCAGCAAAGCTGGCAACCTCAGGCGATGTCTGAGGTGGCATTGTCGCGCGCTAAAGCAATGGCAGAGCAGATCACAGAAGCACTTGGCGGACGCGGGCTGTTTGGGGTCGAACTTTTTATCAAAAACGATGATGTGTATTTTAGCGAAGTCTCACCGCGGCCTCATGATACCGGCATGGTGACCCTGATCTCTCAGGACCTCAGTGAATTTGCCTTGCATGTGCGGGCGATCCTGGGATTGCCAATTCCCAACATTCATTGTCACGGCCCGTCTGCATCCAGTGTTATACTGGTCAGCGGCACATCACAGCAGCTTAGCTTCACTCAAGTTGCTGAAGCATTGAGTGAAACAAATACCGACCTGCGTTTATTTGGCAAACCTGAGGTGGTGGGTCAACGCCGTATGGGCGTGGCGCTGGCGCGCGATGCAAGTTGTGAGCTGGCCATAGACAAAGCAAAACGAGTAAGTTCAACCATAGGCACGATTTTATGACAAACAAGGTAATGGGCGATCTGGTCGCCGGGTTCTGGCGCTTACTGGACTGGCAGCAAAGCCCGGGTCAGACTCTGGATTTTGTAAAGCAACTGACAGAGCTGGGTATACGAGACACCGATCATGCTGACATTTATGGCCAGTACGAGTGTGAAGCGGCTTTTGGTCGTGCACTGGCGTTGCAGCCGTCGGTTCGGGAACAGATCAGCATCATCACCAAATGTGGCATTCGCCCTGCGCTTGCCAGCAAAGGGCTTGCGGGTAAAGCCAATCACTATGATTCAAGTCAGGCCCACATTATTGCCTCAGTGCAGCAGTCTTTGCAGCACTTTGGTACCGATCGCATTGATACTTTGTTGATCCATCGCCCGGATTATCTGATGGACGCCGATGAAGTGGCTGAGGCGTTTACCCGGCTTAAGAGAAGTGGTGATGTATTGCATTTTGGGGTGTCGAATTTTACACCTTCTCAGCTGAGCCTGTTACAGTCTCGCCTCGATTTTGAGCTTGTGACCAATCAGATCGAGTTTTCACCTTATGAGATGAAAGCACTGGATGATGGCACTTTAGACCAGTGTCAGCAGTTACGTATGCATCCTATGCTGTGGTCACCGCTGGCAGGGGGGCGCATCTTTGCACAGACAGATGCCAAAGCGCTGCGATTGCGTGACTGTCTGAATGCAGTGGCTGAGGAAGTGGGTGCCAGTGGCATTGATGCGGTGATCTATGCCTGGTTGCTGATGCACCCAAGTAAACCATCCGTGGTGCTGGGGACCGGTAACATCGAACGGATGCGTACCGCCGTGGCGGCACGTGCGCTGACGTTATCCCGTGAGCAATGGTATCGCATCTGGCAGGCATCGACCGGCCATAGTGTGCCTTAATAAGTCGGGTCGCCGGGTTTAGAGTGTAAAGTCCAGCGCGTAACTCACATAAGCCTTGATGTCATCATCGGCATCAAGGTCTGTCTTTACCAGTCCCAGAGTGAGCCCGCCTGTGCTCAGGCTGACGCCATAATCCATGTAGCTGTCATCTTCACCCGTCCATTCCATGACGGTATCGCCGCTGGAGCGACCGAGGTGCAGACTCAATTCAGATTCAGAAAACACCGGGAACGCCGCGTTGAGTTCCAGGTACAGCATATCTTCTTCCGTGCTTGAATCGCTCTGTGCTGTGGTCAGGTGGCTGAGTTTGATGGAGAAATACTGCCAGCCAACCGAGGCATAGAGCTCGCCAAAGTCGATATCGCCAGCGGCATCTGGATAGGCATAGTGAATGTAGCCCAGGTCATAACTGAGCTGCTTGAATTCGCCACTGAACCCCGCGTAGAGATCCAGTTCATAACTGGTACTGGCTGTGTCCCCAAAATCTACGTTGGATGCCCAGGCTCCAAGATAAAATCCTTTCCCGCTGTCATAGTCCAGCCCGCCAGAGACGGCGGCGCCATCATCCGATTGGGTGATCCCACGCCAGAAGTAATTGGAGCTGGCGGCCACATTGGCGCTAACGGAAGCTGATGTATCGGCTAACGCCAGTGGGTGAGCGAGTAGCAGTGAGATTGCACAGATTAATGAGTGTTTATTGTTCATGTAGAGTCCTCTGGAGCACAAAGTGGTTGTCGCCCGGGAGGTTGCAATGGCTAAGCCAGCCTTGAGGAAAAGACGAAGTTCAAATTTACTATCTTGATTTTAATGAATATATTTTCAATCAGGCAGTGTGCTTAGATGAGGGAAAGAAAGTTGGATGCACGCAGCTGGTGCATTTTTGTTCTCTGTTGCACAATGATCAGGCAGATTATAACTACCTGATCATAGGGACAAATTGCTCGGTTAGCCGAGTGGTTACCCGAAAATTGCGCGCATCAGTGAAATGGTTTCGTCGACGCTACGGCCTTTTTCTACTTCAGCGATGATAGAGTCGCGCTTGGCACGAATGTGTTCCGGAATGCTGTCGTCACTCAGTGCCCGATCGACCAAGGTCTCTGCTGACTCTTTGCTGCGGCGGGTGGTTCTGGCGGTGCTGCCAGAACTTGTTCGTTTTGGCTTATTTAATAGCTTGTAGTAGTTAGAGCTTTGTGGCGTGTCTTTGTCTGCATAGAAAAAGAAGCATGGCAATAAGGCCCTAATGGCGAGCAGTCTGGCTTCAGATTCGTCTGCTGCATTGCCTGTTGCAAACCAGGGCATTTTATTGATGGCCACGACAACGTCTTGCCAGTAACGCTCGAAATCTCGGTTGGTCAGTTTGGCAATGCCGAGTGCCTGACACAGGGCGTCCAGTTTACTGTTAACCAGCGGGGTGAACACATCCGGGCGACGCATTGCAAGCAGACGAGTGGCAGGCGCCAGAGTGGGCTTTTCATCACTGTGACTGAATGCCATCAGGTACGCCAGTACAAACTCCTGATAGTGCTGCTGTGTGACTTCGCCTTCGAGCGGAATATGGGCCAGTGCCGTATCGAACTCACCGGGTAAGTCGGCGAGTAACTGATGGAATCCCTTGGCACTTTTGGTTGAGGCAAACCATTCCACATCGAATTGGTACACACTGGTATCCAGGCTGGCAGCATGTTTACCACTGAATGCCAGACGGTCTTCGTTGATCATATCCTGCAACGGCGTAGCACGTAATGGAGCCAGGTAATCAATGAGCTTGAGCTGTTCTTCCAGTGCCAGCTCTGATTCACGTTGACGAATGAATTCGCAGATCATCGGCCAGGGCGCAATACGCAGTGTTTTCAGCTGCAAAAAACTGATGGCGCTGATCAGCATGTCCTGAAGCTTTTTCACAATAGGCAACTGATGATCGTCCAGCAGCTCAAAATTAATGCGGTTCTTAGCTACATCCAATAGCTCATAGCACCATCCCAGAAAGTCTTCTGGATGATTTTCAACCTTAACGGCCATCAGATTGAGACTGATCTCGGTCGCCTGTTTCAGGATGTTCTGGTAAATCTGACTTTCTTGTTCGCCCAAAGCCATGTTCGACGGTGAAATGAGCAGCTTCTTCATGTCGCAGCGGTTCTCCAACTAGAGGGTTAATTCAGACTATTCAGTTTAGCGAAAGGTCGGTAAAACTGACAAGGGCGTGGATCATACCGGGATCTCCAACAAGTGCAATGCGAGATATGGCGGATTGAAAAATCTTCCGGGGTGAAGGTGAATTTATCAACCAAATCGCTATCATAGAATGAGTCATAGATGATTTATAAAGGAAGAGATATGAAACGCGTGCTCAAATTGGTCGGCGCACTGATACTTGTGTTGGTGATTGCTGTTGTGGTCGCCCCTATGCTGATCCCGACCTCGACCATCATTGCGCAGCTGGAGCAACAGGTTGAAGCAAATACCGGGCGTAAGCTCGACATTGCAGGCGACAGTGAGCTCAGTATTCTGCCGCGCCTGAATATTACCCTCAACGATGTTCGTTTTGAGAACATGTCTGGGGGCAGTCAGCCACATATGCTGACGATGGACCAGCTGGCTGTGCATATCCCCTGGGTTTCTCTGTTTTCGGGGGAGTTTCAGTTAGAACAGTTTGTGATCCGCAACCCGAAAATTTTGCTTGAAAAGAACGCTGCGGGTCAGGCCAACTGGGTACTGGCGTTAGGCAAGGGAACCGCATCAGATGCGCCAGCAGAGCAGGCTCCGAGCGCGTCGGGTCCTGTGGTACTGCCAAAAGGATTCGATATTGCGCTGGGTGAGGTTGCTATTTATGGGGGAGAGCTGATTTACGCTGATGCCACATCAGGTGCGCGGCACGCGATTTCAGACCTGGCACTGACGATTACACTCCCCTCGTTGTATAAGGCGCTGGAGTTAAATGGCAAGGTGGCTTTTCAGGGTGAAACGTTTGCGCTCAATATGACGGTTGATACACCCGCGAAAGCCATAGAAAGTAAAGACTTTAGCTTTTCTCAAGCATTGAAGTCGCGTCTGGTGAATCTGACCTTTGATGGCCAGATCACTGAGCAGGGCAAAGTGTTCGGCGGGGCACTGACATTATCTGGCGATTCAGTGAAAGACATTGCCCAGTGGCAAAAGGTTGACCTGAAAGCGAAGCCTCAAGCGTTTAATCAGTTTGAAGTAGCCGGAGAAATGCGTTTTGCCAGTAACGTATTTGCACTGCAGTCTTTAAAAGCCAAACTGGACAAGCTGGATATTCAGGGACGCAGTGAGATCACATTAGGCGAACGCCTGAGTGTGAATGCGGATGTGGATTTAGGGATGCTGGACCTCAACCCGTATTTACCAGAGCCGGTTGAGGCACCTGAGCAGCCCAAAAGCGCACCGGGTGAACCACAGCCGATTGTCTGGGATGACAGTGAAATTGATCTGTCGGCGTTGAATATGCTGGATGCCAATGTCGTGATCCGCTCCAGTGGTTTACATGCCAGAGAAATTAAACTGGGTGCTAATCAGTTCTCAGTCCAGCTCAACAAAGGCAAAGCAAAATTGTCGATGGATAAGTTTGCTGCCTATGAAGGACAGGGCAAAGGGGTTGTGCATGTTAATGCCGCGTCTAAGCCTTATCAGGTGACCACCAATTTTGCCCTGAATGGTATTAATGCCGAGCCGCTTTTGACCGATGCAATAGGGTTTGACAAGGTATTGGGTAAGGGAAGCCTGAACTGGGACCTCGAGACCCGAGGTGTCAGTCAGAAGCAATTTGTTTCGGCACTGGCTGGCGAACTGGCGTTTGAGTTTAAAGATGGGGGTGTCAAAGGAGCAAACCTGGCGGAGATGGTGCGCAAAGGAAAAGAAATGCTCAAAGGGAATTTCTCTTCGGTTTCTGAGGGGGTGAACGCCGATTTTGACCCGGATCAGAAAACAGATTTCTCTGCGCTGACCGGAAGCTTCCAGTTCCTTAACGGGGTTGGTCGTAACCGCGACCTGAATCTGGCAAGTCCATTAATTCGCATCACCGGAGAAGGGGAAGTCGATCTGCCCAAAACGTACGTCAACTATCGGGTCGTGACCGGCATTGTAGATACCATTGAAGGCCAGCAGAGCCAGGATGACAGCACTGGCTTTAAAATCCCGGTCAGAATTAAGGGGCCATTCCATCAAGTGGAGACTAAGTTGGATTTAAGTGGCGCGGCCAAAGACAAAGCCAAAGACGCGGTTAAAGAGAAGCTCAAAGATAAGTTAAAGGGCTTTTTTGGCGGATAGTCTCGGTCAATCAGGTAATACATCGGGCCTTGCTGCCCGGTGTATTATGCTCGTAATTCATAACCTTAACACTTTCATAAGCATCCTTCAGAAAACCTTAAGTCCCGAAGTATACGTGGCTTTGTCACACTCATATCCTCCTCGCCAAGACCCTGAACCATTTACCCGGAGTGACATATGATAAATAAACGACAACTTCTTATCCTGCTATGCGGTATGCTGAGCCATGCGTGCGTCCTGGCAGACACACACAGTGCGACTGAACAATCGCATATGACGACTTTCCAATACCCGCAGGGCGCACGCAATGCGGTTAGTCTGACTTTTGATGATGCCAGAGAGAGTCAACTTGACGTGGGCATCCCTATTCTCGAACAACACGGGATCAAAGCGACTTTTTACGTTATGCCAGAACCGGTGGGGGCACGCCTTAAGGACTGGCGCAAGGTGGTAAAAATGGGTCATGAGCTGGGCAATCACACGTTGTCTCATTTGTGCACCGGTAACTTCGACTGGCTGAGAGCGCAGAATAAGGGGTTAGAACAGGTTAATCTTGCCTGGCTGGAACAGGATATTCTGACCACCAACCAGTATCTGAAAACCCAGCTGGGTGTTGAGCCTAAGAGCTTTGCCTATCCGTGTGGCAATACCTTTGTTGGCCGTGGCGCACAGGTAGAAAGCTACGTTCCGCTAATTGCCCGACATTTTGAGACTGGCCGTACCTGGCTGGATGAAACCGCAAATAATCCGGTTTATACCGATTTCGCTCAGCTCACTGGGATAAGAATGGATGGCTTGACCTTTGAGGAGCTAAAAGCAACCCTCGAAGCGCTGCGGGAAGACAACAAATGGATCATCCTGGCTGGACACGAGGTGGGCGAAAACGGTCTTTACAGTGTCGATGCCAGAGTGCTGTCACAATTAATTCAATATTTAAATGCGCCGCAAAGCGGTTACTGGGTGGACACCGTCGAACAAGTTGCCAGTTACATAAAAATGCACCGCAAAGAACCCGAATAGTCTGTTTTTTGTTCACAGATAAGAGGTTATGTAGTTTGCCTTTGTAATCGTTTTGCATAATTAGTTTGGCAGTGTGACTTGTGAAGATTTGGTTTGTCCCCATATCCCTGTTTTACAGCAAGTTCGGCACAGTAGCGTACTCAAATTAATTAAAAATTGAACTATCTTTAGCGCTGCTTTGCTGTTACAATTGCCCGCCCTTGAAGCACGACACGTTCGTAATTTGAGTGGAAATTAATCTAAATGCTTGGGTTTTAAACAAAATCTAGGCGTGTTGTAATTACACCGGAGCTCATCAAGATGATCCAAATGCAAACTCAGCTGGACGTTGCTGATAACAGCGGCGCTCGCAAAGTGCAGTGTATTAAAGTCTTAGGTGGTTCGCACCGTCGCTATGCAGCGGTTGGCGACATCATTAAAGTTTCTGTTAAAGAAGCGATTCCTCGCGGTAAAGTGAAGAAAGGTGATGTTAAAAACGCAGTAGTTGTGCGCACCAAAAAAGGCGTTCGTCGTCCAGACGGTTCTTTGATCCGTTTCGACAGTAATGCTGCTGTTATCCTTAACGATAGCCTACAGCCGATCGGAACTCGTATCTTCGGCCCTGTGACTCGTGAACTACGTAACGAAAAGTTCATGAAGATCGTTTCACTAGCACCAGAAGTACTATAAGGAGTCGATCATGGCAGCAAAAATCCGTCGTGATGACGAAGTAATCGTACTAGCCGGTAAAGACAAAGGTAAGCGCGGTAAAGTGCTTTCTCTTGTAACTGAAACTGGTCGAGTATTTGTCGAAGGCATCAATATCATCAAAAAGCACCAGAAGCCTGTACCACAACTACAGCAAGCTGGCGGCATTGTTGAGAAAGAAGCGTCTATCGACGTATCTAATGTCGCGATCTTTAATGCCGAAACTGGCAAAGCAGATCGTGTAGGTTTTAGATTTGAAGACGGTAAAAAAGTCCGTTTCTTCAAGTCTACTGGTAAAACTATCTAATAGTTGGAGTAGACGATGGCGAAACTGCATGAAGTGTACAAAGACAAAGTAGTAAAAGAACTTTTCGAAAAGTTCGGTTACAGCTCTGTCATGCAAGTCCCTCAGATCGAAAAGATCACACTAAACATGGGTGTGGGCGAAGCCCTAGCTGACAAGAAAATTCTAGAGAATGCAGTAGCAGACCTAGAAGCTATCTCTGGTCAGAAGCCTCTGGTAACTAAAGCACGCAAATCTGTTGCTGGCTTTAAGATCCGTGAAGGTTACCCAATTGGCTGTAAAGTAACCCTACGCGGCGAGCGTATGTGGGATTTCCTAGAGCGTCTAGTCTCTATCGCGATGCCACGTATTCGTGACTTCCGCGGTGTTAGCGCAAAGTCTTTCGACGGTCGCGGTAACTATTCTATGGGCGTACGTGAGCAAATCATCTTCCCAGAAATCGATTATGATAAAGTCGACCGTGTTCGCGGTATGGACATCACAATCACTACTTCTGCGAAAACAGATGACGAAGGCCGTGCGTTGTTAGAAGCGTTCAACTTCCCATTCAAAAAGTAAGGGTAGGGTTATGGCAAAGAATTCAATGAAAGCACGTGACGTAAAACGTGCTAAATTAGTTGCTCAGTATGCTGAAAAGCGTGCTGCGTTAAAAGCTATCATCAGCGATGTTAACGCATCTGATGATGAGCGTTGGGATGCAGTGTTAAAGCTACAGTCTTTACCACGCGATTCTAGCCCTTCACGTCAACGTAATCGTTGTAACATCACGGGCCGCCCACATGGTTACCTTCGCAAGTTCGGCATGAGCCGTATCAAAGTTCGCGAAGCTGCTATGCGCGGTGAAATTCCTGGCCTTAAAAAGGCTAGTTGGTAATAGAATCACGGGAGTAAGACATGAGCTTGCAAGATCCAATTGCGGATTTGTTTACACGCATCCGTAACGGTCAGACTGCGAAGAAGGTATCTGTAACTATGCCAACTTCAAAGCTGAAAGTAGCTATTGCTAAGGTACTAAAAGACGAAGGTTACATCGGTGACTTCGCAGTATCTGGTGACGTTAAAGCAGAATTGACTATCGAACTTAAGTACTTCGAAGGCAAAGCTGTTATCGAAAACATCCAGCGTGTTAGCCGCCCTGGTCTACGTATCTATAAGAGACGTGACGAATTACCAAAGGTAATGGGTGGTCTAGGTATCGCTATCGTATCAACTTCTAAAGGCCTGATGACAGACCGCGCTGCGCGTAACGCTGGTGTTGGTGGTGAAATCATTGGCTTTGTAGCTTAATCGGAGGGGAACTATGTCTCGTATAGCGAAGGCTCCTATTACTGTTCCTGCCGGTGTTGAAGTTACAGTTAACGGCCAGGACATCAAAGTTAAAGGCAAAAACGGTGAATTAACGCGCACTATCAATGCTGCGGTTGAAGTTTCACTTAACGACAACGTTATCACTACAACTCCACGTGAAGTTGCTAACGCTTGGGCTCAAGCGGGTACTGCACGTGCGTTGATCAATAACATGATCATTGGTGCTAACGAAGGTTTTGAGAAGAAACTACAACTAGTAGGTGTTGGTTACCGTGCAGCAGTTAAGGGTAAAGTATTAGACTTAACTCTTGGCTTCTCTCACCCAGTGAACTTCGAGATCCCAGCGGGTATCACTATCGAAGCTCCAAGCCAAACTGAAATTGTTGTTAAGGGCGCAGACAAGCAGCTGGTTGGTCAAACTGCTGCGAACATTCGTTCATACCGTGAGCCAGAGCCTTATAAAGGCAAAGGTGTACGTTATGCTGACGAATACGTGCGTCGTAAAGAGGCTAAGAAGAAGTAAGGTAAGACGATGGATAAGAAAACAGCTCGTCTACGTCGTGCTAAGCGCACTCGTAGAAATATTATCGAACAGGGCACAACTCGCCTTGTTATCCACCGCACGCCACGTCACATTTACGCTCAAGTGATCAACGCTGAGGGTAGTGTACTGGCTGCTGCTTCTACTGTTGAAAAAGCAATTGCTGAAACAGTTAAAGGCACAGGCAACATCGAAGCGGCTCAAGCAGTTGGTAAAGCAATCGCTGAGCGCGTAGCTGACAAAGGCGTTGAAAAAATCGCTTTTGATCGCAGTGGCTTTAAATATCACGGCCGTGTGAAGGCGCTTGCTGATGCAGCGCGTGAAGCCGGTCTGCAATTCTAGGAGTAGACAATGGCTAACGTAGAAGCAAAAGCACAACAGCCTGAATTGGCTGAAAAGCTAATCGCGGTAAACCGTGTGTCTAAAGTAGTTAAAGGTGGTCGTATCTTTAGCTTCACAGCACTGACTGTAGTTGGTGACGGCGCAGGTAAAGTAGGTTTCGGTTACGGTAAAGCACGTGAAGTTCCAGCTGCTATTCAAAAAGCAATGGAAAAAGCACGTCGTAACATGATCTCAGTAGACCTTAACGGTCATACTTTGCAGCACCCTATCAAGGGTCGCCATGCTGGTTCTAAAGTATACATGCAGCCTGCATCAGAAGGTACAGGTATCATCGCCGGTGGTGCGATGCGTGCAGTACTAGAAGTTGCTGGTGTACAGAACGTACTTTCAAAAGCATACGGTTCTACTAACCCGATCAACATCGTTCGTGCAACAGTTTCAGCTCTAGAGAACATGAATTCTCCAGAGGGTATTGCTGCTAAACGTGGTCTTAGCGTTGACGAAATTTTGGGGTAAGACACCATGGCAAACACAGTAAAAGTAACTCAAGTACGTAGCTCAATCGGTCGTTTACCGAAGCATAAAGCTACATTACGTGGCCTTGGTTTACGTCGTATCAACCACACTGTTGAGCTAGAAGATACGCCAGCAGTTCGCGGTATGATCAACCAAGTTTCTTACATGGTTAAGGTAGAGGGTTAATTCGATGCATTTGAATACACTTTCACCTGCTGCTGGTGCAAAGACAGCTGGTAAGCGTGTTGGCCGTGGTATCGGTTCTGGTCTTGGTAAGACTGGTGGTCGTGGTCACAAAGGTCAAAAATCACGCTCAGGCGGTAAAGTACGCGTTGGTTTCGAAGGCGGTCAAATGCCTATGCAACGTCGTCTGCCTAAGTTCGGTTTCACTTCTCGCAAATCTCTAGTATCTGCTGAAGTAAACCTGTACGAAATCGCTAAAGTTGAAGGCGATACGGTAGACGTAAGCGCGTTACAAGCAGCTGGTATTGTTAAAAAGAACATCCAGTTCGTAAAAGTTGTTAAATCTGGCGAAGTTTCACGCGCAGTTACCGTTAAAGGCATTAAAGTGTCTAAAGGTGCTCGCGAAGCTATCGAAGCTGCCGGAGGCAAGGTAGAAGACTAAGGAAGTACACTATGGCTAAACCAGGTCAAGATATGCAAAGCGCACAGAGTGGGCTAGCGGAACTGAAGCGCCGACTACTGTTTGTATTGGGTGCTATCATTATTTACCGTTTAGGTTCGTTCGTGCCGATCCCTGGGATTGATGCCGCCGTACTTGCCGAATTCTTCGAGCAACAAAAGGGCACCATTGTTGAAATGTTCAACATGTTCAGCGGTGGTGCGCTTGAGCGTGCCTCGGTACTCGCGCTGGGTATTATGCCCTATATCTCAGCTTCAATTATTATGCAGCTATTAACGCACATACATCCTGCGATGATAGAGCTTAAGAAAGAAGGTGAGCAAGGTCGTAAGAAGATCAGTCAGTACACGCGTTATGGTACGCTTGTGCTTGCTACATTCCAGTCTATCGGTATTGCCACTAACCTTCCTAATATGATGGATGGGTTGGTTGTCAATCCTGGTTTCGGTTTCTACTTCACTGCAGTGGTGAGTTTAGTAACCGGTACTATGTTCCTGATGTGGCTGGGCGAACAAATTACAGAGCGTGGTATTGGCAACGGTATCTCTGTTCTGATTTTTGTTGGTATTGTAGCTAACCTGCCGTCTGCAATCGGTTCGACAGCAGAAATGGCGCGTCAAGGTGATCTGAACGTATTAGCTTTGGTTGTAATTGCGGTAATCGTATTCGCTGTTACTTATTTGGTAGTGTTCTTTGAGCGTGGTCAACGTCGTATCGTTGT
The DNA here is from genome assembly GCF_030125445.1 of Pseudoalteromonas ardens. Classification (NCBI taxonomy): domain Bacteria; kingdom Pseudomonadati; phylum Pseudomonadota; class Gammaproteobacteria; order Alteromonadales; family Pseudoalteromonadaceae; genus Pseudoalteromonas; species Pseudoalteromonas ardens. Next base: position 70,781 of record NZ_JASJUV010000013.1, read on the forward strand.
TAACTACGCAAAACGTCAGCAAGGCCGTCAGGTCTTCGCAGCGCAGAGCACGCATTTACCATTGAAAGTTAACATGGCGGGTGTTATTCCACCAATCTTTGCTAGCAGCATCATTTTGTTCCCTGGTACAATTGCAAGCTGGTTCGGTCAAGGTGAAGGTCCAGTTGCTGACTTCTTACAGGCTGTCTCTGCAGTGTTGACTCCTGGTCAACCTCTGTATGCGATGGTACTTGCAGCAGCGATTATCTTCTTCTGCTTCTTCTACACTGCGTTGGTATTTAACCCGCGTGAGACAGCAGACAACCTGAAGAAATCTGGCGCATTTATTCCAGGCATTCGCCCAGGTGAGCAGACATCTAAATACATTGATAAAGTAATGACACGCCTGACTTTGGCCGGTGCGTTGTATATTACCTTTATCTGTCTGGTGCCCGAGTTTATGACCATGGCGTGGCAAACGCCGTTCTACTTCGGCGGTACATCAATTTTGATTATCGTTGTGGTTATCATGGACTTTATGGCACAAGTACAGACCCATCTGATGTCTCATCAGTATGATTCTGTGCTGAAAAAAGCGAACCTTAAAGGCTACGGCCGCTAAGGTCTGTTTACGGAGTTGAGTAATGAAAGTACGTGCTTCCGTTAAGAAAATCTGCCGTAACTGTAAAGTTATCAAACGTGCCGGTGTGGTACGCGTGATCTGCAGTGAGCCTAAGCACAAGCAAAGGCAAGGCTAAGAAATCTAGTCGTGCAGGCTAAGTAGTTTACTTAGCCTGTTTCATTGGTAAAACCTGAATGTCGGTTGGGTATCCTATACGGGCTTTCCAGCAAGATGATAATCAGGTTTATTTATAGGAGATATGTTAGTGGCCCGTATCGCAGGCATTAACGTTCCTGATCATAAGCATGCTGTTATCGGTTTAACAAGCATCTATGGTGTAGGTAAAACTCGCGCTAAGGCTATCTTAGCTGCGACTGGTATCGCTGAAACTACTAAAATCGGCGATTTAAACGACGAAACTCTTGACATCCTTCGTGAAGAAGTTGGCAAGTACACTGTTGAAGGTGATCTTCGTCGTGAAGTTACACTAAACATCAAGCGTCTTATGGACCTTGGTTGTTTCCGTGGCTTACGTCACCGTCGTTCGCTTCCACTACGTGGTCAGCGTACTAAGACTAACGCGCGTACTCGTAAGGGTCCTCGCAAGCCTATCAAGAAATAAGGTGGGGTAAGTTATGGCAAAAGCACCAATTCGTCGTAAAAAGGTCAAAAAGCAGGTTGTTGACGGCATGGCTCACGTTCATGCATCTTTCAACAACACTATTGTGACCATCACTGACCGTCAAGGCAATGCTCTTTCTTGGGCGACTGCAGGTGGTTCAGGTTTCCGTGGTTCTCGTAAGTCTACTCCTTTCGCTGCACAGGTTGCTGCAGAGCGTGCAGGTACTGCTGCTCAAGAGTACGGTCTTAAGAACCTAGAAGTATTCATCAAAGGTCCAGGTCCAGGCCGTGAGTCTGCTGTTCGTGCATTGAATGCTGCTGGTTTCCGTATCACAAACATCACTGACGTGACGCCAATCCCACATAATGGTTGTCGTCCACCGAAGAAACGTCGCGTATAATTAATAGGTTAGGAGAAAGAACATGGCAAGATATTTGGGCCCTAAGCTCAAGCTGAGTCGTCGTGAAGGTACTGACCTGTTCCTTAAAAGCGGCGTAAGAGCAATTGACTCTAAGTGTAAACTAGAAACAGCACCTGGTCAGCACGGCGCACGTAAAGGTCGTCTATCTGACTACGGTCTACAGCTACGTGAAAAGCAAAAAGTTCGTCGTATCTACGGTGTACTTGAGAAGCAATTCCGTAACTACTACAAAGAAGCTGCTCGCCTTAAAGGCAACACAGGTGAAAACCTGCTTCAGCTTCTAGAGCAACGTCTAGACAATGTTGTATATCGCATGGGTTTTGCAAGCACACGTGCTGAAGCACGTCAGCTAGTAAGCCACAAAGCGATTATGGTTAATGGTCGTGTTGTTAATATTCCTTCTTTCGTAGTTACTCCAGAAGATGTGGTAGTAATTCGCGAGAAGTCTAAAAAGCAAGCGCGTATCATCGCTGCTCTAGAGTTGGCTGAGCAACGCGAAAAGCCAACTTGGGTTGAAGTTGACGGTTCAAAAATGGAAGGTACTTTCAAGCGCCTACCAGAGCGTTCTGATCTGTCTGCGGACATTAACGAACAACTAATCGTCGAACTTTACTCGAAGTAAAGTTAAGAGTTAAGAGAGGATAAAATGCAGGGTTCTGTAACCGAATTCCTAAAACCAAGATTAGTCGATATCGACGCTGTAAGCTCAACGCGTTCTAAAGTAGTTTTAGAGCCTCTAGAGCGTGGTTTCGGCCACACACTAGGCAATGCTCTACGTCGTATACTTCTTTCATCTATGCCTGGTTGTGCTGTGACAGAAGTTGAAATTGACGGTGTATTGCACGAGTACAGCGCGAAAGAAGGCGTACAAGAAGACATCATTGAAATTCTGTTGAACCTGAAAGGTCTGGCAGTATCTCTAGAAGGTAAAGATGAAGTTTTCCTTACCCTGACTAAGTCTGGTGTAGGCCCTGTGACTGCGGCTGATATCCAGCACGACGGAGACGTGACTATTGCCAACCCTGAGCATGTGATCTGTCACCTTACGGCTGACAATAGTGAGATCAGCATGCGCATTCGCGTTGAGCGTGGTCGCGGTTATGTACCGGCGTCTAGTCGTTTATCCTCTGATGACGATGAGCGCCCAATCGGCCGTTTGCTGCTTGATGCATCATTCAGTCCGGTTGAGCGTATTGCGTACTCGGTTGAGTCAGCTCGTGTTGAGCAACGCACAGACTTAGACAAACTAATCATCGATATGGAAACGAACGGCACTTTGGATCCTGAAGAAGCGATCCGTCGTGCGTCTACTATTCTTGCTGAGCAGCTGGAAGCATTCGTAGATCTACGTGATGTTTCTGAGCCGGAAGAAAAAGAAGAGAAGCCAGAGTTCGATCCTATTCTGCTTCGTCCAGTCGATGACTTAGAGCTAACTGTACGTTCTGCGAACTGTCTGAAAGCCGAGCAAATTCAATATATCGGTGACTTAGTACAGCGTACTGAAGTTGAGCTTCTGAAAACACCAAACCTTGGTAAGAAGTCTTTGACTGAAATTAAAGACGTGCTAGCTTCACGTGGTCTTTCTCTGGGCATGCGCCTGGAAAACTGGCCACCTGCAAGTCTGGCTGAGTAATCTAAGTTACTATATTAGTTTAGTTAGAAGGATAGGGTCATGCGCCATCGTAAGAGTGGTCGTCAATTAAACCGTAACAGCAGCCATCGCAAAGCGATGTTCAGCAACATGGCTGGTTCTTTGGTGAAGCACGAAATCATCAAAACTACTTTGCCTAAAGCGAAAGAGTTGCGCCGTGTAATTGAGCCTTTAATCACACTGGCTAAGACTGACAGCGTAGCAAACCGTCGTTTAGCGTTTGCTCGCACGCGTGATAAAGAAGTAGTTGGTAAATTGTTCTCTGAGATCGGTCCTCGTTTCGCGGATCGTCCAGGTGGTTACACTCGTATTCTGAAGTGTGGCTTCCGTGCAGGTGACAACGCGCCAATGGCTTACATTGAACTACTAGATCGCCCAGTTGCGACTGAAGAAGTTCAAGAAGACGCGCAGTCTGCAGAGTAAGTCTTACTAGTTAAGACACAGAAAAGCCGGGCAATGCCCGGCTTTTCTACGTCTGGTGAAAAGTATTTCACCAGACTTATCCACTGACCTTATCCACTGACTTAGAAGTTCCAGTGAAGTAAAATACCAACGTGATTCGCATCAATCTTGTTGGCACGTGCAAGTTCGTTTGCAACAGAATAGCGGCCGATCTTTGAGACTTCATAATCGACTACGCTGTATCTTAATTCAAGGCTGGCACTCCAGTTTTCGAATGTGTACATACCCGACACGATGAACTTACCTGCATTGTCAAATTCAATATCATTGCCGAAGTCATTTTCTAGCTCAACCGATGAATCTATGCCTACACCGAGCCCCAGTTTGATTTGTTCATTTGCTTTATAGTAAGGGATAGCTTCCCATGCAAAACGACTAAATGTGAGATCGCCATTTTCTGCGTCTGCAGAATCAAGATGAATAGATGCATTCAGACGAATATCGAACGTCTGGCTGAGTGCATTGTTGAATCCGCCACCAAGAATTAATCCAGATCCTGCTTTTACGCTGTTGTCACTATCATCTTCGTACACCAATGTCCCTAGTGTGTCACCACCGAAGGTATAACCAGCAGTTGCTGAGAAGGATAGTGGGTTTGTGATGTCTTCTGATGCATACGTGGTTGTAGAGAGTGCAGCTAATACAGCCAAACTGAACTTTTTCATGATCTTCCTATTTTAATCAAATAATTCGGCGGGAATTCTTTATAAAAAGAGTGAGTTTGTACAGAAATTGAGGAAATACACATAAGTAAAGGTGTATAAATGAGCGTCTTGCCTTATTTTTGTCCGAACGCGATGTTTTTCTCACTTTTCTTCAAAAAAGGGGTTGCGCTGGGTTTCGATTTCCCTATAATGCGCATCCACCGACACGGGGCACAACG
>NZ_JASJUV010000014.1:0-57644 GCF_030125445.1 Pseudoalteromonas ardens
TGGTAACCATAGCATTTTGGAACCACCTGACCCCATGCCGAACTCAGTAGTGAAACGAAATAGCGCCGATGATAGTGTGGGGTTTCCCATGTGAAAGTAGGACATTGCCAAGCTCCTAATTAAAGAAAGCCCGATTCGAGAGAGTCGGGCTTTTTTGCGTTTTGAATTTAAAAAAGTTGTATAACTACCCGCTCACAAAGCCCACACTACCGTCATCCTGCACTTGATACGGTTGCTACTCACAGGTCACATGGTGAGTATGAATAACACGTCATCAGTGCAGCAGAGCAAGGAGGAAGCAGCTCGAGAAGCCCCCAATCCCGATATTTTATCGAATGTGGTCAGTGAAACAGAAAAATACGAGTGTAGCGTTGATTGGTGAGTACTGTTTCACATGGAAGTCGGTCACTTTATACATGATGCCTCAGAGATGGTGCATTATCAGGTCAGGTAATTGAATACGAGTTTAAGGTTCGCGCAGAATAACCGTTGCGAAAAAATGATAACTGTATATACTCACAGTAAATGCACTGTATGGAAAACCAGTTATATGCGACCACTCACCAAACGACAAGAACAAGTTTTTGAACTCATAAAAGTCTTCATCAAAGATACGGGCATGCCTCCGACTCGGGCTGAGATTGCTGAGTCGCTTGGGTTTCGTAGTGCAAATGCTGCAGAGGAGCATTTAAAAGCGTTAGCGAAGAAAGGTGTTATAGAAATGGTACCAGGTGCAAGCAGGGGAATTCGGCTTGTAGAAAATGAACCTGAACAACTTGGTTTGCCCTTAGTTGGTCGAGTTGCTGCCGGAGAACCCATTCTTGCTCAGGAGCACATTGAGAGTCACTGTTCTGTCGATCCTACAATGTTTCACCCTGCGGCCGATTATTTATTGCGCGTCAACGGTATGAGTATGAAAAATATCGGCATCATGGACGGGGATCTACTTGCAGTGCACCGTACCCAGGTTGTAAATAATGGCCAGGTTGTCGTCGCACGCGTAGAAGAAGACGTCACGGTTAAGCGCTTTGAAAAGTTAGGAAAGAAAGTCTATCTCCATGCTGAAAATGAGGACTTTTCGCCCATTGAAGTTGATTTAGAGCAGCAAAGCTTTTCGGTAGAAGGCCTGGCGGTCGGTGTTATCCGAGGTGATGTTTAAATAGTTTCCGTGTGCAGCCTGGTTTTTCTTGACTGGGCTGTTTTTACTTCTTGTATACACTTTCAAGTGACGATATCAATGGTGCTTGTGTATAAGTGACCCCTAACAAACAGCTATTTTTCAACTATTTCCCAACCTTAAAAACAAAATCTACACGAGACAAAAACTTGCTAAACGGTCAAATTTTGACTAATTGTTAAATGGTCGTGCAGTACTCATGGGATAACCCAAGTGAAATGACAGTCATCCGATAATAAGAACCGTTGCTTCTCACGCTCGAAGCAATTGAGGGAGACGTCTAATGAAAATAGCCAAACTCATCACAATTGCGATGTGTTTATTCGTCAGTATAGCCACGCTTGCGAGCGACTATAATATGCGTACAGGCGTAACTGACATCAGTAATCAGGTATATCAGTTACACATGACTATCTTCTGGATCTGTTGTGTCATTGGGCTGATTGTCTTTTCAGTTATGTTTTGGGCATTAATCCATCATCGGCGTTCTAAAGGCGCGGAGCCTGCGCAGTTTCATGAAAGTACAAAAGTTGAAATCCTCTGGACCGCTATTCCATTTCTAATTTTGGTTGCGATGGCTGTGCCTGCGACAAAAACACTGATTGCGATGGAAGACACAGATAAGGCAGATCTGACTATCAAAGTAACCGGGTCACAATGGAAGTGGCATTACGAATACTTAGGTCACGACGTCGATTTTTACTCACTGATGTCCACACCAAGAGCTCAGATAGATAATATGGAAAGTAAGACTGAAAACTATCTGTTGGAGGTCGATAAGCCACTGGTGATCCCAACGGGTAAGAAAGTGCGGTTTTTACTGACTTCTGATGATGTGATCCATTCTTGGTGGGTACCTGACTTTGCGGTAAAAAAAGATGCCAATCCGGGGTTCATTAATGAAGCATGGACGAATGTCAATGAGCCCGGCACCTATCGAGGCCAATGTGCAGAGCTATGCGGCAAAGACCATGGTTTTATGCCTGTTGTCGTAGAAGCCAAGCCCGAGGCGGAATTTCAGGCATGGCTTACCAACGAGAAAGCACAAAGAGCACTTGCCGCGCAGCAAGAGGCAGCGCTTTTGGACCAAACACTTAGCAAAGATGAGTTAATGGCGACGGGAGAGCGTGTTTACATGGCTTACTGCGCAGCATGTCATCAACCCACAGGGCTCGGCCTGCAAGGAGTGTTTCCTGCCTTAAAGGGAAGCGCTATGGTCACAGGCGATCTCCAAGCGCATATTGAAATTATTATGGACGGACGCCCTGGCACTGCGATGCAGGCTTTTGCAAAGCAGTTGTCATTAAAAGAAGTCGCCGGAGTTATCACTTACAAAAGAAATAGCTGGGGTAATGATACCGGAGAAGTTATTCAACCTAGCCAAATACAAGCTTACCTTGACGGCAAACAGGAGGAAGCCAAATGACTTCGAGTACACAGCAGGCTGCTCATGAACAAGAGCATGAACATCATGGTCCGGCAACTGGTATCAAGCGTTGGCTTTTTACGACAAATCATAAAGACATAGGGTCTTTGTATTTGCTGTTTTCTTTGTTGATGTTCCTGATTGGCGGCGGTATGGCCATGGTTATTCGGGCAGAATTATTTCAGCCGGGCCTTCAGCTCGTCGACCCACACTTTTTTAATCAAATGACTACAGTGCATGGGTTGATTATGGTATTTGGTGCTGTGATGCCTGCCTTTACAGGCCTGGCGAACTGGATGGTTCCCATGATGATTGGTGCCCCTGATATGGCATTACCGCGGATGAATAACTGGAGCTTTTGGATTCTGCCGTTCGCTTTCCTCATATTACTTGCCTCATTATTTATGGAAGGTGGTGGCCCGGCGTTTGGCTGGACTTTCTATGCACCGCTATCCACTACTTACAGTAACGACAATACAGCGCTATTTGTTTTCGCTGTGCATATCATGGGGGTTAGCTCCATTATGGGCGCTATCAATGTGATCGTGACGATAGTGAACATGCGTGCGCCTGGTATGACATGGATGAAGCTCCCTCTGTTTGTGTGGACTTGGCTAATTACGGCATTTTTATTAATTGCTGTGATGCCCGTATTAGCGGGTGCCGTTACTATGGTTTTGACAGACAAATACTTTGGCACGAGTTTCTTCGATGCAGCAGGCGGGGGTGATCCTGTGATGTTCCAGCATATTTTTTGGTTCTTTGGTCACCCGGAAGTATACATTATGATTTTGCCGGCCTTTGGCGTGATCTCTACCATAGTGCCTACCTTCTCCAGAAAGAAGCTGTTTGGATATGCTTCTATGGTATACGCAACCTCCTCCATTGCGCTGTTATCTTTCATCGTGTGGGCACACCATATGTTCACCACCGGTATGCCGTTGGCTGGTGAGCTTTTCTTTATGTATGCGACCATGTTGATCTCTGTGCCTACGGGTGTGAAGGTGTTCAACTGGGTAGCCACAATGTGGCGTGGCTCCATCAGTTTTGAAGTCCCTATGCTATTTGCTATCGCGTTTATTGTGTTGTTTACACTCGGTGGTTTTTCCGGGTTGATGCTGGCCATTACCCCTGCCGATTTCCAGTATCACGACACTTATTTTGTGGTCGCACATTTTCACTATGTATTGGTCACGGGGGCGGTCTTCTCAATCATGGCGGCCGCTTACTACTGGTTACCTAAGTGGACTGGTTATATGTATAGCGAGACATTGGCTAAGTGGCATTTTTGGTTGTCTCTGGTGAGTGTGAATATCCTATTTTTCCCAATGCATTTTGTGGGGCTTGCGGGCATGCCGCGACGGATCCCGGATTATGCGCTTCAGTTTGCTGATTTCAATGCTTTGATCAGCATTGGTGGTTTTGCCTTTGGCTTATCGCAGTTGCTATTTGTGGCTGTGGTATTTAAGTGCATCGCAGGCGGTCAGCGTGCGCCTGCCAAAGTATGGGATGGTGCAGAAGGGTTGGAGTGGGATGTGGCTTCGCCAGCACCTTATCATACTTTCAGCACGCCACCTGAGGTGAAATGATGCATACCCCGTTACTAAGAAAACTCGTGCTATTGGTTCTGGGTATGTTTGCATTTGCATTTGCCCTGGTACCGCTATACGACGTGTTCTGTGACATAACGGGCTTGAATGGCAAAGTAGAGTTGACCGCCGCTGAGGCCAGCGAAGAGCAAGACTTGGCAAGGCAGATCGATGTGAGTTTCACAACCCATACGCAAGGGCAGGCGCCGTTCAAAGTAAAAGCTGCGACATATCAGGTAACAGTGACGCCCGGTACATTAACAGAAGTGAGCTTTACGGCCGAGAATCTGAGTGGAGATGCTCGGGTTATGCAGGCAATTCCGTCTGTTTCACCTGGCATGGCGGCCAAATATCTACACAAGCTCGCGTGCTTTTGCTTTGACCAGCAAAGTATGCAGGCGCGCCAGAAAATGTCATTTACGCTGCGCTTTTATGTGGATACAGAGCTGCCAACTGACATCGCCGAACTGACACTTGCCTATACCTTATACGACATCACCGACAGAACAGCGACAGTTAAAAGTCTGCTATTGCACCCAGAAACAGAGCTATTCGGTGAGCTCAGACGTGGCACAGTCGGGGACGATTATGTTCACAGTATACAAGCCGCGGTGTATCAACAAATACGAGGATTAAGTCATGGCTAGTGGTTATGAAAAATACTATGTACCAGAGCAAAGTCCATGGCCCATTGTGGGGGCTGTTGCTTTGTTTGGTGTAGCCGTAGGAGGTGGATTAACGGTGATGAAGAGCCCCGGTGGCCAATTCATTTTGTATGCGGGGATCGGTTTGCTGTTGTTTATGTTGGCTGGGTGGTTTCGACATGTTATTCGGGAGTCTCAGGGTGGGCTCTACTCAGCGCAAATGGATCGCTCATTTCGACAGGGGATGGCGTGGTTTATTTTCTCTGAAGTGATGTTTTTCGCCGCGTTTTTTGGGGCCTTGCTGTACGCTCGCATGTTTGCGGTTCCTTGGTTGGGTGGGGCTAGTAATAATGTCATGACACATGAGTTACTGTGGCCAAGCTTCGAAGCAGTGTGGCCATTACTTAACACCCCGGGGGGAGACACAACGCAAGCCATGGGTTGGCAGGGTCTCCCCTTGATAAACACCGTTATTTTATTGATTTCTTCCGTGACACTTCATTTTGCGCATGCTGCGATGGAGCAAGGGCAGAGAAACAAAGTAAAGGTGTTCCTGGGATTAACCATTCTACTGGGTTTTGCATTTTTGGTCTTGCAGATAGAAGAGTATGTTTATGCCTATCAGGATTTAGGGCTGACTCTGGAGTCAGGTATTTATGGCAATACATTCTTTATGCTCACCGGTTTTCACGGTATGCATGTGACACTTGGCGCGATTATCTTGGCGATCGTTTGGTTACGGGTGATGAAAGGCCATTTCAGTGAACATAACCACTTTGCGTTTCAGGCAGGTGCTTGGTATTGGCATTTTGTTGATGTGGTTTGGTTGTGCCTGTTTGTGTTTGTTTATGTGTTATAAGCCCGGGGCTGGATTGAAATGAAGCCAGCCTAACCCCTTTGCAATGAGGATAAGCAATAACACACTTGCTGAAAAAAATACTCTTTTACCCAGGAGCCGGGACATTGACTCACCAGAGTGAGTGCCTTTGAGCATAATAAACAAAGCTCGAAACAAGTTGTAGATGATGCTGAAAAGCAAAACAATAATAATTAATTTGAGTAGCATGGCATATGACGCAGATAAGTATAAGTAGATCAAAGGTTAGCGCATATTGCACGATTTTGGCAGTGGCCCTTGTGGTATGCACATGCCTGGCTCTCTCTGTTTGGCAATGGCAAAGAGCAGCCCAAAAGGCATACCTGCTCGAAAAGCGACAAAGTGGTCACGTCATTGCCGATTTTAATGCGACCATTGATCTGCAAAATCAACGAGCATTGGAAGGGCAACAATTTCGATTGCATGGCCATTTTGATGATTCGCGCTATTGGTTGCTCGACAATCAGATTGTCAATGGGACACCTGGTTACGATGTGATAACCCTGTTTCGTCCCATTTATAGCGAAGAATGGTTGGTTGTGAACCTTGGATTTATTCTCGCGACACACAGCCGGGCTGTGTTGCCTCAGGTAGCGCTCCCCAGCTCGTTACAAACTGTGAATGTGGAATTCAAAATAGGCAAATGGGCTGGCTTTACGTTAGCTACCCAGCCAGACTTGAACACGGCCCAACCTGAGCTGCTCCAATATCTCGACCACGCCTTTTTCGTGGCACAAACACAACGCCCTATTGCCGTGTCCTTAGCTTATGCGTCAGACCAAATCATAAACGATATTCAGCCTCACTATGAAGCCGTTGTGATGGGGCCGGATAAGCACCGGGCTTATGCATTGCAATGGCTTTTGTTAGCTGTGGCAGCAATGGTCGTCCCCTACTTAGCTTACAAAAGGAAAAGTGATGAATAAGGTGCCTGGATTGTTTTTAGCGTGTTGTATTTTACCTCTGATTGTCGCGTGGGGGGTACTTTGGTCTGGGTGGCAACCAGAGAGTACGACTAACAACGGGAGTTTTTTAACGCAGGAGGTTGTACTGAATGTGCCTGATCAGGCGCACAAGTCATGGTTTATTGCGTTAAGTCAGCCTGACGATTGCACGCAGCTATGTCTGGGCCAGCAGGTCTTAATGGAGCAGCTTACCGTGGCATTGGGTAAGCACCGTCAGCAAGTCGGTTTGCTCTTGTTAGGTCAAGGGCAAAGTGACAAAGCCAGCGTATTACCTGAAGTACCGTCTTTATCACCGGGGGCATTCTATTTGGTTGATAAACGTGGATTGGTGGTGCTTGAGTATTTACCACAGCAAGACCAAACCGCAAACCGGGTATTGCTTAAAGGGCTGTTGAAGGATTTGAAAAAGCTGCTGTCTTATGAGCGAAGTAGTTCAGGAGGTAAGTCATGACACAAAGTTTTAAAAAATTGGTGCTCATGTCGGCACTGCTAGCAGCGCTGGTTGTGTCCTTGGGTGCTTATACCAGACTAAGCAATGCAGGTTTGGGGTGCCCGGATTGGCCTGGGTGCTATGGGTTTTTGACCGTGCCGAACGAAGCGCATGAATTGGTGTCAGCACAACAGCAGTTTCCCGGTAGCGAAGTACACCAAAAGAAAGCTTGGATCGAAATGATACACAGATATTTTGCTGGTAGCTTAGGTTTGGTTGTTGCTGCAATTTTCTTTATGGCGCTGCGTCAGCCCAACTACGGTGCAAGTGTCAGAGGTTTGTCGACATTACTGGTTGTATTAATCGTGTTTCAGGCACTACTAGGCATGTGGACAGTGACAATGAATTTACAGCCCCTGATAGTGATGGGCCATCTGCTAGGCGGGTTCACCATACTGAGTTTATTAACTTTGCTTTGGCTCAGGGCCAGTCAGCCAGCGACTGTCGTCATTCCTCATGCCACTGGATTGAAAGTGATGACGCTGGTAGTACTCACAGTGTTGGTGTTACAAATTGCATTAGGTGGGTGGCTTGCCGCGAATTATGCTGCACCACACTGTCGTGGATTGCCACTGTGTGAGAACGGAGAGTTGTTCTCACTGAGCAGCCTATTTCAGTTACCGCATTCTTCTGCCAGCTACGAATTTGGTGTTTTGCCTTTTGAAACTCGCTTGTCTATTCATCTGGTCCATCGGCTTTGGGCTATGGTGACACTCACCGCTATATTGGCACTGTGCTGGCGCTTATATTTACGAATCCCTGACACACAAGTACGACCCGTCATTTTGCTTCCGGCAATTCTGGTGCTTTGTCAGGTGTTATTAGGCGGTGCAATAGTGCATTGGCAGTTCCCATTATTGCTGACGCTATTTCACAATGTCATGGCAGCGCTGCTATTGCTGAGTATGGTGCGGGTGTGCTATCTGCTGTTTTATCAATCTAGGGGGTAAGTTATGGCCATTAGTGTGCAACAACTCGGATCTGCAATCCCTGATTTTTATGTAGGCTTTAAGCCTTATGTGGCGATCACCAAAGCTAAGGTGGTCATGATGTTGGTGCTTACTGCCTGGGTGGGGGTTGCGCTCGCCCCGGATGTAGGACGAAGCATCGGCCATCAATTGATGAGCTTATTGTCAATTGGGTTAATCTCTGCCTCGGCTGCGGCAATTAATCATGTTGTTGACCGTAACAGAGATCGAAAAATGGCGCGGACACGCCATCGCCCCCTGGCGATGCAGCAACTCTCGGTGTCAAAAGCACTCATTTTTGCCGTTAGCCTGGCTGTTGCCGGAACCCTTGGTCTGTTGTTGTTCAGTAATTGGTTGTGTACGGTTCTGACGCTACTAGCTTTGCTTGGCTATGCTGTTGTTTACACTATGTTCCTTAAGCACATGACACCACAGAATATTGTTATTGGCGGGCTGGCAGGCGCTTTACCGCCTTTGCTGGGGTGGGTCAGTGAAACGGGCGCTTTGGCAGCGGAGCCCTGGCTGCTCGTTATGATTATTTTCGCCTGGACGCCGCCGCACTTCTGGGCATTGGCCATTGCTCGTGAAGCGGATTATGCCAGAGCCGGGATCCCCATGCTGCCTGTCACACATGGGATCCAGTTCACTAAATTGTGTATGGTCGTTTATACCTTGCTTTTGGCAGTAACATGCGTACTGCCCTATTTGATAGGCATGGTCGGGTATGCGTATCTGGTTGCCGCAAGTATTCTTAATGGGCTGTTTATTTACCTGATTGTACGATTGTATATAAGTCATACTGTGCAACAAGCGATGGGGGTTTTTCGTTTTTCTATTTGGTATTTGCTGTTACTCTTTGTCTCTCTATTTGTTGACAGAGCATTGGTATGAAACTCATTTTTCCTCTTTTTTTAATGTTCGTGCTACTTAGCGGGTGTCAGCCTGCTCCCCAAGTGTCGGAGTTCGCTGTTCATTATGAGCAACCTCGTACGCTCAAGCCTTTTGCTTTGGAAGACCAAAATGGGGCGCAAATTACGGCTGAGCAGTTAAAAGGGCGATGGAGCTTATTGTTTTTGGGGTACACGCATTGTCCCGATATATGCCCAATGACCTTGGCAAAACTTACTAATATTGCCGCGCAGTTGGAGTCCCATCAGGCTGTTAACGTCTGGTTTGTGGCAGTAGACCCGCAGCGGGACACGCAAGCAAAGCGAAAGCAATATATTGATTACTTTAATCCGGATTTTGTCGCAGCGTCTGCGCCTCACAACGTACTGTTTCCTTTTGTGCGCGACATTGGCCTGATCTACGCGATCAACAATAGTGACCAACCAGAGTACTATGTTGATCATAGTGCTTCGATTGCACTGGTGAACCCACAGGCACAATTAGAAGCCATATTCAAACCGGAATTTAAGGCCGGTGAAGTGCCTGTTATTAATGAGGCTCAGCTAATTAACGATTTTAAAATCATTGTGCCAGGACAATAGGTGACGGGTGTAAAGTCACTGAATTTAATAATTAATTATTTCTTTTCCGTGATAAATATGGCAATTTCACGGTCACGGTCTAATCTATTCATATCAATAAGATTTGCAAGGAATGTGCAAGGCACATGATTAAACTTCCCTCGGAGCTGGTCATTAACCAGGTTGAAGAATTACATCAACAGTTGCTGCTCGAACTTGATGCTGGCCATGCTATTTCACTAGATATCAGTGAAATCCAGCGTGCGGATACCGCATCGATCCAACTGTTGTGCGCGTTGCAAAAATATTTATTGGATATTGGGCAACATATTTCCTGGGTAGGTGAAAGTGCTGCATTGTCTTCATCTGTTGAAAAATTAGGGTTAACCGAACTTTTATCTATCAGTAGTACGAATTAAGAGGTCATTATGAAAAAGATTTTAGCTGTGGATGATTCTGCTTCGATGCGTCAAATGGTTGGCTTTACACTAAAAAAAGCGGGGTTTGATGTTGTAGAGGCAAAGGATGGCAGTGAAGCACTCAATCTGGCTAAGCAACAAGGGTTTGATGCCGTGATCTCGGACGTGAATATGCCAGTTATGGATGGCATTACCTTGATTCGAGAGCTGAGAAGTTTACCTGACTATAAATTTACGCCGCTTTTGATGCTCACAACCGAGTCTGGTCTGGACAAGAAAAGTGAAGGTAAAGCCGCAGGTGCAACGGGCTGGATTGTTAAACCATTTAACCCTGAACAATTACTGGCTGTGCTGAAAAAAGTCATCCGTTAATCCCCACGAGGTGCTGCCATGAGTATCGATTTAAGTCAGTTTTTCGATGTTTTTTTTGAAGAAAGCTTTGAAGGGCTCGATGCGATGGAATCTGAGCTGCTTAACCTCGAGCCAGGCAAAGAAGATCAGGAAACCATTAATACTATTTTCCGGGCTGCACATTCGATTAAAGGAGGCAGCGGTACTTTTGGTTTTACGGCGGTTTCTGATTTTACTCATGTCTTGGAAACCTTGCTCGACCAGATCCGCAATGGGCAGCGACAGCTCGTTGCTGAGCATGTCAATTTGTTGCTCAAAGCAGTCGATTGCTTACGCGCTATGCTGACGGCATTGCAAGCCCAAGAAGAACCAGAGCGACAAGAAGCCAATGAATTAAAACAACGCTTCGAAGCGATTTTAAATGGCGAAAGCAACACTGATGCTCCGGAGCAGGCGATCAGCGAGCCTGAAGAGCAAGTCGACCTCCCCATCACTTTTCAGATCGACTTCAAGCCACTGCCGTATTTATTCAAAACCGGTAATGAACCGTTATATATGATTGCGGAGTTGTCTGAGCTAGGGGAACTGGAAACGCAGGCATTGCACGATGAAGTACCCAAATTAAAACAGCTCAATGCCGAAGATTGCTATCTTTATTGGCGGTTCTTCCTGACCACAACGCGCGGTGAAAGCGCGATCAGAGAGATATTCGAGTGGGTTGAAGATGACGCGGAAATCACCATAGTGCAATGTGGTGGCTTGTTTGAAGATCCCGTTGAACAAGTCGAGCCATCTGATACCCCACAGAGTGTTCCGGCGGACACTGAGTTACCAGCACAGACCCCTGTACCTGCCAAAACGGTTCAGGAGAATAAGAATGAGACTGTGCCCGCCAAAGATACACGAAAAAATACAGATCCTAGTACAACCTCCATCCGGGTTGGTATAGACAAAGTTGATTCGCTGATAAATATGGTTGGTGAGCTGGTGATTACTCAGGCTATGTTGAGTCAGATTGGCGAGCAGGAAATTACAGAGTCTAGCATTGCCGCACTTCAGGAAGGTTTGGCACAGCTGGCACACAATACGCGTGATTTGCAGGAAAACGTAATGCGTATTCGTATGCTGCCCATCAGTTTTGTCTTTAGTCGCTTTCCCAGACTGGTACGGGATATCTCTCAAAAACTCAATAAACAAGTTGAGCTCAAGCTGATTGGGGAGCAAACCGAGCTTGATAAAACCGTCATGGAAAAGCTGTCTGATCCTATGGTGCACTTAGTGCGCAACTCCCTGGACCATGGCCTGGAGACACCTGAGGAACGCATCGCCCAGGGTAAGGACCCCGTTGGTACTGTCACATTAAATGCGTTTCACCAGGGGGGTAATATCGTCATCGAGATTATGGATGATGGAAAAGGGCTGGATACAGAGAAAATTCGCAACAAAGCCATTCAAAATGGACTTATTCAGGAGCAAGATGAGCTCACCGTGGATGAGATTAATGAACTGATCTTTATGCCGGGGTTTTCAACCGCTGACAATGTCAGTGAAATATCTGGCCGCGGTGTCGGGATGGATGTCGTACGTAAGAATATTCAGGCACTGAATGGCTCTGTAGAGGTCAGTTCGGAAGCGGGAGTGGGGTCTACTTTTACGATTCGCTTGCCACTGACACTGGCTATTCTGGATGGTCAGCTGGTTCAGGTTGCTGATCATACTTATATCATTCCACTGATCTCTATTGTTGAATCATTGCAAATTGATATTGCTAAAGTCAGTAATGTGGGTAAAGGTTTGCAGGTTCTGCGTTTGCGTGATGAGTATATTCCGATCCTGCGATTGTATGACATTTTTAACCATAAGGGCGCACGGGAAGAACTGGACAAGACCCTGCTGGTGGTGGTTGAAAACGATAATTACAAAGTCGGCATTTTGGTTGATGACCTGTTGGCGCAACAGCAGGTGGTGATCAAAAGTTTGGAAGCCAATTACCAACGTGTTGATGGTATATCAGGCGCTACTATTTTAGGCGATGGCACGGTGTCCTTGATCATCGACATCAGCGGATTAATAAAGCTGAGTGGCTTAAGGCGGCCGGGGTCCTCTGAGTTGCTTGTGGACTTAAAAGCAGATGAGGGTATCCCCGCATGACAGAGCATATGAACTTAAATCAGCAGCTGGTACTGGATACCGAGACGGACGAAAAACAGTTTCTGACTTTTATGATGGATGAAGAAGAGTATGGGATTGATATTTTGGCGGTCCAGGAAATTCGTGGCTGGGAGCCCGTAACGGTGATCCCTAATTCCCCACCATTTGTAAAAGGGGCGATGAACTTGCGCGGCACAATTGTACCAATCATCGACCTGCGACAGCGATTTGGCATTACTCACATCGGCTATGGTCCACTCACTGTGGTGATAGTTGTATCAGTATCACTGAAAGAGCAAACCAAGTTGATGGGCATTGTGGTGGATGCCGTGTCCGATGTGTACAGCATTTCTGAGGAAAAGGCGAAGGATGTCCCTGACTTTCAGGACTCAGATAATGCCCAGTTTGTGCATGGGTTGGTTAACGTTGGGGAAAAAATGGTGGTGTTATTAAATTTGAAGAAAGTGCTCGATTTACACGACAAGAGTTGTGCCAAGAGCAACGGGGGCTGAGATGAATAGTCAGAGTATCCAAAGTAGTTTAAACAATAAGATCATAATTGCGGGTGTGATACTGGTTATCAGCATCGTAGTGGGCATTCAGCTTGGAGCATCGGGCGCTGAAAACATGCAGCTGGTGGCGGTGGCACTACCCTTATTTGGGGTGGTTGTCGCGCTGGGTTACCTCAAAATGGCCTTGTCAGCGGTGAGTGCCCAACTGGGGTGTGTATATCGTGTGTTGCCGCATGTGACTGTGGCAGATCAGGAACAATTGCAAAACCTGGACCTGACGGATTTTCCTGAGCTGTTTCAAGCGCTAAAAGCCGCGCATGATGAGGATGACGAAACGGACCTGACGCAAAGTCTGATGCTGGCCCTGAAAGGCTGTCAGGCGAACATCATGGTGGCAGATGCTGACTTGAATATTGTGTATATGAACGACTCCGTAAAATCAATGTTGAGGGTGAATGAACAGCAGTTACAGGTTGATTTACCGGGCTTTAGTGTTGCAGGCTTGATAGGCACAAACATTGATTCCTTTCACAAGAACCCAAGCCATCAGCGTAATATTCTGGCCAATTTGCGCGAAACATATCAGACCAGAATCACGGTTGCCGGGTTGACGTTTGATTTGATAGCGACGCCGGTATTTGATGAAGGGCATCGCATCGCAACCTTGGTGGAATGGAAAGATCAAACTGAGTGGCTTGCCGCAGAAGAAAAGCACAGAAACTTGGCAGAGAAAAATGCACGAATCTCTCGCGCGCTGGATGTGTGTCAGGCGAATGTCATGTTGGCAGATGAAAACCTGAACATTGTGTATGTGAATGAGTCTGTATCGGCTATGCTCAGGCGTAATCAGGCACAGCTGCGCACCGCACTGCCGAACTTTGATGTTGATACTCTGATTGGTACCAATATTGATGTATTCCACGAAAACCCTCAACACCAGAGGGGTTTGCTGAACACCCTGTCGAATGTGTATAACACGGATATTGTGGTAGCTGGCTTTAATTTTGGCCTGATCGCAACACCTGTGTTTGATCAGACCGGGAACAGGATTGGCACTGTCGTTGAGTGGGAAGACAAAACAGAGCGTTTGGCTGCTGAGCATCAAGCTAAACAGACTGCTGCTGAAAACCTCCGCGTACGTCGCGCTCTGGATAACGTGCAGACCAATACGATGATTGCGGATTCAGACAACACCATTGTGTATATGAATCAGGCGGTACTCGAGATGATGAGAAACGCTGAGTCAGATATTCGTAAGGATTTACCTAACTTCGACAGCAGTCAACTGATAGGTCAGAACATAGATGTATTCCACCGCAACCCGGCCCATCAAAGACGCTTACTGGAAACCTTGTCTCAACCGTACAAGACCGAAATAAAAGTGGGTGGGCGCACCTTTGGCTTGGTTGCTAACCCAATTGTCACCGACACGGGCGAACGAGCTGGTACTGTGGTTGAATGGGAAGACAGAACGGCTGAGGTTGCAATTGAGCAGGAAGTGAATACGGTCGTCGAATCTGCTCGCTCTGGTAACTTGTCTGTGCGCTTGGAAGAAGGTGATAAGCAGGGCTTTTATTTGCGTTTGACTCAGGGGTTAAATGGCCTGCTGGAGAGTGTAGATAACGCCGTGGCAGATACCGGGAATATGCTTGATTCACTTGCCCGGGGAGATCTGACACAACGTATTGAGGCTGATTATCAAGGCGCGTTTGATAAGCTAAAGCAGGATGCAAACAGCACCGCAGATAAACTAACTAATGTGTTGGAGCGGATCAGTACCTCTGCGTCTTTGGTCGCCAGTGGCGCAGAGGAAATATCGCAGGGTAATGCCGATCTGAGTCAGCGTACGGAAGAACAGGCGTCCTCATTGGAGGAAACGGCTTCGAGCATGGAGCAAATGACCAGCACTGTGCGACAGAATGCAGACAATGCCAAGGTTGCCAATGAACTGGCTGAAGATACCAGTGAGAAAGCAACCCGAGGCGGAGAAGTGGTAAATCGAGCGGTAGAAAGCATGTCAGCTATCAACGATGCCAGTAAAAAGATAGCGGATATCATTAGCGTGATTGACGAAATAGCCTTTCAAACCAACTTGCTGGCATTGAACGCGGCGGTGGAAGCTGCGCGTGCAGGAGAGCAGGGGCGTGGTTTTGCCGTGGTCGCGGGTGAAGTACGTAATTTGGCACAGCGTTCGGCCGGAGCGGCAAAAGAAATCAAAGATTTGATCCGTGACAGTGTAAGTAAAGTTGAGGATGGTACTTTACTAGTGAATGAGTCTGGTGAAACGCTCAAAGAAATCGTAGCGGCGGTGCGGCGTGTCACCAATATGATCTCGGATATTGCGGATGCATCGGTAGAGCAAAGTTCTGGGATTGAGCAGGTGAATAAAGCTGTCACGCAGATGGATGAAATGACGCAGCAGAATGCAGCGTTGGTAGAGCAAGCATCCGCAGCAGGTGAGTCAATGGCTGAGCAGGCTAATGACATGCGCAACATGCTGAATTTCTTTAAGGTCGGAGAGGCGCCAGTCAGTCGAGAGGCGATTGCAGAAAAACCGACTGCGCCGAATGGTCAGGCGCGTACGTCCGCGATTGGTTTATCGGCGCCGGAAAGTCGCAGTACGCGACAGCCCCTGGAAACCGCGGCTAATCGCTTTGCGGATGATTCTGAGGAGTGGGAAGAGTTTTAACTGTTCTGGTTTGTTTGTACCCCTGGATGAGCTGCACGTCGTATTTGGTGTCAGCTCTGCCATCGTGACACACCTGACTCACCGGGATAACCACATAATGAATGCAAAAGACGGCGCAGGTAACACGTAGTCGGGGGTCGCTGCGCATAGGTGAGGAGGGATATGAAAGAGTTTTTGATGACGGATGAGGATTTCAGCAGTATTTCTCAGCGTGTATATGAGACCTGCGGCATCGTACTCGGACCCCATAAACGCGATATGGTTTACTCACGACTTGCCCGCAGAGTCAGGGCTAACGGTCTCGCGTCTTTTGCTGAATATCTGGCCTTATTAAATGAAGAGCCAGATGTCGAGTTTAGCCATTTTATTAATGCGATTACGACTAATCTCACGTCATTTTTTCGCGAAGCACATCATTTTGATTTTTTACACCAACAAGTGATCCCTGAACTTAAGATCAAACATAAAACAGATAAACGCATACGGATTTGGTCTGCTGGTTGTTCCACTGGTGAGGAGGCGTACAGTATTGCGATGACCATCGCGAATGCTTTTCCAGCAGACTGGGACGTGAAAGTATTGGCAACTGATTTGGATTCAAACGTACTGCACAAAGGCCAAGAGGGTGTTTATAACAGTGCGTCGGTCACAGGCCTCGATAGTGAGCACCTGAAAAAATGGTTTATGTGTAGTTCGGATGGTAGCCAATACAAAGCAAAAGATGTATTGCGGTCCAGGGTATTTTTTAAACGCCTTAACTTGCTGGAACCTTGGCCTATGAAAGGTCCTTTTGATGTTATTTTTTGTCGTAATGTACTGATTTATTTTGACAAAGAAACCAAAGATAGATTGTTTGATAATTATCACCAGCTATTAGCAGAGCAAGGTTATCTGTTTATTGGTCATTCAGAGACAATGGGGAAAGAGCATTTGGGCTTTAAAAACCTGGGAAAAACTATGTACCAGAAGGTAGCGCAGATATGAATCACTTTCAGCCCGTACTACATGGCTTTGAGCACGTAAAGCGGTTTTGGGACTCAGGTCGTGGCGCGGTGGTAGCAAAAGTGCTCCCAGGTGAGTTTTATGTGTCTAAAAGTGACGAGCTAATCTCTACCGTATTGGGCTCCTGCATTGCGGCCTGTATTTATGATGAGCAGCAGGGCGTAGGAGGGATGAATCACTTTATGCTGCCTGGCGTGAAGGGTGCTTCAGCAATTCATGCCGATGACCTGAATTGCCGCTATGGCAACTGGGCAATGGAATATCTGATTAATGAAGTGATTAAAAATGGCGCCCGACGGGAGCATCTGAAGATAAAGCTGTTTGGCGGTGGGAAAATCATCAGTTCGATGACTGACATCGGTGTTGGTAATATCCGATTTGCTGAGGCATATGTTGAGGAAGAGCAGCTTACCCTGGTATCCCATGATGTGGGTGGACCCTGGCCGCGCAAGGTAGTGTTTCATCCACAAACAGGTAAAGCTCAGGTGAAGAAATTGCGTCAGATGCACAACGACACCATTGAAAAACGTGAGGTTAAGTACCTTCATGATATTGAAGAGCAAGGTAAACAAACAGACATTGAGCTGTTTTAGAGAGATTGCATGATTAAGGTATTGATAGTTGATGATTCCCCTTCACTCAGAGCGATTCTGACTGAGGTGCTGGAGTTGGCTCCTGATATTAGAGTCGTGGGGGCAGCAGAGGACCCCTATGAAGCGCGCGAGATGATTAAAAAGCTCAATCCAGATGTGTTGACGCTGGATATTGAAATGCCAAAGATGAATGGACTGAGCTTTCTAAAAAATTTAATGCGTCTGCGTCCTATGTCTGTGGTTATGCTATCTACCTTAACGCAGCAAGGCTCTCCCGCCACGTTAGAGGCGCTTGAGCTGGGGGCAATCGACTTTATTGCCAAGCCAACCACGAATGTTGCCGCTAAATTAAATGCTTATGCAGAGACCTTGCACCAAAAAATCCGTATTGCCCGTCAGGCCAATCTTTACGCTTTTCGCGCTGACAAAGGGGAAAAAAAGGCGCCAGTTTCACAGAATACCCAGTTTAAAAACAGCGCGGTACTGGCTTTGGGCGCGTCTACTGGTGGCACTGAAGCGCTGCGTGAGGTATTGGTTCGTTTACCTAAACACTGCCCACCGGTGGTCATTGCGCAGCATATTCCACCAGTATTCAGCACTTCATTTGCACTGCGTATGGACCGCTGTTGTGATGTGCATGTCAAAGAAGCAGAAGAGGGGGATGTGCTTGTGCCTGGACATGTGTTTATTGCACCTGGAGACATGCACCTTAAAGTGGTGCAAAAAGGCGGACGGCTGCAATGTCACCTGAGTCAGAGCGAGAAAGTTAACCGACATCGCCCTTCGGTGGATGTGTTGTTTGATTCCTTATTGCCCTGGGCTAAACAAATCAGCGCCGGGCTACTGACCGGTATGGGCAGTGATGGGGCAGCAGCCTTGCTACGCCTCAGAGAAGCTGGCGCAAAAACACTGGCTCAGGATGAGGCCACTTCGGTGGTGTGGGGTATGCCCCGGGCCGCTGTTGAAATGGCAGCGGCCGAGCGGGTTGTGCCTCTGTCTAAAGTGACTATGGAGTTACTTAATGCGGTTAAGCGCGCGTAATCACCCAGGGCTGAGAGTACCAGTAAAATTGACCACTGAACTGTTTTGATGGTGCTGTGCAGTTGTATCGGGATCGACCTGTAGGTAAGTCCTTAGGTGTTGTAATTGTCACGGTTTTCTTTCCCTCCCAGGTGAGCTCCGCTCTGCCTACGCCTGATACAAAGCAGGCAAATTGATTTTGATAAAAATCCATTTCTTTGAAGGTCAAAGTAATCGATGGGGTAGGGTCATCCGTTACCGAGTCCTGATATTTGGCTTGTGCCAGTGAAAAGGGCAATGAGTGAAGTTTGGTTTTTAACGTTTTCAGGTTGGCATAGATGCCGGAAGCGGGGAAGCGGGGCAAGCGCGTAAAGTCTGAATCAGGCCCCACGGCGCCGGAATGCTGACCAATACCTACTAAGCCGAGCTCAGCGACTAACTCCTGTAGCGGGCGATCAAATTCGCCGTAGGGGTAAGCGATATAAGGAAAGTCATGGCCCGTCTCTGCTTTGATTCGAGCTTGTGACCAAACTAAGTCCTGACGGATCCGGTTGTGCCACTGAGCCTGCGTTTCTCCGGCTTGCTTGTGATGCAAATAGTCGTGCTGAGCACTGTGATTCGCAATGATTGCGCCGCGTTTTGCCAGCTGGCGCAGTTGTTCCCAGCTCATCACGTACCCTTTCTTTTCATCAATGAGTTTAGGGTTTACAAAAATAGTGTAAGGATAACCAAACTGCTCAAGTAATGGCGCTGCGGCTTCCATGTTATTCAGATAGCCATCGTCAAAGGTGATTGCCACGGTTTTTGGTGGCAGCGCTTTACCTGCTAGCAGTTGCTCAATGAGCTTATCTAAGGCAATGACTGTGAATTGCTCTGTTTTAAGGAAGTTCAGGTGCGCAAGAAAGGTCGCTTCGCTGACACTGGTCACGGCCGGCAGTTTTTCACTGACATGATGATACTGTAGAATGACCGCGGCCAGACCTGCCCGGGTGTTGAACAAAACGAGTATAAGAACTAAAACATGAAACCACTTAATCGCGCGCATACTTCTCACCATATTCAATTGCTTGCTATTGCTGCTCCGATGATTTTATCAAATATCTCGGTGCCCCTGTTAGGATTAGTTGATACGGCGGTCATTGGTCACCTGAGCGAGGCTTATTATCTTGCCGGGATAGCGCTGGGGTCAGGGAGCATAGCCTTGTTGTTCTGGCTCGCCAGTTTTCTGCGCATGAGCACCACCGGTGAAATCGCCCAGGCAAATGGTCAGCAAGACAGTGTTCGGGCGCTACAATCGCTGTCGGCCAGCATGACTTTTGCGGTGTTGTTTGCTCTGTTACTGATAGTTTGCACGCCCTGGTTGTTAGAGCTGATCGCAGTATTATCCGGAGCAACGCCTGAAGTATTTGAGCAGGCGAGTGTGTATTTTTCTATTCGTATCTTCAGTGCACCGGCGGCCATGCTGAACCTGGTGATGCTCGGATTTATGCTGGGGATGCAATACGGACGCGGGCCTTTTTATGTTGTGCTGTTTACTAACTGTGTCAACATAGTGCTCGATGTCTTGTTTGTCGTGGTACTGGATTTCGCCGTTGCAGGCGCGGCCTGGGCGTCGGTGATTGCCGATTATTCAGCACTGCTGTTATCTTGCTATCTGTTGCGTGGCGTGCTGAATCGCGCAGGCTGGCGCTGGCAACTCAAAGTACCACACAGAGAAGAAATACAGCGGTTATTGCATCTGAATCGCGATATCTTTATTCGCTCACTCATGCTGCAGCTGTGTTTTAGCTTTATGACGTTTTATGGTGCGAGGCTGGGAGAGGATATTTTGGCTGCCAATGCGGTGCTACTGAACTTCCTGATGCTAGTCAGCTTTGCAATGGACGGTATTGCCTATGCGGTGGAAGCGAAAGTAGGGCAGGCTAAAGGCGCGCGGGATGTGTCGATGCTCAGACGTTGGGTACAGATCAGTTGTTTTTGGGCTGGGTGTTTTGCGCTTATCTATAGTGGGATATTTGCCCTATTTGGCCCGGCAGTCATAGGGCTGCTAACCGACATCCCGGCTGTGATAGACACTGCACTGGTGTATTTACCCTGGCTGGTGGTTCTGCCTTTGATTGCAACAAGCTGCTTTTTGTTTGATGGGGTATTCGTTGGCCTGACTCGGGCCAGGGAGATGCGCAACAGTATGTTGTTGTCTGCCCTGCTAGGTTTCTTTGTGCCTTTTTGGCTGGCGCAGCAGTGGGGGAATCATGGGTTATGGTTTGCCATGAGTTGCTTTATGGGATTGAGAGGGCTGACGCTGGTCATTAAGTATCGACAGATGAGTGTCAGGCAACAGCTGCTGGAATAAGGAATAGAATGGGGCGTTGTCCCGGCGCAGCGAGCGGTGTATGGCCTATTTTAAATCCTCAAAGGCTTTTTTGGCAGTCGCTTTGGCTGAGTCACGTGCTGACAGCACCTGAGAAAAACGGTTAGCGAAAATGCCCAGGTAACCATATCCTGCGACACCTAGTGCAATAGCAAGAATGATCAGGCCGGGCAGCTGAAGCCAGGCTTGATAGACATAGCCCAGTGCAATGAGCACCACACTGAGAGCAAACAAGGCCAGTCCGCAGAGGAAAAATCGCAGGCTTCGCTTAGGGTGAGACCCTAAGCGATAGATTACACGGCGCATACTCAATTAATAGTATGAGTGATCGCCTCGAGAGTGTTCAGTAATATCACGTACACCGGTGATTGCATCGAATTTTGCGATCATTTCTTTCTCGATGCCCTCTTTCAGTGTGACATCAATCATAGAGCAGCCGTTACAGCCACCGCCGAATTGTAATACCGCAACGCCTTCAGCCGTGATTTCTACCAGGCTGACCTGACCACCGTGGTTGGCCAGTTGCGGATTCACTTCAGTCACCAACATGTGCTCAACTTGCTCTTCCAAAGAGGCATTTGAGCTAAGCTTTTTGGCTTTCGCATTTGGCGCTTTTAGGGTTAGCTGACTGCCCATTTTGTCGGTGACAAAGTCAATTTCAGCCTCTTCCAGGAAAGGGGCACTTTCGGCGTCGACGACGGCATCAAAGCCATTAAAAGGGAGGCGAATATCGCTGTCTTCCACAGCATCGGCAGGGCAGTAAGATACACCGCACTCAGCTTGAGCAGTACCTGGGTTGACGACGAATACACGAATGTTAGTGCCATCGGCTTGATCGGCTAATAGCTTGGCAAAATGTGACTGAGCTGTCTCTGAAATTGTGATCATAATCTACGCTATACTTGACTAAATTACTCGGTTAATCCCTATGATACTCCCCTCATCTTGTTGTAGCTAGTGTTGGGCGTAAAAATTTGCAGCAACTTAAGTCGCATTGATAGCGTACTGGCTGGTTAAAAATTGCCGGAATAAATGGAGACTTTATGTATCGCCTGTTAGTTATGCTGTGTTTGTTGAGCTTGCCGCTAAGTGCCAAGCCATTGAATTTTTATTTTGATGACACAAGCCAGTTTGATCCTGCAATTCCAAAACCGCATGAGGTGCTCGGTTATGAGGTGGGTGAGTGGCATGTTCGTCCAGAGCAACTGGTGCTGTACTTACATACCCTGGCACAAGCCAGCCCCAGGGTTGAAATAACCACCATTGGCTACAGCCATGAACGCAGGCCGCTCATCCTGCTGACGATCACAGAGGCTGCGCGACTGAAAAACATCAAAGCTGTGAAGCGCGCGCACATCGCTTCACTTGCGCAGCCTAAGCAACGCACAGAGGCACCAGCGGTTGCCTGGCTGGGTTACAGCGTGCATGGTAATGAGCCGTCCGGGAGTAATACCGCCATGCTGGTGGCTTATTATCTGGCTGCTGCACAGGGCGAAAAGATCGAAGCTTTGTTGCGCGACACCGTAATCCTGCTCGATCCGTCTTTGAATCCAGACGGGCTAGCGCGCTTTGCGAACTGGGCTAACAGCCACCGGGGCCAGGTATTATCAAGCGATCCCCAACACCGGGAACATGTTGAGCGATGGCCTTCTGGCAGAACCAATCACTACTGGTTTGATTTAAACCGGGACTGGCTGTTGTTGCAGCATCCGGAATCTCGCGCCCGAATTGCGGCATTTCATGACTGGAAACCCAATGTGCTGGCCGATTTTCACGAGATGGGTCCTAATTCGAGCTATTTTTTCCAGCCTGGGATCCCCTCACGCACGCATCCTTTGACGCCTGAGCGCAACCAGAGTTTAACGGCGGCCATTGGCCAGTTTCACGCCGATGCGCTGGATCAGGCTGGGCAGTTATATTTTACTCAGGAGAGTTTTGACGACTTTTACTATGGCAAAGGCTCAACTTACCCGGACATTAACGGCGCGGTGGGGATATTATTTGAGCAGGCTAGCAGCCGTGGTCATGCACAGGAAACCATTAACGGCTTGCTGACCTTTCCACAAACTATTAAAAATCAGCTCATTACTTCACTCTCTACGTTACGCGGTACAGCCGCTCACCGTCAGGATTTACTCGACTATCAGCAGCACTTTTATCAAAGTGCGCAAAAAGAAGCCAAGCAGCAAGATTTTCTGGGGTATGTGGTATCGGCAGGTCAGGACCCGTATCGATTCAGCCAGTTTACTGAGCTACTCAGCCAGCACCAGGTGCAAGTGCAGCAGTTGGAAAAGGCGTTGAAAATTAAAGATCAGCAATTTAAGGCGGGCGATCTGTATATTCCTCTGGCACAGCCGCAAGTCCGTTTGGTCAAGGCCATGTTTAGTGAGCAAACCCAATTTAAAGACAATACCTTTTATGATGTGTCAGGGTGGACGTTACCTTATGCCTATGATTTGGATTTTGCCAGGGTAACCAGCAGCTGGGGATTGAAGGTCACTGAATCAAAGGCACAAAACGATGGCATGGGTGCAAAGACGCCCCTGACAGAGGCGTATGCTTACGCTTTCTCCTGGCAGCATTACCTTGCACCTAAGTTACTTAACCGGTTGCTGACAGAGGGTCTGGAGGCGCGAGTAGCACTGCAGCCCTTTACCGCTAAGTTGACTCAGAGCGAACATAAGTTTGATGCCGGTACTGTAGTGATCCCGGCGGGGTTGCAAAATCAGGAAAACTGGCGACGTATCCTGTCAGAGCAAGCCAATGCGCTTGGTATTAAGGTCATGGCGATTCGCTCAGGCCTGACGCCACAGGGCATTGATTTAGGCTCTCGGCGGATGATGCCACTGCACAAACCCGAAGTCTTGCTGGTTGGTGGTCAGGGGACCAGTCAATACGAAGTCGGTGAGCTTTGGTATCATCTTGACAGGCATGTCGGAATTGCACCCAGCGTGATAGAAATAGACCGACTTGGACGTGCGGACTTAAGTCGTTACAGTCATATTGTGCTGGCGGATGGGCGTTATTCAGCAATGAGCAAGAAAGCGCAGGCCGCGATTATCAGTTGGGTCCACAAAGGCGGGGTTATCTGGGGTCATAAGCGCGGCGCACAATGGTTGATTGAGCACCAGTTGCTAAATGCTGAGGTCATCAGCAACAAAGATTTACGAGCGTCTTTTGATACTCAGGGGATGCGTTTTAAGGATAAAGAGCAACTGGCTGCACAGCAACGGATCGCGGGGGCTATTTTTGGCACGCAGTTGGATCTCTCACATCCACTGGCATTTGGTTTTGAGAACAGTAGCTTACCTGTATTTAAAAACAGTGCCTGGGTGCTTCAGGCCAGTGAAGAACCGTTTTTGGATGTGGCCGTGTATCAGCAACAACCTCTACTGGCAGGCTATGCTGATGAACGAAATGTATCGCAGATAGCGCAGTCGGCGGCATTGATGGCAGATACCTATGGCCAGGGCGTGGCTGTCGCGATGACGGATAACCCGGTATTTCGCGGTTTCTGGTATGGTAGCAGTCGGCTGTTTAATAATGCGCTATTTTTCTCACAGGCGATTCATTAATACGGTGTGAGGCAGGTTGCACAAGCCCAGATCTGAGCGGCGCCAGCACGCCGACAGAGCTGGGCAGCAGCATTTATGGTAGCGCCTGTGGTGATCACATCATCAACCAGCAGTATCTGGCGACCTGTTAAATCCCCCTCTAACCTGAAAGCCTGTGCTTGATTTTTCAATCGTGCACGGCGATTTAGCGACTGTTGTGCGGGTGTCATACGTTTTGATAAGACGGGCAAGATGGTGAGCTGGGTTTCGATCACGCGGCCCCAGGTTTGCATTACCTGATTAAAACCTCGAGTGATCAACCTGTGTCTGGGTAACGGAATGAGAATAGCCGCATCCACATCGATTATTTTTTCGGCACAGTAGCATTGCCACTGATGCGCAATGACCTGACGCAATAAGCAAGCTGCATGACTTCGTTGACGTAGCTTGAGTTCGCATAGCCAGCGTTTCAGCATGCCTCTGTACCAACCACACGCAATCAGACCATCGCAGCAGGGTAAATTAAACTGTGCCTGAATATCCGCACGCAATAGCAGGTTACCCTGGTCAGGGGCAAATAGTGGCAGTGCACTCAGGCAGGGTGCACATATCCCTTGAGCGTCAACCGGGCAGTGGCAACAGGGGCAGTAGCAGGGAAACAGCGTGTGTGTGAGTGCGCGGGCTAATGACATTGCTTTCCATCCTTGAATCGCTATCATAGCCACAAGTTTGGTTGAGGAAGTGAATGAATGCAAAGCGAGATTGTCCTATTGCACGGTTGGGGTATGAATAAACAGGTATGGCAACTGAGCATTGAGCAGCTTCAGCAAGTACAGCCTTTACCCGTGCGGGCAATAAATTTAGCGGGGTTTGGCGGAGCTGAATTTCCTGAACACTGCAAATCTCTTGACGACATTGCAGATGAGATTGCGACAGAGCTTGCCGATGGTTCGGTGTTGATTGGCTGGTCACTGGGCGGGCTGGTGGCGCTTAATCTGGCGCATCGATACCCAGCTAAGGTAGCTAAAGTGGTAATGGTCGCTTCCAATCCATGCTTTGTGGAGCAGCCAGACTGGCCGGGGATCAAGCCTAAAGTGCTGGCGGGGTTTAAGCAGGCGTTGGCTGACGACAGCGCTAAAACCATAGAACGTTTTTTGGCTATTCAGGCGATGGGCAGTGAGCATGCCCGTGATGATATTAAACAATTACGCCAGTTATTGGCGCAACTGCCTGCGCCACATCCAGAGGCATTAAGTTTGGGCCTTGATGCGTTGAACCGGTGTGACTACCGAGCCTATTTTCGTGAGCTTACGCAGCCCGTGTTTGGCCTCTTTGGCCGACTCGATGCACTGGTGCCCGGTGATGTGATTGAACGTATGAGTGCGCTCAACCCACATTTCAAAGCGTTTATTTTACCCAAAGCATCGCATGCCCCATTTATCTCACATAAAGATGAGTTTGTTACTCATTTAAAATCAATTCTTTAGTTTCCCACAATGAAAAAAGCGGCAATTTTTTGCCGCCTAGACTTTATTTCGTTTATAAATTGAGCAATAATTAAGGTGAGATTTTCTAACTGTGGGGCGATATATGGCAGTCAGTGACATCCTAAATGCAGGTGTTCAGGGGTTTGAGCTTGCCCGCCAAAGTGCCGAGCAGGCAGCAGCCGACATCAACAAGGCGACACTGGACCAGCAAAGCGAGCAGCAGGTCGCACAGCAACGACAACTTCAGGGCGCATCCAGCAATGAAGGCGTGACGGCACCTGTGGGTCAACCACCAAGGTTGGACGAGGCGGTCGTAGACCTCAAAGTGGCAGAATTTAATGCTAAAGCCAATGCACAGACGATCCGCACAGCTGACGAAGTCCTGGGTACCTTAATTGATATTAAAGCGTAATGAACATAGTAACGCCACCCCCGGCGATGAACTTAAACACGGCGAACGTCTATACTGAGACGGCGCAACGTGACAATCAGCTCCGCGAGGTAATTCCAAAACCTGCGCCGGTCTCCCCTGCGTTTACTGAAAACAAACCCCTCTCAGATGGCGACAAGCAAAAACCTTTGTCTGCGGATGATTCAGGCTTGTATGACAGCACAGGTCAGCTTAAAGATGGCAAAACCATTGAGGAGCGTGAGGAAGGCGGACAAAACAGTCAGGGGGAACAACAGGATCAACAAGACTCGCAAGAACTGAGTGACCGAGAGCAGGCAGAGCTGGAGGTAGAGCAGGCACAGATTCAGGAACTGAAAGACAGAGATCGCGAAGTGCGTCTGCATGAAGAAGCCCACGCCAGAGTGGGGGGGCAGTACGCTGGGTCACCAACTTATGAATATCAGCGTGGTCCGGATGGCAATAATTATGCGGTTGGCGGCCAGGTGATGATAGACGTGGCACCCACTGGGGATCCACGCGAAACCATTGATAAAATGCAAACAGTGCGTGCTGCGGCGCTGGCACCGGCAGAGCCGTCGGGTGCTGACAGAGCCATCGCAGCAGATGCGACAGCCAAAATTGCTCAGGCACAGGCGGATCTTGCCAAACAATCTATCAGTGGCGATGAGGATGAAGACGACAGCAGCAATCGTGTTGTGGGTTACCAAACCCGTCGTCTTAACGAAGATGAGATCAGTGAGCAACAACCTGAGTCTGCCCGCTTAGAAGAAGAAGTAGATCCGTTTGCTGTGGCATTGCCCATTGAACGGGATCCGGAAATTGCTTCACGCGCACTGAGGATCGAAGGATTTTATGGGGACGTTGCCAGGCCCAAAGGGGCATCGCAGTTATCCGTGGTGATTTAACCTCTCGAATCGATAAAACTACTTTGTATTAAACGACAGAGGCCCGCAATTGCGGGCCTCTGTCGTTGTGGTATCAGCCGTTACTTTTTCAGCTTTGCAAAGGCTTCTGCAAAGGCATTGCCCATAGCTGCGTTGCTGTTGTCACGTCGATTATCACGGCGAGGTTCTTTACGCTGTGCCGGTCGCTGAGACTTGCCGCCAGGTTTTTGCGAAGCAGGCTTACTCTGCTTCTGCCCGGTACTTGCTGGGATCTCATCGTTTAGTCGCATGGTAAAACTGATCCGTTTACGGGCAACGTCCACTTCGATGACTTTCACTTTAACAATGTCACCGGCCTTAACCACTTCACGAGGATCGGAAATGAACTTGTCCGTGAGTGCAGAAATATGCACCAGGCCATCCTGATGTACGCCAACGTCAACAAAGGCACCGAAGTTCGCAACGTTTGAGACGACACCCTCAAGGGTCATGCCGACTTTCAGGTCAGCAATAGTCTCAACGCCCGCTTTAAATTGGGCTGTTTTAAACTCAGGACGCGGGTCACGGCCCGGTTTGTCCAGCTCACCCAGAATATCCGTGATGGTTGGTACGCCAAACTTATCGTCGACATACTCGGCTGGATCCAGTTTGCTCAGCACATCGCTGTTGCCGATCAGTGCAGTGACATCAAGTGCCTTGCTGCCACAGATCTTTTTGACGACCGGGTAAGCTTCCGGGTGAACCGCTGAGGCATCCAGCGGATCGTCACCATTAGCAATACGCAAGAATCCAGCGGCCTGCTCAAAGGCCTTAGGGCCCAGACGCTCAACTTGTTTTAGCTGTTTGCGGCTGCTGAATGAGCCATTGCTATCACGGAACTTAACGATGTTGGTGGCCAGGGTTTTATTTAAGCCAGATACGCGTGTCAATAAAGGCACAGACGCGGTATTAACATCGACACCCACTGAGTTTACGCAGTCTTCCACTACGGTCGTCAGTGTCTGACCCAGCTGGCTTTGTGACACATCATGCTGATATTGGCCTACACCAATGGATTTAGGTTCGATTTTAACCAGCTCAGCCAGCGGATCTTGCAGTCGGCGGGCAATGGAGACGGCACCACGCAATGATACGTCGAGATCCGGGAACTCATTGGCGGCAAACTCAGAAGCAGAGTAAACCGAGGCACCGGCTTCACTGACCATCACTTTGGTCAGTTTTAGCTCACTGGCTGCTTTTAGCAGTTCGGCTGCCAGTTTATCGGTTTCGCGAGACGCCGTGCCATTACCGATCGCAATCAGTTCAACCTTATGCTGACGACATTGCTGCTCCAGTGTACGCAGTGACTTATCCCAGTGGTTTTGCGGTGCGTGGGGGTAAATGGTGGTGGTTGCCAGTAACTTTCCTGTCTTGTCGACAATGGCGACCTTACACCCGGTTCTTAAACCGGGATCGATCCCCATGGTCACGCGTGGGCCTGCCGGGGCTGCCATCAGCAAATCTTTTAGGTTTTTGGCAAAGACATCAATAGCGCCTTGCTCGGCAAATTCTCGGGTGGCGCCCAACATTTCATTTTCAAGGTGGGTGGCGAGTTTGATTTTCCACGCCCACTGTACCACAGTCATGAGCCAGTTACTGGCCGCGCGGCCCGAGACTTCCAGGCTATAATGGTCAGCTATCATTTGCGCACAGTACTGTTGTGGGTCTTCTGCTTGTGGCTCCGGATTGATAGACAGCTGCAAAATACCTTCATTGCGAGCTCTAAGCATTGCAAGGGCACGGTGAGAAGGAACTCCGGCGAGCTTTTCATCGTGCTCAAAATAATCGCGGTATTTGCTACCCGTGTCTTCCTGTCCCGGCACAACACGGCTCTGTAAATAACCATGCTGTTTTAACTGGTTTCTGAATTTGCTGAGGAGTTTGGCATCCTCGGCAAAGCGTTCCATCAGAATAAACTTGGCCCCGTCGAGTGCCGCTTTACTGTCTGCAATACCCTGTTCGGCATTGATATAGGTTTCGGCAGCCTGCTCTGGTGTCTGATCCGGATCCGTGAATAGCAGATCGGCCAGCGGCTCAAGCCCGGCCTCAATGGCTATCTGACCTTTGGTACGACGTTTGGGTTTGTAGGGGAGGTATAAATCTTCCAGTTCGGTTTTACTCTGAACCTGGTTTAGCTCTGAGGCTAATTGGTCGGTGAGCTTGCCCTGCTCATCAATGGTTTTGATGATAAAAGCCCGGCGTTCCTCCAGTTCCCGCAGATAACCGAGGCGCTGTTCGAGCAATCGTAGCTGAGTGTCGTCCAGGCCGCCTGTGACTTCTTTACGGTAACGGGCAATAAACGGAACAGTCGCACCTTCATCCAGTAGTGCGGTAGCAGCATCCACTTGCTGTTGTGATGCGTTTAGCTCAGCAGCTAAACGGGCTGAGATATTGCTCATGCAAAATCCTTATATAGTTCAATTGGCTAGGCCTCTTTCTCGGCCTGCGTTTGCGGTCATCATATCATATCTGAAACGGAAGTGTTCAGGCCGTGTAGTCGATCTTATTGACATACCAAAGCATTTCACCTTGCGGGGTTTTTACACTGTATTCTTCGTCGACGGCTTTCCCAAGTAACGCGCGCGCCATGGGGGAATCGATGGAGATATAATCATTCCGTTCATAGATTTCGTCAGGCCCGACGATGCGAAAGCGCTTTACTTCGCCGTCATCGTTTTCTATTTCGACCCAAGCACCAAAATAGACTTTGCCCTGCTGTTGTGGAGAATACTCAACAATTTTTAAATCGGGCAAGCGTTTACGCAGGTAGCGTACTCGACGGTCTATTTGTCGTAACAGGCGCTTGTTAAAAGTATAGTCGGCGTTTTCTGAGCGATCGCCCAAACTTGCTGCCCAGTTAACGATTTTGGTCACTTCCGGGCGCTTCTCAAACCACAGGTGATCGTGTTCCTGTTGCAGCTTGCGGTAGCCTTCAGGTGTAATTAGGTTGGTTTTCATTTTGTTGCTTACTTTGGCAGAACAACTACATATGTCTAGTGTAATTCGTATCCGGTCCGATACCAATCTTAGCTGGCTCAACTGGAGCCTGGTAAAGTAAAGCTATATCAGGCTGACACTTGTAACGTTCGGTAACAATCTTATTCACTGTTAATGGTGTCTAAGCGTATTAATTTCAATTATATTTAGGGTCAACTAAAGAAAAAATAAGAAGAATGCCAATGGGGAATGAAACCACCAAAGTGTTAGTCGTTGACGATGATATGCGTTTGCGCAGCCTGCTGGAGCGATATCTGGTCGAGCAGGGGTTTATCGTTCGCAGTGCTGCCAATTCTGAGCAAATGGACAGATTGCTGGAGCGTGAAAACTTTCATCTGATGGTATTGGATTTGATGTTACCTGGTGAAGATGGTTTGTCTATCTGCCGTCGTCTCAGACAAAAAGAAAACGAAATCCCCATTGTTATGTTAACGGCGAAAGGGGATGAAGTGGACCGCATTATCGGGTTAGAGCTGGGGGCGGATGATTATTTACCTAAGCCTTTCAACCCGCGTGAATTGCTCGCCCGGATCAAAGCGGTGCTGCGTCGTCGTGCTAAGGAAGTGCCGGGCGCTCCTGCAGTTGAAGAAAATGAAGTCGAATTTGGTGCCTTTAAGCTCAATCTGGCAACCCGGGAAATGCAAAAAGATGATCAAACCATTGCGCTCACCAGCGGTGAATTTGCGGTTTTGAAGGCGTTGGTGAGTCATCCCAGAGAGCCATTGAGCCGTGACAAACTCATGAATCTGGCCCGAGGCAGAGATTACAGTGCATTGGAGCGCAGCATTGATGTGCAGGTCTCACGGTTACGCAGAATGATAGAAGAGGATGCCTCTAATCCCCGCTATATCCAGACTGTTTGGGGGCTGGGTTATGTTTTCGTGCCTGATGGCGAAAAGTAAATGAGTATCCTGCCACGCAGCGCATTTGGACAAACGGTGTTTTTTGTTGGTGCGCTGCTATTGATCAACCAGATCGTCTCCTATATCACAGTCACACTGTACGTGTTCAAGCCAACCTTTGAGCAGGTCAATTTGATGCTTGCCAAGCAGGTTAAAACCGTTTTTATAGACTGGGAAGAAGGGGTTGAGATCGACTCGGCTTTATCGAAAAAGTTTTTTGAGATCACAGGCATTGAAGTGATGAGTCAGCGTGAGGCTTATCGCAATGGGCTAGGTGAGGCAAAAGAATACACTTTATTGTCACGCAGCATGTCTGAGCAACTCAACGGCTCCGCTCGGGTACGGATCAGTCAGGGCGACCCTGTTGTTTACTGGGTAGAAGCGCCTCAGGCACCTGGTTATTGGGTTCGGGTACCACTCACCGGCTTCTCTGAAACCAAAATGGAGTTTCTGGTATTTTATCTCTCCAGTATCGGCTTTTTAAGCGTACTGGGCGGTTGGCTGTTTGCCCGGCACCTGAACCGGCCGCTCAAGGCTTTGCAGATTGCAGCCAGCCGGGTTGGGGTGGGGGACTTTTCTACTCGTCTGGTTGAGCATGGCTCTACGGAGGTCATCGAAGTCACCAGAGCTTTTAATAAAATGTCCAAAGGGATCGCTGAGCTGGAGAACGATCGGCGTCTATTGATGGCCGGGGTATCTCACGATTTAAGAACGCCCTTGACCCGGATCCGACTGGCAACAGAAATGATGTCGGACGAAGAAGCCTACCTGAAAGACGGCATTATCGATGATATTGAAGATATGAATGCCATTATCGATCAGTTTATTGAGTATCTCAGGCACCATAATAGTGGAGAAATGGTGTTGGATGATGTCAATGCTGTCGTTGAGGAAGTGGTGCATGCAGAACAACAGCATCAGCGCGAAATTGTGTTGGCTACAGCGGCAAATGTTCCCGCGGTGATGATGAACCATGTGGCATTAAAGCGGGTGGTGACCAACATGATAGAGAATGCCATCCGTTATTCAGACGACCAGATTGAGGTTGTGACAGAGTTTAGTGCTCGTCACAAAGCGGTGTTTATTAAGGTTAAAGACAGGGGACCTGGGATCCCTGAAGAAGAGCTGGAAACGCTATTTGAACCTTTTAAACAGGGCGATCTGGCCCGTGGTAGTGAAGGCAGTGGGCTGGGCCTGGCGATCATCAAACGCATCGTTTCTACCCATGGCGGTAAAGTACGTTTACGTAACCGCAAGGAGGGAGGCCTGAGCGCGGAGGTGATGTTGCCAGTTGCGAAAAAATTTGTCCCCCTGACAGCCGCACCTGAAGCGTCAAAGCCCAGTGAATAAGCGCGACTTATCGTACGAGGCTGGGTGTCTGAGCACAGGAGAGAGAGCCCAGTTGTTGTCTATTATTGGCTTGTGTTTTGAGGGGATTGACCCTGAAGCATATTTTGCTTATTACTTTGAGCAAAGTGGGCCTACACATCGCCGGCTAAGACTTTATTACTCTGACTCAGCAGAGCTGACGGGGTACTGTTTGCTGACTTTTGACGACAGCCATAAGGCATTTTGTGTCATCGGGGCGTCGGCTGGTTTTTTACCGCAGTTCCGGGGTAAGAATAATACCTTTTCATTTTCTATCCTTGAAGTGACCAAGGCTTATCTGCGCCGGCCCTGGCGCACTTTGTTATATGCAGACACTATGCTCAGTCCGGCCATGTTCCGGGCGATGGCGAAGAATATTGCTACTGTATATCCAACGGCGACAGGCTCTGTTGTTGAATCCCAGCTTTATGTAGCGTTAAACCCGGCTGGGTTAGTATCTGAGGTGAATGGTTTGCCGTGTCTGAAAGTGGTGGGGAGAAAAACGCGTTATTCGGCGCTGGAAGTGGCCCAGTTTAAAACCAGCAATAAACCCGAAATCGCCCATTACTGCGCGCTGAATCCCGATTTCGATAAGGGGGTGGCGTTACTCACTGTGATCCCAATCACATTGGGTCAGTTGCTTTCAACAGCCTGGAAACAGATAAAGTACTCCCGATAACTTTATACCCATTTCAGTTAGTACCTGTTCTATTTAAAGGCGCAAATATGACGCTAACGATGTTAAAAATTGCTCATTTAGAACCTTTTCCTAAGGTTTAAGTTCGCAAATTTTTGCCTCGCCTATATGGATGTAGGTACCTCAGAGATAGCAGGACGCGGGAGCAGTGTTATCGCCCCTATTTTCGCGCCTCAAAATAGAACACTTAATGAAGCAAATTGGTATTGCTCCAAACGGTGCGTACCAGAGAAGGGGGCTATCAGGCATAAAAAAACGCCCAACGAGGGGCGCTTTTGATAAAGGAATTTGCTTCTAAACCAGCTTAGCCGCGTGGACCTGCTGATTTGATGGCGTCAGAGACATCGTATTTTGCGAAGTTCACTTCGAAGTCTGCAGCCAGTTTAGACGCATACTCAGCATATTTCGCTTTGTCTTCCCAAGTATTGATTGGGTTAAGCAGCTTGCTGTCTACGCCCGGTACAGCAACCGGTACGTCCAGATTTAGCGCGTCAATGTGTTGTGTTTCTACGCCTTCCAGGGTGTCGTTAACGATTGCGTCAATCACAGCGCGTGTGGTTGGGATATCGAAACGCTTACCAATGCCGTAAGGGCCGCCAGTCCATCCAGTGTTAACCAGGTAAACTTTTGAATTGAATTCACGTACACGCTTCATTAGAAGCTCTGCATAAACACCTGCCGGGCGTGGGAAGAAAGG
This sequence comes from Pseudoalteromonas ardens, assembly GCF_030125445.1. NCBI lineage: Bacteria > Pseudomonadati > Pseudomonadota > Gammaproteobacteria > Alteromonadales > Pseudoalteromonadaceae > Pseudoalteromonas > Pseudoalteromonas ardens. Next base: position 33,751 of record NZ_JASJUV010000014.1, read on the forward strand.
TGCGCCGAAACAAGTCGAGAAAGTTGATTCGATGTCTGATGTAGAACCAATTTCTGTAGAGCCGACTTTCGCCGTGTAACCACTTAGGAAGTGATAAGCCGCGGCTTCTTCCGAAAGAATAGACACTGGTGGTAGTACACCACTGACGTCACAAGTCAGGAAAACCACTGCGCGAGGTTCGCCTGCGCGGTTCTCTACTTTACGCTTTTCAACATGCTCAAGCGGGTAAGCTGCACGAGTATTTTGTGTCAGGCTGGTATCATTGAAATCAGGTACACGATCTTCGTCTAGTACTACGTTTTCAAGGATTGTACCGAATTTGATAGCATTCCAGATAACAGGTTCATTCTTTTGAGACAGGTCAATACATTTTGCGTAACAACCGCCTTCGATGTTGAAAACACTGCCAGGTGCCCAGCCATGCTCGTCATCACCAATCAGGAAGCGTTTAGGATCTGCCGACAAGGTCGTTTTACCTGTGCCAGACAAACCAAAGAATAAGGTGGTGTCGCCTGCTTCGCCTACGTTCGCACTACAGTGCATTGGCAGTACGCCCTTCGCTGGTAACAGGAAGTTTTGTACTGAGAACATAGACTTTTTCATTTCACCGGCGTAATGCATACCTGCGATAAGCACTTTGCGCTCTGCAAAGTTGATAATCACTGTACCGTCACTGTTCGTGCCATCGCGCTCTGGGTCGCAAACGAAAGAAGGTACATTCATTACCTGCCATTGGGGTAAATCAGCTGCATTGTATTTTTCAGGCTCGATAAACATGTTTTTGGCAAAAATATGGTGCCAAGCTGTTTCTGTTGTTACAACAACGGGCAAATAGTGCTCAGGATCTGAACCCACTTCAAGGTGAGAGACGAAGTGGTCATTGCTGTTCACGTGTGCTTCTACACGGGCCCACAGCGCGTTGAATTTGTCCGCATCGAATGGGCGGTTAACGTTACCCCATTGGATGTCGTTTTCTGTGCTTGGCTCTTTAACGATAAAACGGTCGTTAGGTGAACGCCCTGTGCGGCGGCCAGTTTTTGCTACAAAAGCTCCATTTGCGGCCAAAGTCCCTTCACCACGGCGGATGGCGTGTTCGACAAGTTCAGCTGCAGTTAAATCGACAAAACGAGTAGCGCTAGAAGTCATGTTTATACCTAAATGTGAGAATTGAACGGGATAGCTCTGGAGAAGTTTCACCAAAAGCTGAAATCATAGTAACAGATGAAATTCAGATATTCGAGCCCTGAAACCGGGTAAAACGCCATAAATTTGTCAAAAAAATCGAATAATTTCAATGATACCGGTGTCATAAAATGTGACCTTAAAATGACACCGGTATCAATTTTTGGCGACAAAAAAGCCGCCAAAATGGCGGCTTGTCTCCAAGATGTTAAAAATACCGCGGCTAATTAAAAATTGCCTTGATATCTTGTTCTTCAAATCGGTAGTTTTTTAAGCAGTAATGACAGCTGATATTGATCTCACCTTGCTTCTGGATATCCTCTAACAGTGCCTCCTGGCCGATGTTGGCCAGTGCACTGATGGTTTTGTCACGGCTACAACCGCAGACGAAGTTAATCTCCTGGGGTTCGAACAGCTGCGGGTTATCTTCGTGATATAAACGTGTCAGGACCGTTTGTGCGTCCAGCGTAAGCAATTCCTCATCTTTAATGGTATTGCTCAGTGCTTCTAAATGCGCAAAATCTTCTTCTGACTTGGTTTTGTCTACTGGCAGTACCTGTAAAAACAATCCGGCTGCTTTAGCACGCTCACCATTAACATCGGTGGCGAACCACAAGCGGGTCTTGAGTTGTTCAGATTGGATAAAATAGTCTTCCAGACAGGATGCTAAGGTCTCCCCGTTCAGTGGAACAACCCCTTGATAGCGTTCGCCCTTATTGGGGGTGATGGTGATCACCATGTAGCCTTTACCCATCAAATCCTGAATACTGCCACCAGTGATTTCACCTTGCAGGCGGGCGATACCGCGCATATTTTGCTTATGATCACCGTTGATGGCCGCGTACTTAACTGGTCCATCACCTTGTAATTGTACAGTGATGTCGCCTTCAAACTTTAAAGTGGCCGTCAATAGGCTGGATGCAAGCAATAGCTCACCCAATAAAGTTTGCACTTCCTTCGGGTAGTCATGGCCACTGATAATGTCATTAAAGGTTTGTTCAATTTGTACGAGTTCGCCACGTACATCGAGTTGATCGAAAATATATCGATGAAGTAAATCTTGTTGCATCAATTTGGATCCTAGCTAGATTTCAGTTTGAGCAGTTCGCGACGCTGCTTTTTATCTGGTTTATGCTCAGGGCGCGGTGCAAAAAAGCTGTTGTTTTTGCGCGCAATGGCATTTTGTGCCCGTTTTTCAAGGCTGGCTGCCGACTCTTCATAGAGGGTCTGGGCAATGGGGGCGCTTTGGCGCTTTTCCATCACTTGCAGCACGGTGACTTCTTTCTCATCAAAACCTTGTGCCAGTTTGATCACTGCGCCAGCCTCAACCATTCGGCTGGGTTTACAGCGTTGGCCATTGTAGTGTACCTTGCCACCTTGGATCATCTCGCGGGCGATGGTACGGGTTTTATAAAAGCGTGCCGCCCAGAGCCACTTGTCCAGGCGTACTTTCACTTCGCTTAGGTTGTTTTCTTGATTGACTTTTGTCACAATTCGTTAACTAATGCCCAAAGCTAATTTAATCGGTGAAATTTAACACATTTGATGAGGCAAAAAAAGCATCTGAACACGCTCTGATGTGGTTACATCTCAGCCACAGGCACTGTTAATGCTGTGTTCAGTTAGGTATTCTAAGTTGTACCTATTTACTTTAAAGTTTCATATACGCGTGCTTGTTGAATCGAATTCGAGGCGGTACACTGAGGCGCTCAACAGAATAAGAATATGACATATGGAATTACAGCTACAACAGTTGCAAAAATTACTACATAACTTACCCCACGCGAAGCTTAGCCGCCTGGTGGTGTATTTGGCTGTTGTGTATATCGCGTTTCTTTTTGCTAAGTTATTTTGGCTGCTTTGGCCAGTACCACAGACCCAGCCTTTACCTACCCAGTCTCAAATTTATGCGCAGAACTCGGCGGCGGTCAGCAGTCGTTCCATTCTTGGCCACAACGTATTTGGCAAAGCCAATGAAAAGCCTGTGGTTGAAGCGCCTAAACCGGTGATTTCTGATGCACCCGAAACGCAGCTGAATGTGCGCCTGACTGGTATTGTTGCAGTCAGCCAGGATGATGCTGCCGGGCTGGCTATTATTGAATCTCAGGGGCGCCAGGAAACCTACGTAGTCCAGGATGCCGTTAAGGGTACCCGTGCCAAGCTGGCTCAAGTTCTGCCAGACAGGGTGATCCTGGATGTGAGTGGTCGGTTTGAAACTTTGATGCTTGATGGCATCGAGTTCAGCCGTCAGGTTGCGACACCTGTACAGCCACGTCGTACCACCGCAAAACCAAATAGAGTCAGTAATCAAACCCGTGAGGAGCTGAAGCAACGTCGTGACGAATTGCTGGCTGAGCCGGGTAAATTGTTTGACTACATTCGTATTTCGCCTGAACGACGCAATGGCCAACTGGTTGGTTATCGCTTGCGTCCAGGCAAAGACCCCGAACTGTTTAAAAAAATGGGGCTTAAAAATAACGATCTCGCCATTGCTATTAATGGCTTCCAACTCACGGATATGAAACAGGCTATGTCAGCAATGAACGAGCTGAGAAATAGCACTGACGCCAATATCACGATTGAACGTGACGGCCAGACTGTCGATGTGCAATTTAGCCTGTAAAGACAATAATTTTGGAGTTATAAAAATCATGGGTAGAAAGCTACACCTCACAAAAATCAAAAAAGGGTTAGCTAAGTATGCAGCTCTGTTATTTGCGGCTGGATTGTCATTGTCTGTTTCTGCGGTTGAGTATGCGGCCAACTTTAAAGGCACTGATATTAACGAGTTCATTAATATCATCAGTAAGAATCTCAACAAAACCATCATTATTGACCCAAATGTACGGGGCAACATTAATGTTCGCAGCTATGAGCTGATGGATGAGGCACTTTACTATCAGTTTTTCCTTAACGTACTGGAAGTCTATGGCTATGCGGTCGTTGAAATGGAAACTGGGGTACTGAAAGTCGTGCGCAGCTCGGATGGTAAAAAAGCCAATGTACCTCTGGTCGGCGATAGCAACGACAATAACGGGGATGTGATGATCACCCGGGTTGTGGAAGTTAAAAACGTTAGCGTACAAGAACTGGGCCCATTGATCCGTCAGTTCAGTGACCAAAAAGATGGCGGTCATGTGACTAACTTCAACTCCGCCAACGTGATGATGTTGACGGGTCATGCTGCGTCGGTGAATCGCTTGGTTAATATCATCAAGTCGGTTGACCAGGCGGGTGATCAGCGCGTTGACATTGTTCGTCTGCAACATGCCACGGCTGACGACGTGGTTCAGGTGGTAGAGAAAATATACAAAGACGGCGGTAAGAATCAGGTTCCTGAATTCCTGATCCCGAAAATTGTTTCGGACAACCGAACCAACAGCGTGGTGGTCAGTGGTGAAGTACAAGCGCGTACCCGTGCCATTGAATTGATTAAACGCCTGGATGAAGAATTGCAAAACCAAGGTAATACGCAGGTATTCTATCTTGATTACGCAAAAGCCGAGGAGCTGGTTAAAGTACTGCAAGGGGTGAGTAAAACCCTGCAGGAAGAAGCGCAGGGGGGAAGTAAGACCCGTACCCGCAGTAACAAGAACGAAACCAGCATTGAGGCGCACGAAGATTCAAACTCATTGGTTATCACCGCACAACCGGACACTATGCGTTCGCTGGCCAGTGTCATCGAAAAACTTGACGTCCGTCGTGCTCAGGTACTGGTTGAGGCCATTGTTGTAGAAGTACAAGAAGGTGATGGTATCAACTTTGGTCTGCAATGGATCACCGAAAAAGGTGGTATGTTGCAGTTCAATAACGGCACAACAGTACCGGTTGGCTCATTGGCTGTGGCGGCTGAACAGGCGCGTGATAAGACGGTTGTTCGTACTCAGGCAGGTACAGAAGATCCGACCAAGATAACCGAATACAACGAAACCGTTGAAGGTGATTTAGGTGCGCTGGGCTCTTTGCTGGGCGGCATCAATGGTTTGGCAATGGGTGTGGTGAAAAACGACTGGGGTGCGATCATCCAGGCCGTATCAACCGATACCAACTCAAATATTCTGGCTACACCATCAATCACGACCATGGACAACGAAGAAGCGTCTATGATTGTCGGTCAGGAAGTGCCTATCATCACAGGCTCAACGGCCAGTGAAAACAACTCTAACCCGTTCCAGACCGTAGACCGTCAGGAAGTGGGTGTTAAATTGAAAGTCACGCCACAAATTAATGATGGCACCGCAGTACAGCTAACCATTGAGCAGGAAGTTTCCAGCGTCAGCGGTGCAACCGCGGTTGATATCTCAGTGAATAAACGTGCTATCAACACAACCGTCATCGCGGATGATGGCGGCATGGTTATCCTGGGTGGTCTGATTGACGAAGATGTTCAGGAAAGTGTCTCTAAAGTACCTCTGTTGGGTGATATCCCATTCTTGGGGCACTTGTTCAAGTCAACGAACACGACTAAACGTAAGCGTAATCTGTTGGTATTTATTCGTCCGACGATTGTTCGTGACAGCCGCAGCATGAACGAGCTGAGCCATGCTAAATATAAGTTTATCCGCGGTGAGCAGACTAAGCAGCGTGAAGATGGTATTGACCTGATGCCGCTGCAAGACGCACCTATCCTGCCACAGTGGGATGATGCCATGGTATTGCCACCCACGTATGAAGAGTTTCTGAACGAGCAAAACGAGAAGAACAATGACTGAGGCAATACAGGAACTCATTGAAGGTCATGATGAAACAGCGTTGCCGCTGGATGATTCAATGGATACAGAGGCCGGGTCGCATGTGCGCCTGCCCTTTGCCTATGCCAGACGCCAAAGCTTGCTGTTAAGTCAGCAACCGGAAGGACTGAAAGTTTACTACAAAGGTCAGCCCTCGCTGGATGCATTGCTTGAAGTACGTCGTATTGCTCAGGCTGGGTTTACCCTTGAGCAGTTGGATGACGACAAGTTTGAGTTGCTACTGGAAGCATCGTATCAGCGAGACAGCTCTGAAACACAGCAGATGATGGAAGACATAGGCAACGAAGTTGACCTCTTCTCGCTTGCTGAAGAAATGCCGCAAACCGAAGACTTGCTTGCTGCCGATGACGATGCACCGATCATCAAACTGATCAACGCCATGCTGAGCGAAGCAATCAAAGAAGGGGCCTCGGATATTCATATCGAGACCTTTGAGCAGGAGTTAGTGATCCGGTTCCGGGTGGATGGCGTGTTGAAAGAGGTGCTTAAACCTAATCGTAAGCTCTCTTCACTGCTGGTATCCCGGATCAAGGTTATGGCTAAACTCGATATCGCTGAAAAGCGTGTCCCACAGGATGGCCGGATCAGTTTACGTATCGCTGGTCGTGCTGTTGATGTGCGGGTTTCCACCATGCCATCCAGTTTTGGTGAGCGTGTTGTATTGCGTCTGTTAGACAAGAACAATGCGCGTCTGAATCTGGAAGATTTGGGGATGACGGAGCGTAACCGAGAGCTATTTGCTGAGATCATTGCCAAGCCACACGGTATCATTCTGGTTACCGGTCCGACAGGTTCTGGTAAGAGTACCACCTTGTATGCCGGTATGACGCAGATTAACTCCAAAGATCGCAACATACTGACTGTAGAAGATCCGATTGAATATGAAATCCCCGGGATTGGTCAGACTCAGGTGAACCCCAAAGTGGATATGACCTTTGCTCGTGGTCTGCGCGCGATACTGCGTCAGGATCCGGATGTGGTGATGGTTGGTGAGATCCGGGATTTGGAAACTGCCCAGATAGGCGTGCAGGCGTCACTGACAGGTCACTTGGTGATGTCAACACTGCACACCAACACCGCGTCGGGTGCGATCACCCGGATGGAAGACATGGGCGTTGAACCTTTCCTGCTCTCTTCATCTTTATTGGGTGTCTTGTCTCAGCGACTGGTACGAACTTTATGCCCTAACTGTAAAGAAGCCCACTTGGCGGATGACCGCGAGTGCGAGCTACTGGGGGTCGAGAAAGGTGCGCAAACAACCATTTATCGTGCTGTTGGCTGTGAAGAGTGTAACTTCAACGGCTACAAGGGCCGAACCGGTATTCATGAATTATTGATAGTGGACGAGCACATACGTGAATTGATCCATAACGGTAAAGGTGAACAGTCGGTTGAGAAGTACATACGGACGTTCAGTCCGAGCATTCGTCAGGACGGCTGCGCCCGGGTGCTGAAAGGCCAGACGACGCTGGAAGAGGTGATGCGGGTCACCCGTGAGGAAGGCTAATGGCTGCGTTTGAGTATCGTGCTTTAGACGGCAAAGGAAAAGAGAAAAAAGGCATACTGGAGGCAGATACTGCCAAACAGGTTCGCCAGATGCTGCGTGAAAAAGCCATGATGCCACTTGAGGTGGCGCCGGCTGCGGAAAAAGAAAAGTCCGCCAGTTCAGGTGGCTTTAGTTTGTCACGTGGTTATAAACCTTCGGTTTCCGATATTGCCCTGATCACCCGCCAGCTAGCGACGTTGATCCAATCCTCTTTGCCAGTAGAAGCCGCCGTAATGGCAGTGGCAGAGCAGTGTGAGAAGCCGCGTCTCAAACGTATGCTTATGGCAGTTCGTTCTAAAGTGGTGGAAGGTTACACGCTGGCTGATGGTATGTCAGAGTTCCCGCATGTGTTCGATAATTTGTATCGGGCTATGGTGGCAGCCGGTGAAAAGTCGGGCCATTTGGATCAAGTATTAAATCGCCTGGCAGACTATACCGAACAGCGTCAACATATGCGCAGTCAGATCACGCAGGCGATGGTTTATCCTACCATTCTGGTGATATTTGCTATTGCTATCGTGTCGGTTCTGCTGGGTACTGTGGTTCCAAAAATCCTAAAAACCTTTGAGAAATCTAAACAGGTTCTGCCGTGGACAACGGAATGGGTTATGGCAGCCAGTAATTTTGTGCAGGCCTACTGGATGGTGTCTCTTATCGCCATTTTCGGCAGCGTCTTTTTAATCAAACAAGCGCTTAAACGGCCCAAGGTTCGCTTTTGGTACGACGCCAAGCTATTACAGCTACCAGGCATTGGTAAAATTAGTCGTGGCATCAATACCGCGCGTTTTGCCCGTACTCTGAGTATTTTGTCTTCCAGTTCCGTACCTTTGCTGGAAGGGATGAAAATTTCTGGTCAGGTACTGGAAAACGAGAAGATAAAAGCGGCCGTGACCGAAGCGGCAACCCATGTGAGTGAAGGTGCAAGCTTGCGAGCTGCATTGGCACAAACAAAGTTATTTCCGCCCATGATGCTTCATATGATTGCAAGTGGTGAAAAGTCCGGGGAACTGGAGCAAATGCTAGAGCGTGCTGCTAACAACCAGGACAGGGAATTCGAAAGTATGGTCAGCGTTTCGTTAAAACTGCTCGAACCCGCCATGATTGCAAGCATGGCCGTGATCGTGCTGTTTATCGTAATGGCGATCCTACAGCCAATCATGGCGATGAACAAAGCAATTGGTCTGTAGTCAAATTAATTGCATATACAACATCAGCGTGTCGGTCTGGCACTACACGCTAACAGCATTGAGGTAATCAAAGTGAAAAAACAATCCGGCTTTTCATTATTAGAAGTAATGGTGGTTCTGGTCATCATCGGGATGATCATGTCTATCGTGGCACCTAACATTATGGGTCAACAAGAAGAAGCAGCAAAAGAAAAAGCGATGCTGGACATTCGTCAGATTGAAGACGCAATGAAAATGTACAAGCTTAAAAATAAAAAGTACCCAACCACAGAGCAAGGTCTGGAAGCCTTGGTGACGCAAACTACTATTGACCCTGTACCAAAGCGTTTCCCGGAAGGCGGCTTCATTTCAAAGCTACCTGAAGATCCTTGGGGTAATCCGTATCAGCTGGTTAGTCCCGGTGAAATGGGTAAGATCGATGTCTTTTCTATGGGGCCTGACGGTGAAGTAGGCACAGAAGATGACCTGGGTAACTGGGACAACGAAGAAGACCGTTAATTCTTATGCACACAGCAGTAAACCTTCAATCCGGTGTGCGTCAGGCACACCTGCCTAAATCTGGCCGTCAGACCGGGTTCAGCCTTATCGAAATCCTGATGGTGCTGGTGATCATTGGCTTTTCAGTCAACCTGGTCACTTATACGCTGTCTGACGATATGGAAGAAGAATTGGAGCGTGAAGCGCTCCGACTGCATAGTGTGATCAACATGGCCTCTGAGTTTGCCATTCTCAATCAAATTGAGCTGGGCTTTCACCTGGATAAGAAAAAGCTTGAATTTCTGGTCTTTGACGGTGAAAAGTGGACGACTTTTGAGGCTGAAGAACTCTATCAGGCGGTAGAGTATTCAGATGATTATAAAATTGTACTCACGACGGAAGATTTAGCCTGGGCACAGGACAATATGCTTGAACAGGCCAATTGGCGTGAGTTGATGGGCAGCGGCGATGAAGAGAGCCTGCTGGAACTGAAAAAACTGAAAATTCCCCAGGTCTTATTATTGTCGTCTGGCGAGGTCAGTGCGTTTCAGCTCAGCCTTGAGCTCGAGGAAGACAGTGAACCCGTGTATTTTGTTGAAGGCGAGTTTATGGCGCCGGTGAATTTACGCAAGGAGCCGGAAGACTCATGAATGGCCTGGTAGCAAGGACAAAACAAGCTGGCTTTACACTCCTTGAGGTGATGGTTGCACTCAGTATCTGTGCCGTTGCTGGGATTGCTGCGATGCAGGCAACGGGTGAGCATATCAATCACATCAGTACCCTGGAACAGCAAGCTTATGCTTCCTGGGTGGCCGAAAACCGCCTTGTTATGATGCGTGCAGGCGCCAAAGAGGGCGCGGTACGCAATGGCCTTAAAGGCGATGAGGAAATGGGCGGAGTAACCTGGTATTGGTCACAATCTACCCTCGCAACGGCCGACCCCACTTTTGTGAAGGTCACGATAGAAGTGTTTTCCGATGAAAAGCGTGAACACTCAGTGTATGACCTGACCACCTTTATTTATAAAAAAGGGAAGCGATAATGCGCGCGCATATTCCCTCCCGACAGGGCGGTTTTACCCTGATTGAGGTATTACTGGCCTTGGCTATTCTGGCCATGGTGGTCACTGCCACCCATCAGATCCTGGACACCACACTTAGAGCCAAAGAGGCATCTGAAGAAACCGTGGCAGAGCTGGAATCATTGCAAACCATGTTTCGTTTGATGGACCAAGATTTCAATCAGATGACCAAACGGGAAGTACGTAATGAGGCGGGGGACTTTAGCCCAACCTATATCATTCATGGTCGCTACAACCTGAACAGTCAGTACGATGGGATTGCTTTTGTACGTGATGGCTGGACCAATCCAATTAGTCTGCTGCCTCGTTCTGAATTACAGGCTGTCGGTTATCGGGTAGTCGACGACAATCTGGAACGCATTTACCGAATTTATGTTGATCAGCTCGATGGTACTGAACCTCGCAGTCAGGTGATCCTGGAAAACGTTGAAGAGCTTAAATTTGAGTTTCTGGATGATAAGCAGAAGTGGCAGAATAGCTGGGATATTAAAGCGCTGCCTTTGGCGGTTGCTGTGACGATACAGCAACAAGAGGCTGAGCCAATCCGGCGCATCTTTTTGACGCCAGGCGATGGTAAAGTGAAACAAGCCAGTAGCGGTGACGATAATCGCAACGGCAATAGTAACAATAACAATAACAACGATAATAACGGTCGAAATGACAATGATGGACAAAGGAGGGGCTAGCGTGAAATCTCAACGTGGTGCAGCGTTAGTCATCGTTTTGTTTATTGTGGCTCTGGCTGCGACTATCGCCACAGAAATGACCATGAGTCTGATGGTACAGGTGCAAAAAGCCACTAATCTGCAGACCCATCAGCAAGCTAAATGGTATAGCTATGGGGCGGAAGAGTTGGTTAAAAAGGTCTTGCTCGACAGCCGCAAAGACGAGCCAGACAAAGTCCATCTGGGACAGCCCTGGGCATTGGAAGAGGTACCCTACCCGGTTGATCATGGCACCCTGAGCGGTGAGATCACGGATTTACAGGCCTGTTTAAACCTCAATGCATTGCGTAATAAACCGCAAAACAGCGGCGGCCGAAATGAGACAAACCCGGCGCACAAAGCGCTGCTTGAGCTGTTAAAAAACATCGAAGACTTGCCCAGTGAAGAAAGCGAAGAGGCTATGGCAGACAGTGTGTATGACTGGCTGGACGATGACAGCATTACGTTCCGTTCGGGTGCTGAAGAAGATGAATATATGTCACTCAGAACGCCTTATCTGACAGCAAATAACTTGTTTGCTTCAGTCAGTGAGCTGAGGATCATCAAAGGGTTTAACCCTCTGGTGATGGAAAAGTTACTGCCTTATGTGTGCGTGATCCCGGGCAGCACTGAGTTGGCGATTAATGTAAATACCATTCAGCCTGAGCAAGCGTTGTTGCTGAGTGCGTTAATGGAGGGGCTGAGCGAGTCTGGCGCAGAGGCGATTATTTCGGCTCGTCCTGAAAAAGGCTTTGACTCAATACAGGAATTTTATTCGGAAGCGGCAAATCAAGGTGCTTCCGACAAACAAAAGAACGATAAAATTTTTACTATTTCAAGCAATTATTTTAAGTTACGAGCAAAGGCTCAGTTCGATGAGCGTTTGTTTCGCCTGACCTCAATAATCGAAATAAAAGATGGTCGGGCGAGCATCCTAGCGCGTAAATTTGGAGGCGTTTAGTGTCAGAAAAATTGATGATCCGTGTGGGTCACTCACAACAAGAGCCGGTTCACTGGTTAGTCTGGTCGGCGCAAGACGCGCAGATCATTGCCAGCGGTGAGCTGGAGCATGCCGGACTGCTCGGTGAGCTTAGTGAAAAAGCACAAAGCCGCTCGGTTGTCGTGTTGCTGCCAGCCTCTAGCGTGCAGTTAAAAACGATTGATTTACCGGCCAAGTGGAATCGCAAACTGGAGCAGGCCCTGCCTTTCATGCTGGAAGAGCAAATTGCCTGCGATATTGATTCGGCCTTTATCGCAGTAGGTAAAGCGGGTCAGCGTGACGAGCAACACACTATAGATGTGGCCTTATGTGATAAAGCCTGGTTAGCAGCCTGGATGGCGTTATTCGATGATTTTGATATCAGCGTTCAGCGCTTGCTACCTGATGCATTATTATTGCCTGCACCGTCAGACAATTCTATCAGTGCCATAGAGCTGGGCACGCAGTGGTTGTTCCGCTCAGCAGAGTGGCAGGTCAGTGGCGTTGAATCTGACTGGCTGGCTGGTTTCTTAGGATTGCTACCTGAGGAACGCATTCAACACTTCAGCCCGGGTGAGGCACTGGCGTCGAACAAAACGCTCGATGCGATGGAAAGCGAGTATGACTTACCATTGGCGTTATTTGCCAAACAACTTGAGCAGCAAAGCTTTAACTTACGTCAGGGTAAATTTGCCGCCAAGAAAAAGCAGCCTCAGTGGTGGCGTGATTGGCAAGCAGGCTTAATTGCCGCGTCAATTGCCTTGGTCTGTTTTATCGGCATAAAGTCAACGCAGCTGATCTTGTTGCAGAATCAGGCTGACGAACTAAGCGCGCAGGCTGTTGCCAGTTATAAGCAAGCTTTTCCGAATAAAGTGGTGCGTCCGCACTTGTTGAAAAAACAGATCCAGAATGAGCTGAATAGTTTATCAGGCGAGCAGCAAGGTGGCTTCCTTGAGTTGACCAATCACTTTGTGACTGTATTCGATGAAGTGAAGGACTTTGAACCCGAAACACTGCGCTATGACCAACGTCGTAACGAACTGCGGATCCGGGCAAAAGCCAACGGCTTCCAGGTATTTGGACAGGTGAAAAGCATCCTGGAGCAGCGCGGCATGACTGTGCAGCAAGGTGCACTTAATAATGATGGCGACAACGTGATTGGTGAGATCCGCATTCGAGGTGCAGCATGAAACAGCAAGTGATCAATTATTGGCAATCTCTTAAAGAGCAGGAGCAAAAGCTGCTGATCCTTGGCGGGGTTGTGTTTTGTGTGTTTGTGTTGGTGATGGGGATCATCCGTCCACTCAATAGCGCGGTTGAAAAAGCAGAAAAAGAAGTCGATAAACAGCAGGCACTGGTTTCCTGGGTAGGCAAAAGTGTGACCCAGCTGAAGAGCCAGGGGGCTGGTCGCGCCTCTGCGGCCAATGTTAACCTGACTCAATTGGTAAACCGTACGCGTGGTAAATATAAAATTGTCATCAGCAAAATGCAGCCCAATGATAATGCGCTGCGCGTCAATATCGACAATGTGGAGTTTAACCAGTTGATTGCCTGGCTGGACGAGCTGACCAATCAGCATGGTGTTAAAGTGGCTAATCTGGATCTGGGTAAGGAAGATGCGCCCGGGTATGTTCGAGTTAGCCGTCTGGTATTAGAGAATTAAGTATGAAGAAGATCATCAGTTTAGTGCTGGTTTTTTTGCTGGCCTTTGGTGTTTTTGCTGCCATTAGCATGCCAGCCAGTATAGTTTTGCAGCTTTCGCAGGGCTCTTTACCTCGTGCGTTGGCCATTGGGGCCGTATCGGGCTCGGTATGGGAAGGGCGGATCAGTGAAGTCCGTTACGAAAATGTGCAACTGAATGACGTCACCTGGCAGCTAAATGGCTGGGGACTGTTAACGGGTCAGTTACAGGGTAAAGTACGTTTTGGCTCACCCAGAGCACTGGATGAAATTTCTGGTAGTAGTAATTTCTCTGTGTCTTTACTGGACCAGGCTGCGCAGCTGGATGATGCCACTTTGCGTTTTAGCGTCGAACAGGCGATGCAGCAGGTTACCCTGCCGCTGCCCGTGGATGCTAAGGGTCGCGTGATCCTGAGTATTGATGAGTACCATACCGGCCAGCCATACTGTGAGGCGCTCACCGGTGAGATCAGTAGTCCCAATATTGATATCAAAGGGCTTAGTGGCTGGTTCAGTATCGGTGATATGAGTGGTGTACTGAGCTGTAAATCTGGCGATATTGCCGTCACAGTGGATCCGGAGAATCGCTTAGGCCTGCGTGCTGACGCAACGTTGGCTGCCAATATGCAGTTCCGCGTTGCAGGTAATATCAAACCCGAAGCCTCTTTACCAAAAGAAGTCCATGATGCGGTTAAATTCTTAGGTCGTCCTGACAGCGAAGGGCGTTACCCGGTGAACTTATAAATCATGATGACGTTTAACTACGATGCGCAGCATCAGACTGCGCTGACTAATTATCTTGAGCAGCGGCCTGGCGCATTGAGCCTACGCGCTGTTGAAGGCTATTTGTTTGGGTTAATTTGTAGCCCGGACGGGATAGAGCCAGAGCAATGGTTAAGCGAGCTGAGCCTGAATGATGAGGCGCTGGAAGAGCACATCGTGTTTGCTTTTTTAGCACTGCATCATCATATCAGCGAGCAGGTTTTCTCTGATCAATTTGCTCTGCCTGCACAGGCACAGTCTTCCTGGTCGGAAAAGCAACAGTGGAGCCAGGGCTTTTTACTGGCCAGCCAACCCTATTATGAGCGCTTAGTAACCGCTTCTGAGGTACCACAAGCATTGGTTGAGGCGTTGCAAATGGCGACTGAGCAACTGGCATTTTTCAGTTTGCAAGAACAGCAAGTAGCCCAGTTTTGTGAACAGTCGGGGCAAGAGATGTCGGCCTTTTGTGACCAGCAATTGAGCTTAGCCAATGACTTTGCGCAAGGCTACGCAGCCTTGATTGAGCAGGTCGCTCTGGCGAGCGGCCTGTACAACGAGTAATTCAGTTACATCAAATCCAGTTCAATGTGAGTGCAGCCTTTTGCACAATGTGCACTCCCTTTGGTTCCCTTTGCAGCGGTCAGGTCGAGTTGGATTGGCTGCTCACAATGCTGACACAACACCGTTTGGCCTTTGCTCAGTTTCTTCAGTAGCGCTTTTTGTTCATTGAAAGACTGAGCGCTGGCTTTGTTCAGTTGAGAAAAGTCCATTACAGCCCCGCCTCGCGCAACGAGCCGGCCGCGATTTCACACACATCCAGTAGCTTGGGGCCATAAAAGTACATATTCAGCTCATTGCCTTCACAAAACTTGAGGTGAAACACTTTCATTTTTTCATTAGTCGACAGGGCAGACATAATGTAGTCGTGCTCTGACTCGGTTAAGGTTAGCTCTTTTTTGATCTGCTGGCGTGCGAGCTTGGCTGCCAGGCTATACTGGGCTTTGCTGGTGTCACCAAGCAGATCAACGCCGTACTGAATAACCTGCTCACGCGGCTCTTTGATACTTGGGTGGTCAATGGTGAACAGAGCCAGTATCGCCACGACTAAAATTAAGTACTTTTTCATAACTGCAACAACTTTGATCTAAACAGCTAAAAGATGTCGCCAGTGTAATAAAATGACGGAATTAAAAGCAAGTTTAGTGCTCAGAATTTTTTATTACTCGAAATGAACGCGATGCTGTTTTATGTCGGGTTTTCCCTTTAAAATGAGCGAGATCTGATCCAGATTGATATACTACATATATAAAAGAGAGGTCACTGTAGCAAGTACCTGTCCCAGGCGCGTAAGGAGCTGTGATGGACAAGCAAATTAAGGTCAAAAATATTCCCGTCGACGTCAAAATCCACAAACCCGACGATTTACAACCAGACAGGTTTAACCCTCGTAATCGCATTTATGTCAGGGCCGTCACAGGATTGCACCAAAAACTCAGAAAGCAGATAGGCTTTATCGGCATGCTGGCGTTCATGCTGTTGCCCTGGATTAATTTCAATGGTGAGCAAGCGGTGCTGTTCGATATCTTTGAGCAAAAATTTAATATTTTTGGTCTGACTCTGTGGCCTCAGGATCTCACCATTCTGGCCTTTATTTTGATGATAGCGGCCTTTGCCTTGTTTTTGGTAACGACTTTCTATGGTCGGGTGTGGTGCGGTTACACTTGCCCTCAAACGGTCTGGACGTTCATTTTTATCTGGTTTGAAGAAAAGCTGGAAGGTACCGCCAATCAGCGTAAGAAGCTTGATCAGCGACCTATGGACTTTGATAAGTTCTGGCGTAAAACAGCCAAACACCTTAGTTGGGTGCTGTTTTCTCTGTATACCGCCATTTCGTTTGTCGGCTATTTCACGCCTATCCGTGAATTACTCCCCGACCTGCTGATGTTTTCAGCTTCGGGGTATGCGGCGTTAAGTGTGGCGACCTTTACTCTGTGTACCTATGGTAATGCCGGCTGGATGCGCGAGATCATGTGTCTGCATATTTGTCCTTATTCACGTTTTCAGTCTGCGATGTTCGACAAAGACACTTTCACTGTAAGTTATGACACCGCGCGAGGCGAAAATCGCGGACCTCGTGGTCGTAAGGAGGATCCGAAAGCACTGGATCTGGGTGATTGTATCGACTGTAAATTGTGTGTGCAGGTTTGTCCGACCGGTATTGATATCCGTAATGGGCTGCAATACGAATGTATCAATTGTGGTGCCTGTATCGATGCGTGTGATGGTGTAATGGATAAAATGAACTATCCGAAGGGACTGATCTCTTACACAACGGAACGCAACCTGGAAAGTAGCAGTGAAAAAACCAAAGCCGTGCGGGGTAAGTTGATCGGCTACCTGCTGATCCTGATTGTCTTAAGTGGTGCTTTGGTTGCCAATGTTGCGATGCGCAAAACACTCGATCTGGATATCATCAGAGACAGAAACCAGCTGTATCGCGTCAATGTAGAAGGGCTGGTTGAAAACACGTATACACTGAAGATGATCAACAAAGCACAAGTGCCTCAAACTTTCCTCATCAGTATTCGCGGTTTGTCTGATTTCACAATTCTGGGCAAACAGGAGATCCACATTGCGGCTGGCTCGACGGTGGATCAGCCGTTGTCAGTCGTCATTGACCCTTACGATCTGACGTTACCGGTTACCGAGTTTGAGTTCGTTATCACAGTTAAAGATGCGCCCTCTGAGTCTATTGCACAGCCGACAAACTTTTTTAAAGGTCGTTAGCAGAGATAGGGTACAATGGGGTAACTCAGATAGACATTATAAAAGCGGGGTAGCCCGCTTTTTTGTTACTTTGTCCTAGGCCAGTCTTTGGAACAGGGCAGTGAAAGGTAAACACTATGACAGATTTCAGCTTTCAAAATTTAACGCCCGATCTGATCCTGGATGCCATTGAAAGCGTCGGGGTTTATCCTGAATCGGGGTTGTTGCCCCTCAATAGTTATGAGAATCGGGTTTATCAGTTTCGTGCTGATGATAACCGTCGCTATGTGGCGAAGTTTTATCGTCCTGAACGCTGGCATTCCGAGCAAATCCAGGAAGAACACGACTTCACGCTTGCCCTACAGCAAGCTGAAGTACCGGTTGTTGCCCCTCACCGTGTAGAGGGGCGCAGTTTGTTTGAGCATCAGGGCTATCGATTCTGTCTGTTTCCAAGTGTCGGGGGTCGCCAATTCGAGGTGGACAACCTGGATCATCTGGAAATGCTTGGTCGCTATATTGGGCGCTTGCACAGCGTTGCGAAGCAGGGTGACTTTGCGCACCGCCCGGCGATTGATGTGACCAGCTATCTGCATCAGCCGCGTGTCGATATTTTGGCTTCCGAGTGCTTGCCTGATACATTGCGGCTTGCATTTACTACCGTGCTTGATCAGGTCATTAACAAAGCAGAAGAAAAATTCACACCAATCCAGCCGATCCGTTTGCATGGTGATTGCCATGCTGGCAATATTCTATGGTCTCAGGAACAGTTAATGATCGTGGACCTTGATGATTGTCGTCAGGGACCCGCGGTTCAGGATCTCTGGATGATGTTAAGTGGTGACAGGCAAAATCAAGTGATGCAACTTGATACCCTGTTATCTGGCTATGAAGAGTTTGCCTCGTTCGATGCGCGCGAGCTTGCCTTAATTGAGCCGCTGAGGGCCATGCGTATGGTGCATTACATGGGATGGTTGGCTAAGCGTTGGCATGATCCGGCGTTTCCCCGGAACTTTTCGTGGTTTGCAACAGACAAATACTGGGAACAGCAGATCCTGGCATTAAAAGAACAACTTGCCGCTCTGGATGAAGCGGCGATCAGTCTTTATCCATAAAAATTTAGAGAGAATAGTAATGTTAAAATCGATCAAGGTTGCGCTAATTGCGTTGTGTATGCCAGTGTTGGCAATGGCAGCCGACTTCACGGATGGTAAGCACTATCAGACGTTAACGACCACAAAAAGTGAGTCGGCCAAAGTCACCGAGTTCTTTTCTTTTTATTGCCCGCATTGCTTCCAGTTCGAACCGGTTGCCAAAGCGCTGGAGAAAAGCCTGCCACAAGGTGCTGTGTTTGAAAAAAGCCACGTTAACTTCCTGGGTGGCCTGGCACCAGAAGTTCAGAGCAACCTGAGTTATGCCTACATCATTGCAAAACACCATGGTAAAGCACAGCAGGTGAGCGACCAGATTTTTAACACCATTCATGTGCAGCAAGTGCAACTAAAAGACTTAAAAGATGTCAAAAAGTTACTGGAAGCGAATGGGATCAGTGCTGAGCAGTTTGATGCTGCTATGGCAAGCATGCCGGTGATCAGCGCAGAGAAAGCGATGGTTGAGAAGCAAGATGCATTTAGTAAAGCGGGTGCCTTAACGGGTGTCCCCACTTTTGTTGTGAACGATAAATATAAGATTAACCTGAGAGAGCTGAGCAGTCAGGCTGAGCTTGATGCTCTGGTTAAACACCTATTAGAAAAATAAGGGAAGCAGACTATGTTTAAATCTATTTGCGCCGCTGCACTGGCGCTGTTCCTGCCTTTAATGGCCAATGCTGCCAACTTCCAGGAAGGCAAGCATTATGAAGTGGTCGCGGAGCGCGGTACAAAGAAACCTGAAGTGACTGAGTACTTCTCTTTTTATTGCCCGGCTTGTAACAACTTTGAATCATTGATCGGTGAGTTTAAACCAAAACTGGATCAGGACGTGAAGTTCAAAAAGAGTCACGTTGACTTTGTTGGCGTCAGAGACCCTGAAATTCAGCAAATGATGAGCACGGCATTGGCGACAGCATCAGTGTTGCCACAAAAAGATAAGATTGTATCGGCCATGTTTGCACATTTACACGGCAAGCGCGGTAAGTTCAATGAAGTTGCGGACATCAAAGATCTGTTTGTTGCACAGGGCGTGTCAGCCGAAAAATTTGATAAGCTGTATAAGAGTTTCTCAGTTCGCACAAAAGCGAAGAAAATGAAACGTGCGCAAGAGCAAATGCAGGACAAAGGTGCATTGAGTGGTGTACCGACGTTTATCGTCAATGGTAAATACAAATTGATCTTGTCGCGAGAGTCGGGTGTGACTTCACCGGATGATATTGCCGCATTGATTAATTATCTGGCGAAAAAATCTTAATTTGCCAGAATGAAAAAACCCGCGATGGACGCGGGTTTTTTTATGTCTTAGATTCGCATTTACTTTCTGGTCAGAAAGACACCCGATTCAACATGGTGGGTGTAAGGGAACTGATCGAAGATAGCGATACGCGACACCTGATGCGTTTCACACAGCAATTCCAAATCACGTTCCAGCGTGTCCGGGTTGCAGGAAATATAGATGATGTTGTCGTATTGGCTGACCAGTTTACAGGTTAATTCATCCATGCCTGCGCGTGGCGGGTCTACCAGAATGGTTTGGCAGTTGTAACTGTGTAGATCTATCCCTTTGAGGCGTGAGAACTGTTTTTCGCCCTTCATCGCTGCGGTAAATTCTTCACTCGACATACGAATGATATCAAGGTTATCTACCTCATTGGCTGCGATATTGTACTGCGCTGAGTGTACAGAAGATTTAGAAATTTCAGTGGCCAATACCCGATTAAATTGGCCCGCCAGGGCGATGGAAAAGTTGCCATTGCCACAATACAGTTCAAGTAAATCGTTTTGCAGTGGTGCGCACAGGTCTTGTGCCCAGGCCAGCATCTTTTCGTTCACTGCTGCATTGGGTTGAGTAAAGCTGTTTTCGACTTGCTGATAGGTGTACTGTTTGTCATTAACAGTCAGCCGTTCAGTCACAAAGTCATCGCCAAATACCACTTTTTGTTTTCTGGCTCGGCCGATAAAGTCGACTTTATAACTCTGCTGTAGCTCGTGACGTAGCGCTTGCATAGCTTCTTGCCAGGTATCGTCCAGTGCTCTGTGGTAAAGCAGGCTGATCAGTACTTCTCCACTGAGTGTGGTGAGATAGTCAATCTGAAACAGCTTACGGCGCAGGATCTCGTTGTGACGTAGTTTATCCATCATCACCTGCATCATTTCGTTGACCAAAGGCGCACCTGGATCAAACTGATCCACCCGGATCTTCTCTTTGGTTTGTTGGTCGAACATGATGTGGAACAGATCGTCACCGTCATGCCAGACTCTGAATTCACAACGCTGACGATAGTGGCTTTTGGGGGAGTCGTACACTTCCAGCTGTGGCGCATCGAAGCGGGCAAATTGCGCACTGATCCGCTGCTGTTTTTCTTTCAACTGTTGCTCGTAGGTCGAAGTGTCAATCGTGATCACCGCCATATTAAAACCACCATAGTTAATGCAAAGAGGCGCTATTTTAGGATGCACTTTCGATTTGTCCAGCACAGAGCAAAACTTTTTGCTCTTTTATTGTACAATAGACTTAAGCTTATGGCGTTTTGGCCGATAACCAACTATCAAGTAAAGCGGAGAGCAGACATGAAAATCGGACAGTTGAATCAGCTGTTGAATCCGGCGATGCAGCATAACGCGGGTAAAGCTAAATCGCTTATCCCTAATATGTCAATTAATACGGATAGTTACCACGGAAACAAATCCCAGGCGGCGGCAAAAATGCTCGATGATAAACTGGCGCAGGCGCTGGGCATTGAGAAAAAAGAAGAAAAAGACAAGCCGTTGTTTGATTTTGAGGAAATTGTCAAAAATGTACTGGGGTTTGTACAGGGGGCTGTGAAGAAAGCCAAGGCCGCAGGGGAAGACGACGACACACTCAAGAGTATGCTTGATCAAGCACGCAAGGGCGTGCAGATGGGGATTGATGAAGCGTCTGAAGAGTTAAAAGGCACCGGTTTATTCAATGATGAAATTGAAGATGGGATAGAAAAGTCCCGAGAAGGCATTTTTAACGGTCTGGACGAATTTGAAAAAGAGTTGTTTGATCCAAAGCCTCAGCAAGTCTCTGTTAGTGCCGCTCAGTTTGCCAGCTTATCGAATCAGGCTGAATACGCCTTTACCACAGCAGAAGGCGATGAAGTGGTGATTTCATTCAGTGATGCGATGAGTCAGTCTAAAGCGGCCAGTTACGCGCGCAATGGCGATGGTGAAGGATTTGCTTATGGTGAGCAGAGCAGTCGTGAACTTAGCTTTTCTATCAGTGTGAATGGGGATCTGAATGAAGATGAGCAGGCTGCCATCAATGACATGATGAAAGATATCCGTGATGTCAGCGACACCTTTTTTGCCGGTGATTACGACGATGCCTTTGCCAAAGTGCAGGAGCTGGGCATTAACAGTGAGCAAATCGTCAACTTCACCATGGACTTGCGCCAGACTAAAACCTCGGCAGCGATAGCTCAGTATCAGCAAAGTAATCCGATGAAAGATCTGGAAAAAGCATTACAGCCATTGGATCAGCGTTTGGAAGGGATCCATGATGAGGCGAAAGGACTGGGTATAGAAGCTCAGTTACCGGATATTATGGCGTGGATCAACGAAGGCCAGGCACGTCTGAATGAGTTTTTGGATTATGCTGAAGGCTTCTTCAGCGCCCTGGAATCACGTCAAGCTGAGAAGCAAGACCAGCAGGTATAATAGCGCGTCCGAACCCATTCAGTTTGAGCTGACACAAGTATTTATTTTAAACCCTGACCGTGGCACACTGCGCGCGAACTGTAAATAAGGAGCGCATGTGCCACACATTCTCGTTTTTGATTCTGGTATCGGTGGAACCAGCGTGCTTGAGCACATTCGTGCGGTACTGCCTCATGCCGATTATAGCTATGTGATGGACAACGTGCTGCTGCCTTATGGCTTGCAGTCCCAGCAGACTATTCAGCAGCGTTTGGCTGCCCTGATCAAGTGGCTCGATCGCGAGTTGCATGCGGTCGATATCATAGTGATTGCATGCAACACCGCTTCAACTTATGCATTGGAATCTACGCGTCAGTTAACCTCTATCCCGATTGTTGGAGTTGTACCAGCTATCAAGCCCGCAGCCATAGCCAGTCGTAGTCGACATATTGGCTTACTGGCGACGCCAGCAACGTCCGGAAATACTTACACCCAGCAACTTATTACGCAATTCGCTAACGAATGCCAGGTTGACTTGTATCAGTCGACTAAATTGGTTGAGCTGGCTGAACAGTTTTATTGGTCCGGTGAGATTGACCGTGAGCTGCTTGTCGCTGAGATCAAACAACTTGAACTCGCCGCAGGATTGGATCTCTTAGTTTTGGGGTGTACGCACTTTCCTATTATTGCGAAACCTTTGAGTGAGGCCATTTCTGAGTCGATGACCCTGATTGATTCAGGCGCTGCAATTGCCAGGCGTGTTGCGTCTTTATTGGCGCAAGGGGGCATGACTGAAGAACCAGGGATGGCAGCTCAGTGCATTGGCGTTGAGCCAGGGGTAACGAATTGGTACGCGACGGCAACCCAGGCGCATAATATTGATAGACCAGAAATCAAATTGATCAGCCTTGATCGTTAGTGGTCAGTGACGCTTGTTTTTGTTTTGCTTCTCTGACTTTTAACGTACGCTGCTGAAACTCAGATCCATTGAGTTTGTTGATGGCTTTTAAAGCATCGGGGCATGGTAGGGGCATTTCGATATAGCTTAATACAAGTGCGAAAATACTGCAGGAATAAAAAAGGGGTGGTAACCAGGTTGGCACCACCCCTGTTAGTGTGAACAACGAGCTATTATAAAATGAGTGAGATCAGTCTTGATCGTTAGTGGTCAGTGACGCTTGCTTTTGTTTCGCTTCTCTGACTTTTAACGTACGTTGCTGAAACTCAGATCCATTGAGTTCGTTGATGGCTTTAAAAGCATCGGAGCATGGTGGGAGCATTTCGATAAAGCTCTATACAAGTGCGAAAATACTGCAGGAATAAAAAAGGGGTGGTAACCAGATTGGCACCACCCCTGTTAGTGTGTACAACGAGCTATTATAAAATGAGTGAGATCAGTCTTGATTGTTAGTGGTCAGTGACGCTTGTTTTTGTTTCGCTTCTCTGACTTTTAACGTACGTTGCTGAAACTCAGATCCATTGAGTTCGTTGATGGCTTTAAAAGCATCGGAGCATGGTGGGAGCATTTCGATAAAGCTTTATACAAGTGCGAAAATACTGCAGGAATAAAAAAGGGGTGGTAACCAGATTGGCACCACCTCTGTTAGTGTGAACAACGAGCTATTATAAAGTGAGTGAGATCAGTCTTGATCGTTAGTGGTCAGTGACGCTTGTTTTTGTTTCGCTTCTCTGACTTTTAACGTACGTTGCTGAAACTCAGATCCATTGAGTTCGTTGATGGCTTTTAAAGCATCAGAGCATGGTGGGAGCATTTCGATAAAGCTCTATACAAGTGCGAAAATACTGCAGGAATAAAAAAGGGGTGCTAACCAGATTGGCACCACCCCTGTTAGTGTGAACAACGAGCTATTATAAAGTGAGTGAGATCAGTCTTGATCGTTAGTGGTCAGTGACGCTTGTTTTTGTTTCGCTTCTCTGACTTTTAACGTACGTTGCTGAAACTCAGAT
>NZ_JASJUV010000014.1:57742-58999 GCF_030125445.1 Pseudoalteromonas ardens
ATCTATTGAGTTTGTTGATGGCTTTTAAAGCTTCGGGGCATGGTAGGGACATTTCGATATAGCTTAATACAAGTGCGAAAATACTGCAGGAATAAAAAAGGGGTGGTAACCAGATTGGCACCACCCCTGTTAGTGTGAACAACGAGCTATTATAAAGTGAGTGAGATCAGTCTTGATCGTTAGTGGTCAGTGACTCTTGTTTTTGTTTCGCTTCTCTGACTTTTAACGTACGTTGCTGAAACTCAGATTCATTGAGTTCGTTGATGGCTTTTAAAGCATCAGGCTGCGGCATTTCGACAAAACCAAACCCTCGGCGTTTACCTGTGTTCTTATCTTTAAGCAAACGAACCGAAAAAACCTGTCCCTTTTCTTCGAACAATTCGCGGACAACTTGTTCATTTGCTCTGTAGGGTAAATTACCGACATAGAGTGTGGTTGTTTCTACCGAACCACTGATGCTACTACTACCAGTATTTCCTGTTGAGGAAGCAAATGCTGAAGCAATACCTCCAATGATGATGCCTAGCGCCAATAATAGGGCGGGATCTATTTGACTATTTAGCAGTACAAAATGACCGAGCGCGTAGCTCAGTATTGCCAGGAGAAGTACAGTAAATAGTGTCTTACGATCGAGAATATTCATAAGGATCTACCAAAAAACGTTGAATACACATTAATTTAACAAGAAAGGTTGCTATATTAACGACTTAATCAAATATCGCAATAATTAAATATAGAACTTGTTGAAAAGATTGCATCTTATCTGTGGAATTACTGCCAGTATTGAGGGTTTAAAGATAAATGATCAAAAAGATCAAAAAAGGGGTTGCAATGGTTTTCGATTTCCCTATAATGCGCATCCACCGACACGGAGCACAACGCTGAAAAGCAACGAGTTAAGTGAAGGAAAAGCCAAACGGAAAGCTTAATTAAGAAAAATTAAATTTTCTAGTTGACTTTAAAAGTGAAGCGGTTAATATAGCGCTCCACTTCGCAGCGAGGCTGCGGTAACTAACGAAGTTTAGTTACACCGGGTAACCGGATTATGTTCTTTAAAAATATGAAGCAATCATCTGTGTGGGCACTCGTACAGATTGAGTTCTAACAGCGAAATTCAGTTTACTGAATGACGCACAAAAATTTAGAGTCTCAATTGAACTGAGTGACCAACGGAATAAACATAGTTTATTCAGCACAGTCAATTCGATTCGAAAGAATCAAAATCAGAATTCAATGAGCACGAATCTTCGGATTCAA
>NZ_JASJUV010000015.1:0-27722 GCF_030125445.1 Pseudoalteromonas ardens
GACTTCTTTGCTCAGCGTGCTTTTAACCTGGGCACCCTGATGTTGTTTGATGTCCGGACGCGAATAGTCCAGCGGTAAACTGTGTACTGGCGGAACATCTGCCAGTTGCTGTTGCCAGTACTCAAGCTGCTGTTCAAGCACCGTCTCACTGAGGTAATCCCGTTGCCACTGCGCATAATCCGCGTACTGAATGGCCAAAGGGGCCAGTGGATTGCTTTGTTTCTGACTGTATGCCTGATACAGCTGGACAAATTCTTTAATCAAGACCTGCATCGACCAGCCATCGGAGGCAATGTGGTGCATGTTGAACAGCAACACCCCTTCGTTGTCTGCAGTCTGAATATACCCGGCACGGATCATCACGTCGCGGGTCAGATCAAACGGCTGATTAAGCTGTTGCGTCATGGCTGTGGCGATGGCCTGTTGCTGCTGCGCTTCGTTGCACATCCGCACATCATCATAACTGAGGGTAAAGCGGGCATCCCGACGGATCAGCTGCTTCGCGCCCTGCTCGCCATCACGATAAACGGTTTTAAGCACTTCGTGGCGGTCAATGATGGTTTGTAACACCGCTTCCACCACTGTCAGATCCAGCGTACCGCTGACATCAAAGGCAGCCGGCATATTATACTGCGCCGAGCCCTTATGGAGCTGATCAATAAACCACAGGCGCTGCTGGGCAAAAGACAGTGGCAATGCACTATGCTCACCAAGCTGCGGGTCAGTCTGCAGTGCTCTGGGCAGTGCAGTGATCTGTTCACGAACCTGTTCACCGTGATGCGCTGCCACTTCCCGGGCCTGATCTGCAATCGTCGCAGCATTAAACAGCGCTTTGATGGGTAACTCGACGGCCAGCTGCGCTCGCAACTCGGCGGCCAGTCTTACCGAAAGTAAAGAGTGCCCTCCGAGGTCAAAAAAGTTATCCGTGGTACTGATACGACCGGCCTCTAAATCCAGTAATTGCGCCCAGATCTGGCATAATGCCCGTTCAACCTCATTTGCGGGCGCCACATAGGTACCATGGAGCGCCGAGGTATCCGCTTCAGGCAGGGCTTTTTTGTTCACTTTGCCGTTGGCGGTCAGTGGCCAGTCGTCAATCACCACACCCCGCTTAGGCACCATGTAATCCGGTAAAGTTTGTGCCACCGTGGCCAGCGTCTGAGCCATAAACTCAGGCTGTGCTTGTTCTGTAACAGCCTCCACTGGCTGGACGTACGCCACTAAATAGGTGCCTGCCGGGCCGCTCTTGGCCAGCACCAGTGCACTGTCTATTTGTGTCTGACGGCTCAGCTGCTGGGCTATCTCGCCCAGCTCAACCCGGAAACCGCGAATTTTGATTTGGTCGTCGGCACGGCCCACGAAGGCCAGGTTGCCATCGGCCAGATAGCGCACTAGATCGCCGGTGCGATACAGGCGCTTCGAGCTGCCCGCCACCTCGGGGTCATAAAATGGATTGTCAATAAAGCGATCGGCCGTCAGCTCGGGCTGATTCAGGTAACCCTGTGCCAGGCCATCACCGCCCACACACAACTCACCCACACTGCCATACGGCACCAGGCTCAGGTCATCGCTCAGCACCAGGGCCTGATCGCCATTCAGCGGCGTACCTATGGCAATGTCCTGACTTTCATGCAATGTCGGTATCGCGTAACAACAGCTGAAGGTGGTGTTTTCAGTCGGGCCATAGCCGTTAATAACTTGTGCCTGCGGTAATGCCTGCTGCACCCGCATCACATCGGCGCCGTGGACTATGTCGCCGCCAGCCAGTACATAACGTAAAGAGGTGCGACCGTCACAGTGGTGGCTCCACTCACTGAACAGACCGGCCGTCAGCCACATACTATTAATGGCCTGACTATCAATCAGTGTATTGAGTGCATGAATATCCAGCTGGTCCTGCGGATACAACACACAACGTCCGCCATTGAGTAAGGGTCCCCACAGCTCTATGGTTGCCGCATCAAAGGCAATGTTGGCGCTGTGCAGGAATACCGTGTCGCTGTCCAGTGTCATAAAGTGCGGCGTGCTAATAAGACGCTGTACCGCACGATGTGGGGTCAGCACGCCTTTGGGCTGACCGGTTGAGCCTGAGGTATAAATCACATAGGCCAGCGCATCACCGCTAAGCGTTTCCAGAGCGGGGTTGTGCAGCGGATAATCATCGAGCACTAGGGCCGCAATATCTATGGCGGTGCCCGCCTGTTCGCTCATCAGGCTCTGAGCCACGGCCAGACCACTGCCATACCCAATCACTTGCTGCAAACCTGCATCAACTGCCATATAGCTCAGGCGACTGGCCGGGTAATTCGGGTCCAGTGGCACATACGCGCCACCGGCTTTGAGTATCGCCAGTATGCTCACCACCATCTCTACCGAGCGGCTGCTGCATACCCCAATCAGGGTGCCTGGTGTGATGTGCTGCTCACTCAGCAGGTAATGGGCCAGCTGATTGGCCCGCTGGTTCAGCTCGGCGTAACTGATGGATTGCTCCTGGAACACCAGCGCGGTTGCTTCGGGCGCTGCCTCTGCCTGTTGTTCGAATAAATGGTGAATACAGGCCGTGTCGTCGTAGCCTAAGCTACGCTGACCCTGTGTCAGTAACCTGGCCACTTCATCCGTTGGCAGTACGCTCAGCGCACTCACAGGCTGTGTTTGGGTTGCTTCCGTTAGCTGACTCAGCGCCGTAATCACATACTCTGCGATACGGCTGATCTCGACCTGCTCATCAATTTGTAAGTCCAGGCTGAACACATGGGCTGCACCATAATCATTCACCGATAAGTTAAACGGGTAGTTTGTTCGCTCCTGTGCGCTCAGACCCTGAATATCGCTGTCTTGTGCTGGCGTATCGACTTCATCCCGCTCGGTGTGACGATAGTTCAGCATCGCGCTGAATAACGGACCGTCTGAGCCCACCGCGCTGTGTTTCTGCGCCTGTGCCAGCGACACCTGCTCATAAGGCAGCAGTGCTTTCAATCGTTTGTCCACGTCTTTAATCAAGTCTGCGACCGAAGACCCCTGTAACTCAACCGCCACGGGTAAGGTGTTGATCAACATCCCCAGCAGGCGTTCTACACCTGCGCCGCCATTCATCCGACCGCTCATCACGGTGCCAAACACCACTTCCTGCTGGTTGCTGCAAGCCCCCAGCACCAGTGCCCAGGCGGCGTGGAAAATCGCCGCCGGACTGACTTCATGCTGTTTTGCATAAGTGCGGATGGCGGTACTCAGCGCGTCACTCAGAGCCACTTTATGCTCTCGAATAGTGTCGCCGTTACCCTGAGTATCCTGCAACCCAAAGGGCAGTGTCGGCTCGCTGATATGGCCCAGCGACTCAGAGAAAAACCCTTCTATATCGAGCGTTTCCATGCGTGCCAGGGTGTCGCTGATAAACTGACGATAAGACGCCGGCGCAGGCAAGCTCTGCGCCTTGCCTGCGCTGTAACTGTGTAATTCATCCTGGATCACCGCCATGGCAACATGGTCAATGATCAGGTGGTGTGCCTGTAATAGTGCATAGTGGGAACCCGTGTCCGGGTCCTGACACACCTGTAGGCGTAACAATGGTGCCTGAGCCAGATCCAGCCACTGTGGACCATCGGCCAGTGCGGTGATGGTCTGCTGTGCACTCATGCCCCCGGCACAGGCAAGCTGTGTCACCGGCAGCGTAACCGTGCGTTGGACCACCTGTAATGCCTGACGCTTGCCCTGCCAGAGAATGGCAGTACGCAGCACATCATGACGGGCCAGCAAAAAATTCAGGCTGTCAGTAAACTGAGTCAGAGCCGCATCGTTTTTTAATTCATAAAGATAGTTGGTGACATAAGGGTCGTTCTCCGGATCCATACTGTGTACGAACAACACCCCTTCCTGTAACGGTGCCAGCGGATAGATATCCTGAATGTTGGCCATGCCCCCTTGGATCTCGGCGGCGATGTCGTTCAGCTCGGCCTGGCTCAGTGCAGCCAGCGGCACCATATCCGGCGTAATGGCGGTGCAACCGGCCGGGATCAGGCTGCGGCTTTCATCGGTGTCGCCTGTAGTGGCAAGGCTCAACCCCTGTGCCATTTCCTGTAAGGACTGGGCGGCGAACAACGCCTGTGCATCCACCTCAAAACCTTGTTGTCTGAGTCGGCTGGCCAGCTGCATAAGCAAC
Source organism: Pseudoalteromonas ardens (assembly GCF_030125445.1). Lineage (NCBI taxonomy): Bacteria > Pseudomonadati > Pseudomonadota > Gammaproteobacteria > Alteromonadales > Pseudoalteromonadaceae > Pseudoalteromonas > Pseudoalteromonas ardens. Next base: position 4,157 of record NZ_JASJUV010000015.1, read on the forward strand.
AGGGAATGGCCGCCCAGTGTGAAAAAGTTTGCCGTGACGCTAAGCTGCTCAGCAGGCTGTGCCAGCAATTCGCCGCAAAGCGTAACCATTAATTGCTCGCGCTCTCCCAGCGGCGCCACATAAGTGCCCTGCAATGCCGACGTATCTGCTTCAGGCAGGGCTTTTTTGTTTACTTTACCGTTGGCCGTCAGTGGCCAGTCGTCAATCACCACACCCAGCTTAGGCACCATGTAATCCGGTAAAGTTTGTGCCAGCGTGGCCAGCGTTTGAGCCATAAACTCAGGCTGTGCTTGTTCTGTAACAGCCTCCACTGGCTGGACGTACGCTACTAAATAGGTGCCTGCCGGGCCGTTCTTGGCCAGCACCAGTGCACTGTCTACTTGTGTCTGGCGGCTCAGCTGCTGAGCTATCTCGCCCAGCTCAACCCGGAAACCGCGAATTTTAATTTGGTCGTCGGCACGGCCCACGAAGGCCAGGTTGCCATCGGCCAGATAGCGCACTAGATCGCCGGTGCGATACAGGCGTTTCGAGCTGCCAGCCACCTCGGGGTCATAAAATGGATTCTCAATAAAGCGCTCGGCCGTCAGCTCAGGCTGACCCAGATAGCCACGCGCCAGACCGTCGCCACCGACATACAGCTCGCCTAAGCTACCGTGAGGCAATAAGTTCTGTTGCTGATCCAGCACATAGGTCTGAACATTACACAAAGGTGTGCCGATGTGTATGGTGTCATCAATAATTTCACCCACAGTCGCACAGACTGAGGTCTCCGACGGGCCATAAGCATTATAGAAAGGATAATGTGCCCGCCAGCGAGCCACCACATTTTCTTCACAGGCTTCCCCTGCCACAATTAAACATTGCAGCGCCAGATCTGTCTGCAACGTCATGGTCGATAACAACGCCGGTGGCAAAGTTGCATGGGTGATCTGCTGCGTTTTTAACATCTCAGACAGCTGCTGTACATCCGTGCGTTGTAACTCGTCGGCAATCACCAGGGTACCACCCGGGATCAAAGCCATCAGCCACTCCCAGGTAGCTGCATCAAAACTGATGGATGCAAATTGCAACACTTTACTGTCGGCACAGGTGGCAAAACGGGCTTGCTGGTTGTGAGCCAGATTCACTGCGCCCTGATGAATAAGCTGCACGCCCTTGGGCTGGCCGGTTGAACCTGAGGTATAGATCACATAGGCCAGGCTATCGTTACAAATCTCGTCCAGGGCTGGATTGTGTTGTGGATAGTCATCAAGCGTCAGAGCTGCAATATCAATGGCGGTGCCCACTTGTTCGCTCATCAGGCTCTGAGCCACGGCAAGGCCACTGCCAAATCCGATGACTTGCTTCAGGCCTGCATCGGCTGCCATATAGCTCAGGCGGCTGGCCGGATAATCCGGATCCAGTGGCACATACGCGCCACCGGCTTTGAGTATCGCCAGCATGCTCACCATCATCTCCACCGAACGGCTGCTGCATACCCCTATCAGGGTTTCAGGTGTGATCTGTTGCTCACTTAGCAGGTAATGGGCCAGCTGATTGGCCCGCTGATTTAGCTCGCCGTAACTGATGGATTGGTTCTGGAACACCAGGGCCGTTGCCTCGGGTGCAGCCTCCACCTGCTGTTCAAATAAATGGTGAATGCAGCGGCTGGTATCATACTCAAGACGCTGCTGCTCCCCTGTACTGACCAATTGCTGACGCTCAGACTCACACAAGGCCGAAATGTCGCCTAATGGCAGATCCGCTTCACCTTGCGCACTCACCTGACACAGCAAGGCTGCAAAGTTCTGATTCAACCGGGTAATAAAAGCATGAGAAAAAATGCTGCTGTCATACAGCCAGTCCAGCTCAACACCACCATCGCTGATATTGATATGCATATCAATATCGAACCTGGCAACCACCCGCTCTACTCCAAAAGGCGCCAGTGCCAGTCCGTCAGAGGCCAGTGCAGAGGCCAACATATCGCGGTTCTGATTAATGCCAAACTCGCTTGCTGTAGTGAGCATAATCTGACACAAAGGCGCATATTGTGCGCTGCGCGGGATATTAAGGTGCTCTACCAGCTGATCAAATTGCACATGCTGGTGCTGCTGAGCTGCCAGGTGGACCTCTTTAACGTGCGCCACCAGCTCATGCAAGTTTTGCTGGTCAGTGTCCACACGCAATGGCAGGGTATTAACAAAAAAGCCGATCAGCTTGTCCAGTTGCGGCGAAATGCGGTTCGCCACGGGTGTGCCAATCACGATATCAGTGCAGTTACTATAACGACTCAATAATAAAGACAACAAGGCATGCATCAGCATAAACGGCGTGACCTGAAGGCGTAGTGCCAGGGCCAGCAAAGGCTGCGCAACCTTGCTTGCCAGCCGACCCTGAACATGGCCACCGGCATGTTGTTTGGTCGCCGGACGCGTCTGACACAATGGCAGGTCATGCACCAGAGGCGCATCGTCCAGCTGCTGCTGCCAGTAAGACAAAGCGTCGTCCAGCGCGCCATTCTCTGCGCGTTGCTGCTGCCACAGAGCAAAGTCGCCATACTGGATTTCCAGCGGGGTCAGTTGGGCACTTTGCCCGGCGTTGAGCTGCTCATACACTGTCACAAACTCACGCAGCAAAATTTGCTGTGACCAGCCATCGGAGGCAATGTGATGAGTATTGAACAACAGTACACCGCTCGTCTCTTCTGTGGCAGGTGCCTTAAAATAGTCGACCCGGAGCATCAGATCCGCGCTCAGGTCAAAACACTTTGCCGACTCAGTGGCGATCACCTCAGCTATCTGTGACGGCCAGTTGTCGACCTGTGACAGATCATGGACCTTTACCCGGCATGGCTGACTGGTGTTCACCTGTTGGTAAGCCCCCGTGTCATCCTGATGGTAAGTCGTTCGCAAGATTTCATGCCTTTCAACAATGACATTCAGGACAGCTTCAATCTTTGTCAGATCAGGTTGCCCGCTCACTGTAAACGCCAATGGCTGGTTATACTCGGCCGAGCCCTGCTTCAGGCTGTCGATAAACCACAGCCTTTGCTGCGCGTTCGACAAGGGCAGTCGCGTCTTGTCAACAGGCCGCTGTGGAATGTCGAGGTCATTGTGCTGATTTGCCAGAAACGCGATGATGTCTGCTTTATGGGCCTGAATTTGCTTTTTCAGCGCCTCTGGAAAAGGTGCTGCGGATTTTTGCTTAAAACCCAGCTTACCCGCTTCGGTAAACAGTAAAATATCACTGGCAATCGCTTCATCAATAATTTGCTTGGCTATCATAACCACCCCTCCGCCTCTGTGGCTTTTTCTTCCAATGCCTCCTGGGCTTGCTTTTCAGTCACTTTCTGCTGGACGTACTGGGCCAGTTCTCGCAGCACCACGCGATTAAAGACCTCATTAAATGCAAGCGAAATGCCCCATTGCTTTTTCAAACTGCCGAGCATTTTTATCAGTAAAATAGAGTTACCACCGAGCTTGAAGAAATGTCCGTCACGACCAATTTCGCGCTCCTGCAGCGACAGAATATCGGCCCAGAGTTGGTTAATATGGGCTTCCATTTCAGTCTCTGGCGCTGCATACACCGCGCTTTGCTGAGTTGTTGCCAGTTGCGCCAACTGATTGCTATCGAGCTTGCCATTGACCGTCAAAGGCCAGTGCTCAATCACCAGGTAGTCAGCCGGGATCATGTATTCTGGTAGCTGCTCGGCCAACGCCTGTATCAGACCTTCGGTCATAGCCGCCTCTCCCTGCTGATTTACCAGCAGTGTCCCTTCAGAAGTCAGTTCAATAAAGGCCACCAGTCGCATCTGCGCTTGTTGTTCAACCAACAGGACTTCTGCCTGCTCGACTAACCCCTGATCTGCTATCTGGCGCTTCACTTCTTCGAGCTCAATGCGGTATCCGTTGAGCTTAACCTGCTCATCGATACGCCCGATAAAAGTCATTTCTGAATTGCCCAGCGTTCTGACCAGATCGCCGGTTTTATATAGCTTGCTGTAACAGGCCGACTGGCCGCTCTGGTAGGCCGGGTTATCAATGAACCGCTCGGCACTTAACTGAGGTCGATTAAGATAACCACGGGCCACTCCCGGCCCCGTCAGGTATAGCTCACCGATGGCGTAAGGGGGAACCGGCTGGCCATCTTCATCCAGCACAAAACCTTGCATATTTGTTATCGGTGCGCCCATAGAAATAGGTGACTGATGGCCTTCCTCGATACACTTCCAGTGACTGCCGACCGTCGTTTCTGTAGGCCCGTACTCGTTTACAAACACCGTCTCAGGCAGGTAGCTGCGTAACTGCGCAATGGTGTCTAAATTGAGCTGCTCTCCACCGAGAATAATGACGTGCTTGTGGGAATTTTGTTGTGTCATTTTAGCGGCTATCAGTTGCAGATGTGCGGGTGTCAGTTTAAATAGCAATGCGGCTTGTGCCGTCTCCAGCGCCTGTACCACCTGTTCACATGCTTTATCTTCGTCACAGGTCAGGTTAACCACGCCACCTCTGAGTAACGGCATAAACAGACTTGTTACGGTCGCATCAAAGCTCAGTGATGTACTGACTACGCCATCGGTCACTTGCGCTGCTAACTGAGTGTTCAGGTGCGTCAGATAATGATTCAGGTTGGCGTGTTCAATCATCACCCCTTTCGGCTTCCCGGTGGTGCCTGAGGTATAAATCACATAGGCCAGGCTGTCTGCATCCGGTGACGTTTGTCTGGCGCTGCCCGCAACAAGGTCTGCTTCATCGCACTGCGTCATCTCAAGATACGGGACTGCACTTTGCCCGGCAGCAGTTTGCAGGGCGCTCATACCTGCATGACCCAATACCGCAATCGCGCAACTGTCTTCAAGCATAAACTGGATCCGCTGTTGTGGATGTGCTGGATCAATCGGCAGGTAGGCACACCCCGCTTTCCAGATAGCCAAAATGGCAACCAGAGTATCGAGTGTGCGGCTGGCTTCAATGGCAATGATCTTGTCACGACCACCGTAGTTCTGTGCTATCAGCCAGTCAGCCAGCTTGTTCGCCCGCGCCTCCAAAGCCGCATAGCTCAGACTGTGCTGTTGGAGCTGTGCAGCCACACGCTCAGGTGCGAACTGCGCAATCTGTGAAACCTGCTCCAGGATTGAATGCGTTGCTGATGACGAGGTATTTATCTCCGGTGTCAGTGTGTTCCCAGCCATACTGGCGTAGAGCGCTTGCAGTGTCGTATCAGAAGACGTTAATGGCTGACTCAGATGAGTCAGGACGTTGCACAGATCGTCCGCCAGTTGGCCGACATGCTGCTCAGTGAACAGCCCCCGATCATAAGCCCAGTAACAACTGACTCCGGTCTCGGTCATCTTCAGCGCTAAATCTAAGTCATATTTAATTGTGACCGCACTGTGAGTCAGTGGCTCCAGTTTAATACCCGGCAGGCCTGGCGCGTCGGACTGCTGATAATCATTGTCGGTGTCGACTATGATTTGAAATAAGGGTGTCTGGCCTGGTGTTCGGGTGGGGGTCAGTGCCTGGACAAGGGCTTCAAACGGCACTTCCTGATTCAATTGTGCGTCGATGTGCACCTGTCTGACATGGTGTAAATAATCCGCCAGAGACGCCTGATCCGTATTGACCCGATAGACCAGCGTGTTGACGAAGAAACCAATCAGGTTATGTAACTGTGGGTTCTGGCGATTCGCCTGCGGACTGCCAATAACAATATCATGGCTCCGACTGTGACGGGAAAACACCAGTGCCAGAGCGGCATGCAATAGCATAAAGGTGGTCATATCAAAGCGGCTTGCCAGCGTCTGCAAGCCCTGTTTGACTGTTTCAGGCAGGACTCTGTTCAGTATCCCCCCCTGCCCCCTGGCCTGGCTATCACGCGGACCATCCAGAGGCAGACTATGGGTATGCGGCAGGCCATCCAGCTGCGCGCGCCAGTAGTCTAACTGCTTAGCTGATTTATCTGAGTTGTGCTGATGCTGCCACTGGGCAAAGTCGACGTACTGAATGTCCAGCGCAGCAAGCTGTGCTGCCTCACCTTTCGTCAGGCTCTCATACAGGGTTGTGAATTCTTTGACCAGCAAGGCCATCGACCAGCCATCCGTCGCGATATGATGGAGCGTTAACAGCAATAAAGTCACCGGCTCTGATCCCCCTGTCAGCGCTATCGCGCGACACCGGATCGGCAATTCATTCTGCAGATCAAAGCCGCGCTGTGCTTCTTCATTGACGATACACTGTATTTTTGCATCATCCAGCTGGGCTGCTGGCAACGTCTCACGATGAATGCTCAGCTGAGCATCGTGATGGATCACCTGACGGAGTGTCTCCTGGGCATCCGTTGAATACGTCGTTTTGAGGATCAGGTGGCGATCCATAATGCCATTCAATGCTTGTTGTGCCAGCTCGACATCAAACTTGCCGGTGATTTTTAAGTTAACAGGTACATTGTAATTAGCCTGGCTATCACTTTGCTCTGAAAACCACAACGCCTGCTGAGAGAATGACAAAGGCATGGCTTCGGTATGTGGTTGCACAGTAATCTGTTCTGTCTGGTTCTCGCTGCTGGCCATTGCCAGATAGTATTCCTTCAATTGCGTTTTATTCGCAATGATCTGCTCGCGCAGGTCGGCCGAGATGACTTTAGGTAACTTCACGACTAGGTTATTGTCTTTGATTTTGAGTTTAACGCCAGCTGCGATGAGCTGATCGACTAATGCTGTTATATTCACTTCGCTATTCCTGACTTAATGCGGTTGATTACGGCTAAGGGAGACCCTGAATTACAGTTGAGAGAAACTGATGGGATCGCCAAAACACACCAAAATTTTTCTGGCCCCCTGATACGGGTTTCGGGCATGGGCTTTTAATAGGTTGTCGACCAACATGACATCACCTTGCTGCCAGTCGAACTGCTGATGATTGGCCTGATAGACCTGAAGTATCTGGGCCATGGTCTGATCGGAAATTCTGTCGCCATTGCCAAAATAGCAGTTACGTGGATAATCGGCCTCATCGTCAAACATAATGGCCAGGTTTTCCTTGAGATCCTCATTCAAACAACTGAAATGCCAGTGCTGTGCCTGGGTCACCCAACAAGGTGCCTGAGTGGCAGGATGAATAACCACGGCTGGTCGAATCGCGCGGGTGGTTAATTGCTCGCCGCGCCACTCAAACTCCAGTGCCTGATCCCGACATTTTGCCTCTACCTCAGCCTTATTCTCCGTTTGAAAAATGGTTTTCCAGCCCAGCCCAACAAAGTCATCGGCCTGATAGTTACGGACATACATGACCTGTTTGTCGATAAACTCCTGAACTAAATCGGCGGGTAACTGGGACAGCACAGAGCGGGCATCGGCTATCGGTGTTTGCCCACCGCTCAGTGCGGGTTGTTCGCAGGCAAAAATCGCACGGCCGGGAAAGCGTTGATTAAAGGTATTTTCATTGTGCCAAAGAAGGAATTCAGACTCTGAGTATTCAACCGGTCGTTGCACATTACCATTGGTGCTTGCCGGACGATGCTCGGTGTTATTGGTCAGCACCTGTGTCATAAAACAGGCAGCCAGTTGTTCGACCTGAGCGGGTGAGCCAAAGTTACCACCACGCAGCAGTACCGCCCCGGCATCCGCCAGGTGTTGCTCAATCGTGTCTTGCAAAGCAACGACTTGCTCATACGGTGCACTATCCTGATGTAACTGTATCACTACCGGACTGTGTGCCTGGTCGTTTAATTTTGCGACCTCGGGCATAGTGATAGTCAAAGCCATACGGGTTCCTTTTTGTCATTATAAGTCGGTGCGCCATGACTCCCATGACGCACCGATAAATCAATTTAAAGTACGAGTAGCTCCCCCTCATACTCATCATCATCGTCTTGTTCCATCCACAGCAGGTGCTCAATGCGCTTGGCCATGCTCTGAATGTCTGAACTTTGGTACAACTCACGCAGTTGCAATGCTGCACCAAATTCGCTGCGCAATTTATTCAGCAACAACATCAAGGATAAAGAGTTGCCTCCCAGTGAGAAGAAGCTCTCAACCACGCTGATGTGCTCCTCCGAGGTTTGCAAAACCTCAGACCAAATCTGCACCAGGCGCACTTCTGTCTCACTGACCGGCTGCACCGCCACTGAGGAGAGTTCAGTTAGCGATGGTACCGGCAGCGCTTTCTTATCCAGCTTACCGTTTGCCGACAATGGCCAGTCAGTCATCACCTGATACTGACTGGGCAACATATACTCAGGCAATTGACCCGCCAGGCTGCGCTTGATTGCTGCCAGCTTGCGCTCATTATCCTGAAGCTGCGACTCACTCGAGGCAAATTTGATCTCATGCATGAGATCAAATTTGACATAAGCCACCAACTGCAGCTGCCCGGCCAACTCTTTCGCCTGCACTACAGCAGAATCGACTTCAGGCAATTGCAACAACTGACTCTCAATATCACCCACTTCAATTCTGAAGCCTCGGATCTTGATTTGCTCGTCAACACGTCCGCAATATTCGAGATAATCTTCGCCGATATACCGAACCAAGTCACCTGTCTTATACATCAGGTTATATTGCGAATTTTCGTCTTCAAATGGATTGACAACGAAGCTCTTTTGAGTTAGCTCTTCGCGATTAAGGTACCCTTTAGAAACACTTGGGCCGGCAATATACAGCTCACCCATAGCGCCTTTTGGAACAAGCCCTAACTCTTTGTTTAGTATATATACTTTGGTATTTGGAAGCGGTCGACCTATGGGCATAGTGGCACCGATTTGGTCACGCTGAGCCGTGACATTCAGTGCAATTGCCCCGACGGTTGCTTCTGTCGGACCATAATGGTTGTAGATAACACTGTTTGGAAATTTCGCCTGCAGCTGATCATAAAGTTCCAGCGGGAAGGCTTCTCCCCCAATCACGAAGGTGTGAGTCAGCTGACAAACCGCTTCGCCCATAAAGGCTATCAGGGCTTTACCGTGATGCGGTGTCATGCGCAGCAAGTAAGGCTGCTCCTGCAATTCATGTTTCATGCTTTCAAAGCGCGCTTCGCCAGCCAGAATATTGACCGATGTACCGCTGATCAACGGCAGGAATAAGCTAGGTACGCTGATATCGAAGGCATAAGACGTAACCAGTAATGACGACTGCGGCTGCGCATAATATCTGTACTGTACCGACTGTAAATAGTCACACACATTGGAGTGACGCAGCTGAACGCCTTTTGGTTTACCCGTGGTGCCAGACGTGTAGATAACATAGGCCAGATCACCGGCACTGACAGTCTGTTGTGGGTTATCCCGCTTACCCTGGTCGCTCAGCTGAGCCTCAAGTGCCGCGACCTCAAGACGTGCACAGCTTTGCGGCAAGGTTGCGATACGCTCAGGGTCGGTAAACACCACGTCTAACTGCGCATCGTCTATGATCTGTTGATTACGATGTAGCGTGTTGTGATGATCAAAGGGCACATAGGCTGCACCGGCTTTGAGCACTGCCAGCATAGTGACCAGAATATACTCCGAACGCTCTACACAAATTCCGACACGCTGCCCCGGTGCAATCCCATACTGGTCAATCAGATGATGCGCGAACTGGTTACTCAGCGTATTCAGTGCCTCATAACTCAAGGTGCGCTGCGGTCCTGTCAGGGCAATCGCCTGCGGCTGCTGCTGTGCCTGTTGCTCAAACAAAGTATGGATGCACAGCTGTGTGTCATAGTCTTGCTCTGTTTGATTCAGTGATACCAGCAACTCTTGCTGCTCTGCCTGTGACAGCATGTTAAGGGTGCCCGGCACCCTGGTCAGCACCTCTTGCGGCTCAGACGCCGTTAGTACGCTCAGTAGCTCACCCAAGTGGCGGTTAAGGGTCTCGATACGCGCCGCACTGAACAGAGCTGTGTCATAAGTCCAGCAGATATCGACGCCCGACTCGCTCAGCGCCATATGCACATCGAGATCAAACTTGGCCACCACGGAGTCCTCAGCCAGTGGGCTCAACTGCGCATCCCCCAGAGACAACACCGACTCATCCATCCCCGTATTCAGACCATAATCTGTCTGAGTGCGCAACATGACCTGGAACAGCGGCGTATGTGCCGTGCTGCGTGGCACATTGAGCTGTTCAACCAGTTGCTCAAACGGCACATCCTGATTTGACTGAGCATCGAGGTGCACGTTCTTAACATGTGCCAGATACTCTGCCAACGTCGCCTGATCAGTATTGACATTCAGCACTAAGGTATTAACAAAGAAGCCTATTAATGGCTCCAGCTCTGCCTGAGTACGGTTGGCAACCGGGGTACCTATCACAATATTCTGTGCATTACTGTGTCTGGATAACAGCAATGACAGCGCCCCATGCAGCAGCATAAACGGCGTCAGTCCTTCGGCTTTGGCCAGTGTGGCCAGCCCCTGTGCAACCTCTTTACTGAGCGAGCCTGTTACCTGCGCACCCTGATGTTGTTTCACTTCAGGACGAGGGTGATCCAAAGGCAAGCTGTGCACCGGTGGTACATCGGCCAGCTGTTGCTGCCAATATCCCAGTTGCTGCTCCAGCACTGCCTCACTCAAGTATGCCCGCTGCCATTGTGCATAATCGGCGTACTGAATGGTCAGCGGTGCCAGCGGGTTGCCCTGACCCTGACTATAGGCCTGATACAAGGCAACAAACTCTTTTACCAGCACCTGCATAGACCAGCCATCAGAAGCAATATGGTGCATGTTAAACAACAGCACCCCACTGCTCTGTGAAGTATGCAGATACCCCGCACGCACCATCACATCTTTCGTCAAATCAAACGGTTGACTTAGTAGCTGTGCCATCGCCCCGGCAATCGCCTGTTGTTGCTGTGCCGGGTTGTACATACGGACATCTTCATAACTGAGACTAAATTGCGCCTCATCCAGGATCAACTGTTCAGCACCGTGCTCACCATCACGATACACCGTTCTGAGCACTTCATGTCGGGCAATGATGGTTTGCAGTGCCGCTTCAACCACGGCCAATTCCAGCTCCCCTTCAACTTCAAAAGCTGCCGGCATATTGTATTGTGCCGAATCACTGTGTAACTGATCGATAAACCATAAGCGTTGCTGGGCGAACGACTGTGGCAATGCACTATACTGGCCCAGTTGCTCATCCTGCATGGTGATTCTGGGCAGGGCTTTAACGCCTTCACGCACCGCTTGTCCGCGGCGAGTCATAATTTCTGTCGCCTGCTCTGCAATCGTTGCAGCATTGAACAGGGTTTTCACTGGCAGCTCGACACCCAGCTGCTCGCGCAGTCCCGCAGCCAGCCTGACAGATAACAGCGAGTGGCCCCCTAAGTGGAAGAAGTTCGCTGTGGTACTGATGGTTTCCGGTGCCATGTCCAGCAACTCAGCCCAGATCTGGCAAATGGCGTGTTCAGTCTCACAGGCTGGTGCCACATATTCACCCTGCAATGCCATGGTATCTGCCTCTGGCAGCGCCTTTTTATTAATTTTACCGTTGGCTGTCAAAGGCCACTCAGCGACCACCACACCCAACTTGGGCACCATATAGTCAGGCACCTGACTGGCCAGTTCGGCCAATGCACCTTGAGTAAATTCATTGTCAGATAGCTCGCTAACGGCCTGAGCTGGCTGCAAATAAGCAACCAGATAGGTGCCGATGGCGCCTGTCTTAGCAACCACCAGGGCAGATTCAACACCCGCTTGCTGACTCAGCTGCTGGGCAATTTCACCCAGCTCAACACGGAAGCCGCGGATCTTGATCTGGTCATCGGTACGGCCAATAAAGGCCAGGTTACCATCGGCCTGATAACGCACCAGGTCGCCGGTTCGGTATAAACGCTCAGAGCTGCCGGGCACACTGGCATCATAAAAAGGATTGTCAATGAAACGCTCAGCCGTCAGCTGTGGCTGATTCAGATAACCGCGTGCCAGGCCGTCACCACCAACATACAACTCACCGGCACAGCCAAATGGCACCAGACTTTGATGTTCATCCAAAATCAGGGTTTGCACATTATACAAAGGACGCCCGATATGAATGCTGTTATCCGTAATTTCACCCACCGTAGCGCAAACGGAGGTCTCCGATGGGCCATAGGCATTAAAGAAGCGATAATGGCGTCTCCAGCGCTCGACCACCTGTTCTTCACAAGCTTCACCCGCCACAATCAGACACTGCAGAGCTAAGTCTGTTTGTAACGCCATGGTGCTCAACAAGGCCGGTGGCAAGGTTGCGTGCGTAATGGCTTGTTGTTTCAGTACCTCACTTAACTTACCCCCTTCGGTGCGAGCCTGCTCATCACAGATCACCAGGGTGGCGCCATTAAGTAGAGCCATGACCCAATCCCAGGTCGCGGCATCAAAGCTGATTGATGCAAATTGTAATACCCGACTGGCAGGCGTGATATCGAACAGCACCTGCTGATTGGCAGCAAGGTTCACCGCACCTTTGTGGCTCAGCCCCACGCCTTTTGGACGCCCCGTTGAACCTGAAGTATAAATCACATAGGCCAGCGAGTGATTCGATTTAAGGATTCCCAGCGGCTGTTCGTCTGACGCTGCGGCCTCTGACAGGTTGCTGACATTGAGGTTAGCGATGTCTCTGTCCTGACACAGTGCGTCAGTCACTTCAACACCCCGACCATAACTTAAGATCTGAGCGACTTTGGCGTCATCGACCATGTACTCCAGGCGCTCCATCGGATAATCCGGATCCAGCGGTAAGTAAGCACCGCCCGCTTTAAGGATAGCCAGCATCGCAATGATCATGTCTGCCGAGCGCTCCATACACAGGCCGACTATCGTATCAGGTACGATTTGGTGCTGCGCAACCAAATAGCTGGCAAGCTGCTCTGCACGATCGTTCAGCGCCTGATAGCTCAGCACAGACTCACCAAATTGCAGCGCCGGTGCGTCAGGCTGTGCCGCAACATGACGCTCAAAAATGCTGTTAATGCAGGCCTCATCATCATAACTACGCTGTGTCTGGTTGCGGCCAAAGATCAGCTCCTGGCTCTGTTGCTCACTCAGCATCGGCAAACGTGCCACCGATTGCTCAGTCATATCAGCCTGTGCCAGATTAGTCAGTGTATTCGCCAGGTGACTCATTAAGCTGTCAATGTATTGCGCACTGAATAAGTGATTATCGAAGTTGATTTTCAGTTTGCCGCCGTGCTCGTTGACTGACATAAAAATGTCCAGATCAAACTTCACTGTGACCTGTGGATCTTCTATCGGCTTAAGTTGCGCATCACCCAGTCGCGTAGACTGAGCTTTGGGTGCATCCAGACCATAATCGTTGTCCGTCAGCAACATAATCTGAAACAGCGGGCTTTGGCTGGTGTTGGTTTCTATGTCCAGGTGCTCAACCAGCTGCTCAAATGGAATATCCTGATTTTCCTGCGCAGCAATATGAGTCTGTTTAACGTGTTCAAAGAAAGCCGCGAGGGTTTTGTCACTGGTGTTCAATCTCAGTACCAGTGAGTTAACAAAAAACCCTATCAGCGACGTCAAATCAGCATGCTGACGGTTGGCCACCGGGGTACCAATCACAATATCATGGCTGTTGCTGTGACGTGAAAGCACAATCGCCAGCGCGCCGTGTAACAACATAAACGGAGTGATCTCAAGGGTGCTGGCCAGCTCGGTCAGACGGCGACTGACTGACTGAGACAAGGCCATCTCCAGTGACTCTCCAGTGTGGTTTTTCATCTCCCCACGGCGTCCCTGTAGCGGTAAACCATGCACAGTTGGTACACCATCTAATTGCTTTTTCCAGTAGTCCAGCTGACTTACCCCTGCATCTCCTGCCAACCAATTGCGTTGCCAGTGGGCATAATCAGCATACTGAATGGGCAGGGGTGCCAGTTGGGCCTGCTGACCAGACAGATGCGCCGTATACAGGGCCGTAAACTCTTTGACCAGTAATTGCATTGACCAGCCGTCTGATACGATATGCGGCATATTCAACGCCAGCACACCGCTTTGATCCGACAAGATCAGATAGCGCGCCGATAACATTTGCGCCTCTTGCAGCACAAAGGCGTGTTGACTAAAGGTGATGAGGTTTTGCTCTAAAGCTTCAGCCTGCGCCGACACCTCTAGGGTACTGAGATCGAAACGCTCAACCTGACAACCGTAAGGAGCCTGTGCCTGTTGATAGATCTCTCCCTGCACCTCTGAATATGAACTGCGCAGTACTTCGTGACGCGCAACTATGGTGTTCAGTGCTGCCTCAACAGCGTTCAGGTCCAGCTCACCGCTCACTTCAAACGCAGCTGGCATGTTGTATTGCGCCGAGCCACCCTGTAAGCGGTCGATGAACCACAGTCGTTGCTGCGCAAAGGATGCGGCCATGCGACCATCTTCCGGACGAGCCTGCACTTCTATACGCTGTGCGGTGCTCCCTCCCTGCGCCTGTTTATGCTCGACCTGTTGCGCCTGGCTGGCGATGCTCGCATGTTCGAACAACTCGCTGATACTGAATTCAACCCCGAAGGCCTGTTTGATTGCCGCCACTAAACGCACCGACAACAAAGAATGTCCACCCAGCTTAAAGAAGCTGCTGTCTACGCTTATCTGCTCCGGCGTTAACTTTAATAATGAAGACCACAGCTCAACCAGCTGCTGCTCCGTTGCTGTGCGTGGCGCAACGTGCTGGGCCGCGGCTTTTTCCTGCGGGTCCGGCAGTGCTTTTTTGTCAAGTTTACCGTTCGCTGTCAGCGGCCAGTGTTGCAGCCCGACAAAGTGGGCCGGTACCATATAGGCCGGTAACTGCTCACCCAGCAGACGCTCGCAGTCACTCAAAAGAGCGCCCAGCTGCGCCGAGTTTTCCGCCTTAATATAGGCGACCAGCTCCGGGCCGGTGGCCAGGGTTTTACACAACACCTCAGCCGATTCAACGCCCGTGATTTGCTGCAACTGGCTGCTGATATCACCCAGCTCCACCCGGAAACCCCGGATCTTAACCTGCTCGTCTATGCGCCCTAAAAACATCAGCTCGCCACTGTTTTGATAGCGCACCTGATCGCCGGTGCGATACAAACGTGCCGGGCTGGTCGCATCACTGGGGTCATAAAACGGGTTCTCAATAAAGCGCTCGGCGCTCAGCGTCGGGTTATTCACATAACCTGTGGCCAGACACGGCCCGCCGACAAACAACTCACCCCGGGCCCCCTGTGGCAGGGCGTTAAGCTGCGCATCCAGTACATAGGCATAGGTGTTGTCCATGGCCCGGCCAATGGGTAGCTCCGCCGGTAAGTCGGCCTGATTGGCGCTGATGTCATACATCACACAGCCTACCGTGGCCTCAGACGGACCATAGTGGTTGAATACCTGACTGTCCGGGAACTGGGTTTGTAAGGCCAGTGCCACATCGCGCTCAAAGCGCTCACCGCCAATCACAAACACGTGCTGCACGCCTGCAAGCGGTGCTTCCTGCAAGGCCAGTACCCCTTCCACATGATGCGGCGTCATCCGCACCAGTCGTGGCTCATCCGCTTTATTCAGGGCTTTACTCAGAGCCGGTAACAGCTCCTGATTATCCAGCAGTTGTACACTGCCACCACTTAAGAGCGGTAAGTACAAACTCGGAACACCAATATCAAAACCGTGTGATGTCACCAGCAGTGAGCCGTTGAGGTGGTCGGCATAGTAGCCTTTGAGGGCAAAGTTCAAATAATCCATCAGGGCCCGGTGGCTGATCTCGACGCCTTTGGGGGTGCCGGTGGAACCTGAGGTGTAAATCACATACGCGGGGCTGTCATGGGCAACCGTTTCCGCGCAAAATTCGGCATCATAGCCACTGAGCCAGTTTGCATCAGTAACATCCTGCTCCAGTAACAGCAGATCAACCCCGGCATCGGGAACTCGGGCGGCCAGTGCGTCACTGACAATCACCCACTCCAGAGCGGCATCAGTGATGATTTGCTGGTTACGGGCTTTGGTGTTGCTGGGTTCAAACGGAATATAAGCTGCCCCGGCTTTGAGTACGCCCAGTAAGCTCACCATCAGGCAAGCACTGCGTGGCATACACACGCCCACCAGATCGCCGGGCTCAACGCCCTGTTCCTGCAAACAGTCAGCCAGTTTAGCCGCCTGCGCATTAAGCTGCGCATAACTAAGCTGTTCAGTGTCACTGTGCACGGCAATCGCATCCGGTGTCAACGCTGCCTGCTGCTCAAAGCGCTCAATCAAGCCTGTGGCATCATCCAGACGACACTCACCCGCCTGAGTATACAAAGTCTGAGGCTGATTAAACATCACATCGGTAACACAGGCTGTCGTGATGGTTTGTTGCTGATATGCCTGGGTCAGATTGCGGCAGATCTGCTGAAACAAACTGCTCAGCGTGGCAACGGTTTGAGTATCGAATAATTCGTTGTCATACGACCAGTCAATGACCATGTTCTGTTCAGATACACGGGCATGAATATCCAGGTCGCCACGCACCACGACGGTCTCTTTACTCAGCTCAAAGCCTGCAAATCCGGCATTGCTCAGCATAGCTGCATCCTGGCTTGAGAGTTCGCCCAGCTCAGAGCCCAGTGTAAACTGGATCTGGAATAACGGGCTGTAGTTAGCAGCTCGGTTGATATCCAGCGCTTCAACCAGATTATCAAACGGCAGCAACTGATTGTTCTGCGCCTCTATATGCGTGCGTGCAACCTGCTTCAGATAATCAGACAGCGACTGTGCTCTGTCGGTATCCAAACGCAGTACCAGTCGATTCAGGAAGCACCCAATCATAGGGTGTAACTGTTCGCTGTCACGATTGGAGACCGTGGTGCCCATTACCACATCCTGATACTGACCATACTGAGAGAGCGCCAGTGCCAGCGCGCTGTGTAGCAGCATAAAGGGCGTTAACTTGTATTCCCTGGCAATGCGGTGCAACACGGGCACCAGCTCAGCAGGCAGCGCTTCACTGTATAACTTACCAAAGTTGGCTTTATCTGCCTGACGCGCATGATCCAGCGGCAAACTGTGTAACTGCGCCATACCCGCCAGTTTGTTGCGCCAGTAATCGGTTTGCTGTGCGCATTGCTCACCGTTCAGCCAGTCCTGTTGCCAGCTGGCGTAATCCAGGTACTGCAGAGGCAACTCCGCCTGAGGCTGCATACCCCCTTGCAACTGCATATACGCGGTCATCAAATCTTGTTTCAGAATATCCAAAGACCAGGCATCACAAGCAATATGGTGAATATTGATAATGAGCAAGGCATCTGCGTGCAGTGCGTCAGGGGTGCGGAAGTGATCAACACGGATCATCAGGTCGCTGTCCAGTGCAAAGGGGGCCGCGATGCAGGCCTGGATGTCCGCTTTAAACGTCTGTTCATCGCAGGTAGCACTGTCATGATAGCGAATGCTGATCGACTCGTCGCTCAGTTGCTGCTCAGCAGCACCATCGGCTGCCAACACATAGCGACTGCGCAAGATTTCATGCTTTTTCAACACATGATTCAGCGCGCTCTCCAGGTGTGTCATGGACACCGCATCGGTCAGGGTGAATGCCAGCGGCATATGATAATCACTGGAGCCACCGCGCAGCTGGTCGATAAACCAGAAACGTTTTTGCGCAGAAGACAAGGGATAGCTTTTCCCGGCTTCACGCACCACAGGCTGAATCGGGTTCACAGCCGCCAGCGGCGCTTGCTGCTGTGACAGATACTCCATCAGCGCTGGCTTATTGTCACGGATCAGGCTGGCCAGCTCCGGGGTTAATGCGCCCTTTTTGGCCTCCACCGCAAGACGGTCGCCATTGACAGAAAGTAGGATTTGGTTGTGAGTTAATTGATCGATAATTGCTTGTGTGTTCATTAGAATTCTACCCTTTCAATTTGGTCTGCGCTGGCATCGTTAATTTGTTGTTTTAATGCTTGTTGATTGCGTTGGCGCTCGATTTGGGCAGCCAGTGTGGCTACCGTGTCGTTTTCAAAAATGGTTTGTACCGTCAGAGATACTTCAAATTGTGTCTGGATCTGAGAGACGGCTTTTAAGATCAGCAGTGAATGTCCGCCGAGATTAAAGAAGCTGGTTGTGACCCCAATGTCCTGCGCTTCGCGGGACAGTAACTGTGCCCAGATTGCAACCAGTTGGTGCTCCAGCTCAGTCGTTGGGGCACAGTATTCACTTTGTTGCATATTGAGCTTGGGCTCAGGCAAAGCAGCCACATCTAGCTTGCCGTTCACTGTCAGCGGCAGTTCATCGACAATGTTCAGGCTGCCAGGCTGCATATACTGTGGCAGTTGCTCTGCCAGCTGATTGCGGATCGCCTGCAAGGTGTCTTGTGGATCGGCTTCGGAATCGCTCGCATGCAACTTAAGGTAAGCGGCCAGGTGCTGCTCTGTATCAACCTTAAAGACAGTTACAGCGGCATCCTGAACCTGAGGTTGCTGCGCTAAAATCCCGCTCAACTCACCCAGTTCCACACGAAATCCTCGTAGCTTCACCTGGTCGTCGTTACGGCCAATAAAGATCAGCTCCCCCTGGTCGGTGTAACGCACCAGGTCGCCGGTGCGATATAAGCGCGGTGCCTCTATCGCCAAACACTGATCAGCATAAGGGTTACTGATAAACCGCTCGGCACTGAGCTGAGGTTGATTCAGGTAACCTCGCGCTACACCTGGTCCACCAATGTACAACTCGCCTTCACTGCCCTTAGGAACTAATCCACCGTCTTCATTGAGTACCAGTAAGGTGTTATTGACGTTCGCCTTGCCTATGGTGACAAACTCAGTGCTCGACGCCGCATGCAAACGCGATGTGGTCGCCGTTATCGTTGCTTCTGTCGGTCCGTAACTGTTGAACAAAGTCACTGTGGGTGCTGCGCTAAAGAAGCGTTCCATATGCGTTTGCCCCATCGCTTCACCACCGATGATCACCGCACGCAGTGTTGCAATGGCAAATGCCCCCTCCATATCGGTCATTTGCTTCCAGAACGCGGTTGGCAGGCTCATTACCGTGACTTGATGCGCACTACAAAATGCGTTGAACGCCGCAGCGCTGCCAAGGCACTCTTCATTACGCAGTACCAGAGAGGCCCCCTGACACAAGGCCCCAAACAACTCTTCAACAAAAATATCGAAGCTCATGGTTGAGAACTGCAACATCACATCTTCAGCGGTCAGCTCATATTGCGTGCGACAGTGACATTGATAATTGACCAGCGAGCTATGCTCTACTGCAACCCCTTTGGGCTTTCCGGTAGAGCCTGAGGTATATATGACATAGGCCAGATTGTTACCGGACACTTCTACCTGAGCAGGGTTGTCCTGC
The DNA here is from genome assembly GCF_030125445.1 of Pseudoalteromonas ardens. Taxonomy (NCBI): domain Bacteria; kingdom Pseudomonadati; phylum Pseudomonadota; class Gammaproteobacteria; order Alteromonadales; family Pseudoalteromonadaceae; genus Pseudoalteromonas; species Pseudoalteromonas ardens. The sequence goes on from NZ_JASJUV010000015.1 coordinate 23,387, forward strand.
GGATATCCACAGAGGTCAAGCGACGCAATATCTATGGCTCTGCCGCCAAGCTCTGTCATCAGTCCAGCAGCCACACTCAGACCAGTGTCGTAGCCAAGAATGTGTTGCAGCTTCGCATCTGATGCCATATGACTCAGGCGACTGTTCGGATAGCTTGGGTCGAGCGGTACATAGGCAGCCCCGGCTTTCAGTATCGCCAGAATGTTCACCACCATCTCTACCGAGCGGCTACTACACACACCCACTAAAGTTTCTGGCGTCAGCTGACACTCGTTCAGCAGATAGTGCGCCAGTTGATTTGCGCGCTGGTTCAGCGCACCATAGCTAATATGTTGCTCTTCAAAGACCAGTGCAGTGGCGTCCGGCGTGGCCAGGGCTTGCTGTTCAAATAACGTGTGGATGCACTGTGTCGCATCAAAGCTTTCTACCTGCTGATTAAAGGTCACCAGCAACTCGTGTTGTTCTGCTCCTGACAGCATGGTGAGTGCGCCTGGTGCCTGTGCCAGTAATATCTCAGTCGTCTGTTGCGCAAGGGTTGTCAGCAATGTGCAAAGATGACGACTCAGGGTCTCAATCCGCTCCTGGCTGAACAGCGCCTTGTCATAGGTCCAGCAGATATCCACTCCGGTATCACTCAGCGCCATATCTATATCGAGATCAAACTTGGCAATCACGGCGTCATCATCCAGGGGGCTCAACTGTGCGTCGCCTAGCGACCAATTGTTGTCTATCGACTGATCTGTGACCCCATAATCCGTGGTGGTTGTCAGCATCACCTGAAACAGCGGTGTATAAGCACTGCTGCGTGGCACATTAAGCTGCTCTACCAGCTGCTCAAATGGCACATCCTGGTTTGACTGGGCATCCAGATGAACTGCTTTAACGTGCGCCAGATAATCCGCCAAAGTGGCCTGCGCGGTGTTTACATTCAGCACCAGCGTGTTGACAAAAAAGCCAATCAGAGGGGCAAGCTCTGCTTGCATGCGGTTGGCTACCGGCGTGCCAATCACAATGTCCTGGGCATTACTGTGCCTGGATAGCAGCAATGACAGCGCACCATGGAGTAACATAAATGGTGTCAGCCCCTGCGCTTTTGCCAGCGCCGCCAGGCCCTGAGCGACCTCAGTACTGAGTGTAGTTTTAACCTGGCCACCCTGATGCTGCTTGACGTCTGGACGAGGGTGGTCCAGAGGCAGGCTGTGTACTGCCGGCAACTGTGCCAGTTGCTTTTGCCAGTAACCCAGCTGCTCGTCTAGCACGCCATCTTCTAAATAGGTTCGTTGCCACTGCGCGTAATCTGCATACTGAATAGTCAAAGGTGCCAGCGGATTCTCCTGTCCCTGACTGTAGGCAAGGTAAAGTGCAGCAAATTCTTTGATCAGTACCTGCATTGACCAGCCATCTGAGGCAATATGATGCATGTTGAACAACAGCACTCCGCTGCTTTGTGAGGTCTGAATATAGCCTGCACGCATCATCACCTCACAGCTGAGGTCAAACGGCTGACTCAGCTGCTGCGTCATCGCCCCGGCAATCGCCTGTTGCTGCGCCGTCTCACTCAGCATGCGGACATCCTCATAACTGAGCTCAAACGAAGCTTGCTGGCGGATCACCTGAGCATCATCGCGATACACGGTTCTGAGTACTTCATGACGGTCAACAATGGTCTGCAGCACAGCCTCAACCACAGTCAGGTTCAGTTCGCCCTGAACATGAAAGGCCGCCGGCATATTGTATTGCGCCGAGCCCTGGTTGAGCTGATCGATAAACCATAAGCGCTGCTGAGCAAAAGACAGTGGCTGCAGACTGTGCTGACCCAGTTGCGGGTCTGCCAGCATAACTCTGGGCTGGGCAGTGATCTCTGCACGTATCGCCTGTCCCTGGTGGGCTTCAACGGCTTTGGCCTGCTCAGCTAAGGTGGTAACGTTAAACAGCGTTTTCACTGGTAGCTCAACCGACAGCTCGGCGCGCAATGCAGCGGCCAGCTTGACAACCAGCAGTGAATGTCCGCCCAGCTCGAAAAAGTCTGTCTGTGTACTTATCTGGCCAGCTTCTACATTGAGTAGCTGTGCCCAAATCTCACATACCGCCTGCTCTGTGTCTGTTTGCGGCGCTACGTAACGGCCCTGCAGTGCGGTGGCATCCACCTCCGGCAGCGCCTTTTTGTTGATCTTGCCACTGGCTGTCAGCGGCCACTCAGGGACCACCTGACCCAGCCTCGGCACCATGTATTCCGGTAAACACGCTGCCAAGCTCGTCAGTGCAGCTGTGATGAAGTCGGTGTGCTCAGCCTCGTCCAGTGTCTGAGTCGGATGAATATAAGCCACCAGATACAGGCCGTTGGCGCCGCTTTTCGCCAGCACCACTGCGCTGTCGATGGCCGCCTGACGACTCAGCTGCTCGCTTATCTCACCCAGCTCTACCCGGAAGCCCCGGATCTTCACCTGATCGTCTGCGCGTCCCACAAAAGCTAAGTTGCCATCCGCCTGATAGCGCACTAAGTCGCCGGTGCGGTACAGGCGCTTTGAGCTGCCTGCCACCTTGGCATCATAAAATGGATTGTCGATGAAGCGCTCGGCACTCAGCTGGGGCTGATTCAGATAGCCCCGCGCCAGCCCGTCACCGCCCAGGTATAGCTCCCCGGTGGTGCCATACGGCAGCAGCGCCAGCTTGTCATTGAGGATGAACGCCTGACTGTTGTTAATCACCCGTCCGATACTCGGTGCTTCGTCCAGAGGCTGAGTAAAGCGCGCACAGGTTGAATAAGTGGTGTCTTCTGACGGACCGTAGAGGTTATACACCCGCTCACAGTGCTCACCGGCGAGTAACTGATTCACCACGTCGCGACCCAGCGGCTCGCCTGCCAGGTTCACCACCCGTACACCGGCCGGAATGCCTCCCTGCTCCAGCAGGGCTTTAATCGCGGAGGGCACCGTATTAATTAATGTGACCTCCACCGGCGTCGTCAGCAGACTCAGGGCACTGTCGACCAGCACACAGCTGCCACCACGGGTCAGAGGTAAAAACAGTTCAAAGGCCGACAGGTCAAAGTTGATTGAAGTGCTGCATAGCATCCGCGCATAATCTTCACCGCTGTATTCTGTGTCGGCCCAGCTCAGCAGTGCATTGACATTGCGGTGACTGATGGCCACCCCCTTAGGCTGACCAGTCGACCCTGAGGTGTAGATGGCATAGGCCAGCTTATCCCCGCCAAGGGCCGTCAGCGCCGGATTGTGCTGCGCATAAGCGCTCAGTGTCAGCGTCGCAATATCCACGGCACTGCCGCCCTGCTCCGCCATCAGCGCCTGTGCAACCGGCAGACCCGCGTCATACGCCAGAATGTGTGTCAGCCCGGCATCTTTGGCGATATAGCCTAACCGGCTGGCCGGATAGCTCGGGTCCAGCGGCACATACGCCCCTCCGGCTTTTAATATCGCCAGGATACTCACCACCATCTCAACCGAGCGGCTGCTGCACACGCCCAGCGGCGTTTCCGGTGTCACCCGATGTTCGCTCAGCAGATAATGCGCCAGCTGATTGGCGCGCTGGTTCAGCACCTCATAGCTGATGTGCTGCTCGTTAAAAATCAGTGCCGTTGCCTGCGGTGTACGCTGCACCTGTTGTTCAAATAAACCATGAATACTCTGCGTGGTGTCATACCTGAGTGCGTTGTCGTTCAGTGTTAACAGCAGCGTGTGTTGCTCGGCTGCCGACAACATCGCAAGGGTATCCGGAGCGTGCGCCAGCAAAGTGGCCGGTGCCTGCTGTGCCAGGGTTGTCAGTAAGGTACCCAGATGACGGCTCAGCGTCTCAATCCGGGCTGCGCTGAACAAAGCCTTATCGTAGGTCCAGCACATCTCTACCCCGGCATCGCTCAGTGTCAGGTCGATGTCCAGGTCAAACTTGGCAATCACCGCATCCTCAGCCAGCGGGCTCAGCTGCGCCTCGCCTAAAGACCAGCCCTGATTACTGACCTGCTCCGTGACTGCATAGTCGGTACGGGTTGTCAGCATCACCTGGAACAGTGGCGTATAGGCACTGCTGCGGGGCACATTCAGCTGTTCAACCAGCTGCTCGAACGGCACATCCTGATGTGACTGAGCACCTAAATGGACGGCTTTTACATGGGCCAGGTAGTCTGCCAGGCTCGGCTGGTCAGTATTGACGTTCAGCACCAGGGTGTTAACAAAGAAGCCAATCAGTGGTGCCAGCTCGGCCTGCATGCGGTTGGCCACCGGTGTCCCGATGACGATGTCCCGGGCATTACTGTGTCTGGATAGCAACAGCGACAAGGCCCCGTGCAGTAACATGAAAGGCGTCAGCCCCTGTGCACTGG
>NZ_JASJUV010000016.1:0-6266 GCF_030125445.1 Pseudoalteromonas ardens
GGATCACCTGCCCAGGCAGCTCGCCCTGTTCACAATAGGTGGTCCGCAACACTTCATGGCGGGCAACAATTTCCGTCAATGCCTGCTCAATCAGAGTTGCCGGTAAGGTCCCGGTAATACGCAGGGCCAGAGGCATGTTATATAAGTTACTGGGGCCCTGTAATTGCTCGATAAACCATAAGCGCTGCTGCGCGAAGGACAATGGCATATGATCTGCTCTGGACTGTGCAACCAGTGGCGGCAGCTTAGCACTCGCAGCTTCAGCAAGCGCACTCGCAAGACTGCGGATCGTCTGGTTATCAAACACCGCCCGTACCGAGATTTCACGTGCCAGTTTAGCGCGGATCTGTGTCACCAGTCGGGTAGCCAGCAGCGAGTGGCCGCCGAGTGCAAAGAAGTTGGCAGTGACACTCAGGCTGTCTGTTTCGAGTCCTAACAAAGCGCCCCAGATAGTAACCAGTGCCTGCTCGGTTGAATTAGCTGGCGCAACATACACAGCTTGCTGAGCAAGCCTGTCTGGCTGAGGCAGTGCGCGTTTATCGATTTTACCATTAGCTGTCAGTGGCCATTGCTCAATACAGATATAGGTCTGGGGCACCATATAGTCAGGCAATTGCAACGCTAACTGTTGCTGGCACTGACCAATCAGATCCCGATCTGTCCACGCTTCATCAGAAATTGAGAAGTGTCGCCTGATATATGCCACCAGACGCTTAGTACCCGCTTCATCGGGAATAACCATAACCAGCGCGCTATCAATGTGCGCGAGCAATGAGAGTTGATGTTCTATCTCTCCCAATTCAATTCTGAACCCCTGAATTTTCACCTGATCATCGGTTCGCCCAATAAACTCTATCTGGCCATTGCTATCGAAGCGCACGAGATCACCCGTTTTATACATTAATCCAGGTTTGAAGGGGTTATCGATGAATCGCTGTTCAGTCAGTTCAGGGCGACAGAAGTATTCCCGGGCCAAACCATCACCACCGATGTAAAGTTCACCGATACACCCATCCGGAGTCAGCTGCCTGCCAGTCAAAATATAAGACTGAGTATTTGCAATAGGCAGTCCTATTGGCACTGGCCCTTCGCAGTCCCGCTTAGTAAACTCACACACAGTGGCAACATGTGTTTCTGTCGGTCCATAGTGATTAAAGAAACGACAATACGGATGCAGTTGCACAAAGCGCAGCATATTAGGTGTTAACGACAAGGCTTCACCTGCAAGATACACTTCTTTTAAATGCTCTGCTGCCCAGCCAAACTCAGCAGCGTAATCACATATAAATTCAAAAACCGCAGGAGGTAAAAAGCAACGCTCTATATTGCAATCATTTAACAGTGCAGGTAAACCACTCAACTCTTCTTTTTGTGATGCACTGATAAGACGCAAACATCCCCCCGTGAACCAACTGGTGATGATTTCCTGGACAGAAACGTCGAATGAAACTGAAGTAAACTGCAAAGTACGTAAATCAGGCAATAAGCCGTATTCAGATGACATTGCAGATACTAGATTGCTGACCGTCCGGTGTGTTTGCATAACACCTTTCGGTTGCCCAGTGGACCCGGAGGTGTAAATCATATACGCCAGCGAAGAGGCAGAATGCGCTTCAAGCGGCACAAGATTATCTGAGGCACAAACCTTAATCTGTTCAGCACAAGCCTGTAGATCAATCAGATGTGACTGAATGCTATCAGGAACAAGTTCTGCCAACAGCTGCTGCCTGGCGGTGATCAGATACCCATCATCTAGTTCACCTAAGATATGCTGCAATCGCGCAGTTGGGTAGTTCGGATCCAATGGTACATAGGTTCCCCCTGCTTTCAACACAGCCAGTATACTGACGATCACTGATAATGAGCGCTCCATACATATCGCAACAAGCGTTTCATGACTCACCCCTTGAGCTCTGAGATAGTGCGCCAGTTTATTCGCCTGTGCATTAAGTTGCTGGTAGCTCATCGAGCCACTATCACACTCAAGCGCAATTGAATCTGGTGTCAGCGTCACCTGATGTTCAAAGATCTCGTGCAGCAAGCGAGCCTGAGTAGGTTCAAAGCACTCCGTATGCGCTTTTTTCAGCTGCGCATCAAATTCTTTTGCTGTGATGATTGGGAGTGATGCAATCTCCTGTTCTGGACTCTTAACCAGCGTATTTAGCAGTAGCGCAAAACGCTCAGCCATAGCGGCTATCCGGTCACGGTCAAAGATGTCTGTCGCAAAGTTAAAGTGGCAGCATAGTCTATCGCCACTTTGGTGTTGATACTCTGTCAGCGTAAGCATTAAGTCAAACTTAGCCACTTCCAGCTGTGAAGACAGTGGCGTAAATGCCAGTTCAGACTGAGCGGCACGCGCATCTTCCCGAACCTGAAGGTAATTCATCATGATCTGAAACAGTGGCGTGTGCTGCTGACTACGCTGAGGGCTTAAGGCCTCAACCAAAAATTCAAATGGAATATCCTGATGCTCCTGGGCAGCCAGGTTGACAGCCTTTGCTGACTGCAGGAACTCACTCAAAGAGGCCTGCGGGTCGACATCCAGACGCAGTACAAAAGTGTTCACGAAGAAACCTATCAGTGACTCCAGCGCCTCGTGTCTGCGATTTGCAACTGGGGTCCCTATCACGATATCCCGTTCGTTGCTGTGGCGAGACAGGAGTAAAGCAAATGCTCCATGCAACACCATAAAGAGTGTCATATCATGCTGCCGTGCCAGCTGCTTAAGGTTATTCAACTGCTCAGCTTCCAACCATACGCTGACATGGTCACCCTGATGGCTCATCTGCGCCGGTCTGGCTCTGTCCAGCACCAGCGAATGCGTCGCTGGTAACTCGGCCAGTTGAGCACACCAGTAATCGCGCTGCTTTTGCAGCTCCTCCCCACTGAGCCAACTGCGTTGCCAGGCTGCATAATCAGCATACTGAACCTCAAGCGGTGGCAGAATCTCTGACACAGGCTGGCCAGCCCCCTGGCCTTCCAGCAGCGCACCGAATTCTTGCATCAATACATCAATGGAAACACCATCAGCAGCAATATGATGTAGCGTCAGCAGCAGCACCTGCTCCTGTTCATCACACACCAATAATCGTGCCCGCAGCATGCTATCCCGACTCAGATCAAATGGTGTGATGGCTTCGTCGTTAAGCGCCTGCTTGATGTATTGTGCTTGTTGCTGCGTATTCAGTGTAGTCAATGACACCCGAGCCATTGTAAAGTCGCCGGGCGCATGGATTACCTGTACCGGCTCCTCGTCATGCTCACCATACGTGGTTCGTAAAACTTCATGACGGGCAACAATTTCGGCCAGTGCCTGCTCAATTAACTGCGCCGGTAAGGTACCTGAAACGCGCATGCCAAATGGCATGTTATACAAATTGCTGGGACCCTGTAATTGCTCAATAAACCATAAACGCTGCTGTGCAAAAGACAGAGGTATATGAGCAGTCCTAGGCTGTGCCTTTAATGGTGGGAGTTTAGCACCGGAAGCGCTTGCAAGCGCGCTCGCAAGGCTACGGATAGTCTGGTTATCAAATACCATCCGCACCGATACATCAATATCAAAGTGACTTCGGATCCGCGTCATCATGCGACTTGCCAGCAGCGAATGTCCCCCGGCTTCAAAGAAATTACTCTCTACACTCAATTGTTCTGCATCAATATTGAGCAAAGATGACCAGATCTCAACCAACTGTTGCTCTGTTTGATTAGCCGGCGCTACATACTGTGACTGCTGGCTGAGCGCATCCGGGATCGGGAGAGCTTTTTTATTGACTTTACCATTCGCAGTCAGTGGCCACTGCTGGATAAGCATCCAACCCGTGGGTACCATATACTCAGGCAACTGTGCCTGAAGCTGGGCTTTGAGGGATTGCAACAACTGCGCCTCATCATCTGACTGCTGTGCAGTTTCACTGTGCAGCTTCACGTAAGCTACCAGTCTTTTCTGACCTGGCTGATCTTCAACAGCTGCCACCAAACAGCTGTTAACGCCATCCAGTACAGATAACTGTTGCTCAACCTCGCCCAGCTCAATCCGAAAACCGCGAATTTTCACTTGATCATCGACCCGACCAATAAACTCAAGTTGACCATCATTGCGATACCGAACCAGATCTCCGGTTCTGTACAGCCGTGCATTCGTGTCATCAAGGAATGGGTTTTGAATAAAACGCTCACTGGTGAGCTCAGGTTGATTAAAATACCCTTTGGCCACTGTCCCGCCATGGATATACAACTCACCGACACTGCCCGTTGGCACAAGATTGAGGGCGCTATCGAGCACCAACAATTGCACACCATCAATGGCATTGCCGATCGGTACACCGCAGGTCAGATCACATTCCTTATCCACGGCAAAGGCCGTTGCAATGACCGTTGTTTCGGTTGGGCCATAAGTGTTATAGAGCACAATGTCGCTCTGCAGGTTTTGATGCCATCGGGCTGCATGACTTGCTGACATCGCTTCACCGCCGGTAACCAGCAAGCGCAGCGAGGTATGGTGTGTGTCAGATGCTAAAGCCTCATCTTCACACAAAACATGCCAGTACGCCGTCGGCACCGATGCCACAGAAACCTCGTGTCGGGCTATGAATGTCCAGAATGCATTCGCACTAAGCAATTGATTAGGCGCTGGGATCACCAAAGCGGCACCACTTAACAGTGATAAACTCAGCTCTTCAATAAAAATATCAAACGAAATTGAGGAGAATTGCAGGACTCTGTCGCTATCTTGCATCTGATATAAGCGATTCGCAGCCAACTGATAATGCAGCCAGTTACGGTGTGTCACCATCACCCCTTTTGGCTTACCGGTCGAGCCCGATGTATAAATCATATAAGCCAGTGAGTCGGGTGATGATACCACCGACGGATATGGGTTTGATGCATCACTTTCTGCCAGGCGCTGAGCAAAGGCGATGTCATATAACTCGCAGATGTTCTCTACCCTTGATACATCCAATTGCTGATCAGCCGCTGACTGAGACACCAGGAAATTGATCTGAGCGTCGTGCAGTATGTAATTGAGGCGCTCAGCAGGGTAACTTGGATCCAGTGGTACATATGCCCCTTGTGCTTTCAGTACGGCCAAAATAGCCGTCACCATCTCTGCCGACTTGTCAGCAAAGACACCCACCAGAGTATTTTCTGTAACCCCTTGTGAAATCAGCACATGGGCGAGACGATTCGCGCGAATATTTAGTTCACCATAACTAAGCTGTTGCTCGCCACACACTATGGCTGTGGCATCTGGCTGAAGTGCCGCCAGCTTCTCAAATTCATGGTGGATCAGCATGGCAGAAGATAAATCACCAGCTCCACTGGGGCGTTGCAGTAATTGCCTAACTTCATCTTCAGGCAGCATTGGCAACTTACCAATCGCCGTATCAGGGCTCTCAACCATACTTTTGAGCAGGCACTGGAAGCGCTCAAGCATCGCCGAGATAGTACTGTCATCGAATAGCGCTTTGATATAATCAAAGGCAATGAATAACCGACTTCCTTCAGCATTATGGTGCTCTGTAGCGGTCAGAGACAGTTCAAACTTGGATACCACCTCGCCAGAAGATAACGGAGTAAACTCCAGTCCCGACTGTGCTGCTTTTTGCTCATCACTGGCCCGCTGATAGCTCATCATGATTTGGAATAAAGGTGTGTGCTGCTGACTTCTCTGTGGATTGATTTCCTCCACCAGAATATCAAAGGGCACATCCTGATGATCTTGTGCAGCCAGATTCACCGTTTTCACCGCACTCAGATAATCACGCAATGAGGCCTCAGGGTCGACATCCAGGCGCAATACTAAGGTATTAACAAAGAAGCCAATCAACGACTCCAGTGCTTCATGGGAACGGTTCGCAACCGGTGTACCAATCACAATATCCCGCTCACGACTGTGACGTGACAACAACAGGGAAAAAGCGCCATGTAACACCATAAATAGTGTCATGCCCTGTTGCTGAGCCAACCGTTGCAGCTGCTGCATGGTTTCGGATTCGAGCCAAACTCCCTGATATCCGCCCTGGGTGGAGATTTGCTCCGGTCGGGCTCTGTCTAGCGGAAGTGAATGGGTCACAGGTAAATCACCCAATTGCTCAAGCCAATAACTTGATTGTCTTTGCAACTCATCTCCACTCAACCAATTACGCTGCCACAGCGCATAATCGGCGTACTGAATTTCAAGCGGCGGTAAGATCTCAGAGACTGGCTGGCCTGTGGCAATGCCTTCTAACAAAGCACCAAACTCTCTCATCAGTACGTCCATA
>NZ_JASJUV010000017.1:0-2417 GCF_030125445.1 Pseudoalteromonas ardens
CATCATTCAGCGTCGCCAGACTCAACGTGTCGGTGGCCAGGCCTTGCAGGATGGCCGGGTTATCGGTGAGGGTCACGACCGGCTTCGCATCGTCAATGATCTGTGCCAGTCGGGCACTGGGGTAGCCCGGGTCAAGCGGCAAATAGGCGGCACCGGTTTTCAGGATGGCCAGTATGGCCATTACCATCTCGGCATGTCGCTCAGTGCTGACGCCCACCATGCTGTCGGCGCTGAGTGAATAGTGTTGCTGCAAGTATGCGGCTATGCGATTGGCACCGGCGTCCAGCTGGGCATAGCTCAGTGTGCGACCGCCGGGCATATCAATGGCGATGGCATCCGGTGTTAACTGAGCCTGACGACTGATTTGTTCATGCAGGCTGAGCTCAGCGTTATAAGCCAGTGTTTCACTTTGCACATCATACACCAAGTGTTGGCGCTCCTGCTCACTCAACATATCGATCTGCTGCGGCGACTGTTGACTGAGTGAAGCCAGGTTTTGTGGCACCAAAGCAGCAATAAGCTGACTCAGATGCGTACTGAGCTTGGTAATATAGTCGGCGGTAAACAGGTGACTGTCATACACCCAGTTCAGCGCCAGCCCCTGCTCGTTAAAAACCAGGTTGATGTCGAGGTCGAATTTGCTGCTGGTCACAGGTAAGACTTGCTGCGTTAACTGCACATCAGCAACATTAAACTGCGTACTCACTGGCTGAGCGGGCGTACCCTCTACCGTCAGCAGGATCTGAAATAATGGCGCATGAACCTGACTGCGTGAGATCTGAAGTCCTTCAATCAGCTGATCCAGTGGTAATTCCTGATTCGCCAGCGCCTGCTGATTGATACTTTTAACGTGCTCAAAATACTCCATCAGAGTGTCAAATTCCGTCGACACTCGCAGTGGCACGGTATTGACAAAAAAGCCCTGCAACGACTGCAATCCGCTTTGCAGCCGGTTCTCAACCGGGGTGCCAATGACAATATCCTGGCTATGACTGTGTCTGGCGACTACCAGGGACAATAAAGCATGCAAAAATGCAAATGGACTTAACTGCAATGCTTCAGCACTGTCAGCAATGGCTTTGGCCTGGTGTTCAGGTAATTGCTGCGTGAATTTTTGCGCTGGATGTTGAAGAGTGTCTCGCTGTCCCGTCACAGGCAAAGTGTGTACTTCTGGCGCATCGGCAAGCTGCTTCACCCAATAGTCCAGCTGAGCTTGATAATGTGTCCGGGCTTCATTTTGTTGCCAGTGCGCATAATCAATGTAATGTAATGGCAGTGGCGCCAGTTCAGGCTCCTGGCCTGCAATCAGTGCGCTGTAGGTGTGAGAAAACTCCTTCACCAGCAGTGCCACAGAATAACCATCCGACACGATATGATGCAGGTTGAACATCAACACGCCCTGCTGCGGGGAAAGGGTGACGTAATGAACCCGGATCAAGCTGTCTGTACTTAAATCAAAAGCATAAGCGGCCTCTTGTGCCAGCAAAGCGTCCAGCTGCGTTTGCTGCGCCGACGCGGTCAGGTCACTCAGGTCGTGCGAGGACACAAGCTGTGCCGGTGCGCTCACCAGCTGCTGTTTGCCTTCCCCTTCCACTTCAATAAACCGGGTGCGCAGTACTTCATGACGCGCCACTATGGACTGCATGGTTTGCTCTAGTACCGCCAGGTCAAACTCACCCGATACAGTGAATGCCGCCGACATATTATATGCAATGGTATTGCCCTGAAGCTGGTCAAGAAACCACAAGCGTTGCTGCGCTGATGACAATGGAAAGTGCGCCTGCGTCCGCTCAACGGGCTTGATCACAGGGGCCTGAGAAGCGCTGGCATATAACCCCAACAGATATTGTTTTAGTTCGTCTTTTCTTGCTATTAGCTGTTGTTTCAGCGCCGCATCCAGGGCTTTTGGAAGGTGTAGCTTCACTTCGCCTTGGTGGTGCTGTGCACTGGCGCCTTGCTCCAGCAAAGCGCGGTATAATTCTTGGATCATCATAGGGTAAATTCCTCGAAGTCGGATGCAGCGGGACTGTGCGTCGTGTCACTGACATGCAAAGTGAAGATGTCGTCGATATGGCGACTGATGTTGGCAACGGTCATTTGCTGATATAAATCCTGGATGGCTAGGTTGATCGCAAAAGTGTCGTTAAGTCGGGTTACCAGGCGCATCACTAGCAGTGAATGTCCGCCCAGCTCGAAAAAGTCTGTCTGTGTGCTTATCTGGCTGGCTTCTACATTGAGTAACTGCGCCCAAATCTCACACACCGCCTGCTCGGTGTCTGTTTGCGGCACTACGTAGCGGCCCTGCAGTGCGGTGGCATCCACCTCCGGCAGCGCCTTTTTGTTGATCTTGCCACTGGCTGTCAGCGGCCACTCAGGGACCACCTGACCCAGCCTCGGCACCATGTATTCCGGTAAAC
>NZ_JASJUV010000018.1:0-1699 GCF_030125445.1 Pseudoalteromonas ardens
TATCAGAAGTGCGAATGCTGACATGAGTAACGATAATGCGGGTGAAAAACCCGCACGCCGGAAGACCAAGGGTTCCTATCCCATGTTAATCAGGGTAGGGTGAGTCGACCCCTAAGGCGAGGCTGAAGAGCGTAGTCGATGGGAAACGGGTTAATATTCCCGTACTTGGTATAAATGCGATGGGGGGACGGAGCAGGCTAGGCAAGCATGGCGTTGGTTGTCCATGTGAAAGGCTGTAGGCTGGTGACTTAGGAAAATCCGGGTCGCTAAGGCTGAGAGTCGAGACGAGCCACTACGGTGGTGAAGTTGTTGATGCCCTACTTCCAGGAAAAGCCTCTAAGCTTCAGTTTATATCGAATCGTACCCTAAACCGACACAGGTGGTCAGGTAGAGAATACTAAGGCGCTTGAGAGAACTCGGGTGAAGGAACTAGGCAAAATTGTACCGTAACTTCGGGAGAAGGTACGCTCTTACTTGTGAAGACTTCGCGTCGTAAGCAGGCGAGAGCCGCAGTGACCAGGTGGCTGGGACTGTTTATTAAAAACACAGCACTGTGCAAAATCGTAAGATGACGTATACGGTGTGACACCTGCCCGGTGCCGGAAGGTTAATTGATGGGGTTAGCTTAGGCGAAGCTCTTGATCGAAGCCCCGGTAAACGGCGGCCGTAACTATAACGGTCCTAAGGTAGCGAAATTCCTTGTCGGGTAAGTTCCGACCTGCACGAATGGTGTAACCATGGCCACGCTGTCTCCACCCGAGACTCAGTGAAATTGAAATCGCAGTGAAGATGCTGTGTACCCGCGGCTAGACGGAAAGACCCCGTGAACCTTTACTACAGCTTGGCACTGAACATTGACCCTACATGTGTAGGATAGGTGGGAGGCTTTGAAGCGCAGTCGCTAGATTGCGTGGAGCCGTCCTTGAAATACCACCCTTGTAGTGTTGATGTTCTAACTTAGGCCCCTAATCGGGGTTGAGGACAGTGCCTGGTGGGTAGTTTGACTGGGGCGGTCTCCTCCCAAAGAGTAACGGAGGAGCACGAAGGTTGGCTAAGTACGGTCGGACATCGTACGGTTAGTGTAATGGTAGAAGCCAGCTTAACTGCGAGACAGACACGTCGAGCAGGTACGAAAGTAGGTCATAGTGATCCGGTGGTTCTGAATGGAAGGGCCATCGCTCAACGGATAAAAGGTACTCCGGGGATAACAGGCTGATACCGCCCAAGAGTTCATATCGACGGCGGTGTTTGGCACCTCGATGTCGGCTCATCACATCCTGGGGCTGAAGTCGGTCCCAAGGGTATGGCTGTTCGCCATTTAAAGTGGTACGCGAGCTGGGTTTAGAACGTCGTGAGACAGTTCGGTCCCTATCTGCCGTGGGCGTTTGAGAATTGAGAGGGGCTGCTCCTAGTACGAGAGGACCGGAGTGGACGAACCGCTGGTGTTCGGGTTGTCATGCCAATGGCATTGCCCGGTAGCTACGTTCGGAATCGATAACCGCTGAAAGCATCTAAGCGGGAAGCGAGCCTCGAGATGAGTTCTCACTTTAACTTTAAGTTAACTGAAGGGCCGTTGAAGACTACAACGTTGATAGGCGAGATGTGGAAGTGGTGTGAGCCATTGAGCTAACTCGTACTAATTACCCGTGAGGCTTAACCATACAACGCCAAAGTGGTTTTGTTTGTTAGAAGTTAAGAA
>NZ_JASJUV010000019.1:0-1695 GCF_030125445.1 Pseudoalteromonas ardens
GTACTGGCAACAGCAACTGGCAGATGTTCCGCCAGTACACAGTTTACCGCTGGACTATTCGCGTCCGGACATCAAACAACATCAGGGTGCCCAGGTTAAAAGCACGCTGAGCAAAGAAGTCGCACAGGGGCTGGCTGCGCTGGCTAAGGCCGAGGGGCTGACGCCGTTTATGCTCCTTCATGGCGCTTTGTCTTTGCTGTTATCACGACACAGTAATGCCCGGGATATCGTCATTGGTACGCCGGTGGCCAACCGCATGCAGGCCGAGCTGGAACCGTTAATTGGGTTCTTCGTCAATACCTTAGTTCTGAATGTGAATACCGCTCAGGCAACCCTGGCGGAGTATCTGGCACACGTTAAAGCCGTCCATCTGGGCGCGCAGTCAAACCAGGATGTGCCGTTCGAGCAGCTGGTTGAGCAGCTGAATGTACCGCGCAGTACGGCGCACACACCGCTGTTTCAGGTGATGCTGACGACCCGCACCGATTATGGTTTGACCGGCGAAGTCGAAGACAGTGCCTGGTCGCTGGGTGGGGCACAGCTGAGTCCCCGCAGTGATGGCTCGGTCGTGGCCAAGTTTGACCTGGATGTGAATATGACGTTGAGTGAGACCGGGGTTGAACTGTGCTGGACCTATGACACGGCCTTGTTCAGCGAAGCACACATTGACACCCTTAATCGTCATCTGGGCACTTTACTGACGACGCTGACACACAGTGACAGTGCGAGCCTGCTCGCTCAGGCACCGGGCACCCTGACCTTGCTTTCTGATGCAGAGCAGCAGACTTTGCTGGTATCACCAAATCAGCGTGAACAAAATTATGATGCCACACTGAGCATTCATCAGGCCTTTGAGCAACAGGCCGCGGCAGCGCCTGAAGCAACCGCCCTGGTGTTCCAGAACCAATCTATTAGCTATGAGACACTCAATCAGCGTGCTAATCAGCTGGCCCATTATCTGTTGAGTGAGCAGTACATCACACCAGGTACTCTGATTGGGGTGTGCAGCAGCCGCTCGGTAGAGATGGTGGTGAGTATACTGGCGATACTCAAAGCCGGTGGCGCCTATGTGCCACTGGACCCGAATTACCCGGCCAGTCGCCTGAGCTATATGGCAGTTGATGCGGGCCTTAGGCAAGTGATTGGGTATGGCAGTGGTCTGGTCGTGGCTCAGAGCCTGATGCGCGAACAGGCAGGCACCGCCATCGATATTGCGGCCCTTGAGTTGGATGATTATCCGCAGCACAACCCCGCTCTGGAAAAGCTTAGCGGTGATGCGCTGGCCTATGTGATTTACACCTCAGGCTCAACGGGTCAGCCCAAAGGCGTGCTGACCCCACATCGTGCGGTACAGCGTCTTATTAGCACGCCGCATTTTATGACCCTGGACAGCGACACAGTATTCCTGCACAGCGCTAACATTGCCTTTGATGCGGCAACCATAGAGCTGTGGGGACCCTTACTCAATGGCGGACGTTGTGTGTTGTATCCGCAGGACCAGCTGGACATTCATGCACTCAACACACTGATTGATAGTCAGGCCATTAACAGTATGTGGCTGACGGCCGGTCTGTTCAGTGAGTGGAGCCACCACTGTGACGGTCGCACCTCTTTACGTTATGTACTGGCTGGCGGCGACATAGTTCACGGCGCCGATGTGATGCGGGTGCAGCAGGCATTACCGCAGGCACAAGT
>NZ_JASJUV010000001.1:0-456825 GCF_030125445.1 Pseudoalteromonas ardens
TGCACGTTTCAGCTTTTTGAGTACAGCTATGCGCTGCGCATAGTCGGGTGCCGGATCGCGGCTATAGGCAGACTGCATTGCCTGAAAGTTCATTTCTAGCAATGTGTGTTCAGATACTGTGGTCATATTCGTCATGGGTGCAGGCCTTGTTTTGGCGAGTTTTGCAAAGTGATTTACACGATAATAACGCCGTTACGAAGATGTGGAAATAAAAGTACTAAAATTAACCAAAAAAATCATTTCGGTTTTTAGAGTATTTGTATGCCTAAAGAGACAAGCGAGATCGCACCGGGATAGCTTTAATATGGCGTTCACGAATTGCTGCTAGTGTAAGCGTGACAGGGACATCTGCAAACCATGCGCTGAGTGAGGGAAAATGACGATAAACCGACTATTTACTAACGTCTGTACAACCAACCTGACCGAATCCCGTGATTTTTACACGTCGTTGTTCGCGTTTGATGTCAGGTATGATAGTGACTGGTTTATTCATCTGGTATCACAGAAATCGGGCCTTGAGCTCGGGATTATTTTAAAGTCTCACCCCATCGTGCCCGAGCAGGCAAGACAAAGATCGTCTGGCATGTATCTGACTTTTGTCGTGGACATGGTTAATCCCATCTATGATAGAGCAAAAGTGCTTGGCTATGAGGTAGTTCAAGCTCCCGAGGCGACAGAGTATGGGCAAATGCGATTGTTACTTTTAGCCCCTGAAGGGACGCTCTGTGATATCTCATCGCCCATTGAAACGCGATAGGAGTATCAACAAATAGGCCGATTTTGCCTGCTATCCTGAACGAAATAGGTAAACTGTGCGTATTGTAAGGATAAATCCAAATACAGGGGTAGCGTGTTGAACAACAAATCGCGTCGAGTTCCGTCCAGTCGTCTGAGCAGGCTAGCTCACTTTGGCGGGCTGGCAGGAAAAGTGGCATCCAATGTCATGATTGCTGGCGCCAGGCAGGCCTTGAGTGGCCAAAAAGCCAGCCGTTCGGAGCTGTTACTCCAGCCGGGTAACATACAGGCAGTTGCTGATAAATTGTCCCATTTGCGCGGCGCGGCTATGAAGCTGGGGCAACTGCTCTCAATGGATGCCGGGGAATTGTTACCTGCTGAGTTAGCTGCTTTGCTGGAACGGCTCAGAGCGGATGCCGCGCCTATGCCACATAAACAGCTGGTTGCGACGTTTGAAAAAGAGCTCGGCTCAGATTGGCTGGACAAATTCAGTCATCTCGATTTGAACAGTTTCGCCCGAGCTTCAATAGGACAAGTACATAAGGCGACCTCTGAGCAGGGTCAGGCACTGGCCATTAAAGTGCAATATCCCGGCGTTGCCGATAGCATTCATAGCGATGTTGATAATGTTGTGAGCCTGATTAAACTGTCAGGCTTGTTGCCAAAAACCCTAAACATAACGCCTTTAGTTGAAGAAGCCAAAGTACAGCTACTGGCTGAGACTGACTACGTGCAAGAAGCCAATTCACTCGCGGCGTTTGCAAAGGCGCTGGCAGGTAATCCTCACTTCAAGGTGCCAAACAGCTATCCTGCTCTGAGTACTCAGCATTTACTGACTATGGAGTTTGTGGAGGGTAAGCCCCTTGAAGACATGACCTTCTTGCCTCAAACCACCCGTGATGAGCTGGCTTTTCGATTAATTGAGCTGTTTTTCACCGAGATGTTTGAGTTGGGCATGATCCAGACCGATCCGAACCTGGCAAATTACCAGTACAACCCAGACACTGGGCAGATTATTCTGCTCGATTTCGGTGCAACCAGAGCCATTTCGCCGGCATTGAGTCAGAGCTACAAAGCTTTGCTTCTGGCCGGTGCTGAGGGCGACCTTCAGGCTTTAAAGCAAGCAGCCTGTGAGATCGGGTATTTTTCTCAGGACATAGATCCGGCCTACCAACAAGCCGTGTTGTCTTTGTTTGAGCTGGCAATTTCACCATTGCGAGCCGAAGCTCCGTTTGACTTTGCTGCCAGTGGACTCGCAAAGCAGATCAGTGAACAGGGCAGACAATTGAGCATGCAGTCCAGGCAGTGGCATACGCCACCGGTAGATGCTTTGTTTATTCATCGGAAGCTGGCGGGGTTGTATCTGATAGCTGCCAGGTTGAAAGCGAGAGTTGATCTTCGGCCTTTGCTGAGTGTGTTGAGTCACTAACATACCCCGGCGTATTGTTTATGGGTTGTTTGTAATAAAGAAGCAATTGAGTCTACTTTACAGATATCTTATAGTCCTCATTTTGACGACAAAGAGAACTATTATGATTAAACGGATGATGGGAGCGACACTGCTGATTGCCTCATTTGCTTCTACTGCGGTCACTGATATTGGGCTTGGTACATTAAAAGGCGTTAAGGTTTATGACTTTGCCAGCAGTAAAGAGATTCGATTGTATTTTGGTAATGACGTACAGTACGAGATGGCAGGTTGCAACAAAACGGCAACAATAACGTACAGCAAGCACAGTGCGGATAAAATGGATCACTTTTTGAGCCTTGCTTTAGCCGCTTACATGTCTGGTAAAAAAGTGCGTTTAACATCGGCTTCAGATACCTGTGAAGTGAGTCTGATGTCACTTCAGGAATCGCGTTTCTAGTCTTTTTGAATAAAAATGACAAGTGTGTAATTCTTAGTAAATAGGGTTATGACAGATGAAAAAAATGAACATAAACGCTTTGGTTGCTGGTATGCTGGCGCTTGTGTCTCTGGGGGCTCAGGCTACAGTGACAAGTGGTGGCTATTATAAAATTGATAAGCTTTACACGTGGGCAGACTACACTGATAACGTTTTTTTAATCACGTTGGAGTCGCAAAGTGCCTCTGCACAAGAAAATTGTCCGTTTGGGTACTGGCTGGACAAATCGTCCACGACCAATGGTAATATTTTCAGTGCTGCACTTGCAGCTTATCACGCAAATACAAAAGTACTTATTTACGCTGATGAAACCGCTGACTGGAGCGGGTTGCGTTCTAAGGAGTGTAAAATAAAGTCCATTGTCAGCGAGTAGACGGGATTCATAGCAGCGCGAGTGCAAAACAAAGTGCTGTTACTATTTCACGTTCCTTTCACACCGATGAGTTCAAGCTGGATCCCATGTTAAATCATTCAGGGATCCAGATATGGCTTTGTCACTCGAGGTCAGTGACCTTAATCACAGTATAAAACTGCACAATGGTACACAGCTGGCATTAATAGAAGCTCTGTCGCTGCACATTGAAGCCGGCGAGCACATTGCGATAGTGGGGGCTTCCGGGTGCGGTAAATCAACATTGCTGTCTTTATTAGCTGGCCTGACACCTGTGCAGTCCGGACAAGTAACTTATCGCGCTAAAAGCCAGGCGCTGAATTCCAGCGAAATACTCGCGCACAGCGGCTTTGTATTTCAACAGTTTCATTTGTTACCTGAGCTCAATGCGCTTGAGAATGTTGCACTGCCTTTACAGCTGCGAGGTCATCGTGATGCGGCTCAGCAAGCAACACACTGGCTGACGCAAATGGGGCTGGAGCAGCGTCTTACGCACAATGTGACTCAGTTAAGTGGCGGAGAGCAACAAAGAGTGGCCATTGCCCGTGCCTTGTGTGTCAGGCCACAGGTGCTGTTTGCGGATGAACCCACCGGCAATCTCGATGAAACCACTGCGGAGCATGTGATTGATTTGATGCTAAGTGGCGCCAGGCAAAGCGGTACCTCACTGCTGTTGGTAACGCATGATATGGCATTGGCAAAGCGGGTAGACAAAGCGTTTCGTCTCAGTCACGGGAGGCTTATGTTATGTCAATAGAGCAGGCAGCAACGAGTTATCTGGCAAGGCAGCAACAAGTTGCGCCCGGCTATGCTGTATGTGCATTTGCCCTGGTGCTTTGGCGTCAGGTATTGCAAGGCAAATACTGGCTCACGTTGGGCGCCCTGAGTATATTGTTTTTTTACTTGCTGCTTAGCAGTTTACTGGGTCAGGGCGTTGAGCGGTTTTTGGCATACAATCTCCAGGCTACTTTGGGTGCCGATACCCAAGTGACGGTGCGGCGAACCTGGCAGGAACCGGAGCTAACCTGGATAAGGGCACACAGCGACTCCCACAGTTTGCAGTCTCAATACCGTGTTACTCTGAGTCATCAGTCGCATCATCAGCCTGTGCTTCTCAAAGCCGTTGATAGCAATTACCCGCTTCAGGGCGACATTCATATCAGTCTGAGTAAAGCGCTCAATACACAGCGTGTGCAACAGGGGCCGTCACGCGGAGAAGTTTGGCTGGAACCCAGGCTGGCGGTTGCTCTGGCGGCTGAGTTGGGTGATACCATCATGCTGGGGGGCACGCAATTACGTGTCTCTGCGCTGTTGCAGCTTGAGCCCGACCGAATATTAGAAGGCTTTGGCAGCGATATGCGTGCCATGGTATCTGACGCCAGTTTGCGCCCCGAACAACTTACTCCTCATTTCAGCAGAGCGTTAATGTTACACACCAGGTTGTCTGAAGAGGAAATTACCCGATTTCAATCCAGTTCTCCCACAGCGCAGATAGTCAGCAAGTCGCTCAATAATTACCCACTGGCAAAGGTCTGGGAGCGGGTGCAGAATTTTCTCGGACTGCTGAGCCTGATTATCGTCTTACTGAGCGTGTTGATCCTGTGGCTGTGTAGTCAGGTACAAATTCAGCCGCTGAAGAAAAGCGTATCGGTTTTACTGGCCTGTGGCATGTCACGGCGCATGCTGCCGGTACTGGCGATCATCGCGGGCGCGATGATCTTAATGCTGAGTTTGCTTCCTGCGCTTATCTTGTCGCTACTGGCAAGCCATGGGGTCAGCCATATCGCGCAGGTATACATTGACGGGTTTAGTCTGCAGTGGCAGTGGCAAGATTTACTGGCTGCCTGCGCATTGGCCACGGTTGTGTATGTTTTCATCGCATTACCTGTGTGGCTGTCTTTGCTTCAGGGAGACATTCGTTTGCTTCTGGAGCAACGGACCGAGCCTAAGCGCTGGCGTTGGCTGGCCATGTTAAGCCCTGTGGGGCTGCTGGCAGCCCTGGTGGTCAATTACACCGACAACTGGTTGCTCAGTGGTATGTTGCTGAGTGGGTTGGGGGTGTGCGTGCTACTGGTGCTTTTCGTGACCTGGCTGGTGCTGCGGTTTGGTGGTTATCTGTTGCCAAGTTCCTGGGTGCTGTCAAAGTTCAGTCTGTTGCTGTTACGTAAGCGCATGTCGGTCAAGCTGGTGCAAATCACAGCGCTGGGCCTGAGCGTCACCTTGTTACTGCTGTGTTTCAACATGGGGCGAGATGTGACCAGCATGCTGTCACTGTATCTCTATCAGAATCAGGGCAATGTGTTTGTTAGCCGGGCGGATGATGAGCAAAAAGCAGCGCTGGAATCTTTTGTTGGTCGATATCAGGGCCACATTAAAGAGATGAAGCCCTTTCAGTTGGCACAGGTAACGCACATCAATGGCATAGCAATATTAGCGAGGGATGTTCAGCCCAGTGATACTTTGCGCCGTCTGGAGCAACCTGTAAATCTGCATTGGCGGGCACAAGCACCTGAAAATGTGCAGATCACACAGGGGACATGGACTGATGCCTTTGCCCAGACGGGGGTTTCTGTCGATCAGGAAGTGTTTGAAGATTTGGCGCTCTCAATGGGTGACAGGGTGCAGCTTGTCGTTGGTAGTGAGTCCGTTGAAGCCAGTGTCACTGCTGTTCATCGGTATAAGCCCGGTGGCAGCTCAGTAACATTTTGGTTTGTATTGCAGCAAAGCAGGCCGCCCAGTGCCGCAGAGCCCATCTATCATATGGGCGGTGTCGAGCTAAATGCGCAGGGCGTAGCGGCAATCGGCGCGTTGTGGCGTGCACACCCGCAGTTGCGCCTTGTTACGGTGGACGCTTTGTTGGAGAAGATCCGGGCGCAGGTTCAGGCATTGATAACACTGGTTCTGAGTTACGCTGCGTTTATTGTGTTGCTTAGTAACTTGCTGATGGTGGCAGCGATTCAGACCCATATGGAAAAAGACCAGATACGCAACGGACTGCTGCTTAGCTTTGGGCTGTCACCAACACAAGGCCTGAAGATCCTCTTGTTTGAGTGGCTGATGGTGACCCTGATCCCGGCTTTATGCGCTGTTGGTGCAATCTACAGCTTTATAGACGCATTTTATCAACAGAATTTGGCTATGCCTTATCAGGGCAGTCTGATAATGATGCTGGCTGAGGCCCTCGCTATTGCATTGGTGGTCGCCGTTAGTGGCATTTTACTTAGTCGTAAGCAATTGCGTAGCAGCGCCATGGAATTACTAAACGAAGGCGGTTAACTCCAGGGTTAACAGCGGCTATGACAAAAAGATGAACGAAGCGTGAAGAAATGCAAGCGAACCAGGGGAAGCCCCACATTTAGGTACACTTACTGACAGTTCGCAACAGGGTTAAACAACCTTGGACAAGCATACTACAGAATCGAGCAACGCATTCATCTAGCCTTAAGTCTCCTCATAAGGACTGGCCCGGATTGTCTGGGCTGGAAGACAATCAAATGGAAAAGGACGAAGGTATGCTTGACTTGATGGGTAAGAAAATGACGGGGTGGAAACCTCTGAGCTTGGTGAGTGCAGCTTTATTTATGGCTGGTTGTGGTAATAGTAATGATGATCATGCGCTTGCTAAACATCGGGGTGTGTGGGTGCAGCAGGGTACGGGTAATCTGTGGCAGTTTGATACAGATAATTTACGGCGTTTTCAGTACAACAACCATGGATGTGTGCTGATTGAAACGCATCCATACAAAGATTTGGATGACCTGGATAAGTATCTAAAAAGTGATAAGAGTACTCTGACGCTGACCACTCATGCGACGAATGACTGGGTGTTTGCAAAGCAATCTGAAATGCGTGAGCAGTGTAAGCCGAAGCAACGCCTCAGCGGTGACGACCCCATTGCCAACTTTGAGTACTTCTGGCACACATTTAATGATTACTATGCGTTTTTTGAACTCAGAGAAATCGACTGGCAGGCGGCGTATTCGGCATATCGGCCACAGATCAATGCTGATACCACGCCAGAGCAGCTCGCAGACGTGTTTGAAGCCATGCTCGAAGACTTCGATGATGTGCATGTGTCACTGACTGATGACAAGCGCTTTGAGGCTTCAGGTGAAGGCGATACAGAATTGTATGAAGACTTAGCCTGGCTTATGCAGCAACGCCATGGAGATGACTGGGAGGCGCACATTGATCTGGCCTACAACAATCAGTTAAATGCATTTGCTGAAATAACTAGTTTGTATCTGTCCGATAAACAACTAACAAGATATGAAAACAGCAATGCGCTTGGGTGGGGTAAACTGGATGGTAACCTGGGCTATATTCGTATAGACCGTGAGTCTGCTATGCTGGCCAGTGAAGAAACCGATGCAGACAGTTTCTTTGATGTCATTTCACAGGCAAAGCAGGATATCGAAGACACCCAAACGTTAATGCGTGAAGTGATGAAAGACCTGGCTGACAGCGATGGCATTATCATTGATCTGCGGGTTAACGATGGGGGATTTGATGGGGTGTCATTGGAAATCGCACGCTTCTTTAATGCCAAAGAGCAGACAGTGGCATACAAGCAAATCCTCAATGCTGATCATCAGCAGGATAAACAGGCGCTAACACTTAAAGCCGCACCCGATCAGGCTTATACTAAACCCGTTTATGTACTGACTGGCGAGTTGGCTTACAGCGCAGGTGAAGTGTTAACTCAAACTCTCAAATCCTTAGAGCATGTAACGCTAGTCGGCGGGGCAACTAACGGTGCGGTCTCTGATGCGTTGGATTTTACGCTGCCAAATGGGTGGACTGGGTCGTTGAGCCACCAAACCTATTCCGACCTCAATAACCAGGTACTTGAAGCCGCTGGGGTTGTGCCGGATATCGCGGTGCCCGTTTATACGACAAAAGAAGTTGAATGGTCGTCGGATAACGTGCTCGATTACGCTATTCAGGCAATGGGCGCAACGCCAGGCCGGGGTTTCGATTTCACCTCAGTTGACCAGGCGTTTACGCAAGGCCTGGCGGATATGGACATTCCAGGGGTTGCTGTGGCGGTTATTAAAGATGGCCAGATCATTTTTGAAAAAGGCTACGGTATCGCAAATTTAGAGACCAATCAGCCCATGACCGTCCATGCGCCAATGAATGTCGGCTCAACCAGTAAAGCAGTGATGGGGACAGGCTTCATGCAGTTGATAGAACAAGGCCTGCTCAGTCTGGACACGCCGCTGGCGCAAATGAATTTGCCATTTGATATTACACACCCGAATGCAGAGCGCGATATCACTTTGCGCCACTTAGTGACACATACCTCAGGCATTAGTGATACACAGCTATACAATTGTAGCTACTACATCCACGGCACCAACTTGTCTTTGTATGCGCAGGGCGGACATGAGCTATGTGAAGAAACCACGCTGACAGATTCGACTGAGTTCTACCAGGCATATTTACTGCCAGGCGGCCAGTATTTCACGGAGGATGTCTATCTTGGTGAAGGCAGTGTGCCGGCGGGCAGCATTCATAGCTACAGCAATGTAGGCGCAGGTCTGGCTGGGTATGCGGTCGAACATCTGCTTAATATCAGCCTGGTTGACCAGATGAAGCAGAACTTGTTTGCGCCTTTGGGGATGAATAATACTCATTGGGATTACACTCAGTTATCAGAGGAGAATCCTAAAACGCCTCAGTATACGATAGATGGTGATGGGGTTGCGCAGTACGTACCTGAGTTCAGCTATCCTACCTTCTTTGACGGAGACCTGAATTCGTCAGCTCACGACCTGGCACGCTTGTTAATTGCTATCAGTCAGGGTGGCACACTGGATAATGTCAGGGTGTTGAGTGAGCAAAGTGTTGCAAATATGCTGTCTGTACAAACAGAGGTACCGACTTACTGGATGGACACACAAGGGCTCTTTTGGTTCTGGCAAGGCCCATTTATGGGTCATGACGGAGGAGATCCGGGCACCCATACAATCATGACCTATAACCCCTACACTAAAACGGGGATTGTGGCGCTGTCGAATGCCGAAGACGGTCACTATGGAGATGGCTCAAATATGTTACGTTTACAGACTCACCTGGCTGCGTTTTACCGTGCCGGTGTAGCACATCGGGAGTGATACCTGAATAAGGAGGGCTTATGCCCTCCTTATTACTATAGCAGGGTAAACCCTTGCGGAGCTTTTGGCGCTTCAAACTGATACAGGTTGACATAAATGATCACCGGCTTTTTCTGGCCCGGATAGCTGAGTTCATACTTATCCAACATACCACCGCCAAATGGCATTGACTGATCGTCAAACGGGCAACAGCTGCCAAGCCGTTTTACCTTTACAGGCTCACCATTGGGGCCCGTCAGGCTCTGAAAATACTCTATATGGCTGCCTTCGTACTTAGAGCCACGTAAAAAGCCGCCAAGTTTGACAGGTTTATGGGCGACATAGCCATATTGAGGATCGCTTGCGGTAAATGCAGCCTCTCCCTTGATGCCTAAGTCGCGTGAGGTGCTCTGACAACCGTTTAACAGCGCGAAAAAGATGACGAAGAGTGCATATTTCATATCAAATTTCCTGTGGTGAATTTATAGACGTTGTTATTGATTGTATTGCCAAATGCTTCAAAACTGAGTGTACCAATTTGTTTCGCGCCAAGCCGATGGTAAAACTGGTTCGCAGCGTTTTCAGTCCAGGTGTAAAGCCACACAGGCGTACCAAATTTCCTGGCGGTCTCCTTTAATAAGGCACGTCCTACACCTGTGCCCTGACATGACTTGAGCACATAAAGCGTGTCAATTTCATAGCCATTGTGCGGCGTCTGATAGTGGCTGGCCAGGTTAAGCAGAATATAGCCTTGTAACAGGCCACTTTTTTCTCCAACAAGTAGTCGATAATCAGGCTGTTCGAGTAATGACTGAAAATAGGACACTTTGAAAGTGCTGTTTACGTATTCAAGGTACTCTGATCGGAGCCCGTCAGTGGCGTATGTGTCCAACCAAACCTCTGCAGACAGCTGGGCCAGGTTCTGACAGTCCTGCTCTGTTGCATTGCGGATCATCAGGGCCGCTTTGTTGTCTTTACTCATTGCTCCTTGACCTGTTTCGACGGATGGATAGGTAATAACAAAACACTCAGCACAATCAGGGACAGGTTGGTGGTTACCGGATTAAATGCTTCAAACAAAATTACAGGTTGTAGTACTGCAACCGCCAGTAGTAACCCAACTAGTGCCAAAATATTCAGATAGATAATGGCTGGTGTTCGATACCAGATGTAGAACACAACGGCCCAGATTATTTCTCCAATACCCGCACAGCGTATCAGCAGGTGCGTTAAATCGTCTTCCAGGCCCAGGCTGGAAGAAATCTGCCATTCCAGTGGCGCAATATGGAGTAATTTGGGGACTAAGCCGTGATAAAACCAGGCGAAAGCGATTGTTAAACGGGCTAATAGAGTAATGGGCATGGGGAGTAACGTATAAAATTCATATAGATATATTACCCAGTGTATGTATTTGTTCCGGAATTTAAAGTAATTTGGACAAACTTTACTACGCAGGGAGCCAAATAAATGGATATTAAAAAGTTACCTATCAGCGTCTGGCTTGTCGTACTGCTCTTGTTAGTCAGTGGTTGCAGTAGGGGTCAGACGATAGAGCCTGTTAAAGCAGAATATGCTGACAGTAACTTATATCAACACATGGATCTTTTGCTCGCGGGTTTAGTATCGGACTTTATTCCCGGCGTGAGCGTTTATATTGAAACGCCGAATGGCGGATACGCTGCCAGTGCAGGGTATGCAGATCTGGATACTCTGACGCCTATGACCAGCCAGAGCCGGATCCCTAACGGGAGTGCGGGAAAAAAGCTGATTGGATTACTGGGGGCCATACTGGACGATAAGCAGTTACTTAGTCTCGATGAGCCGGTATTACCCTGGGTGCCAAAAGGTATGGCAGGTCGCATTCAGAATCTTGAAATTATGACATTGCGTCAGCTGCTTAATCACAGCACTGGAATCTATGAATACAATGATGTGGGGGAGCTGGATTTTATTCGGGCGCAACTTGCAGACAAAGCACATCGCAAAGGCAACCGGTTTGCACTGCAATTTGTTCTGGATCAGTCACCTTATTTTGAACCAGGTGAGGGTTTTGCCTATTCAAATTCCGGCTATGTATTGGCAGGCGTAGTGATCGAAAACAAGTTAAAACAGCCTCTTGGTCGACTACTGCACGAGCATGTACTTGAGCCGCTGGGGCTCAGCGAAACTTTTGTTAAAGGGTATGACTGTGCGGCTGATGACGTAGCAGCTGGCTATTTTTTCAATATGGATGAACCTGACTTTGTGCTGCCATACCGTCAGCGATACAACACCAGGCAACTGATTGTGAATACCGCATTAGCAGATGCACCGGTTGCATCCAGTGCGCAGGATATGGCAAAGCTACTCAAATCCATTATTGTCAAAAAGCAGCCTGTTAACGAACGTATTTATCGCAATATGGTCGGTGACAGGCATTTACAAACGGCCCGTTGGTTGCCGAGTTTTATGGATGGGGCTTTGTATTATGGTTTAGGGGTGATGGTTGAAAAGCATGAAGGCGGCGTTTTATACCATCATGGCGGCAATGAGTTTGGTTTTATCACACAAAGTGTTTATCTGGCCGAGCAGGACGTGGCGATTGGGTTGATCGCCAATTGCGGTGCGCAGGATGAGTGCGATGAACCTGTTATTGCGCTGACTCAGACACTGATCACGCATTTTTTCGCTAATAATAGCGACTAAGTGGGTTCCCCTGAGTTTCCAGTAGATGTGCTATGCTCTGCCGGGTTTCGTCACTTTTATTCTGGCTCAGCTTAAATGTCCCTGTGATTGACTCAATCTCAATTTTGAAAAAAAACAGCTGCGAAAATAACTTCGTGATTTGATTTTCACTGAGCATGGACATATCCCAGGGGTTAACGGGCGACTCAAATTGTTTTAGCTGCTGACGCAATGCTGAGCGTTTCTCCTCTGGGTTGGTGATTTGTGTGAGCTGTCCTCTAATATGCACTGTGGCGTAGTCCCAGGTTGGCAGCGGCAGGCCTTTCACCTGGCTGGGAGATAAATATGCATCCGGCCCTCTGAACAACACCTGGAGATGGGCTTTATCCAGTTGCGTGAGCGGATTCGCTGGATTGGCATGCCCTAACAAGTGGGTTTTGTCATGGTTCAAACTCAAAGACATGTGAACAAAAGGAGTGTCTGAGTTTGGCACAACCAAGGTTGCCAGTGGGTGTTCATCTATCAGTTGCCAAAGGCGTTCGGTATTTTGCTCTGAAAAGGCGCGGCGTGGATAACTCATAACCAGCCCTCCAGTTTACTTTTTACGTCAGGCCACATGTCATCCGTGATCGCAAACTGAGCGGTGTTGCGAAAAGCATCAGGCGCGACACGCTGATCTTTGAGTATAATTCCTTCAAACTGTGCACCCAGGCGGGAGATTGCTGAGCGCGATGTCTGATTGTGTTCGTGTGTACGCAGTTGCACGCGTACCAGACCCAGTGTTTCAAAGGCATGTTTCAGTAACAGATATTTTGCATGGGTATTGATATGGCTACGTTGCCATTGCTCGCCAATAAAGGTGTGGCCTATTTCAGCACTGAGGTTGGTTTTGTGTAATCTGAACAAGCGGGTGCTGCCTGCTACCTGGTTGCTGTGTTTGTCGATGATCACCAGAGGTAGCTGAACATCCGGGTCAAATTGCGCAGAGTGTTCAAACCAGTGTGTTAGGGCTTCATCCGACTTGCAGTAATTGTCCAGTACCCAGGTCCATAACTTGGTCTGCTCAGCGAAGCCACGTAAATGTGGCAGATGTTCACGAGAAAGTGGCTCTAGTCGTACTTTGTCTGATCCCAGCGTAATTTGCTTCAACATAAGTCTTTACTCCAATAACTGTGTTTCAACTAGGCTCAGCTTAATCTTTTCTGGTAGGTTATAAACAACCAGAACTCTATTTTTAACTAGACCAGATTGGTTTGTTCCAGACCTGGTTGGGAGAGAAAGCATGTTGACCGGTGTACCACTGACTCAGGATTCACCTAAACACATACAATTGGCCGAACAGATCTGTGTTGCAATTAAGCAGGGGCATCTGCGGCCTAACGATCCGCTGCCATCGGCCAGAAAGCTTGCGCAGTTATATGGCATTAATCGCCATACCGTGATGACCGCATTGCAAAATTTGGTGGCTCAGGGTTGGCTGTCCTCTGAGCAAAGGCGCGGTTACCGGGTTAATCAGGCCTTGCCGATTGAGTCCAGTCAGCACATTGCAAAGCCAAGCGCACAGGTCAGGGACATACAAGCTGATTTTGCGTTATCGCTGTCGGCAGGTGAGCTAAGTGACAGAGAAAATACTGCGTATGAGTATAGTTTTGCCGGAGGCCTGGCCGATCTTATGGAATTTCCCTACGATGAATTTCGCCGTCATCTTAGTCAGGCTTGCCGTGCCGTGAATGTTGCACAGCTGCACTACGGTAATTGCAGCGGTGAGCCGGCTTTGAAGCAGCAGCTGCGGCACTATCTGCGCCGTGCTCGCGCTTTAGAATGTGATGATCTGCTGGTGTGTAATGGCTCTCAGGAGGCGTTGTTTTTGATTGCCAAAGCCTTTATCAGAAGCGGCGAGGGCGTAGCGGTGGAATCACTGGGTTACCCGCCGGCACATCGGGCGTTTGAGGCATGCGGTGCGACACTGCACGGCATTGCCCAGGATAAAGAAGGGCTGAATGTTGACAGCCTGCGCGCCTGCTTCGAACAGAATCGGATTAAGCTGCTGTACTTAACGCCCTTACACCAGTATCCGACTATGGTGACCTTATCCATTGGACGCCGGATGGCAATATATCAGCTATGTGCAGAGTATGGTGTGTTTATCATTGAGGACGATTATGACCATGAGTTTCATTATCGTTGCCCACCGTTGCAGCCAATGGCTGCGAGTGACCCTCACGGGATTGTCATTTATGTTTCGACATTCTCGAAAATCATGTTTGCCGGCGCCAGAATGGGCTATTTGGTGGCCAGAGCAGATGTACTGAGTGAACTAACATCACTTAAGCAATTGATGAATCACAAAAACGACATCCTACTGCAAATGGCTCTAGCAAACTGGATGGCCAGCGGCGAGTTTGAACGTCATTTAAGACGTATGACCAAGCGCTATCAGGTTCGATGCGATGCATTGGCTTCTGAACTCCAACGCTATCAGCAGTCCGGGTATCCATTGACCTTTACTGTGCCAGATGGTGGTATGGCATTTTGGGTGAATACACACCAGGACGTATCTGGTTTGAGTGCCCGTGCCGCAGAGCTGGGAGTTTATGTTCAGACCGAAGCTGAATTCTGGCGGTTTCCACAACAACACTATACCCATATTCGTCTTGGTTTTGCCGGTCAAAATGAACAAAAAATGCGTATTGGGTTGTCGCGCATCATCTCGTTACTTTGAATTCTGAATGACGTTCAATACATCGTTGGCATTTGAAATGCAGACCCGGATCACAGCCCGGAGCGCTCAATTATTTGTGTCATGATTAATATATTCATACCAAACAGTAATTTAATGAAAAACAATTCTGCCCATTTTAAGTGTTTGAGGGGGTGCAACAGACGAGTAAAAATATAACCAAAGTGTAACTATTTTGTTTTTATTGTGTCTTTTGGTTTTTTGAATGTTGACTTTTGTGCGTCGCTGCGGCTAGTTTTATTAACGGATGTTGCAATGATTGTTTCATTTCAATATCAATTGGTTCACAATAATGATAAGGATAATAACTATGAAGACAACAATAAAAGCTTTTGCGCTCGTAGCCGGTACTCTGTTTGCGGGCTCTGCCTTTTCAGCACAGGTTGTATGTGACGTTTACCCAAAATCTAATGGCAGCAGTTGGGGTAATGGTACAGCTAACTGTTCTGGTTTTGACTATTCATTCGGCAGATCAACCAATGGTCGTTATTACCTGAAAGACGTTACTAAGTCTATTCAGGAAGTACGCTGGGAAGGCGATGCGCGATGTACTGGCGGTACTAGCTGCAACGCGACCATTCGGGCGTATGCCAGTAATAGCGCATCTGCACTGATCCTATACAAAGACGGCACCTGGGAAAGAACTAATTCGGCAAGCGCGTTTTACGAAACGGGCCACTAGGGTATTGCCTGACGTTGTCGCACTAATACGGTTAGCACCGATCAATGCGGCAATTAATTGTTTTGTCTTGTTCTACTATAGATAAGGAATATATTAATGAAAACAACAATAAAAGCGTTTGCCCTGATAGCGGGAACATTCTTTGCGGGCTCTGCATTTTCTGCACAACTGGTATGCGACGTTTACCCTAAAAGCGGCGGCCACAGCTGGGGTAACGGCACAGCTAACTGCTCAGGCATTGATTTCTCATTCGGCAGCTCTACGGGTGGACGCTTCTACCTGAAAAATGTCACTAAGCCTATCGAACAAGTAAGCTGGAGTGGAGATGCACGCTGTTCTGGAGGCACAAGTTGTAACGTCACAATTCGTGCATACAGCAACACGTCTGCTTCGGCATTGATCCTGTACAAAGATGGTACCTGGGAGCGCACTAAGACTGCCAGTGCGTACTACGAAACAGGTCATTAACCACTGATGAGAGGCCCAGTGCTACTGGGTCTCATTCATTTGAATCTTGCTCTTCCAATACTGCTTTACCATCCTGCCAGCTAACGATAAACACCTTATGAAATTCATCCTCGCGAATACTAACAGCCTCTCCGCTCAGTAACTTTACCAGCTCCGGTGTGGTGTTACTGTGACCCGCAACCACAATAGTCCCCGAGTAGGTCTTGAGTTGCGTAGCAAAATCAGCCAATGCCCGTGGGTCATACAATTGCACTGGTACTGAGGTCGCCTTGCTCAAAGGGGCCAGCGTCTGTCTTGTCCGGTTGTAATCGGTTGAAAATAAACGGTCCGGGTTCAAAGGTGCCAGCAAGATGGCGAGCCTTTGTGCCCTTAGTTGGCCCTGTGGCGTGAGTTCAGGATCCTTGCCCTTCATTTTTTCTGCGTGGCGCAGCAAAACAATCTGCTCTGGCTGCGCATATACAGTAACCGAAGCGAGCGTTATCAGTATCAGGAGTAGGGTTTTCATTGTATTTATTATCCTTAAAACTAAAGCCAACAGTGTGTCTAATTTTGTCCCTGATAGCAAATTGCGCCAGCCAGGGCCGTCCTGTCCGCTTTCGGTGATCTGTCCGGTTTTGCTTAAAATAGCGGACACTTTTTCCGTCCGCGGACACATCCCTTCATGTATAAAATTCATCAAATCATTTAAAAACAATAAGTTAAAAGTTGGCACGACTCTGGTATTTATTTTACCAAACCGATGACAGGACACTTCGACATGCACAGGGTTATGGTTTTGCCATTGAGCAATGTTGAAAGCAGAACCTGACAGTGACGAAGTGAATAAGACTAAGGAGTACTCATGATTAAAGACACCAGTCAACAGGATTTAGTGGTGAAGCCCGCAAGAGTGAGCTGGAAAAAGGCCGTTGGTGCGATTGCGCTGATTGGTGCTTTAGGCGTCACCGCACGTGCCATTTCTATGGCTGATACCTCAGGTCGCTCATTTGAACTCAGTGCTTTGCAGGTAGCAACGGTATCGCAAGGAGAGTTTGTACGCGATATCCTGGCCAGTGGCAGAATTGTCGCCGCGAATGCTCCGCAAGTTTATAGCCCCGAAGAAGGCTTTGTTGATTTACTGGTAAAAGCGGGTGATACCGTGGCAGCCGGTGACGTCATTGCCAGAGTAGTCAGTCCGGCGCTGACCAATGAACTAAAACAACAGCAGGCTGAGCTGGCTCGTTTAAGCGATGGCCTGGCACGGGAGCAACTGGAGGTCAGGCGCGAGACTTTGGCACTTAATCGCAGTCTGGAACTGGCTAAGGTGACACTGGATGCTGCTGAGCGCGAGAACCGTCGGGCCCAGCTTTCCATAAAGAAAAACCTGATCAGCCAAATTGACCTTGAAGAAGCGGTGGATGATTTAGCACGTGCCAGGCTGAATTACCGTCATGCTCAGCAGGAAGTTGCGCTGGGTAAAGATACCCTGGCGTTTGAGTTGGCTGCGGCGAGTAACCTGGTAGAGCGACAGCAACTGGTTGTGGATGAACTACAACGTAAGGTGAATGCATTGGATATCAATGCGCCGGTGAGTGGATTAGTCGGTAATTTACTAGTACAGACTAAGGCTGCGGTCTCAGCCCAGCAGGCGTTGATGACTTTAGTTGATTTATCCGCCTATGAAGCGCAACTGCAAGTGCCTGAAAGTTATGCTAATGAGCTCGGTCTGGGCATGAGTGTGGTACTGCAAGTTGGTGCCAGCGAAGTGTATGGTAAGCTCTCTGCGATTTCTCCGGAGGTCAGCAATCGGGAAGTGACGACCAGAGTACGTTTTGATCAAAGCGATATTGGTGGGATCCGTCAGAATCAACGTTTGTCTGCTCGCATCCTGTTGGATCACAAAGAAGATGTAATGAAAGTGCGCCGGGGGTCATTTATGAATGCAGGCGGAAACGTTGTTTACCGCATTGAAGGTGAAGTCGCGACGCGTCTGGATGTGCGCACTGGTGCATCCAGTGTCAATGAAGTGGAAATCTTGGATGGCCTGAAACCTGGCGATCAAATCATAGTGTCTAATTACGAACAATTTGAACAAGCACCTTTAGTGCAACTGAGATAAAAAAAGGATAACAACAATGCTAGATATGAAAGCGATCAGTAAAGTTTATCAAACTGACATGGTACAGACTCATGCACTTCGGGATTTTAATTTGCATGTGGCTGAAGGAGAGTTCGTGGCAGTGACCGGTCCATCGGGCTCAGGCAAAACCACTTTTTTGAATATTGCAGGCATGCTGGAGCCTTTTAGTGGTGGGCAGTATTGTCTGGACGGGGTCGATATCGGAAAACTCAATGATAACGCCAGAGCTGACCTAAGAAACCAGAAAATTGGCTTTATTTTCCAAGGCTTTAACCTTATTCCAGACCTTAACCTGTACGAAAATGTAGAAGTACCTTTGCGATACCGTGGTATTAAATCGGCAGAACGTAAACGTCGGGTAGAGGAGTGTCTTGAGCTGGTAGGCCTGGCTGGGCGGGCCAAGCATTTACCTCAACAATTATCTGGGGGTCAGCAACAACGTGTTGCGATTGCCAGAGCGCTGGCAGGGCGACCGCGCTTTTTACTGGCGGATGAGCCGACCGGTAATCTCGACAGCCTGATGGCACGTCAGGTTATGGAGCTACTGGAGCAAATTAACCGCGAGGGTGCAACCATTGTGATGGTAACCCATGATCCTGAACTGGCACGTCGGGCACCGCGCAATATTCAAATTGTTGATGGTCGGGTGACAGACTTTACCCTGTATCAGGGCCGTTCATCTGAAGCGCCGATAGCAGCAGGAGGTTAATATGTTTGTTCATTACATTGATCTGGCCTGGCGCAGTTTGCGCCAAACGCCCATGGTGACCTTCTTGATGATCTTAGCCATCGCAATTGGCATTGGGGTGACGATGACGACTTTGTCTGTATATCACATGATGTCTATGGATCCGATCCCACATAAGAGCGATCGTTTATTTGCGGTGCAATTACAAACGATGGATGACGGTGAAACTTGGCTAACAGATGACGACATTCCTTATCAGTTAACTTATCCGGATGCCATTAATCTTGCGGCGTTACCAGGTGAGTTTGCGCGTGCGGCAATGATCCGCGCCGGGTTTTCCGTTCACCTTAATACACCAAGGAGTAAGCCCTTCATTGAAAATGCACGCGTAACCGGACGCGACTTTTTTAGTATGTTTGACCTGACTTTCATTCATGGCGGGGCCTGGACAGAAGCACAATCTCGTGATGCAGCACCTGTGGTTGTGATAGATGAGGAAATGGCACAACAGTTATTTGGTAGGACAGACGTTGTAGGGGAATCGCTGTTTCTTGGTGAGCGTCGCCAGGAAATCGTGGGCGTGACACAAAAATGGCGGCCAACCATTAAATTCTATGACCTGAACAATGGCAGCTTTGGTAAGGCAGAGCGACTATTTGTCCCTTTTAGCCATGTGAAGGCCTATGACGTTGATACCTGGGGCAATACCAATGGCTGGAAATTTGAAGAAACCCGGGACTTTAACGATAAAATGAACTCTGAAATGCTGTGGATCCAGTTTTGGGTGCAGTTAGACACACCGCAGCAACGTCAGGCTTTTGGTGACATGCTGATGGCCTATATGCAACAGCAACAAAATCAGGGGCGTTTTAATCGTGACACGCTGGCGTATTCATTGCAGGACGTCAACGCCTGGATGAACTACAACGATGTCATCAGTGAAGACAATAAAATACTGGTCGGGTTAAGCTTTATGTTTCTCGCTGTGTGCGTGGCCAATATTTTGGGATTGCTATTGGCCAAGTTTATGCGCCGTGCCGCTGATGTGGGTGTAAGGCGAGCGCTGGGCGCCAGTAAGCGACAGGTGTTTTATCAACACCTGGTAGAAGTTGGCTTGCTAGGCCTGCTTGGTGGCGCGCTGGGGGTATTATTTGCACAATTGGGTTTGCTGGGAGTACGTCAGACCTATAACTATTATGAAAGCCTGGCCAATATGGATTGGGTGATGCTGCTCAGTGCGCCTGCTATCGCAATCTCAGCCTGCATTCTGGCTGGGCTTTATCCGGCCTGGCTTGTTTGCCGAACCACACCTGCTACCCATCTGAAAGTGCAATAAAAGGAGTGTCACATGTTTGAATTAAAACCGACCATTAACGCACTGATGCGTTCTAAGCTGGGGGCTGTATTGTTAATCCTTCAGCTTGCAATCACACTGGCAATTGTCAGTAACGCGGTATCCATTATTCAGGACAGGATGACCTATCTCAATAAAGAGACAGGTTATCCGGAAGACGACATTTTTAAGTTCAATTCACTGAATTTTGATAAGCAATTAGACCTGCTGCAACAGGTGGAACTGGATGAGCAAAGCTTGCGTGGTATTAGCGGTGTCATCGACGCCGTTGCCATCAGCTCAGTACCCTTGTCCGGCAGTGGCAGCTCCGGTGCCATGCAGCTCAAACCCGAACCCCAAGAGAGTAAAAGGTCAACTATGGGCTATGTTACGGGCGACGAGCACATTCTAAATACATTGGGTTTGTCTGTCTCAGAGGGACGTGATTTTAATGAGGCGGATGTGGTCGTAATTGATGAAAGCGATGCCCGCCCCTCCGTTGTCATTGTCAGTCGTGCGCTGTCTGATGAGCTATTCGGGGCTGGTAAGGGATTGGGTGAAACCATTTATTGGGGAGCCGATCCACTAAGCATCATCGGTATTGTCGAAACCATGGCTAATCAGTGGCCTAAAAGTAGCTTTGGTGAGAAAGCGGCCATTATTCCGATGATCCGCGTGGGTAATTTCCAAAAGTACTTGGTCAGAACCGCGCCGGGAGCGCGCGCCCAGGTAATGCGTCAGATTGAAGAATTAATGCTGCTAAGTCATCGCGACCGGGTGGTGAGTGATATCACGGGATTAGATCAGAAAAAAGCACGTTACGATGCCAAGGATGTATTGATGATGCGCATGTTGATGACGCTGATTGTGGTGCTGGTGGTAGTCACTGCGTTAGGCATCTTTGGCTTGTCGACCTTTAATATCAGCAAAAGAACTAAGCAGATTGGCACACGTCGCGCGCTGGGCGCCAGAAAGTCAGCGATTGTACGCTACTTTGTCGTGGAGAATGCACTGATATGTACAGTGGGGCTCATGCTGGGAAGCGCGGCAGCAGTGCTCCTGGGGCAGAAGCTAATGCAGTGGTATTCCGTACCAGCGCTGGGTTACTCATTCATTGTCGTAACGGCAAGTTTACTGTTAGTGATGAGTTTGCTGTCGGTGCTCATGCCCGCGCTGCGTGCGGCTAATATTTCCCCAAGCATCGCGACACGGAGTGTTTAATTAAGCAAAATTGGTATAAACCAGGCTTCCGGCGATCAGATACTGATTGTCGGAGCTTGTATAAAGGACAAGGTAGGGGTCATATGTTTTGTTATTACCTGCTGATATTAAAAGGGAACATGCTACACTGGCAGACAGGCGTCACAATAATGGAAATGACAGACTCCACGGATATTATGCGAGCACAATAATAATGATGAATAAAATACTCGTCGTCGATGATAACCAGGCTGTGTTAGATGCACTTTCACTGTTACTGGAACTCCATGACTATCAGGTTGAAACGGCTTTAACACCCTTTGAAGCGCTTCAGATAGTGCGCTACCAGCGCATCGCTTTGGTGATCCAGGATATGAACTTTACTGCCGACACAACGTCCGGAGAGGAAGGCAAAGCTCTGTTTCAGGAGTTGCGTGCGATTAATCCGCACTTACCTGTGATCCTGATCACTGCCTGGACCGAGCTGGAAATGGCCATTGAGCTGGTTAAAGCTGGCGCTGCGGATTATCTGGCCAAGCCCTGGGATGACCAAAAGCTCATTACATCG
The DNA here is from genome assembly GCF_030125445.1 of Pseudoalteromonas ardens. Classification (NCBI taxonomy): domain Bacteria; kingdom Pseudomonadati; phylum Pseudomonadota; class Gammaproteobacteria; order Alteromonadales; family Pseudoalteromonadaceae; genus Pseudoalteromonas; species Pseudoalteromonas ardens. Next base: position 21,594 of record NZ_JASJUV010000001.1, read on the forward strand.
GTTGCCAATCTGATTGCCTTGGGTAAGGCAAAAGAAAAAAATGAACAGCATGAACGTATTGCGCAACAGCGTGAAGCCCTTAACGCTGGTGCCGACTTGCGTGGTTTAATTTTCCGCAGTGGCGCGATGCAGCGTGTTGTGGACATGGCGGTGCAAGTTGCGAAATCCGATGTGGCGGTGTTGATCACCGGAGACAATGGCAGTGGTAAAGAAAAAGTGGCAGAGATTATTCAGGCCAACTCAGCGCTTCAAACGGCGCCATTTATTAAAGTAAATGCCGGTGCTCTGCCACAAGAGCTTATAGAAGCAGAGCTGTTTGGTGCAGAGGCGGGCGCGTATACCGGTGCAAATAAACAACGTATCGGGCGCTTTGAAGCCGCCGATGGTGGTACTTTGTTTCTGGATGAAATTGGTAATTTACCGTTATCGGGTCAGATGAAGTTGCTTAGAGTACTTCAGACAGGAGAGTTTGAACGACTGGGTTCGGTTGAAACCCGCCGTGTGAATGTCAGGGTTATCTCAGCCACAAATGCAGATTTGTTGACTGACATCCAAAGTGGCCGGTTTCGCCAGGATTTATATTATCGACTCAATGTCATTGAACTGAATTTACCCCCGCTGAAATCGCGCAGTGACGATATTATACCGCTTATCTCACATTTTTTACCTGATCGTGAACTGAGCCTGAGTGCGGAAAGCGCACTGTTGAGTTATGACTGGCCCGGTAATGTCAGGGAGCTGGAAAATGCCTGTAAGCGTGCCGCAGTGCTTAATCCGCAGGGGGTATTGGAAGTCGGTGACTTTGGCTTACAACCCATAAGCGCGCCTGCTCAGACACCAGAGCCAGGCAAACAAGAGCCGGGAAAAGCTGAACTTGAGGCGGCGATGCGACAATTTCAAGGGGTGATAGCGAAAGTAGCACGCCATTTTGGTATGAGCCGGCAAGCCTTGTATCGGCGGCTGCAAAAACATGGTATTGACTATTAAATGAAGATACCTGGACTCTCTATAGCGCATAAACTTTATCTGGCGCTGGCTCTGACCCTGATGGTCGTCAGCCTGCCGCTGCTGAGCTTAATGGCATGGCAATCCTGGATGGCGGCTTTACTGGCGGCAATTTTGTTAGGATTCGCCATCCTTCGACTGCTAACCCGAAAGCTATTTGCCGGTTTGCAGGCACTGGAAAGTGGTTTACTGAACTTTAAAGACAGCGACTTTTCGACTTTACTGGCGTATCAGAATGACGATGAGCTGGGCCGATTGTGTCAATTATACAACGAATCGGCAGCGCAACTCCGAAATGAAAAACAGTGGATTTATCAACGTGAGCTAATGCTGGATAAAGTGCTGCATAGTGCGCCTCAGGTATTGCTACTGACCGATGATAAGGGCATTGTGGTGTTTTCAAATCACAGTGCAAAGGCCTTGCTTAATTGCGAGCACAACCTGGAAGGTATGAAACTGGAAGAACTTGCTCTGCAAGCAAACCCGGCTTTGTACAATGCTTTGTCAGAAGCCACGGATGGGTTGTTTGAGTTGCAACGCAACGAAGACGACAAGCAGACCTGGCATCTATCCAATGGTGAGTTATTGCTTAATAATCAGTTTCATCGGCTGTATATCTTTAAGCAGCTTACTCGTGAATTAAATAGACAGGAAGTTGCGGTATGGAAGAAGGTGATCCGTATCATCAGTCACGAGCTAAATAACTCGCTGGGGCCAATTTCTTCGATGCTGCATAGTGGTAAAATACTAGCCAACAAGTTGGAAGATACACGGCTTGAGCGGGTATTTTCGACCATAGACGAGCGGATCCGCCATCTGACCGAGTTTGTACAAGGGTATGGAAAATTTGCCAAACTTCCTTCTCCCAGACTGGCTCCTGTGGTATTGCCTGAACTACTGGCACAATTGCAAGCCCATTGGCAATTTAGTTGCACGCAGGCGGATGCCCAGTCTCAGAGCCGCCAGTTGCTTGCTGATGCAGCTCAATTGGAGCAGCTCCTGATTAATTTACTTAAGAATGCTCATGAATCAGGCAGTGCCCCGGATGAGGTCGGAATTGAGGTGGGCTTTTCGGCTCAGCATGTTCAGATCCGTGTTGTGGATTCCGGGCAGGGTATGACAGAACATATTATGGCCAATGCCTTAATTCCGTTTTACTCTACCAAATCAAGTGGCACGGGTTTAGGCCTGGCATTATGTCGCGAAATCGTGGAAGCACATCATGGCCACATCCAGTTAAAAAACCGTGCGCAAGGTGGCTTATGTGTCGAGATCCGTTTGCCGCTCACGACCATCTGATTGGGGAGCTGGGCGCGCCGGACAGCCCTTTGCCTTTTCCAGCCAGGATACTGTGTTAGCGGCAATGACTATGGTACCCGATACCACCAGGCTGGCAGCACTGGCTAACCCGAAACCCGCCAAAACCAGCGCGCAGGCATCCCCGCGGCACTGACTGACAGCGTGCATTTGTGTGCTGGTTAGTGTTTTCTTGCGCAACATCATTTTGCATTTGGGGTCGTAATATTGCGTATCCTGTGGGGCAAACATGCAACCACCGACAAATAATGTGCTCAGCAACCACAAGCCTGCAAGGGGTTTTAAACGTGTCACGTGGACCTCTATTGGGTGAAAGTCATGCCAAAGTATGGCAGGAATCGTATTGCCTGGCTTGAACTAGATTGAAAAATGCACATACTCAAATAAGTAGGGTATGAATGACGTTTTGACAGATTATGGTTGATCCGCTCAAACAGGTAAAGCAACTTAGAATCAAGTTGCTGTTATTGTTAGTTATTGTGTTTGTGGCACTAGTAGCCATCGTGCCGTTTGTGATCTCCAGTTTAAATGAACGCAATGACCTGAATTCACATATCGATTCAATCAAAAAAATAACCAGTGAAATCATCTACTATGATGAAGTCCTGACCATGTCATCGCGGATGTATACCTTTACCGGGGATGAAAAATGGTCACAGCGCTATCTCAATATCGCCAACACGCTCGATAAAACCTTGTTAGAAGCCAAGGCGTTGGATCCGGCGATTGCTGACGCGATAGCGCAGACCGTGCAGATAAACACACAACTGATAGAAATTGAGACTCAGGCTTTTGCGTTGAGCCGTGCCGGTAGGCAGCTTCAAGCTCAAAAAATACTGCTAGATGACACTTATTTTGCGCTTAAATCGCAGTATCAGGCAACCGTTTTTGCCGCACTGGATAAAACAAGGGCACTCAGTGAGACTGAACTGGTAAAACAAAACGAAATGAAAACCAGCATTTTGCTCTCCTCTTTGGTTGTATTGACCCTATTATTTTTGGCTTTCATTGCTTATTTATACCGGCACAACAAACAAGCGGACGCAACGATGGAAGCTTTGCTTAGCTCACTTAACGGCTCGATAGCGCAATTAAAGGCGACTTCGGAAGAGCTGATATTGGCAAATAAAGCTAAGTCGCAGCTATTGGCGAACATGTCTCACGAATTCAGAACGCCAATCAACGGTTTGTATGGGGCCCTTCAGCTGTTACGTAAAGAAAAGCTTTCAGCTGAAAGCAGCTCTTTGCTGGATACGGCGACTATGTGCAGTGAAATGCTCTCGACCCTGGTAAACGATATTCTCGATTTCACTCAGATGGAAGCGGGCAAGCTGCAACTGGATATCGGTGAATTTGAGCTGAGTAAAGTAACCAAGTCTGTGGAGCATATATTTCGCCACGAATGTGAGCAGAAGAAACTGCGCTTTGAGTATAAGTTCGATGTAGCGCAAACACTGAGAGTGGGTGATGAGCTGCGTCTTAAGCAAGTGCTGATAAACTTGCTCAGTAATGCGGTTAAGTTTACTGTGCAGGGCCGTATCTCTCTGTCTGTGGTGGCAGTGTCGGATTCAGAGTGGGTTGATATTGTGATCCGTGATACCGGGATTGGTATGAGCGAGAGTGAGATCACTAAACTCTTTGAGCAGTTTGAACAAGGTGATGCATCGCCTACCCGGCTTAACGGGGGGACTGGGCTGGGCCTGGCAATCGTTAAGTCGCTGGTCGATGCCATGGAGGGGAAAATTGACATTACCAGCCAGTCTGGGGTAGGCACCAGTGTCAAAGTGTCTTTGCCACTTCCGCTGGTTGATGCTCAGGAAGATGGGCGCCGTAATTATGGCCAGAATGTAAATGGAGAAGGCTTGTTGCAGGGCTTATCTGTGCTGATTGTTGAAGACAATGCGGTGAATCAAATCATCCTTCAGAAAATGCTGGTGAGTCAGGGTGCCAAAACGGCCGTAGCGAGTAACGGTCAGGATGCAATAGATAAAATGAATTCAGATGTCCGTCTGGTTCTGATGGATATTCAGATGCCTGTCATGGGCGGCATAGAAGCGTTTCAGGTTATCAGAAACCAGTGGCCTATCGTGCCTGTGATAGCGGTAACCGCTAATGTGTTTGAAAGCGATATTTCGCACTATGCGGATCTGGGCTTTGACGCCGTTGTGGCCAAACCCATTTCTCAGTCTGAACTGACTGATACCATTCTCACCAATTGTGTCTGAAAACAGAGCCGCCGTCAGACAGCGACTCATTTTGTTAGTCGAATGGTTAGAGATTAATTTGCCGCAAATTCTACGCGTAGTGTCTGATTGGCACTCAATGCGCGGAAGGTGTACTCACTGACAGGGCCAATATCAACACCGTTGATGATGACTTTGCTGATGTGCGCACCGGTTGCCGGCGTAAAGTAGAAGGTCTTTCCTTCGTTTGGCGCGATGAGGACGTCGCCATAGGTGTCTCCTTGCGGTGACACTTCACCTAAGTGTTTAACTTTAGTTGCTTGTGCGCGTGTGATCAGTTTCCAGGGATCATAGTCAGGCTCCTGCGTGCCAGGCGTGCTGCTGGCGTACCATTTAGCTTCGAAATATTGTCCGTTGTGGTAAACCTGGTCTCCTTTGTAGTAAATGGTGCCTGCGCTGTATGTTGGGCTGGCGCCCACGCTTTGTACTGTTACCACCTTACCATCATTGAGTGGCGCGGGGTGTCGCATCCATTCAACAATGTCTCTAAATGGTACAATCCGCACGACAGGCTGGCCGTTTACTTTCAGACTCAAGGCGTACTGAATAAACTCCTCGATCGCTTCCTGGCGTTCACGAAATAGCGTGGCGCGATCACCATTGTCATAGGCTGATGCATAGATGTCGGCGTGGGCACCAAACATTAATGGCGCCCGGTTGCCCTGCAGGCGCAAGTGCAAGTTATGTTTGAGTATTGCCAGCACCTCTTGTTTACTCATGGCGCCACCAACCCACATATTGGTATCAAAGCCCACCATCTTACCGCCCTGTGGCTTTTCAAAGACATTGGATGGCAGTTGCCAGAGCCCGGCGAAGTGGCCAACATCTGGTTTGCCAACGCGTTTGGTTGGCGTACCCTGATTTAATGTATAGGGCCAGGGGTTATTGGTGCCATTATATTGTTGCCCCCAGCCTTCTTCGATGCTTGTGTCATAGACAAACTGGTTGGCTTTTAACACAGAAAATAAGGCGTTATTGTGATTAAGGTACGGTGTTCTGAACCCTGTCATATCGCTAATGGGGATCCCGGGGCCTGCGTTGTCGTTTGGTGCGTCATCTTGCTCATTGGGATCAAAAGGTTTGTTAAGCCAGGTCCGTGTCACGAGGATTTCTTCTTCCCACATTTGCTCTGAAAAGTTCCCCGTATCTGGTCCGCCATCATGATGACTCCAGGTATGGTTGCCTATCTCGTGGCCATCCAGCCAGGCATTACGCCAGGCACGTTTTATACCCACAGGATCATTGGCAGACGAGTGAATGTAGGCTGCGGTGTTAAAAAAGCTAAAACGAACTGGTGCCCCATCATAGGTGGCGGCATTATTACTGCCCGGTGCATTTTGCATGTGACGGGTATAGCCGGTTACCCAGTCCATCCCTTCCTTAGAGCCATTATCATCAAAACCGATAGACACAAACAAAGGGACCTGAACTGGACGTAGGGCCGCGGGTGGCATCTGGCTCCATGGTTGGTTGTCTGAATAGTCATAATTTTGTGTCTCTGCGCTGTGGGCGATGTCTGTATAGGGTAAAGGCGCAGCTTCAATGCCGGTGTTCTGGGCCATTGAAGGATGAGAAAAAGACAAGCCCGATAAAATGCCAAACGTCAGTGCTGAAAGTGTAAATTTCATGGCGATTTCCTTTTAATGAGTTAACGCTAAGAGTTGTATTCAGTGTACTTAAAAGGGGTATTTTGTGGAGTGGTTTCGTCTTGATTCAGCGCTCAGTTTGATGTGCCACAAACTTACAATGAGAAATAATATAATCAAATTAATCATTGATTTAAGTCAATGCGGGTGGGGAAGGAATTGCGTGTTGATTGGCAGCAAAGCCACCGGGCGGTGCACTTTGCTGATGAGTTACTGCGTGTGCTTGTTTAACCTAGCTTGCTTAATTTGGTGATAATATTATTACTCGCTTGTTCAACCAAATCGAGCACCAGCTCAAATCCGTCTCCGCCACCATAATAGGGGTCTGGCACTTCGTCATGCGGCTGCTCACCGTAGCGTAAAAACAACGCCAGTTTGTGTTGGTACTGCTCGGGGCATTTAGCGTGCAGATCGGTCAGGTTTTGCTCATCGGCGCAGAGGATCAAATCAAAATACTCAAAGTCCTGTGGCTGAACTTGCCTGGCCCTGATTGATGACAGGTTGTACCCTCGTTTATGCGCAGCTGCCGCACTGCGCCTGTCAGGTGGGTTACCCTGGTGATAGGCAATGGTGCCCGCAGAATCAACCTCAAGATTGAGTCCCTGGTGCGTTGCTGTGTGCTTTAATACCGCTTCCATCGTGGGAGAGCGGCAGATATTACCCATACAGACGACTAATACTCTGGCCGGCTTAGTATCATGAAGGAAATCACTCATAGAAGGGTCCTTTTACAGTTAATTAAGGGCTGCCAGAGCACAGCAGCCCCAAGTGTCCTCCATCATATCAGACTTTTATGGCAATACCTGGATGAATCACAGGCTCTCATGCGGGCCAAATACTTCATACAATATCCGTGAGTTATCAACACCCAGCGCAATCAGTTGTTGTTTAATGTCAGCCATGAAAGGCGTTGGACCACACAGGTAAAACTCTCCATGTTCAAGGGGCAGTGAGGTACTCAGTGGCGCAAGGCGTATACGCCCTGCATGATTGTTTGCACAGACAAGGTCGTTCCCATTTTCTTCCATCCAGGTATGGATAGTGAGCATGGAGAGCGATTGAGCCGCGCTGGTCAGTTCTGCTTGAAAACTTTGCTGTGCCGGGTTGCGGCACGCATGAAGGAAGTACAGTGGTTGATTAAATGCCTGCTCTGCCAGTGTATGTAACATCGACATCATGGGCGTAATACCAACCCCAGCGCTGATTAATACCTTAGGTACATGTGTTTGCCTGAGTACAAAGTCCCCCGCAGGCGGCATAACGTCCAGCTCATCACCCTCACGCAAACGATGTAAATAGCCTGAAACCAGATTATCCCGTTTGACGGAAATGCGGTAAAACTGCGAATTGGAGGTATGCGACAAAGAGTACTGCCGGATCTGCTGATGATTTTCTCCCGGGATACGACATTGAATGGCGAGGAATTGTCCTGGCTGAAAGGGCATTACAGGCCGTGCATCGAGGGGCTTTAGGTAAAAACTCTTCACCAGCTCAGATTCGCTGACAATTTTACTGATGCAAAAACGACGTGTGCCTCGCCAGCCACCTTTGAGCTGTTCAGCTTGTCGATAAATGCCTTCTTCTTGAGTAATGAACAAATCGGCCAGGAACGCATAGGCTTCAGCCCAGGCTTGCTCTACCTCTGCTGTAAATTGGTGCACAAACATCTCACGTAAAGTGGCGAGCAAATGCTCTCCAACAATGGGGTAGTGATGTGGTTGTATGCTGAGACTGGCATGTTTATGGTTGATCCGGGCAATAGCCTCAGTCAGGACCTCAGGTTGATCCAGGTAGGTTGCATAGGCGGCCAGGGCATTGAAAAGCGCAAACTGTTGTTTGCCTGAACGTTGGTTGCTGAGATTAAAAATATCGAGCAACTCAGGATTGTGAGCGAACATACGCTGATAAAAGTGTTCTGTAACCTCAACACCAGCGTTAGCCAGTAAGGGAATTGACTGTTTAACCAGGGTAATTGTTCGTTGAGAAAGCATAAAAACTCCTAATGAATTCACTTCACAGTGAAGTGGTATACATACATAAAAATGAGAAAATTAACCGCGACGTCCATCTGCGCGTTTGCGCATCAGCATGGGGCCATAGAAAAAGACAAACAGCGCAAAACCGGCAGACCAAATCAGGGCACTCACTTGCCAGGCCATATGTGGGCCAATGTGTTCGCCAAGCAGGCTTCGGATCAGTGCACTGAGTGCAATAAGAAGGAATGCCACTGACATCAGAGGATGCGGTGTTAAAGGGCGGGCCGTATGGCCCAGTGCTACCCGAGACATCATTGCCAGAATCATCATGCCCATACCGCCCACAGTGATCAGATGAAGGGCATCTTTGGCCTGCCAGACACTGCTAAAGTAGGCTGCGCCGAACCCAACCAGACCTACAGCCATCATCAGATAAGCCAGATACAGGGACCAGAGTAAGGGCACCGTGAATATGCGGTGCTGAAACCACATGACAGCGCGTATGAGGTGTAACAGTCCAGCCAGAATAAGCAGATAACCAGGTACAACAGTGAGCTGAAGAAAATGGTGAGCAAAAAAACCGCCAAGACCAGTCAGTGACACGAGCATGAGTAGTTTATCGAGCTTTGGTGTGCGCTGCTGTTGCGGTAATCCCAAACCGCGAGAGATAAAAAATGGCACGACGCGACCACCCAGTATACTGATCAGCAATGTAAAACCTAACACAGCCATTTGACTAAGCAGGCCTGCCAGTTCAAAAGCGTGCTGACTGAGCATCACAATAAACACCAGGTTCAGTGTTGCTAGCAGTGCCAGTACAGGCACAAACAGGTAATTTTTGCTGTTATGTACCTGAAGCACCACCCAACTAAAATGGCAGATGGCAATCAGCCAGAATGCACCTTGTAAGATGATCAGCCACAGTAGTGGCTGATCAGCGCTGAATGCGACAATTCTGGCGCTGATCCATATCAGGCAAAGCCCCAGCAAAGGCCAGCCGTTCAGTGTGCTGACGCCTGTCCAGTTCTTCGCTGCCGTAAATAAAAAGCCGATTGCAATGGCGCTGGCAAAACCAAACAGCATTTCATGCGCGTGCCAAAGCGTAGCGGGGAAGGAATTAGACCAGCTTAGATTGCCATTTAGTATGGCAAACCACAGTAGCATAGCGATACAGGCCCACAGGCTGCCAAGTAAAAACAGCGGCCTAAATGCCAGCATAAGCAAAGGGGCATGCTGAAGCTGGTACCATTTTGCCGTGTCTGACATTGGCTCTTCGAGGTTAAGCAGGGCCATTAGCGCACCTCCAGTCCAAGGTTGTACTGGCACAAACAGCGTATTACGTAGCTGATTTTAAGCAGGGTTGCGAAAACAATTGTACTGACGTGAGCCGTAATTTGAGCTGACAAAGACAGGTAGTGGTCGAAGGCATAGCTGGCAAGTACTGCAAGTAAAAAACCAGTCAGGCTGAGTATCAGGCACTGGTTGGCATAGGGGAGTGTTTGGCGATAATGTTTCATAGTTACCTTTACATAGCAGAGTGAGTCAAACTGGTTATATAAATGGCATGAAGCGTGCCAGATTTAATTTTCAATTAAAACAATGTGTTGCTTATTTGGTGTTTGCCTTTGTAGGTCAAAATAACCTAAACTGTATGGGTCTATAAAACTTTATTAGGTCATTTTGACTTGGATCAGCGGACATTGTCACATTTGCTCGGCATCAGTACCGAGTTGGCACAGCAACTCCCCCGCCTGAATGAGGGAGATCTCAGCGTGTTTAGCCACGCTTTGGTACGCGCAGTACAAGGGGTGGTCACAGCCGATGCCGTCGCAGTATTACGTTGCGAGCAGGGGGTTGCTTTTCCGCTTGCATGCTCTGGGCTAGCGCCTGAGGCTACGGGAAGGCGTTTTGTGATCAATGACCACCCCAGGCTGGCGGCCATAGCCAGCGCAACACAGCCTCAGGTATTTGCGGCAGGGTGTGACTTGCCGGACCCTTATGACGGACTTTTACTGGCCACCACCGGAGTTTTGCCCGTACACGCCTGTATGGGCTTTTCGCTTTATCAGGATGAACAGTTACTGGGTATGATCACCTTTGATAGTCTTACCCCCAATGCTTTTGAAGGCGTTGCACTGCCTATGTTAGCTATGTTGCAATCGCTGGTTGCGGCGCATTTTGCAACTGCGCTGAACCTGGCAACCCTCTCTGAGCGGGCCCGACATGGTATGGCGATGCTCAGAGAGATAAGTCATCAGCGCTTTACTATGGTAGGTGAGAGTGAGGTAATGCAAAGGCTCAAGCAGGATATTGATTTGGTCGCTAATTCTGAATTGAGTGTGTTGATCCAGGGGGAAACTGGCACAGGCAAAGAGCTGGTGGCACGGCGTATTCATGAGCACTCGTCACGCTGTCAGGGTCCGTTTGTACAGGTTAACTGTGCCTCTTTAAGTGAAAATCTGGCCGAGAGCGAATTTTTTGGTCACCGCAAAGGGGCGTTTACCGGTGCTGACAGACACCGCGAAGGTAAGTTTCTGGTTGCCCATGGCGGCACCTTATTTCTTGATGAAATAGGAGAGCTGCCTCTGAGTATGCAAAGTAAATTGCTGCGGGCACTGCAAAGCGGTGAAATTCAACCCGTTGGCACGGACAAGCCCCAGTATGTTGATGTGCGGATCGTTGCTGCAACCAACCGGGACTTGCGTCAGGAAGTCGAGGAAGGCCGCTTTCGGGCCGATTTATATCATCGCCTGAGCGTCTATCCGTTGCAGGTTCCGCCTCTTAGAAGCAGAGCGCAGGACATCGAGCCCCTGGCGGGGTTCTTTATTGAACAACTGCGTAAAAAGCTGGGTGTACGCCAGTTAGTGCTCTCTGCGCGCTTTCTTAAGCAATTAAGAGAGCATGATTGGCCTGGCAATGTACGTGAGCTGGAACATGTCCTTAGCCGTGCTGCGCTTAAGGCAAAGCATCTTACCCGGGAGGAGGCTATTGTCGAGGTCGATGTCACGCACAGTGTTCAGTGGCGTGAAAATGGTACAGATGTGCTGGCAGGTGGTCAGAATAAGGACGTCGCATCTGTGCAACTTTCCTCAGCACAAACGCTCAAGGCAGCTACAGAGGCGTTCCAGAAGAATCTGATCAAGGCCCGCTTGCAGGCTAATGCACTCAACTGGGCTGCAACTGCGCGTGAGCTGTCGGTTGATCGGACTAACCTGGTGCGTCTGGCAAAACGTCTGGGAATAGAAACAGTCAAAAAGCTGAATTAACCATCTACGGGTGTTTTTAAAAATGAAGTAACAGAATAAGGACTGTTATTCGCAATGAAAATTGTTCTTACTAAGTTTATAAGTTGTTTATTTTAAAAGAATATATTAAGTAATTTATTAGTTTTAATCGGTCTTGCTAAGTTGTGAATTTGTTCTAGTTTTATAAGGCGTCTAACTATTCCTTATTGAGGGGGCCCTATGCAGGGTAGCAAGCAAGTAATAGCAGCACTAAATCAGGTTTTAACACTCGAGCTGACATCTATTAACCAGTACTTTTTGCACGCACGCATGTGGAAAAACTGGGGCATTGAAGAGCTCAATGAGAAAGCCTATAAAAAATCCATCAAAGACATGAAGCAGGCTGATGATTTGATCGAGCGGATCTTGTTCCTCGAGGGCCTGCCAAACCTTCAACACCTCGAAAAACTCCGTATTGGTGAGCATACCGAAGAAATGCTCAGCTGTGATATGGCGTTTGAAATGGAACAGCTTCCGGTGTTACGCAGCGCCATTGAGTTGTGTGAAAAAGAGCAGGACTACGTCAGTCGCGAGCTGCTCGAAGATATCCTGGAATATGAGGAAGACTATGTTGACTGGCTGGAAACTCAGCAATTCCTCATCAAAAACTGCGGCATAGAAAACTATCTGCAATCGCAAATTGAGGAGTAAGACATGCAAGGTTCTCAAAAAGTAATTGATTTACTCAATAAGCAGCTGACCCTGGAATTATCGTCAATGGACCAGTATCTGGCTCATTCTAAAATGTACGAAGACTGGGGCCTGTCGAGGTTGCACCATAAGCTGGCGCATGAATACGAAGAAGAGTTGGATCATGCAAAGCGCATTACAGAACGCATTTTATTCCTTGAAGGCACACCCGATACCGCTTCAAGGGCACCGATCAAAGTCGGTGAAAATGTACAGGAAATGCTGGAAAACGACCTGGCCGCAGAGATTACCGTTAAAGATCACTTGAAAAAGGTGATTGCGGTATGTGAAGAAGAGCAGGACTATGTATCTCGCGAGATGCTTGAAGCGCTGCTTGATGACACGGAAATGGATCATATTTACTGGCTGGAACAACATATTGGCCTGATAAAACTAATCGGCTTACCTAATTATATTCAGAGCCAGATGTCAGGTGGGGATCCTACCTGAGTATAAGGCTACAACGCTATCTATAGGGAGGCTTTGCCTCCTTTTTTCATACCGATTTAAACTCAGCCTTGGGCTTGCCAAACGACGTATTCGCAGGGATACTTGCCGCCATGACAACAGGTGGCATTGTGCCCCGAAATGGAGAAGTAAATTGGAGAGACAGGTCGCCTGCCTGATTGAGGCATGTAAACAGCTGGGGTTGAGATATGAATGCATCGACCACGAACAAAACCTGGTACGGGTGTACTTTAACCATGGCGTCGAGTACTTTGAACTAAATAAAACCCCGTTTAACTCCGAATCCATCTACGGTATATGCAGAGATAAAATGCACTCATATCAGGCGTTTAATCAAGCTGTATCTATCCCTGAAACACTTTCATTTCTCGATCCAAATGTACCGGATGAGTACAAGCACTATCTGCAATATCAAACCATGGATGAGATTGTTGTGGCCGTCGAGCGCCAGTTTGGTTACCCGGTGGTGGTGAAAAGTAACAGTGGTGCACTGGGCGTGAATGTCCATTTGTGTCACGATCAGACATCACTTATTGCCGCCTTTACTGAGATATTTAATGGCCAGTCAAAGCATTATGATTACCTTGCCCTGGCGCAGGCGTATGTCGAGAACAAGGCCGAATATCGTCTGGTTTGTGGTTTTGGCGAACCTTTACTGGCATATAAAAGAGGGATGGCGCAGACATTTAATGTGCGTTACTGGGAAAAGAATGAAGTGGCCACACTTGAGCAAGACGAGGCTTTGATCACCGCTTTGTTCGAGTTTGTTAAGCCGGTGTTTGAATTGGCAAATATCGGGTTTGTTGGCTTTGATATTATTCTCGGTCAGGATGACCAATTTTATCTGATTGAGCTGAACTCCTCCCCTAGATTCAATCACTTGATCATAGATAATCCAGAGCTTGGTTCCTCGGCGGTTGCCAGCATGTACAAAAACATGCTGCTCAAGCTAAATAATCGCGACGCTTAAGGCTAAACTGTTGGTAATCCTGTCAACGTGCCGAGCTGATTGATGAAATGGTTAAAGGACATAGACAGTAGTTTTGACAAGCTGCTGACCGATTGTTATCAAAGACGCGAAATGGAGATGGAACTCCATGTGAACAAGCTGCGCTTTTATGGCTTGATTGCTTTGTTTGTTACAGAGCTGGTGATCGGTTTATACAGTATTGGCTGGGACACGACGTTGGTGGTAGTCGACTTAGCCACCATTGCGGTGGTGGTTTGCTGGTGTGCCTTGGTAGTGCGCTGGGCCAGTTCTGAAGGATATAAACCCTGGTTAAAATATGTGTCTATTCTGTTTGATTACGCGATCATTCTCGTCGTTTCTCTCGAGGTTGAGTCTTTAGACGTTTTTAAGCATTTTTTGCAAGACCTGCACCAGACGGAATTTGAACTAATGCTGGTGAGCGTACTGTTACTATTCAATATTATGAGTGCGTTTCGTCAGGGTAAGTTGATTATCTACTATTCTACTTTGTGCTGTGTCGTTACCGGAACCTTGGTGCTGGAGCACAGTCACACTGCCAGAGCGATTGAAATCCATGAACAAGTAATCATGATCTGTTCCGGGTTTCTTGCTTGGTCTCTGTCCAGTTATATCACCGGAACTTATACCAAATTACGCCATCGTGAGCGGTTACTGCGCTATCTGCCTGAGCAATTGGTTAAAGCCGTTGAGCGCGGTGATATAGACATCGAACCTGGCGGAGAGAAGCGCAATGTCACAGTACTGATGGCCGATATTCGGGGCTTCACTCGGCTGTGCGAACAGCATGACCCGGAAGTGGTAACGCAACTGCTAAATCGTTATTTTTCTCGGATGAGCAGTGTGATTTTTATCCATCGAGGCATGATAGATAAATTCATTGGTGACGCGATTATGGCCGTGTTCGGCACACCTCAGGAAGAAGAGAACAATGCTAAAAATGCCATTGAGGCCGCCAGGGAAATGCTTGAGGCACTGACGCTGCTGAACCAAGAGTTTATTGCAGAAGGGCTGCCTGCCATTAAAATTGGCATTGGTATACACAGTGGTGTTGCCATAGCGGGTAATGTCGGGAGCAGCAGTTGTATGGACTACACTGTGATTGGCGATACCGTGAATGTCGCTGCACGCATTGAGAGTAAAACCAAAGAGCTGAAGCATCCACTGCTTATCAGCGAGCAAAGTGTAAAACAGTCGCAGCTAACGCAACTCAAGCGGGTTGCTAAGGTGGAACTCAGTGGACGCAGTCAGCCGATAGAGGTATACCATTATCCCGACTAAAAAGATTGATAAGGTGTTGCACTAAGCAATCTTTTTGAAATAGTCTAACTTTAAATAATCAGTCACTTAACGCGCTAATTTATATGGAACGGATACTGTTAGCTATTCTACTTTGCATCTTGTCTGTCAGTACGTGTGTAAACGCGGCTGAGCGGCCAGTGCTGCGTATTTATCACGACTCTGACTACAGTAGCCATAGCGCGTCGGCTGAGGCCATGAAGATGGGCTTTAATAGCGCGCTCAGGGAGCGCGATTTTGAGGTTCAGGGCTTCAAACTACAGTTGCTCGAAAAAGACCACCGTGGCAACAGTAACCGCAGTTTATTGACTATGCGGCGCTTTTTGCAAGATGACAGTGCATTACTGGTACTTGGTGGCTTACATTCACCTCCTTATATTAAGCATCGTGAATTCATAAATCAGCAGGGTATTTTGCTGTTGGTTCCCTGGGCAGCAGGTGGGTCGGTAACGCGTTACCCGCACGCCAATAACTGGGTGTTTAGATTGTCGATTGACGACACCAAAGCCGGAGTGAGGCTGGTAGAGTTTGCTAAGCAAAAACAATGTCGTTCGTCACATATGTTGCTGGAGCGCACGCCCTGGGGAAAGTCAAATTATCAGACCATAACCCGCACATTGGGGCAACCGGAAGCGCCTGTGACCTGGTTTAACTGGAATATGAAAATGAATGCCACCAAGATCATGTTGCGAGAGATTGTGGCAGCAGGTCATGACTGTGTGATTTTTGTCGGTAACGCGCTGGAAGGCAAACAGTTAGTTAAAGCCGTTGCGCAAATACCACAGGCGCAGCGCCCGGCTATTATCAGTCATTGGGGCATAACAGGCGGTAACTTTTTTGCGCAGGTCGCTGACGAGTTGCGCGCGGGTACCGACTTACATTTTTTGCAAAGCTGTTTCTCTTTCCAGCAAAAACCACACTCTAAGTTTGCGGCTAAGGTCTGGCAGCAGTTAGTGGCTTCATATCCCGACAAAGTGATCAATAATGAGTTTATTCAGTCACCCGCCGGGTTCATTCATGGCTATGATTTAGGCCGGGTGATGCTTAGCGCGCTCGATAAAATTGCCTTAAGTGGTGATGTCAAAAAAGACAGGGCGGCGTTGCGTGATGCGCTGGAGAATTTGAAGAAGCCAGTCCAGGGTCTGGTTAAAGTGTACAAACAGCCTTTTTCTCGCTGGACTAAGACACAGCCTGACGCGCATGAAGCATTGGGCCTCGATGATATCTGTATGGCCAGCTATAACGCTGACGGTAGTATCAAGGTGCTAAACAATCAATGAATAACAATGCCGTGAAGTCGCTATTTAAAATGAGCTCCGACAAAGCATTCTACGCATTTTTGTTGTGTAGCCTGGTTTTGTCTGTGTCTTTAAGCCTGGTTATGCTCAGTAATCATGCTGATACCGCCATTAGGCAGGTGCAAACTGAGGTCCGTCAGACCGAAGCACGGTTAGGGGTCAGTAATCTGGGACAGTTTTTACGTACCCGCCTGGTACTCCTTAAAGATCTGGCGCAATATCCTATCCTTGCCAATGGCGTTATGGGGTCAGACATCTCTCGGGCTTCTTTGTCTGACTTTCTGGCTGAGTATCGTATCCTGGGTAAAAAGGAGCCTATCTCTTTATACAATGTCCTTGGCGAGCCGGTGTATCGTAGTAGTCAGGTGTTAACCGCAGAGAAAGAAGAGCGTGAATGGCTGGAGCAGTTATTGGATGGCCGGTTGTCTCACGCCGTGATTTTGCACCGTAATGAGCAGTTATTTAGTTTTGTTATTGCTGTGCCTATTGAATATAACGGTTTCACGGAGGGCGTGCTGGTTGCAGAGTTTGATACGGATTTGGCCAATCTTCTGGCGTTGGATCTGAGTAATCAGGCGCTGGCAGTTGAGTTGTCCGGACAATGGGTTGGCTACAGTAATGCGGCGCCCGGCGCTGAATACGTTGAGCTGCACAATGCACAAATACGGGGTACAGACATTCATGTCAGTCTGATGATCAGTCAGTCAACCATAGATGACAGCGTCTTTGATTTTATCGTAGAGCTCGGTCAGGCCATTTTTATTGGTTTGTCTCTGTCTTTTCTGTTGTTACTCTTTTTTGGTCGTCAGTTACTCCTTAATCCGTTTAAGCGACTTCAGACGTCAGAGCAAATGATTAAGAAAAGCGAAGAGCGCTTTAAATTAGCAATTGAAGGCAGTCACGATGGGATCTGGGACTGGGACATCGAAAGTGGCGATGTCTTTTATTCGCCGCGCTACAGGGAGTTATTAGGTTACAGTGCGTCTGACCACACTGGTTTTCCCGATCGTTTTGAAGTGCTAGAGCAGCATTTACACCCAAAAGACAGAAGCACCACATTTTCTGCATTGCAGGAGCATTTGAATGGCAATGGCGGCTTTGATGTGGAGTTTCGTTTGCGGACTAAACAGAACGATTACCGTTATTTTCGCTCAAAGGGATTGGCACTGAGAAATGACTCAGGAAAAGCCATTCGTATGTCAGGCTCTTTGACTGACATCACAGATCAAAAAATGTATCAGGAAGCATTAAGTCAGGCAAAAGAGCACAATGACCTGCTGGCTTATGCTATAGAGTCTTGCGATGTGGGCATTATTATTTCGGATGCCAAAGTACCGGGTTTGCCACTGACCTTCATCAATAGCGCGTTTACCTCTATTACCGGTTATGGCGAGGAAGTACTGGGGACTAACTGCAAGTTCTTGCAA
This sequence comes from Pseudoalteromonas ardens, assembly GCF_030125445.1. Classification (NCBI taxonomy): domain Bacteria; kingdom Pseudomonadati; phylum Pseudomonadota; class Gammaproteobacteria; order Alteromonadales; family Pseudoalteromonadaceae; genus Pseudoalteromonas; species Pseudoalteromonas ardens. The sequence goes on from NZ_JASJUV010000001.1 coordinate 39,235, forward strand.
GGTGATGAAACAGCGCCGGAAGTGGTCGCCAATATGGTTGAGGCGATTAAAGAGCGTAAAGCACATCGCACCGTTATTCTTAATTACACTAAGCTGGGTAAGCCATTTTGGAATAATTTGCACATTGCTCCGGTGAGCAACGATCAGGGAGAGTTGGTGGCCTACGTAGGGATTATTCAGGATATATCTGAGGAAATTGCACAGGAAAGGGCGCTTGCAGAGGCTAAAAGTCAGGCTGAGCAGGCTAGTCGGGCAAAAAGTGAGTTTCTTGCCTCTATGAGCCATGAGATCCGTACCCCAATGAATGGGGTGCTGGGTATGCTCAATTTACTGCTCAGCAATGAGCTCGATGAACAACAAACACACAGAGTTAAACTTGCTATGAGCAGTGCCAATTCGCTGCTTAACCTGATTAACGACATACTCGATTTTTCTAAAGTAGATGCGGGTAAGCTTGAACTGGAAATGCTGGACTTTGATTTGCGAGGTATGTTTGAAGACTTCGCCGAAGCTGCTGCGTTTCAGGCCCAGTGTAAAGGGCTTGAGCTTGTGCTGGACACGTTAGATATTGAAGAAAGCATGGCCAAAGGTGATCCGAGCCGGATCCGCCAGATCCTCGCTAACCTGGTCGGTAATGCCATTAAATTTACTGAGCAGGGTGAAGTCATCATTCAGGGGAAACTGATTGAGCAGGATAATAATGTGCTGCGCCTCGAGTGCGCTATTACGGATACTGGCATAGGTATCCCCAAAGCAAAAAGCGCGGCCTTGTTCGATTCATTTTCTCAGGTTGATTCGTCCACGACGAGAAAGTACGGTGGAACGGGGCTCGGACTGGCGATTGTCAGAAAACTGTGTCAGCTGATGGGTGGTGATGTTTCGGTTCAAAGTACTGAAGGTGAAGGCAGCACCTTTACTTTTACTGTACTGCTGGAGAAAAGTGCTCAGTCAAAACAGGTGCTTCCGGATCTGGACATGTCCCAGCTTGAGTTACTGGTTGTGGATGATAACCAGACCAACCGCACAGTTTTAGGTCAGCAGCTCAGGCACTGGGGGGCCCAGGTATTTGAGTCCTCTTCAGGAATAGCCGCATTAGCCGAATGCGAAAAACGCCATCATGATGGTGAGCGTCGAATGTTTGATATTGCATTACTGGATATGCAAATGCCCAATATGGACGGTGCGCAATTGGGCAAAACCATGAAAGAAGATAAACGCTTCCAGGGGATCAAACTCATTATGATGACGTCGATAGGTCATCAGGGAGATGCGTCCTTTTTTGCTGATTTGGGCTTTTCTGGATATTTTCCTAAACCAGCAACAACCGAAGACCTGTTTAATGCGCTGTCAGTGGTTGCTGATGATGGTGAGGCACTCGCTAATGCCAAGCCTTTGGTTACAACGCATTATCTAAAAAGCATGAAAGATCCGCATCAGGATACAACACCGGTAAAATGGGCACCAAAGCCACGCATCTTGTTAGCAGAAGACAATCAGGTTAACCAAATTGTGACGGTAAGCATGTTGCAAAAGCTCGACATTGAATCTGTTGATGTTGTTAGTGATGGTAATGAGGCGTTGCGTAATCTAAGAGAATACCAATACTCAGAGGGGTATTCGCTGGTTTTGATGGACTGTCAGATGCCTGAAATGGACGGCTTTCATGCCACCAAAGCCATTCGCAAAGGGCAGGCGGGTAAGTCAAACACAGACATTACCATAGTGGCGCTTACCGCCAATGCGATGGTGGGTGATGAGAAGAAGTGTCTCGAAGCGGGTATGAATGATTATTTAAGTAAACCTGTATCAATAGAGGCTTTACTGACTTGTCTGAAAAAGCACCTCGACTATGAACATATCGTTGTAGAAGAATAATGTAATGGCCTCCTGCCAATATACTTATGTAGCATGCATGGTGATTTGACTCTTGTTAAGTTACCACAATAGTATACGGCTTAGGAGCATTGGGTAGTTTAATTAAGTGGCTACTCTGGTCACGATATTGCAATCAGTTGTGAGAAAATAAGTGAACATAGTTAAGTTAGTCGCTGTTGTTTTAATCTCATTGTTTGTTGCCGCCTGTGGGTTTTTTAAGAAAGAGTCGATTGCTTGTGAACTCATAGGCATTTCCCATTTCAACGAAGTATCATCCAATTTATATATTGATCAAAGCATCGATAGCCAGCAACAAGTTAACCTGGCTCATGCTATCCAGAATGCTGTACAAAGAGTGTCCAATGTGTATGGCACACCTACTTCTGACCCCAGAATAATCGCGACCGCAGAAACCAAATATGCAAAATTTGGGTTTAACCCGACAGGCATGCAAAGTACTGGCTTTTTTAGAGAGTGCATCTTTCTGGGTCCCAAGGGGCTCAATGCAGATGTTGTCGCCCATGAGCTTGTCCATGCTGAAGTCAGACACCGAACAAACCTGTTTGTTGAGCTCACTCAATTACCTGCCTGGTTTATTGAAGGGACAGGGATCCAGGTGGATTTTCGTTCTCCGTTTTTATTGGAAAACATCGACCTGAAACATGATGAAGTTGATGAGATTAAGTCGGTGTTTTATCTGAGTGACTTCCCAAATACCAAGGTTGAGTACTATCAGGCATCGCTTATGGCCGTTAAACCGATGAACCCAAAGACTATGTACAGTGGCTTAGAAAGATTGAATAATGGAGAACAATTTGAGGACGTTTTTAACGAACTCTTTTGATGATTACTTAATTTTGAAGCGCCACTTTCCTCTGCATATAAATGGAATCGCGCCGAGGTTATTTGGGGTAGGGAATTTATGTTAAAAGCGTTACCAGAAAAGTATTACCTCACTCATTTCTATGAATTGCAGGAATTTATTTCAAAAACCAGTCTTCACTTGTTAACTTCATTGCAGCAGGCGCTGTTTGCAGAACTACACGCCCTTGATGAGAATTGCCTGTGTTTGCTGCTGCGTATTATTAATCGCAAGCGGGTATTTGTAACCCGAGCGCAGCTGAACTACGCAGAAATTAAGGATATTGATGCGGCGCTGAGAGAATTGCAGAGTAAGGGATTGATTATTACAGCGCAAGCGGCCGATACCGGTGTACTACTAGATGAACTGACTAAAGAGCAGTTGCAGAGCATTGTTGCTGAGCTGACATCATCAGGAAAAATATCGGGTACGGCGCCGACTAAATCTGCAAAAAAAGCGCTGTGGGTTGAATTTGTCCAGACACTGAGTGCAAACGTTGCCCTGACTGGCACATCGGTGTTTGAATCGCACATGTGTGCACCAATCAAAGCGGAGTTTGAATACTGGTTGTTCCTGTTTTTTGGCAAACTCGGAGGCACTTTACAGCAGTTTTCATTACGTGATCTGGGTGTTATGCAAACACGTGAAGGCATATCGACAGGTAATGCACATTTCTCTGAACTGGCTGAGGCACAAAGTGCCTATTTTTATTTAAGCCAATGTAAACATTTAAATAATCTAAACCTAGAGGATAAAGCGCTGTTGGCTGAGCAGATCTGTCAAGCGCGGGTGCCAGCTGCTGAGGGGCCATTGGCCCATGCCAGGCGAGATGATCTGACACACAAGCTGGCTTGCCAGCTGGAGCCAGATAAACCTGAGCTTGCAATGACCATGCTTGCGCTCAGTAATCATCCAAAGTCACAAGAAAAGTATATTCGTGCCTTATATGCCGCCGGGGAACATGATGCTTGCCGGACTCAGCTGGAGGCGGTGTTGTCCTGCCCTCAAAATGAAGAGTTGCTGTTGTTTGCCGAAGATTTCTCGGCGCTGAAGTTTACTACCAAGCGTACCTCTGTATTAACAGATATGCTGCGCCAAAGTGGCCTACCTATCGCACTCGATGAGGCCTATGTCGGGTTTCCTGAACAAGGGGCAATTGCCTGGTATCACCGTCAGGGCTGCAGTGCTTATCATGGTGAAAATCAGTTCTGGCGCATGTTATTTGTTTTAGCCTTCTGGCCTGTGCTTTATGAATCCACAGCCAGTGCTGCGAGTAATGAATTTGATTTAACGCCGATAAGTTTGAAATATAATCAGTTTTATGAGGTACATAGCGAGGAGATTGAGCAGATCCTCGGCGCAATCCTGGATAACCAGAGTTTATTTGATTGGCTGCTGCGTCAGGCCACTGCGCACTTTGGCAAGCCGAACAGGTTGGTCTTTTGGCATCGCTCAACACTGGACCTCTTGTTGATGGTGGCCCGGATTATTCCTGTCACTGCACTCAAAGCGCATCTGCGTGCAATGTGTCAAGATTTTAAAATGCTCAGGGATGGTTATCCGGATCTGATCTGTATTAATGGCGATGATGTCTCATTTATTGAGATCAAAGCACCCGGAGATAGCCTCAGACGAAATCAGCTGGTGACAATAAGGCGGCTCATGGAGTCCGGGTTTAAGGTGGATATTCAGCAAGTTTGCTGGCAGATTGCACCACAACAGGCTTATGTCGTGATCGACGTTGAAACCACTGGAGGTAAGAAAGAGTTTGATCGTATTACTGAAATTGCCATGGTGAAGGTAATTGATGGTCAGGTCGTTGATCAATGGCAGAGTCTGGTTAATCCAACACGTCGGATCCCTAAATACATCACTGAGTTAACGGGTATTAGTAACGAGATGGTCGCAAATGCGCCCTATTTTTCTGACGTTGCTAAGCAGGTAGAGAACTTTATGCAGGATGCGATATTTGTGGCGCACAATGTGAATTTTGATATGGGCTTTGTTAAAGCGGAATTTGCCCGTCTTGAACAATCCTTTCAAAAGCCGAAGTTGTGCACCGTTCAACAGGCCAGAAAGTGGTTGCCGGGGCTGAAATCATACGCATTAAACAAAGTCTGTGCTGAACTGGGGATTTCGCTGACTCAACATCACAGAGCCATGGCTGATGCGCAGGCAACGGCAGAATTATTTATTATGATTAACGCTCAACGGCTTGCTCAACAATAGCAGTCTTCATAACAAAAGGCGTGCAGGGGATGTTTGTTTAAGGTGTTTCGTGTAAATTTCTCGCCATGTTCTGAGTGAGCTGTCGTTAGCATGTATAAAAAGTATTTTGTGTATTCTTTGTTGCAGGTATCCTGGGGGGTGTCGGCAATACTAATGGTATTCGCCATTACGCCCAATGTGATTGCGCTGTCCTTACCTGCCTGGTCTGTCCCTGTATATCTGCTGCTCTCCAGTGCTATCGTATTTGGGGTGTATGGAAGAGACAAAGCGCTGTCTAAAAAAGGCGCAGAGCGAATCTCGGAGCGTTTGCTTTTAATCGTGTCTGCCAGCTCCTTACACTTGGCGACCTTGCAGATCATGTCGGTTTTAAGGCATAAAACCATTAAGCTCTCGTTTTTATTAAAGTTATTGACCCTGCAACTGCTTCAGGTGATTGCTTTTGTATATGTGCTGATCAGCTATTTGATGTAATGACAAGCGCTGAATTGAATCTGTCTGATGTCAGGAGAGTGACAGGCAAAGGCCTGTCACCAGTTGATCAATTGAGTTTCAAGTCAAAGTCGTAGTCCAGCTCGTCCATTAAAGACCAGCGATGCTGTTTGTTTTGGGTGCCTTTTCCTAGGATCCAGTAGTCATAGCTTTTGTCTATTTGTCCCTGGCTTTTCTGTATGGTCAGCCAGGCATCAACATAACTCAGAATATCCAGATTGCGCTTCGCAACAGCAAAGCCCACTGGGTATTTTAGCTGCGCGCCTTTAGGCACAACCACACCAAATTCGGGGTAGAACATGCTCCAGGCAAATCCAGCCTCTGCGCTGATCACCATGGCATCGAACTGTCCGTCAGACTCGAAGAAGGCCTGGTGATTAGATAATGCGGATACCTGAATGTGCGGATATTTTTTTGCCAGGTCCTCCATTAACGGGGTGTACTCAACGTGTGCAAGGCGCAGTTCATTATAGTTTATCACTTGCTCCCGGGTTGCTAGCTGTTTAAGCCGATGGTCCTTGGCTATTAAGGCTAACTGTAATTCCAGGACGGGATCACTAAACCTGATCTGGCTGAGATCCGCCACGTTGATTTCCAGCCCCGACATAGCAATGTCAAAGAAGCCTTTGTTCAGATATTCAGCAAGCTGGACTTTTTTAAAGGGAATAAACTCAACTTTGACATTCAGATCAGCCGCCAGTTTGTGTGCCAGACTGATATCAAATCCGACTAGTTCACCTTTTTGATTGAAGTAACTGAATGGAACGTTATCGACCAGGTAACCCACTCTCAATAAATTCCGTTTCTTGATCACCTCTATGTTCGTTAAAGACAGCTCGCCGCTTTGGTAGGCTTTAGGCACATGATTGAGTACTTCGGCGGGAACCCGATCAGAGACCACCATATTAGCAATGATTTCATCCGCTGCCTGAGTATCACGGGCCAGGTGGTTATTGGCCGTGAAGCTCAGCAGCATAAAAGCGGGTAGCAGGGCGCTGAGCAAAGTCAGGTAATACAGGGAGCGTATCCGCTTCAAATGTAGCTGACGCTTAGTATAAAAGATGCTCAGTAGTACAAACGAAAAAATGTAAATCACAGTTGTTGGCGACACTATTTTAGCTGTCAGCACTGACATCGACAAATAAAGCTGATAACTGTCTGCCGGAATTTTCAGGCTGTCCAGTAGGTAAGGGATCGCGATATGTACGTTTGCAAAATAGCTCAGCATGGCAGACAGCGTGACGTTGGGGATCTGTTCCAGGGTAACCGGGCTGCCGGTAAGCCAGGCTGCAAAGGTAACAAACATCAATGTCGTCAGTTTGCCTAGACTCGGAAAAGTATAGGCGATGGGCACCAGCACCTCTGCAATGTGGTCTGACTCTTCATCACTGCGTTTTATCTTTGCTAGGTGCGTTTTTATCCCTTCAGTGATCACTGGGAGGACTATAAAGACATTGCCCGTACTGAATGCGGTGATCCAGGCATTGCGCATCACCATAATGAGGTCGCGATATTTTACCGGGGTTAACGCCGCGACTAGCATAGGCAGCAAGGCAAACATCAGATAAACACCCAGGCAGGTGACCAGAACCAGATAAATCTGTAAGTTGTTCAGCTCTTCCATGCTGATGGTGCCCGCAGTGCTGGCGGTCATCGCAAAGATCCCGATAGGAAAGAGTTTAATGATTTTCTTCGAAATCAAGGACAACCCCTGGCCAACAACTTCTAAAACATCCAGCAGATTGTTCTTTTTCCCGTTGGAAATTAATGACAGCCCCAGCGCAATACAGAATATGACCAGTGCAGGCACATTGCCTTCAGCCATAGAAGCAAAGGGGTTGGCGGGAATGTACTGGCTGACAAAGTCAACGTCGGGGGCACTGGCGACCAGTGCTGGAGAGAAAAAAGTGCCCGCATCATGGCTGGGTAAGGTAAGTGAAAATGCCCAGATAGCAGCCAGACCAACCAGCCAAAGGCTGATCATGACTGTGGTTGCTTTAATTAAAATAGACTTTACCTGGTCCGGGTTAAATTTGCCCAGGCCCACTACCAGACTGACGACGATATAAGGGAATATGGTGATCTGCATGAGTTTGACAAACCCTTCGCCGAGTGGCTTTAAAAATGCCACCCGTTCACCAAAAATAAGGCCACACACTATACCTAATAACAATGCCCAGAGCATCCAGTTAATGCTTCTTAACCAATCGATAACGAGTTTCATAATCCCCATGTGCGCAATAAAAAAGAGCGAGATTATATTGAGGTTAGCTGAAATTAATCTGAATGCTTTGCTGACATCTGAGGTTTTTGTAATGAGCGCTACGCTTTAGGCAGGATTAACGAAGGCTACAGGTCATGTGCTCGCATGATTACGAGCACCTTACTTACGTCCGATCTGGCGGAAAATCTAACCTCACTGGGTTACAGCTGATAATCCTCGCCATTTTTGGCGCGATAGCATTTACGGTCTTGTTGTGTCACTAAGGTATATTGCACGCCGGACACAAAACTCATCCACATTCGACTGCCTGCTTCACCTTCTCCGGTTACGGCACTGAGTGGTGTTTCGTACTGAACATCGTTCAGGTGGGCGCGGTCATGATGGCGAGGCTCACAGCCTGTGTCAAAGCTCAGTTCGATGTGCATGCCGTCCGCTTTTTTCAATAATAGCGCACTGGGAGATTCACGGTGACCACATAAAGCAACGAATTGCTTGGAGTTTTTGAGACCACAATGTTGGCCGTCGGCAAAGAATACCATTAAATGGTTGTAGTAAACGACGTAAGAGCTTACTTCTTTATGAGAGCCGAATTCTAAAGGACAATGCTGATCCAGATACTGCTTTGCGACGGTCAGCTTTTGACATTCTGTGCTGGTGTTTTCTAATTCTGTTTGCTGAATTTGTGCTTTCATGTGTGTATTCCCAGTTACCAATGTTACCCGATATAAGCTTGCCTGTGTGCGGTGATGACTTAGTTGTTGGTCGAATCACCTGTTGTCGTCACAAGGCAAAATATCGCTACTATTATTAATTACCTGCTTAGTCCCGGTGGGGCGCAGAAGCTTCTGTTGACAAATTCAGTGTATGAAAAAAAATCGATAAATTTCACAAAAAGAATTTTACAGTGTAAATTTTACAAAAACTGGTCTGACCATGTGCTGTGGCATAGTAGTGAGGCATAAGCGTTCAGGCACCCTACAGACGTAAACAGGAATGAAGCGGTGAAAAAAAATTCAGAACTCATGAGAAAGTCACACTTTCTGGGCACCAAAATTCGTAATTTACGCAAGCGAAATCACTTAACACTTGAGGATTTATCTGCCCGATGTATTCGCTTTGATCCACAATCGGCACCATCGGTATCCTATCTGTCTATGATTGAGCGAGGTAAACGCACGCCCAGCAGCGACATGCTTGAGAATCTGGCTGAGGTGTTTCAAAAGCCAGTAGAGTGGTTTTTGGATAATGAGCCTGAAGTAAATGAAATCACGCCACAAAAAGGTCGCCATGGTGGGATCAGTGGCATGGCATTGGAGCCAAACTTTTTATTTGATAATGAAATTTTACAAATAGCCATCCCGGAAATGTTGTCTCAGACCGGGATCAGCGGGCGTCAGTTTGCTCATCTGCTGATCCGCGCTCATCAGGAACATCACCAGAATCACTTTCCCGATCTTGAACGTGCCGCAGAAGAGGTTGGCGGTAAAGATCTCTATTTGAATGTGGATACTCTGCTGAGCATGCTCAAAGCACAAGGTCTTGTGGTGCATTGGTTTGATGAAGCGCCGGGAGAAGTTATCGATGAAAGTGGGCATATGTTTCAGCGTGTTATTACCTCTTATTTTGCCCCGCCGAATGAGGTGCATGTCAATCGTATGTTGTTGCAAAATCAGCCCAGACTTAAATACGATTTGGCTGTGCATCTGGGTCATGCGGTGTTACACAACAGAGATGGACTGCAATGTGTGCTCGGCTCTGGAGGAGTGAGTGGCGGGACCAATGCGGATGAGTCTGCGCCAAATGCGCAGGACATCCTCTCTGCATGGCATGATTTTGAGTCCAGCTTTTTTGCCGGTGCATTGCTGTGCCCTAAAGTGGCTTATCGACAATTGTTAGATTCATATGGCTATGAAACGCACATACATCAGGCGCTGGGGATCTCTCCCTCGGTGGCCATGCGCAGGATGACCGTTGCTTCGCCTTACCCACATTGGCATTACTTTGACGCCTATTTGCCTGGCAAACTCAAAGCGGTATATCGCGGCAATGGCATCCCCTTGCCCTGGGGAAATATGCGTAGTGTTGCAGATCCATGCCAGCACTGGGCTGTGTTTCGTAAATTTCAGGAGCAGGCCATGCAAGCCAGCGCGCAACTGTCTGTGCTCAATGTGAATAATCAACCCCGGCTTTATTGCTGTGAGTCTATCAAAGTGAATGACGTGGCGGATAATCCCCATGTACTTTGTGCCGGAATAGACTTAAATCCGGCGATCGCAGCACAGGGGCTGGATGCGAATGAAGTGGTACAAGAGCTACAGGCACTGTGTATTAAGCAGGGCGGTGCGAGTGTGGTACCCTGGCATTTGAAAAAGCAATTGCAAAGTGTGGCTAAAATCTTAAATATCAATTGGATAGAGCGGGGGATTGCGAATGATGTACGCGTGATTTGTACACGTGGTAAAGCTTGCCCCCGACAACCTGGTTGCTATGACTAACGGATAGAGATAGCAATCTCTACTTCATCACTTTGGTGATAGATTTCTATATCCTGATGGTAGGCGCGTTGATATGGGCAGTCACTTTGCTCGAAGTAGCGCCAGACAAGCTCCCACAGGCGAATAACTGTTTGTGGCATTTCGCCCTGGGCCGCAAAACTCAGGTATCGTCCGCCATCTAGCTGCTGGACTTGTAGTGTTTTATCTGTATCAGCCTGTGCCGTCAATAAAGAGGCATCGCAGGCAGCCATAGCGTCGAAGTCTCCATGATGATCTGACTCGTAGCCTGAATAGATGCCATAGAGTGTGCTGCCTTCTGGTAATAAAGGGGCGTATTGTTGGCTAAATGTTTGCCAAAGCTGGGCTATTTGACCTTCTCCTTCGGTCTGTTCATGGTGATTATTGGTGCGGGTACTTATCCCCACTAATTGGCGTGAAGTGAACGTTTTAACTTCCATTAGATTCCCTGGTTACTCGTCGTATGTCGCGAAAATTGCTTTACTCCGAATATCTGTCCTTGTCTTCTGACACAGTCACCCATTTAGCATGACTATTAGCCTTTCCCAAGAGAGGCGGAGAGTGCAATTTAAACCAATCCACGTAATGAAATAACCAATTTTAGCCAAGGCACTCTTTGTGACAACCGGGTAAAAATGTGGCGAATCCAGGCTTGTAAGACAAGTTAAAACTGGGACGCTTTTACACAGTGAGCAACAGATTTAACCCCTGATATTGGTCGCGCATTCAGATAGATTAGTATTATATGTATATTTAATAGTCACTTAGACTATTAATAAGGCGGTCGAATAGTACCATAGTGTGGGTTTTAGGCAAGCAACTGGGAAATAAAATATCCATAATGATAATTTGACCAGGGACCGCAAGGGTCCCCATAGTGATAATTTTGTCACTCAATACTATTGACCATGCCAATCCCAATCCGGATAAAAAACACCGTTCACTGTTGCATTGTGACCCGAGATGATGGAGTTTGGTTTGTCAACGGGCTGCCACCCAGTCGCTGAGGAGTGCTCCAGCTCGAACACCACATTACCCCATAGTCTGTAGGGTCCTGTGATGTTCGACTGTCTATATGCTGCGAACAGAGTTTGACCACCCATCATGATTTCATTAACCGAGCTTTGGTTGTTTACTTCAGCCACGCCTTTGCTCCAGATTTTAAGCAGTTTAATGCTCGATTGGTTGTCACCCAGAAAATAGCCGTTACCAGACACTTCAACATCATCAAATTGATTACTGCTGGTTGAACGGGCCATGGAGGTATCGGTGACATTCAATGCCACCTGACGATTGCCTTCTATAAGGTTTGCAGCTGAACTGCCGGATACTTTTAACTGTAACCCTCTGTGGTTCTTCACATGGATCGTACTGTTTTCATCCGCAAGAAAGGGGTAAAAAGGAGCTTTTGGGTCAAAAACATGCGCTGTTGTAAGCCCATCTATAGCGACGGTTGCATTGGCGTCAACGTGCAATGACAGCGCGTTTTTTGGTGTGTCTATTGCAAAGTTCTTAAGTGTGGATACTGCTGATTTGACGCGTATTGCACTTTGCTGTTCATCGCTGTCGCTGAGCTTGACCGACGCTGCTTGTTGATCCAGGCCCGCCAGTGTTATCCCATCACGTTCGATAATAATTGGTCCCATGCACTGGCCCGAAAATTCGATTGTCATGTCAAATGACAGGGCATGAAGGTAGTCGAGCATACGCCTGAGTGCCAGCTGATCATGTCCACAGTTTACGGTGACGGTATGGTCGGTGCCATTGAGTGACAGTTCTGGGATATTTTCGGCGATGATTGGATGCGCGGTAATGGTACATGCACTGAGAAATAGCGGGAGCAAAGTTCGGGTAAGTGTATTTACTGGGGTCATTCCTGTGGCCTTACATGTTGTTTTAATGAAAATAAAATGTAGCGCCAGCGATGTGGTTGGTCAATTATTTTGACTAATTTATTTGGCAGCCCCGAGCTGAAGACTAATAGTCAGGAAATGTTATTTATTAAATCAATGATTTATGCCGGATCTTTCGACCCGGCATCAGGGTTTAGTTCATCAGTTGACGTATGAACTTAACTGGCGCACTGCCGTAGCTGAGAAACTCTTCATGGAAGGCTTTGAGGTCAAAATCCTGGCCCAATTGTTTCTTTTGTTCTTCGCGCAGATCGTAAATTTCGCGGAATCCGCTGTAATAACTGGTAAGCTGAACCTGACTGAGCGTTGCCCGGCGCCACTTTCCTTCGGCTTCAGCTCGCTCCTGAAACGCCCCGTTCATTAACAGATCCAGACCTTGTTCTTTGCTGAACCCTTTAACCTGAATGCCATAATCCAGGATAGTGTTGCAGATAACACGCAGGTTCCACTTGTAATACATTAGCCACATTTCAGGCTCGAAATTGCCGTATCCTTCTTCCAGCATCATGCGTTCTGTATACACAGCCCAGCCTTCAACCATAGCACCATTACCAAAAATGCTTTTCACCAGGGATGGAGAGGTATTAGAGTAAACCAGCTGGGTGTAGTGACCTGGAACTGCTTCATGAATATTCAGAATTTGTAAAATCCAGTGATTGTATTCACGTAGCATTGAACCTGCCTGCTCATCCGTCAGTCCATCCAGTGGTTCAACGTTATAGTAAGTGTTCTCTTTTTTCTCGTAAGGTCCCGGTGCCGAAATCGACGCCAGCGCAAAGCCACGCATATAATCTGGTGTCTGGCGCACAACCAGCGGTTTCTCAGGATCTAATGTCAGTAAGTCTTTTTCCATCACAAAGTTTTCCAGTTCGGGGATCTGGCGTTTGATTTCGTCAACAAACTGAGATTTCTCGACATGGCGCTGAGACAGGTGTTTGATGAGGGTGGCGATGGCTTCGGGGTCATTTTCAGGGCGTGTTGTATTAGGAAAATACTTGGGCCAAAGTTGATCGGTTAACTTGATCATTTGTGCTGTAACGCGGGCTTTGTCCGCAAGTGCCTTTTGGTACATTTGCTTTGCCGTGTAACCCGACTGAATATCAAACGCAAACTTCTCTTCGTAGAGTTCTTCACCGATCCGGAAGCTTCGGGCTTCGCCGGTAGATTGCATCTTTTTCTCAACCGCAGTCAGAAAATCTATGTAGCCATGAATGGCTGTTTTGGCATTGGCGAAGCGTTGTTTGAATTCTGCTTTTTCTTTTTCGCTAAAGGTGCTCAGCGAATCGACCCGAGTCAATAAGTCGTCAGTTAAAACGCTAAATGCCCCATTATTTTGCTGGATCCCAAGTTGGGTATATTCCAAAGTAGGGTCGCTAATATTGGCCTGTGCAGCGCGATAGTACGCAGGTACATAATTGAGTCGATCAAAGACCAGGCGAAGTTTTTCATCTTCAGACTTAAAGCGGCTGTTCAGAATGGTCGCGAAGCCGTACGAGACATTGTAGCGACTGGGGTTCCATTGCCAGCTTTTGAACTTTTCGATTTCCCATCGGGTACTTTTGAGTCTGTTTTCTATCAGGTGATAGTCAATTTTCAGACTAGCACTGAGGCTTGTTAAGTCAAAAGCATGCAGTTTTGTCAGCTGCGTATCTATAAAGGCCAGGCTGGCTGTACGACTCGCAGCATCCGGGATGGTGATAACATCATCATATTTACCGTAGCCATAGTACATAGATTGTTCGGGATACTGTTGCCAGTATTGCTCAATAAACTGATCTGAGAACGCTTTGAATGCTGCTTCATTGGTTTGTTGATTGGCTACTGATCTGGCTTGCTGGGCATCTGTTTGTGTCGTTGTCTGAGCACAACCAGTCAGTGCAAAAATGGCTGCCAGAGAAAGGCTGAGCGCCGTTTTTTTCATTCGCTTGTTCCTTTATTGTGATTTTTCATATCATAACAAGATTTCGCGTTTTTTGCCTGTTCAGGGTTGTCTATGAGTACTGCCCCATTTCCCGCCTGGGCAACCATATCGTCCGGGTTATACATTGGGCAGCGGCTCATAGATAAGCAGCCACAGCCAATACAGCCATCAATCATGTTGCGAACCCGCTGCATGTAGGCAATTTTTTCATCAAGCTGGGTGCGCCAAATGCTGGACATTTTGGTCCAGTCATCTTTACTGGGTGTGTCGCTGTGTGGCAAAGACATCAAGGTTTGTTTGATTTCAGCCAGTGTGATGCCCATTTTCTGACCCGCTTTGATAATGGCGATACGTCGCAACACATCTTTTTTGTAACGCCTTTGATTACCGTTGTTACGCCAACTTCGGATCAATCCTTTGTTTTCGTAAAAATGAAGTGCAGAGACTGCAACATCTGCACGCTTAGCGACTTGCCCGACGCTGAGCCTGGGCTCATCTCGTTCCGATGTGTTTATTACGCTCATCTGAATGCTTTACCTCAATATTGGTTGAGGTTTTAGACTAGCAGCAAATAACACAAAGGAGAACTACAATGACGTCCATTATTCTTTATTCCAGCTCAAACAAGCAGGGTAACACTGCACAGTCGGTAAGAGCGCTTGCGCAGCAACTACAGGCCGATACTTTGTTTCTTGATGACTATGATATTGGAGATTATTGCTATAATCACACCAATCGTGGTGATGACTTTCGTTCATTATTTCGCGCATTGCTGAACTATGATCACATTGTTTTTGCATCCCCTGTATATTGGTATGCCGTTACACCGAGAATGAAGGCATTTTTCGATCGCATCACCGATTTTATGGATGATGAAACACTGCGACCTGAGCTGAGAAAGCTGCGTACCAAAGAGTTCTCCATATTATCTAACTCGATTAATGAGACTGCGCCAGCGTGCTTCACTGAGATGATCCAGAAAACCTGTGAGTATCTCGGGATGACCTGCCGTGAAAGCATTCACCATCAATACCCGTATGAGGGTGACAAATAAAAAAGGATTTTTTGGTTAAAAAATAGGCGTTAACTATTTCGTTAAACTAAACTGTTGTTGCTGTGGCATGGTGAAGGTGTCAACCCTTGCTGTGCCAGAGTAACTATCAGTAACCGTCTAAACCAGGAACTACCATGAAGATATACAAGCTGCGCAACTGGCTTGTCATATTGTCTGTTTTCATACTTGCCTCCTGCCTGGGAGATGATGACGACAATAACAACACGCCAGATCAAACTGCACAAACCACTGAAATCAAAGTGAGCCCGGCATTGGGATTAACCAAAAATGCAAATGTCAGGCTCATTTTACTCGCCACTAACACGCCCATTGAAGGGGCTACGGGCAATACCGGAGAGACAGGTGTTGCTACCATCACATTGGCTTCTGCCATTACCGAGCCGTTTATTGTTGAGGTATTGGGAGGAGGCGACGCTGAGTACTTCGATGAAGCCAAAGGCGTTTTTCTGGCTCTTGGCGCCGATACGACGCTTCGCGCTGTACTGAGTTCTTTTAAGTCTGAAGTGGGCGTGACGACACTTACAGAAATTGCCGCAACAGCCATTTTAAATACCGGCGCGACCAGCGCTGAAGCCATTAACCTTGTCAATGAACAGGTTCGTGTGGCATTGGCCCCGGCTCTGACAGATATTACAACACCCCCTCAACTCATTGATGCAGCCAGTGGAGTCACTGCGAGTAGTGATCAGGCTGGTATATACGCGGTTTCTTTGGCTGCATTGGCAAAAATGGGCAGTTCTGCGAGTTCACCAGCGCTGGCGATCGTTGATGCCTTGCGTGCTGACTTTTTAGATCTCACCATAGATGGCAAGGTAGGCGATCAGGCTTTTGAATCTCCTTTGTATAATGCCAGTAATTTTATCAGTGAGTATACCAGTGCAATTCAGGCGTACGCGCAGCAAGTGGGTTTAACCGACGACCTGAGTGCGACGTTTTCCCTGGACAACATTAAAAAGACTCTGGAAGGGCTGAGTGACATTTTTGCCAGTTTGGATCTTGGGTCTCTCGAATTGGATTTTGTTCCCGGTGGGTTATCATCTGGTTCCGGCGGAGATTCTGATGATGATGACGACAATGATGATAACAACGGTAATGATGGGGAAGGTAACACCTTAACTATTACTGGCTCTACGACTGTGGCCGGCGTTACGACTGGTATTGAAGAGATTAAAATTCACAACGTGCCTGCGCCTGATCCCAACGATCTCGAAACCATCAAACAACAGATTGAAGACTCATTTGTTCAGCAACAGCTGACGGTGAATGATCTGGCGTTTGAGCTGGTGAGCAGCTCGGATACTGAGATTGTGGTTTCTGTGCGTTACTCTGTTACCACTCAGGGGGTCACTGTGACATCAGACCTGACTTACACCTGGACGCTGACCGGAAAAGACGATGACGACGATGATATGGATGATGATGTCATGTTGCCTGAAGTGCTCAAAGGTAAGGTGTTTGATATGGTGTTTATGCTTTCGGAAAGCGGCAGCAGCTATGCCGATGGGCAAAAAGTACGGTTCACATTCTCCAGTTCAGGCATGATGTTCATAGATACAGATCCAGAAGCCAATAATGGTGACGAAATGTCGCTCGATGATGTCATGATGGAAGGCAGCGAATACGTTTATAAAGATGACGGGTTTATCTACAAAGTGTCTGTGACTGAAACGGGGCTGAATGAAATCAATCTGTTTACCATGGAAAATATGTTTCTTGGTTCATTCACTGCTGACGGGGGCGATGAAATCGCTAATCTTGAATTAGTTACCGCAAGAGCCGGGGAGTACAGAGTTGTAGGTGAAGGCCATTCACGCGGCACTGTGGTGATTGGCTCAGATGGGTCTATCGACTTTGACACAGGTATCAGTTATGCCCAAAGTGATATCATGGTTATTTATGACCGCACTAATCTTGAGGAAGAGAAGCGTATACAGGTTAATTACGGTCCAGATAACGATTATCCGTTAATTAATTTATTCTTATCAGCAGATGGCAACACCATCACCAGTATTCAATATCGTAGCCTGAAAGATGAGGTAGATGTTATGGTGACTGTTGAAGGTACCGTTACTGGTGGAGGCGGTGGCTAATCAGGTAAACTGTGATAAAGCGGGTGAGGGCCCGCTTTATCTTTTTATGTGTTGGTCTGGTTTTATACCAATTTCACTTAATACTTGGTCTATTTGAAGTAGCAAATAGGACGCTAACAGCGTTAAAAACTTCTCATTTAGAACAACTAAATAGCAAAATTTTTGCCTCGCCTACATGGATGTAGGTGCCTCAGCGATAGCAGGACGCGAGAGCGGTGTTATCGACCCTATTTTCTCGCCTCAAAATAGAACACTTAATTAAGAGAATTGGTATAACAGGCCGACTACCTGGTGTGATTACCACTTAAACAGTTTACATCTTTGCTGGGTATTACCCTGATAATTGGAAACAACCACGTGCCCAACTTTTGACTCACGGATTGGATCAAAGCTAAACGTATTCATGTTAACGTCAATCGTCCCGTTACTATCCAGTTTATAGGATACTTGCAATTTGGTGCTGCCGACTTCAAACAGGCTTAAAAACTCATCGTTTAGCAGGTATTGGTCAATGACAACGCCATTGTTTTCATCAATGGCATAATGGCCCAGGTTTTCGTTGAGTGTTAGCAAGCTGTAGTTGCGAACGTTTTTGCGTGCGCCTTCTCCGTAGGTGACTATCCAGTCAGCCTTGTTATCGACGGATGCGCCAATCTCCAGTGACATTGGAAATTGATAAAGCGTGCCGCGAGCCGGTGAGATCACTTCACACTGACCTTTGTAATACCCTTGCCATTGCTCAGCTGAAGCCTGGGCCGTTGTACTCAGTATTGCCAAAACCGAGAGTGCTAGAGAAGATTTAATCATCTTATTCATATTATTTTCCTTTTTGTTAGTGTGGTTTACCCATTCAAGGTAATTACATCTTTTTTAAGATGCAAGACGGTATGTAATGGATTGTAAATGGCTTGCATCTGGGGTGTTTTCATCTGTAATTAATTTGTGTATATTAAAATGTTTTTTGCTTTGTTTTTAGTAAGATCTTGTTATGATTGAATTATCTGAACAGCGAATTACAAAGAATCTCTAACCTGGAGGACTGTATGTTAATTAAATTCTGGCTGAGCTTGTTTGCTTTGCTGTGTGTGATGCCCAGTTTGGCGCAGCCGATAGAGTTTGGCGGTGGTGCTGACAAAACTAACATTATTGATGCCACACGTTTATTGGCTCAGGCGCAGCAATATCATCAAACAGATGTCACGGTGAAAGGGGTCGTGACGAAAGTGTGTAAAAAGCGCGGCTGCTGGATGACACTCAAGGTGGAAAAGGGGGAACAGATCACGGTGAAAGTGCGTGATGGTGAGATGGTGTTTCCCATGACGGCGGTTGGTAAAACAGCGCTGGCAACAGGCCGGTTTGAGGTGTTTGAGTTGACGTTAGAAAAGTCGCGGCGCTACCTGGCTCACAAAGCAGAAGAAAACGGCGAAGTCTTTGATTCTAAAGCTTTGAAAAAACCAATTACGGTATACAGGTTAAAACCCAGTGCGGTGACTATTCTCTGATCCGGGGCTTGATATACTCCATAATTTTTCCACTGTTGTGTGCTGTAATAAGGTATCAGTTTGTTATATCAAAAAGGCCACAAAGTGACTGAAGACAGTAATTATGGACTCAAACCCGTTCCGGAATCAGCCAGAAAAGGCGGCGTAGCGTTATCCTTGTTGATGTTGGGGTTGACGTTTTTCTCCGCCAGTATGTGGACTGGGGGAACCCTGGGTACCGGGCTCTCATTTAACGATTTTTTTCTCGCGGTTTTCATTGGTAACTTGTTACTCGGCTTATACACTGCTGCGCTCGGTTATATAGGGGCATCGACCGGGCTGTCTACACATTTACTCGCGCGATTTTCATTCGGTGTTAAAGGATCCTGGCTTCCTTCTTTGCTTTTGGGCGGTACCCAGGTTGGCTGGTTTGGCGTTGGGGTAGCCATGTTTGCTATTCCTGTTCACAAAGCAACTGGCATAGATACCAATGTGCTGATCATCGTGGCTGGTCTTGCCATGACAACGACGGTTTATTTTGGTATTTCAGCATTGATGGCGTTGTCTGTGATTGCTGTGCCGGCTATAGCATTGCTCGGAGGGTACTCTGTATGGTTGGCGGTGCAAGATGTAGGTGGGATCAGTCAATTGCAGTCGCTTGTACCGACAACGCCACTGCCCATCAGCGCAGCAATTGCACTGGTGGTTGGGTCGTTTATCTCCGCGGGCACATTAACTGCTGATTTTGTTCGCTTTGCCCGCAAGCCCGCCAGTGCTGTATTAATAACGCTGATTGCGTTTTTCCTTGGAAACAGTCTGATGTTTATTTTTGGTGCGGCGGGTAGTGCAGCAACCGGTGAGTCTGATATCGCTCAGGTATTGATGTTACAAGGCCTGTTGTTGCCCGCAATTGTTGTGCTGGGTCTGAATATCTGGACCACCAATGATAATGCACTGTATGCATCTGGACTCGGATTCGCCAATATTACAGGCTGGTCAAGTCGTAATCTGGCAGTGCTCAACGGCATTATTGGTACGCTTAGCGCATTATGGTTATACAACCACTTCGTTGGCTGGCTGACTTTTTTGTCTGCCGCGATCCCCCCAGTTGGGGGGGTGTTGATCGCAGATTATATTTTCAACAGGGAGCGTTATCACGCATTTGAGCACATGCAGTGGCAAAGTGTGCGTTGGAGCGCTATTGCTGCAGTCGCTTTGGGCGTGCTGGCAGGTCATTTTCTGCCTGGGATTGTTCCGCTAAACGCAGTGTTAGGGGCCGCCGTGAGTTATCGCATTTTTTCTCGCTGGGAGAAGTAGTTAATGCGCTGAATAGGGCAGGAGGCGAGGTGCAGATTGATACTTAAACTGATACAATTCACGCCTCCTAGCTTTGTATTTGGAATGTCATGGACGATTCTGCACGCGCTTTCAACACCCGAATTCTACTCCCCTTGCTTGCCAGTATTGTGGCAATTACGCCGCTGGCAATCGATATGTATTTACCAGCAATGCTGGTAATTGCAAATAGTTTGGGCACAACTATGCCGCACGTGCAGCTTTCGCTGAGTATCTATCTCGCAGGTTATGCGCTTGGCATGCTGGTATATGGCCCCCTGGCCGATCAGCTTGGAAGACGTAAGCTGGCCATATTTGGACTGGGTGGGTTTGCACTGAGTTCATTTTTGTTGGCGTTCAGCAGTGATATTTTGCATCTTTGGGGACTCAGAGCGACTCAAGCTTTTACAGGCGCAGCTGCAACAGTAGTGGTCCCTGGTATTATTCGTCATATCTATCAGGCTAATACAGCCAAAGGCATGTCTTATGTTTCCATGATCATGATGCTGGCGCCTTTGGTTGCGCCCAGTGTGGGGTCGGCTATTTTGGGCCTGGCCAGTTGGCAATGGATTTTTCTGACCCTGGCAAGTTATGCGCTTGTCGTGATGGTTCTGGCTTATCTCTATCTGGTGGAAGTACCCATCTATAAAAGTGATAAACGTGGGCTCCATTTATTTTTTGACAGTTACGCCACTGTACTTTCTAACCGTGCGGCATTGCCAGATATTGTCAGCTCAATGCTGGTCTCGTTTGGCTTTTTTTGCTTTCTGACCTCTGCACCTTTTATCTATCTTGATTATTTTGATGTCTCAGAGCAGCTGTTTGGTGTGCTTTTTGCCTTTAATGTGGTTGCCCTGATGCTGGGGAGCTTTGCAAATACCCGTCTGGTGCCTAAGTTAGGTTCCAGAAAGATGCTCTATCTCGGGCTGGGGCTTGGTGTTGCGAGTGCCACTGCATTACTTGTATTTAGTCTGTTTGACTTATCCTTGTATTATATTGTGTTTAGTATTGCGCCATTGATGATGAGCCTGGGGATCATTGCAGCCAATGCGGATGCCCTGGTTTTACTGGAGTTTGAAAAAAACAGTGGAACAGCGACGGCGGTTATCGGCACTTTACGTTTTGGCAGTGGGGCCTTGGTGGGGCTCTTGCTCGCGCTCCTGCATGCAGATAATACTCTGCCATTTGCCGGAATAATGTTTGCGGCTATCTTGCTGACAGCATTGGTGCAATACGGGCGTTTTCGCCAATGCAAGGGCTGTCCAGAGTTAGACAATTAAAGTTAGACAAAGCCAACACTTAGCTCACCTGAACATGATTGTTGTGGACAAGCTAATGCTTTTTGTGTAACGTTTTCCTCATGTTTTTGCTAAAAAAACAATAATAATGCAATACATGGCGGAGCTGATATTTGAGTTTATTCGGGCTATTGAACTATTACTTGTCTACCCTGTAGCCGAAATTCTTTCTAACGAGAGTGTGTTTGTCGCAACTAATTTATTGATTGCGATTGTGTTCTTGTATTACAAAAAGCGCAAACAAAACAGACGTGTTAACTGGAAAACCCTGAAAGGGGCTTTTCTTTCCACCCGGATCTGGTGGAGTCAATCCAGTCGTATCGATTATGTTTCTTTGATCGTCAATTCTTTTTGCCTGGCCAGTGCTGCGCTGCTGATTGACAGGTACCTGAGCGGGGGAGCGATAAACGACAGTCTGTTTGTCTCTGCATGGCTGGAGTCGATTGTCGGTCCCAGTGAGTTAAGGGTGACACCACAGGCATCAGTGGCCGTGACCACCCTCATTGCTTTTGTGGTATTCGACTTCTTCAACTACTGGTATCACAGAATTTTGCACCAGTATCCATATTTATGGCGTATTCACAGCCGCCATCACAGTGCAACCAATCTTACGCCTTTTACCAATTTCCGGGCTCACCCTCTTGAAGCGATATTCCGTCTGCCAGTCACCTATTTTGCCAGCATGCTGGTGGCAGGGTTATGCAGCTATTCGCTGGGGCAAGATGCATCAGAAATGTTGATTCTGGGCACTAATTTATTTGCGTTTAGCGTTTTACTGCTGGGCGGTACATTAGTCCATTCACATATTTTTTTGCGATTTCCACGCTGGCTTAGTTATCTTATCGTGAGTCCGGCCATGCATCAGGTACATCATAGTTGCAAGCCGGCGCATCGCAACAAAAACTATGGCAGTAATCTGGCCATCTGGGATTGGATGTTTGGTACCTTATACCTGCCAGACAGTGCAGAGCCGGTGTTGTTTGGATTGTCACAACACAACCGAACGCAACAGAGTACTCACGCCTTTTTCTTTGGTAACAACATGATTAAACAGGAGGAAAGATGAAAAAAATAGTGCTAGGCACTGCCGTCGTCGCGGCGTTCGGGTTGATGTTAAGTGGTAAAATTGAACGCAGTACAGACAGTTTTGTGAGTAAGCAAAATGTGGTTGAAAATTATGGGGTCGAAAACTTCAGTTCAGGCCGTTCCCGTGCAAATGGTAACCGGGCTGCCGGAAGTTCGCTGGTTAAGCCGGGGGGCTGCTCGGCGGTTTTACGTCATGTCGACAGCTGGTTCGGTCTGAGTAAATGTCAGGCCTGAGCATAAAAATAAAGTCGTAACGTGTGGTAAATTAAAATGCCAGCCCTGACAAAACGAAACAGCGGCTGGCATGACTTAATTGGCTAGGGATGGATCTGGATTACAGCTTTTTGTTTACCAGTGCATCCAGCTCGGACAGAGAAGCGGCAATCTTTACGCCCGGAACATTAGTACCGATTGTTGCTTCAAACGAGCCTTCAACAGAAGAGCGGAACGAGGTAAATCCGATACGATAGACACCACGGACCAGTGCTTCAGTTGGGTTATTCATAGAGGTTGTTTTACGCAGCAAAGAATTGTAGCTTGCGCCACTTGGGTTAGCTGGTAGCTCACTGCTGTCGTCATTACGGCCCAGGTTTTGTAACACTTTACCACCATCAGAGATGCTGTTGCTATCTATGATGTTCATGCGATCCAGTACGATATAAGTGTCGAAAAACTTATTGGCATCCTTCGCCATACCTGGTTTAAAGTTTGCGTGAACAAAGTCGTTGTCACCTGGTGTGGCGACTGCAGGTGAAATCATAGAAACACCAATTTCATCGACTGCCGCAGGGACCCAGACGTACAGGTAGTAGGTATCTTTACCTTTGTACTTGCCTTCTGGTACTACCGACTTATCAACGTAACCGAAGTAGTTACTGTAATTGGCGTAAGGCAGACGCGCTTCTATACCAGCTACACCCTCAGAGACAGAGCTCTTTAAATGTGGACCAGTGCTCATACAGCCTGCAAGAGTGGTTAGCGCAATTAGAGGGAGGATCTTTCCGGATAACTTCATTTTCATTTTGTTGACTCCATGTCACCATTTTTAAATTCGTTCGAATTATAGGCGTGTACTGCAGAAAATAAAACAGTTTTTTACACATTTATCATGGGGATCTGCGATATGTCGTTCCAAAGCAATTTGGCTTGCTTTATGTCTATTGAAGCCTATTTGCCCTGTGAAAAGGTACTCCGCAATTATCTGCATCGCTGGTTTGCTCTTGATGGGCAAAGGTACACTACTGCTTTCTTTTTCTAAAACAGGTTTTACCTGGCAAACTGTAAAGGGGTGTAACCAAATCGGTGACTGATTGTTGCTTTTTGTAAACCTGGCTCTGATATTAAGCCAACTCCTTGATTATAAATATATCCTACTGTTAGGATCGAGACCGATTTGCTTGTTTTAACTAGCCAATATTACAGCAGCTGCTATTCAAAAATATTAATAACAGGGACACAGATGAAACCACTCAATTCCATAGCTCTTCTACTATTGACGGTATTTGGCGCCACAGGGTGTGGTAGCTCAGGCGATAATCACCTCTCATCAAAATCATCTCAAGTAGACGATAAGAAAGTAGATGATAAGAAAGTTACCCCGGGAAATACAGACATTCGTATCTCTGGTACTGTTGAAAAAGGGCCTTTTGTAATTGGCTCAACGGTCACCATTAATAAATTATCAGAAAAAGGTGAGAATACGAGCACAACGCTGGTCACAAAAACCATCAATGACCTCGGCCGTTTTGAATTTACAGCCACTGCTGGCGATATATTACAGATCACCTCTACGGGCTACTACCGGAATGAAATTACGGGTACATTATCTAAAGATGTATTAACCTTACGCTCACTGTACGAGGCAAACGATAACGGGCAGCAACATGCTAACGTCAACTTACTAACTCACCTGACCAGCACCCGTGCTCTGGCGTTGATTAAAAATGAAGGTCAGACTTTTGAACAGGCAATTGCCAATGCTGAAAAGGAGTTTAGAGAGACATTTAGCTCGGTGATAGCGGCTCCCCAAGGCGCCGACTTTGCGTCAGTGTCGATATTTAACAGTATAGATGAAACCGATAGCGCCTACTTGCTGACGGTGTCTTCACTTATATACAAGTATGCGTTGACGGCGTCAGCCGCTAACAATACAGCATCCGAAGCTGAGCTTACCTTACTGGTTAACAAGTTGGAGGAAGACTTCGGCGCAGATGGCAACATTGATGATACCGAGGCTTTATCTGCGTTGGCTAATATGCATGCTCAGATTGATCCTGTTACAGTTACTGAGCACCTAAAACAATGGGTTGCTGATTCCGGCTCGGCCAAAATTCCAGACATTAACACTTACTTAGACAGTGATCAGGATGGCACTGCCAACTCTCTCGATACCGATGATGACAACGATGGCATTCCAGATGCAGAAGATAATCAGCCCTATACTGCACAGTTGGTCAGTGATGATCTCTCTCTAACAACAAAGGAAGACAGCCCACTTGAAATTACGGTTTCATCAAATTCACCGTTGGAGTCTCCCATTCAGTTAACGATCCAAAGCCAGCCACAACACGGCACGCTATCAGGTAGTTACCCCAATCTGAGTTACCAACCAAACGCCAACTTTAACGGCCAGGATAGTTTTACGTTTGTACTACAGCAGGGCGATTTACTGAGTCGTGAAATAACAGCAAACATCGTTGTGAGCGCTGTTAATGATGGACCGTCGATTGCTGGAACGCCCCCTACAACAGTCACAGCAGGTCAGGCGTACCTGTTTACTCCTGAGGTCAGTGACGTCGACCTGGATACACTCACCTTCAGTGTTGAGAACCTACCGGATTGGGCTGAATTCAATGAAAATACGGGCCAGATAAGTGGTACCCCAGTGAACACAGACGCAGCTGATTATAGTGGGATCAAGCTGTCTGTGACGGATGGCTCGATTAGCGCTTCCTTACCTGTCTTTGGTATTTTAGTTGCTTATTCACCGCTGGCTGCACCGGAAACATTAACAACGGACGTTGAGCAAGTGTCACTTAAGCGCTATCGCGTGAATTTATCTTGGGAAAATGTCGACTTTTCAGATGGGTATGAATTTCAATTCGCCACTGAGCCTACTTTTTCCAGACCGCTAATGGAAAAGCTTACGGTCGGTAACGAACTGACCTTTGAACATGAAGTAGGTAAATACGTATGGCGTGTCAGAACCGTTAATCCGGATGGTTTAGCAGGAGAATGGAGCGAAGTACATTTGGCGCAACTGGGCGTATTCCATGTGGCCTTTGGTGGCGGAAAATCTAATATGGGACACAAAGTCATTGCTACACAAGATAATGGTTATGTTGTTTTAGGGGATGCGACCTCTCCGGATGTCCCGCCAACGACAGATATCTATGGTGACGATTGGATATTTAAGGTTGATGCGCATGGCGATCGCATATGGAACAAGATCATTTCTGCTAAAGGCTCAGCTAAACTCAATGATATTATTGCACTCTCAGATGGGTCATTTATTGCGGTAGGCAAGCAATATATTATAAAACTGGACAGTAGTGGCGAATTGGTATGGCAGCGCGAACACAGTGCGAAAGATGGCTTTGTGAGCGATTTTAATAACGTTGTAGAGTTCGAAAACACCGTGTATGTCAGCGCTACGCGTTATGCACAAAATACTGATGGATCTAAATCTTATGGTGGTGCTTACTTATTTGAAGTGTCTACTGAGACCGGAGACTTAGTCAGTGATTTTCAGCTGCCTGTAATCGAATCGGTTGCTCAGAACTATGCATTTATTTCCACGTTACACGTTTCTAACTATGGTGCCCTTGTTGTGGGTGGCACTATGTATGAAAGTTATGACTTCGAGGGGGATTTTGGAATGAATCCAGCGGTTTACTTTCAAACGTTTAATAGTCACTTAGGTGAGATGTTTAGTTGGCATAGTAGTGATGGCTTCCCGTTCGAGAGTTTACAAAGTGTTACTGACCTGGACAATGGTGATTTCTTCGTGTTTGGAGCTCCTCTTCATTCGTCAGGCCCTGCGATGGCCCTGGTTGACAGTGCAGGAAACACTATGGGGTTATCTGCATTGCCAAATGACTACTACCCAACAGGTGCTAAGCACCCTGTTACATCCAAAGGGGACTATGTTTACGCTTTAGGTCAAGTTGATTCACTGAGTGATGAAGTGCCTGACAATAGTGTGGTTGTTTCTAAAATTGACCCTATTTCAATGGAAGTGGTTGAAACTTATCCTTTAAATTATAACGCTGGCGGCAGTCAACATGGGATATTGCTAAACGAGGACGGCACGTTTACGATTCTTGTTGACACTGATGCGGCTACGGTAGGGTATGTTTCACTACAAAAAGTTAAGTTGGATTAACGCTGTTACATGAGCGCTTTTTGTGCGCTCAGGTAGCAAGTACGACACTGATGGTATCGCGTAGAAGAGGAAGCCACGACTGAAAATGGCAGGCTTCTCTCATTAAAGAAGTAAGTTGAAATACCATTTAGGGGTGTATCGTATTTATAGAAAAAGGCTTGCCAATCTGGCAAGCCTTTTGTCTTTTTAAACCATAAAAACAGCAGTTTATTTATTCAGCTCTTTCACCGCTTTTAATTTCGCGGCGTGGTCAATCTCATAGGCTGGCATGTCTTTGTTGCCGTGGATCAGGTAGTTGTCCATCCAGCGCATTAAGCGCAGGCTGTAGTCATACTGAGCGGCGACTTTGCGGTTACCATGGCCTTCGCCCGGGTAGTAAACCAGCCGTACGTCTTTGTCTTGTACCTTCATATAGCGGTACAGTTCCATAGACTGAGCCGGGTGAACGCGCGGGTCGTCTTTACCATGCATGATCAACAGTGGGGTTTTCGACTGACCAGCCCAGTAAATCGGGCTGCGCTCAAGGTACCACTGCCATTTCTGCCACGGGTAAGAGCGGGCATGTACCAGGAACATTTCGTTTGAGATATCGGTCGTACCAAACTTAGACAGCTGGTTGGTTACACCCACAAACATCACACTGGCTGCGAAGTGCTCGGTGAGTTTAGTTGCGCCCCAGGCTGAAGCGTAACCACCGTAAGAGCCACCTGTGATTCCAACACGTTTGCTGTCGACCAGACCCATCTCAACAAGGTGATCTTTCATGTCGACCAGATCGTCAAACTCTTTACCGGCATAGTCGCCCTGACCCAGTTTAGAGTAGTCAACGCCTTTACCTGTTGAGCCGCGGTAGTTCGGGTAGAAGACCGCGTAGCCACGTGCTGCACCCATTTGACCCGGATCTGAGTAGCTGGTCAGCCAGCCGTTTCTGTCATGACTTTCCGGACCACCGTGCACCGCCATGATGAGGGGGTAACGTTTGCCTTCCTGGTAATCCAGTGGGTAGATAAGCACACCGCCAATTTCCACACCGTCGCGAGCTTTAAAGTTAATTGCTTCTTGCTTTGCCAGGCGTTTGTTGTCTAACCAGGGGTTTGAATTGGTTAAACGGGTTGGCTTTTTAGAGCGAACCATAAACACTTCACTTGGGTGTTTTGGGCTCTCTGCACGTACGCCAATCGTTTTATCTGAGTCTGATACGGACAGGCTTTGCGCGATAAACTTGCCTTCTTTAACGAGCTTTTTGTACTTGCTCGAACCAACTTTCACCTGCGCGATGAAGGTTTCAGCGCCGACATCAGCAATAAAGTTCAGAACATTTTTGCGGTTTGACCATTCAAAATCTTTGAAATGGCCCATAAAGTTCGGGATCCATTCTTCTACTTTGCCGGTTTTCGCATTGGCCAGGAACAGGCGGCCTTTGGCTGGATCGTGCTTGTCTTCTGCGCCTAAAATGGCAATGTACTTACCATCATGTGAGAATTCAGCTTCACCCAGCTTACCTTCGGTTTTGAATGAAGTGGTGATCTTCTGCGTCGCTACGTCCATTACATGCCACTGAGACTTCATGTATTGATCGTCGATCAGGGCAGTCGGTTGTGTCTTCACCAATAATTTGCTGGCATTATCAGACCAGTTGATGTCACTCACGTAACCCGCAACAGGGACCACGGCAGGAGTCAGGGGTTTGCTCGTCTGTGCCAGGTCGACCAAATGCAGCTGCTTGTTTTTCAGGCCAAGCTCATACACTTCAGCCATAAAGCCAAGCTTTTTAAGCTCTTTCTCGCTTGCATCTTTGGCAGGCATAGCCAGAATAGCAACCTGTTTACCGTTGGGGCTCAGGCGATACTTGCTGATAGAGGTGCCTTTCAGAGACAGCACTTTTTGTGCCTCACCACCATCTACTGCAATGCGGTACAGTGAGGTGAATTTGTCCGCTTTTTTCTTGGCCGTAAAGTAAATGAATTTGCCATCTGCTGACCATTCAATTTTACCTACGTTGATTTTACCTGTGATGAAAGGTACTTCATTACCTTCGTCATCAACAACATACAGCTCGCTGTAGTTTTTACCGTTGCGGTCTACATACAGCTCACGGGGGACAGAGCGACGAAATGCAACTGATTCCCCATCAGGGCTAACGGCTGTTTGGATAACGCGTTGAATTGTAGGAATATCTTCAACTGTGATTGTGTCATTTGCCGATGAGGCAAAGGTGCTGGCACTGGCTAGGCCAATGGCAAGCGCGAGCGAGGTTTTAATTAGTTTCATAAATGTTCTCTGGGATTACGCTTTCTTATAAACTAGACCGCGAAGTGTAGTGCTAGTGAGTAATATTTTACTTTAGCGCAGTCTGAAAACCAGTGTTTGCGATTAACAGTCTGCTTTATGGGATAAATAATTGCTGTATATCAATCAAGTGACACATTTTGCTGATAAGGAGTGCGAAACCAGCATGTCAGATTCCAGGATTCACCCGTTAGATACCCGGATCCCGCCTTTAGTTGTACTCTTGTTGCATCTGATCCTTAGTTGGGGGCTGGCACAGCTATTCGGTCGTGTGGAGTTGAGTGAGGCGATAAGGCTGTGTGGGGCTTTTTTACTGAGTTCTGTTGGCGTGGGAGTCGCACTGGCTGGTGTGATTGCATTTCGCCGCCACAAAACCAGCGTCGATCCGGTGCATATAGATAAAGCATCAACCCTGGTGACCAGCGGCATATATCGCATTACCCGAAACCCCATGTATGTGGGCTTCCTGTGCTTACTATTGGCATTTAACTGGTATCTCGCTGCGCCAGTGGGGGGGCTTGCAGCATTGATTTTTATTGGCTATCTAACCCGTTTTCAAATTAAACCTGAAGAGCGCTTCTTGCTTAACTGCTATGGACAAGCATACAGAGACTTTCTGGCAACAACCCGGCGCTGGCTCTAGCATGATACCAAATTCACTGAATACCTGTTCAATTAGAAGGAGCAAATAGGGCGCTAACAGCCTCAAAAACTTCTCCTTTAGAACGACTAAATAGCAAAATTTTCGCCTGGTTATCGTGGCCTCAAAATAGAACACTTAATTAAGCAAATTGGTATGACTATTTTGTTGCGACTTGCCTGAATTGCGCTCTGATATCATCTGGCATTCCCCAGGAGTACTGCGTCAAAACGGTATCAAACACAGCTTGCCAGGCGGTGTTTTGGCTATCATGTAATTGATTTTTTTGTTTGCTGAGTAAGCGCTTTATTTCTGACACATTATGATAATCGGGCCAAATGGCCTGGGCTGCGCTAAATTGTGAGAGTGCTTCGGAAATATCTCGTGCCAGGATAGCGTTAAATCCAGCCCG
The DNA here is from genome assembly GCF_030125445.1 of Pseudoalteromonas ardens. Lineage (NCBI taxonomy): Bacteria > Pseudomonadati > Pseudomonadota > Gammaproteobacteria > Alteromonadales > Pseudoalteromonadaceae > Pseudoalteromonas > Pseudoalteromonas ardens. Next base: position 69,351 of record NZ_JASJUV010000001.1, read on the forward strand.
CTCATATTGGTCGACCTGTGCTTTTCTATTCGGTACAGACGGCGTCTCTGTCAGTAATACGGTCTGTTTTACGCTGGACAGTTGCTTGGCCAGGTTAACCTGGATGCCGTCTACTTTTTTTAGTAGTTTTGCCGGTTCCTGGCTGGCCTCAATGTCTTTTTTGAGCTGTGCTATCTGTGCCTCGTAGTTGCTGCTGATATCTTCAATTTGTTTACCCAGCTTTAATCCAAACGCATCTACCTCTCGTTGCTCAATGATTTTAAATAGCTTATCGCCATAGACAGCAAAGGCGAGGACCAATATAGCTGGCCACAAAAAGACTTTGATGTAATCGAGCACCAGCCGATAGGCTGCCAGTTTTTGTTCTGTGTGGTCGTTCATGGTGAGCTCCTTTGCACCAGAGTGTGACTTTGATTGTCACCCAAAATGCGTTTGAAGCAAAGGAGAGATTGAGTAGCCCCAACTACAGGTAAAGAAGCTATTTGGCAACACCCCGACTGCTTAGGTGTTGCCAAACACGATTTACAGGCTCTTCTTCGGTGGCAGTGCCACGTTGGCAAAGATAAGACCGGCAATCAAAGACATGAAGATCAAAAAGGTCTGCTGGCCGATGTGATCGGCTGCCACAAAGTTCTGCCCTTCAATTAGCGAGTTTAAACCAATATAGGTTTTTGACCCGGGTACCAGCACAATCAACCCCTGCATCGCGACAATCGAGGCGGGCGCGTTGACGGTGCGGTTAAACACATTACTGAACACACCCACAGCAAATGCGCCGACAAAAGTCCCCAGTGAATAGTCGAGGTAGATGGCTGAGCCAATGCTGGCTGCATAGGCAATAAAGCCTGACGCAATTGACCAGCTGGCGTGTTTCAGCTTAGTGCGGAAAATCACAATCAGGCTGCTACACAGCAGCAATATTGCCATCCAGGCTGTCCATTTCGGGAGCGGATCGGGCTGCACATAATCGCTCTGTCCAAATAGAAAGAAGCCAATGCTGATACCTAAAAACGCACCAAAGTACAGTTTAAACAGCAACATAATGGCATCCATGACCCGAGCTGTCCCTGATACTAAGTGGCGCGCAGATAGCTCAGCAAAGCCAAGAGCCAGTGCCAGGCCTGGTATAAATACGATTATCGCCGAAAGTACGACCAGTCGGATATTAACCATAGGGTCCAGATACGACGAAATCGCACAGGCAGCCAGCGCAGAAGCGATTGCTACAACAGGCTCGAGCATGTGTGTTACGCGCTTTGAGCGAGTTGACCAGAGGACGAAGATAAAGACCAGAATCGACAACACCGCAGACCAAAGCACATCATTCCAGCTGGTGCCCATTAGCATTGCAAAGGCACCTCCTGACACTGCAAACGCGATACCCGTAAGTAGCCGTCCATAGGGATCTTTTGCCTGAGTTATGGCATCCAGATTCTGATCTGCTTGCTCGACACTGAGCTCGCCTGCCAGCATTCGATTCACGACATCATCTGTGTCGGCCAGTGAGCCAAGGTTGTGGTCACCGGGCTCTACGCGGGCAACATGGGTGTACTCATCCTCGTGTCCTTCAGTCCAGATCACAAAAGTGACGGATGTTGGAGACATAACAAAGGACGACTTAAGCCCCAGGTGGGTGGCAACTTCCATCAGATGGGCTTCCAGGCGATAAGCCGGGGTTCCGTATTGATGAAGCATTTTGCCTAATTTAACAATAAACTTACGCTTTTGTGTAAAGGTGGCTGAGTTCAACGGCGTGTAACCTAATTATAAGTAAAAATCGACAGCGACTTAGTGAGTAAGGAAGCTAACAGCTTGTTTCGCCTCCCTACCCAGTTTAGGCAATAACCTAAGTTGCCGCGAATTCTAACCACTTCTCACGTAAATTCAACGCATTTTATTTGCATTTTTTGCTTCAATCCATTGGGACATATATTGGGTACTGCGAAGCGTGTGGTGTCGCAGCATGCTGCCGGTGAAGTTTGCTCGCCTGTGTGGGCCCAAATTGGTCAGTAGATTGCTAATCTTTTGTTTTAGTTGAGACTCTAAAGGATGCTTATCATAACGCGCCTGTAGCAGGGCCAGCCCGTTTTGTTGCGCCTGCTGATAGCGTGCTTCATCCCGGTATAAGGCTACCGCCTCGGCAGCAAAGGTTTGTGGGCAGTTGCTTATCGCACCGTGCCAGGGCAGGTCGCCATGCATGCCCTCTGCGCCAATCTCAGTGGTCACGCACGGTGTCTGTGTGATCATTGCTTCGAGCAATTTACCTTTGATTCCGGCTCCAAAACGCAGTGGGGCAAGGCACACTTTACTTTGTGCCATTACGCTCAGAGCATCTTTCGCCCACCCTTTGATCAAAAAGCCGGTTTTAGGGTTGTGTAATGCGGTTGCCTTGGGTGGTGGGTAGGAGCCATAAATGTGTAGCTCTGCATCTGGCAGTTGTTTGCGGATCATCGGCCAAATTTGCTGCAGGTAAAGTACCGCATCCCAGTTTGGAGCGTGGCGAAAATTACCTATGGTCATAAAGTGCTTGCGGGTTTGAAAGTCTGGCGTTGTGTTATCGAGTGCGCTCAAGTCGACCATAAATGGTAAGTGGTGCAACAGGTCGGCGGATACGCCAAACTGAGTAGTGAGCAATTGGTGCTCAAAATCAGAAATGATCAGCGATAAGTCGCAACGCAAAATTGCGGCGATCTCACGTTTAGCCAGCTCACTGTCGAGCAGGCTGTCCAGGGTGAAAGCTTGCTGAGTGCGATGTGCCGCATGGCGCGCGTTGCGAAGACATTGCAGGTCCTCGGTGTCGAGGATTTTAAGCGCATCGGGTGCAAATTTATCGACCCGCCAGCCAAACTGCTCTTCCATCATAAAACGGTCAAACATCACGATATCAGGCTTAAGTTGCGCGATATAGTCGTCAAAACTACTGCAATTGAGAGCGATGGGGGTACAGGTGATCTGTTCCTGGCTTAAATCGGCCATATGCTCTGTTTGCTGGGCCGGGCTGGCAAATTCAACTTGCCAGTTCTGCGCGCGGAAAAAGCGCAGTAAGGACATCATATGACTGCCGGCGGCTGACGAATTCGGCTCCGGCCAGACATAACCTATTACTAAAACTTGTGTCATTTAAATGGAAGATTCTCTGAGTTGCAGCGATACATCCACCAGGGTCCGTACCGCAGGTTGCGATTTATTCATAATTTCTGCCAGTGCCTGGCAGGTGCGTTTACCGATATCATCAGCATCAATCCGCACAGATGACAAAGCGGGTTTCATTAATCTGGAGTCGGCCAAATCATCAAAACCAACCACTTTGATATCTTTGCCTGGAGTGAGCCCGAGCTCTCGCATTGCTTCCATTACACCATAAGCAATGACGTCACTAAAACAGACGATGGCCTGCGTATCCGGGGATTGCGAATACAGAGTATTAAATGCTTCGCGGCCTCCCTGGCGGTTGGTCTGAGCGGTAATTTCAGGCATGGGCTCGAGGACTTTGCGTAGCGTGAGTGCGCTGCGAAAGCCAGCTAAACGTTCATGGTAATCCGAAATCTCGGGTGTACCGCCGACAAAGGCCAGGCGCTCAATCCCCTGTTCGAGTAAATGCATGGTGGCCAGGTGTGTGCCTTTTTGATTATCGGGCAGAATACAGGGGGCGTTACTGTAGGGGATCTCCCGCATAATATTGATAACAGGGAAACCAGAATCGACGAGTTTATTGACCCACTCCATGGTTGTGCCCGGCGCCGGCACCATGACAAACGCACTGACATTGTACTCTTTGAGCGTATTGACGACCTGTTGCTGACGCGTCAAATCTTCACTGGTATTAACCAGCATAGGCACCATACCCAGTGCATAAATGTGCTTTTCAAGGCCTACTGCTAGCTGTGCGGAATAAGGGTTAGTCAGGTCGTTGATCACCAATGCGACCAGGTTGGAGCGCTTACTACGCAGTGCCGCGGCATCACGGTTATAGACGTAGCCTAATTTTTCTATGGCAGCGAGTACCTTTTCCCGGCTTTTGTCGCTGACTTTGTCGGAATGGGTAAGGACCAGAGAAACGGTTGATTTAGATACTTGCGCTTCTCTGGCAACATCGAAAATGGTTACTTTGTCTGGCTTTTTATTGTTGTTCATAATGGCCTGAATAGCTGCTCAAACGGTTGACGAACGCTTAGTTTACCGTAACTTCGCGCCTAGATGCACGTTATACCACTAACATTAGTGCATAACCAATCTGAAGGTTTTAATTGGTCGCTAACGGTATTAAAAAATTCTCATTCAGAACAACTAAGTATCAGATATTTTGTTGTTTTAGCGACGAAAATTTTTGTGCTCCGGGTTGGCCTGTGAATTGCGTTAATTGCTATTAAACTAGTGCACATTTAGGTAATTTCGTTATATCATGAGAGGTTGAGATAAGAATTCAAGGGTAGAAAAGTGGTGAAAAAGAGCCCGGCTTTGCTGTTTTTTTTAGCTTGTTGTCTGTGGGTTAATACTGCGCTGGCGGCATCGGATGGTTATCAGGTGCCAAGAGAAGAAATTGCGCAACTGGTAGGTGTGCCACCAATGCCAGAGGTGTTGCTCAATGAACAACATGTCTGGATGGCGCTACTAACCAGGCAAAAAAGCGTGCAACGGCCAGATGAAGCCGGTCTGCGTTACGGCGATTTACACTTCGATCCCACTACCTTTATGCGACTGGGCGCGGTGACCTATTCAGGTCTGAGTTTTAAACATGTTGCGACGGGTGCCGAAGTAAAAGTAGAAAACTTGCCACCTGGTGAAGTATTTGCCCCACGGTGGAGTGCAGATGGTCGCTATCTGGCCTTTATCTTGCGCACCGAGCAGGATGGCCGTTTATGGGTCTATGACATCAAGCAGCGAGAACTGCGCGCTGTGTCTCGTTTTCCACTCAATGGCGTAACCACGGAAGTCCCTTATCACTGGCTGCCTGACAGCTCCGGACTGGTGGTCAATAGTGCTATAAACCATACAGGAAAACGACCACAAACTGTTCTTCAATCTCGGCTGAGCGGACCGGTTGTCGCGCAATCACATGGTGCACTCAGTGTCGTGACTGACACTACAAAAAACCTCTCTACAGAAGCGTTTGCGCATTATGCTCAGGGGCAGCTAATTAAAGTGCCTTTGCAAGGTCGGCCCGTAGCTATTGGCGGCCCGGCTTATTTCCACCATTTTACTCCCTCACCGGATGCGACTAATCTGCTGGTGGCTATGTCTTTACTCGAAGCGCCACAGCAGTCACAACCGCTACAACGCACGCTGGCGAATCACCCGAGTGTCTGGCAGGTTTGGGGAATGACTGGGTTTGCCTTATATGAACTTTACCGGCCGGTAATGCCTCCCGAATCGCTAAGTGAAGAACAAAATGTTCTGGCGGCTATTTCAACACCTCCGGCTGCTCCAATGCGTAGTCATTTCCAGTGGCGTGCAGACAAGGGAGCAACTGTTGTCTGGGCGCAAGAAGGTGATGCCGAGAACGCGTATGGTCTGTACCATATCTCGTCGCCATTTAAGCGCGTCCCTCGATTATTTATGGCGCTTCAGGAGCCTTTGGTGTCTCTGAACTGGGGCGATTCTAATATTGCCTTACTCACTCAGGCAGAAAGTGAGCGTTTCTGGCGGACTTCTGTGATCAATCCATTGGCACCGCAACGCAATCCCCTGGAGGTTGCGAGATATAAAGTCGCTGATGCGCAGTCTGAGCAGTGGTTGATGACCCGCAACGATTTGGGTGCTCCGGTTTTGAAAGTTGTGGGCAGCAGATATTTGTTTATTCAGGGAACAGAAAAGGTACAGGGCGAGGAGTTACCCTTTCTCGACCGGTTTGATGCCAGAGCCAATACGCGTACCCGGCTTTGGCAATCTGAGGCTCCTTATTTTGAGCAGTTTGTGGCGTTACTGGATGATGAAGGTATGCGCTTCATCACGTTGAGGCAATCTAAACAGGATCAGCCAAATTACTTTGTGCATGATCGGACATTTAATTCTCAGGAGCAGATCACGCATTTCAGACATCCGTACCCTGCGTTACGCGGTTTGTCCCGTGAGGTGCTGAGTTTTGATCGTGGGGATGGCACACAAATAACCGGTACGCTCTATTTGAATGCAAACTACGATCCCAGTCTGGGTCGGGTACCTGTCTTGATGTGGGTAAAGTCGCCGGAGCAGACAAAACAAGCATTTAGCTCCCCTCATTATTTCGTGCCTCTGGATCATCTTGGCCCTTTGCCCCATCTTTCACAAGGTTATGCGGTATTTGAAATTGACGGGTTCACTTTGCCAGGTGAGCAGAGTGTAGCGCAGTTAAGGCAGCAATGGCAGTCTACGGCTCAGGCTGCTGTTGCGGTATTAGCACAACAGGGGATTGCAGATGTCAGTAAAGTAGCAATTGGCGGGCAGGGGGCAGGTGCAACTGTGGTCGTTGATTTGCTGGCCCATACGGATTTATTTGTTACCGGTATGGCGCGCAGTGGCACTTATAATTTTACACTAGCGCCTTTTGCCTATGAGCAACAAGCGGGCACCTTATGGCAAGATCCTCAAGCTTATCTGGCCGCGTCGCCCATTGCGTATGCGGATAGAATTACGGCGTCGTTGCTTCTTATCCATGGCTATCAGGATCGTCAGGCCGGTCGCTTTCCAGTGCAAAGCGAGCGCTTGTTCAGCGCATTGAATGACTTGGGTAAACGCGCGCGCCTGGTGTTGTTGCCAGAGACAGATCATGACTACTCAAACCGACAGGATGTGTTACACATGTTGTGGGAGCAGCAAAGCTGGTTGCAACGCCATTTTGATCCACTGCCGTTGATCGAAGAAATCAACCAGGTGCCAGAGGCGTTGCGATTTGAGCTGACGCCAGAGACTGTCACGCCCTGGCCGATGTAACGCCGCTGTTTACTATTGTTTGGCGGACAAAGAGCTACCCAGTGAAGCGGCGATCACCATAAAGATCGCCAGCCATTGCCAGGCACTCAGTAGCTCTCCTAAGATCACTAAGCCGGCTAGCGCTGCGATGGCCGGCTCCATACTCATCATAATGCTAAAGCCCTGAGCCGGCATTTTCTTTAACGCGACCATTTCAAGGCTATAGGGCAGGGCACTGGATAATAATCCAATGGCAATACCTAGAGGGATCAAAGACCAGTCAAGCAATGCGCCTCCCTGGGATATGACGCCGACCGGTACAACGGCAAATGCCGCAACACTCATACCGATTGCGACCGTTGCACCACCACTGCCATGACCGCCACTTTTTTTGCCAAACAGGATATAACCTGCCCAACATGCACCGGCGGTGAGTGCAAGCAATACGCCGATTGGGTCCAGGCCATCTACTTCGCCCATCTGCGGCAGCAACAGCAATATACCTGCAAGCGCCAGCGCCACCCAGAGGTAATCTCGTTTACGTCGTGATGAAAATAATGCGACTGCAAGTGGTCCGGTAAATTCCAGTGCTACCCCAATGCCAAGCGGAATGCGCTCTATTGCGTAATAAAATGTCAGATTCATAATACCCAGACTCAGCCCGTATAAAATCACTGGACGCCAGTTTTTGGGCAAATGCCGCCAGGGGCGAAAGACCAGACATAATATCAGCGCTGAAAACCCCAGGCGATAAGCCGTCGTGCCCTCTGGCCCAACATGAGGAAATAGCTGTTTGGCAATTGAAGCACCAGACTGAATGGTAATCATAGCCAGTAACAAGCACGCGATGGCATACAGAAAGCTTTTGTTTAAAACATGCATCGAGAAATCTCGCTATAAATAAAGGCCGCCAGTCTACTTATCAAAATGGTACTGCTCAATAGTTTTGTATACATTATTCCGTAATTTCCGATTTTGAATAAATTGAGGTGACTTTAATTTAAAAATCATTACCAAAGTGTATTTTTTTCTTATAAATGGTGTATTCATTTCACTTTAAGATCCTCGTATTTTTGTGCCCGGATATTAACTGTCCCTCAGTTTCATTATATAATCATATTCGTATATAGGAGAGCCGTGCAGTGAAAAGTATCTATTTGAAAGGTGACAATCCAGACCTGGTTTGGTTAGTTGGCGCTTTGTTAAAACATCATAATCCAGATGTCTTGCTGGGCAATACGATGACTACGCAACAGATCAGTTTTGGGGCAAAACAAGCGCTATCCGAGTTTGGGTTGAGCAGAAATCTGAGCTTCAGTCAAAACGACGTTAATGAGGAAGAGTGCGATATTATGCTTCACCTCACTCAGGGGGCATGCTCTGAACAGGAAGGAAAACAAACACAGCAAACACTGTTCTGGCAACTTGCTCTAGAGGACGTTGATGAGTCTTTTAACCCATATCGTAAGGCTTTATATGAGTTAAATTGCAAAGTGCGTAATCTGTTGGCTGAGCCGCAACATATCGAGCCCATTACCCCAATGGCTTTTTATAAAGCCATGAGTGACGAGCTAAGGCTGAAAACGCTGCTGCTGATTTTGCAGGAGCAGGAGCTGTGTGTCTGTGAGTTGATGGTGGCACTGGATGAGCCCAGTCAGCCTAAGGTGTCCAGGCACCTGGCACAACTCAGAAAAGCGGGTATTCTGACTATACGAAAGCAAAGTCAGTGGGTGTACTATGCATTGAATACAGAGTTACCTGGCTGGATGCAGCAAGTTTTACAGCGTACTTTGCTTGGAGAACCCGCTTGTATTGAGAAGGAATTGGCCAGGCTGGACCTGATGGGAGACAGGCCAGCGCGTCAACAAAGCTGTTGTGCCTAGTACGTACTGAGGTAGGCAAGCCAGTCTTTTTCATGTCTGAGCATCATAGCATGCTTTTTTGACCCCAAATGTGCGTGTTTGTCTTGCTCGCTCAGAAAGGGTCCTGCACGGCACATAGCACAGTGATTTTGTGTTAAATAGGGCGGTAGATAAAGCGATTCACGCAAAACTGCGTGAGGCTTTGCTGACCAGTAATAGGTGATACCGCTGGTATCTTTAACATGTTTATCTCTGTCGACATTGCGGATCCGATAGCCCTCGAATACATCTATATTGAACTCACTCTGGCCCAGATAATGATAGCCCAGCCCGTTACATAGCGAGTCCTCTAGATTCCACTCGCAGTAAGGTTTGACATCTTTCGAAGTGATCAATGCGAGCATTGGGCCTGCCGGGTCAAGTGCAAAGCGGTGGCTGAAGTCGATAAAATTACGTAACAAACGTCGATTCAGGGTGTTTGTCGACAGTGGCTGAGCATCAAATGCTTGCTTGCTGGTGAATGCAGGGATCAAAGGAAACTGGAAAATCACCGCGTCAAACCGCTTACCTTGTAAGGCTTCCCAGCAGTTTGGGTTGTTGACGTCAAATTCGCTCAGCACAGGTACATTTGAATCGCGTAAGCTGTCCAAAGCATGAAGCTGGTATTTGCTTCTCAGGGTGGCTTCATCGTCATAGATACTGGCACATAAATGACCGGGTTTTAACTGTCTGCTTAGTGATAAGGAAAAGCTCAGATCACCATCACCCACGGTCAATATGCGCCAATTTGCATCTATTAACATAACATTACTACCCAGAAAAATAACAAAGGCGCGATGATAGCAGATGCACAAAGGGGGATAAACCGGGCGACTCAGATCTGAACCACCCGGGATAAAACTAGTGTGTTACTTCATCCAGTAATCTGAGTACGTCACGGCTGGCCTGCTCCATGCGATTAAGCTCGCCGATGGCTTTTTGCTTTTCACCGGCAACAAACAGAGTCATCGCTTCGACACCGGCACGATGGACCTCTCTATGCGGGCCGTCAATACGATTGAGTAATCCCGATTTATTCATTACTTTGCCCGCTTCACCGCTGAGCCACTTACCCAGGCGGCAGCTGGTGTGGTCGGCAAACTCTGTGATTTGCTTGTTACTGTTGCCTGCAATGACACCGTATACTTCACCCTTCCATACAACATGATCGAGCTTTGCGGTCTGCACAAAAGTTTGCAGCGATGCTGAGACAATGGTCTGCTTCATAGAGCCGCAGCAACTAACAATATTACCGTACTCATCGTTGAGGTGGGCAATACTTGAAGATAAATCGTTGTTGGAGTTTTGAATAACATTCACTCCGTCGACCGTGAGCTGAGTTGTATCTATGATCTTTTTAACCAGATCTGATACTTCGTTCGCCGACTCGTTGGTGTTGTTTGCCAGCGCCCTAACTTCATCGGCAACGACACTAAAGCCACGGCCAGCTTCACCGGCACGGGCTGCCTCGATAGCGGCATTGAGTGCAAGAAGGTTGGTTTGGTCAGAGATTTTTGAAATCGTGGTGACAAAAGTGTTGATGTTGTCTGCCATATGCGACAGGCCAGATATATTGTCGGTCATGCTGGCCATATTGGTCGACAGACTGGACATGCCTGAGAGGATCTTTTCCAATGATGACTCTGAGGTTTCAAACGAGGCACTGACCTGAGAAATTGAGCTGCTTTCTTCCTCTATCTGATGCAGACTGCGCAGCACGGCGTCACGTACTTCGTGGATCTGACCAAGCCCGGAAAGTGCACATTGCAAAAGCTGATTGTCCGTGTTGTCGTTTAATTGCTGTTGTGCTTCAACAAGCTCATTTTGCATTGCTTGTTTTTCTGCCTCCAGTTGCTCATATGCCTGTCGTTGTGCGGCCAATTCTGCTTTCAACTGCTGGATTTCCGATTGTTGACTGGTATTGGCAAAAAGATTCTTTAACACTGAGGTTCCCTCGACTATCAAAACTGCCAGCAGCATAACAGTCAAGCCACTAAAGTGCTAGATTTATGTAAATAAACAATGAGCTACATAAAAAATAAGTAAAAAGAGCGGGGTTTGAACGTGGTTAAAACACCGAAAAACACATAGTAATACCAATTTGCTTAATTAAGTGTTCTATTTTGAGGCGAGAAAATATAGTCGATAACACCGCTTTCGCGTCCTGCTATCACTGAGGCACCTACGTCCATGTAGGCGAGGCAAAATTTGTGAACTTATGTCTAAGGTATAAGGTTCTAAATGAAAAATTTTTAACGCTGTTAGCGTCCTATTTGCTCCTTCAAATAGACCGGGTATTAAGTGAAATTGGTATAAATACTCAGTGCTTGCCGGGGTTATCTGACGGAGGTGCGGATACTTTTATTGGCTTTGTTCTCATACATACCTATATCGGCCTTGTGGAGTAACACATCCGGATCTTCATCTGGGTCGGCCGCAGTTCTGCCTATGCTCACCCCAACACCATATTCAAAGACCTCTTCTACCAACTGCGCCCGAAGGGCATCTTCTTTTAACACTGTTTCACTGGTAAAGGCCACAAACTCATCGCCACCTATCCGAAAGCAGGCATCTGCAGTGAATTCTCGGGTCATCGCTTCTGATACTTTTTTCAGTATTTTATCGCCAATATTGTGACCATATTTATCATTGGCTTGCTTAAAGTTATCCAGATCGAAGTAATACAGGTAAGTACTGGAGGTGCACAAACGTTCAAATTGTTCAAAACAGGCGCGTCGATTTCCCAGCCCGGTCAATTCGTCGTGTGTTGCATCAAACTTTAACTTTTGTTCCAGTTTTTGGCGCTCTTCGATTTCGTGGTTAAGTGCACAGATGGTTTCGCGTTTTTGCTTAATGATGGTATGCATGCCGTAGCACACCAGCAGAAAGCCCAGATGCTTTAACGACGTGTCAAAGGTGTTGACCGGGATAAGCTCAATGGTCATCAAGTCATCAAGGAGATCCAGTAACAGGCCAATACAGTAGATCCCCCAGGCATATAAAAGCAGCTTATGTTGCAAGTGAGGCAGGCTGAACACCAGCACAGTTAATGAAATGGCAAACCATATCAGCTCTTCTACCGTTGCCCCAAAAGAGGCATGATTGCCGTAGAGTAAGATGATGACACAAGCCGTTGCAAGCCAGATCAGAGCCAGTAGTAATTTTTGACGCATGTGCAACCCTCCGTATCCCCTTTAGTTATAGCAGGTTTTAAACGGGCTGTGGCACTGTGAGTTTATCCGGCAAGTTCGATTGCCTGTGCGACCATGAATAAATGGCTGACAAAGACAACGGAAGTCAGCGTGAAGCGCATTTTTTGATAATCCTGATGCGTCTCCTGCCAGGCCGGAGCGCTGCGTTCAAAAATCAACACCAACCAATACGCCACCGACAAGTAGCTTAGCATCACAACTTGAGAGGCAACGGCGAGCAACGGGAAAGGGACGATCACCAGAATGGCGACTACGGCACGCTGTTGCGATTGCTCCCCTGGACGCCATAAGCTGCCAGCCAGAAATGCCAAAACGCCCAGGCTATAATAGCTAAACGCGTCGATAACAGCCGTTGAGCTGCCAACCATTAATGTGAGTGCCACACAGAGTAAAAAAGGAATAAAGCCAATGTAGGCCAGCATAATGTGGTTAAAGTATGGGTGCATCCAGATCTCTTAAAAGTTTGTTCTGACTAATGTTTTAATTATATCTGATATACGCATAAACTTTGCCAAAGTTTCATCAATTTTTTGGATTACAGTAATCCGAACAATCCATTTTAATAATATTCCAATTCTCTCTATCTTAGTAATCACACAGAGACGACATGGCTGATACAGCATCAGGCCTGTGACCCTTTAACCTAAAAACTGAGAGAGAAAAAACATGACTACCTCTTTGATTAACACCCAGATCCAACCTTTTAACGCAACCGCTTTTCACCATGGTGAGTTTGTTGATGTGAGTGAAAAAGACCTGCTTGGCAAATGGTCTATTGTCTTTTTCTACCCGGCCGACTTCACCTTTGTATGTCCTACCGAGCTTGGTGATTTGGCTGACCATTATGCACAGTTACAAGAGATGGGCGTTGAGGTTTATTCCGTGTCTACAGATACACACTTTACGCACAAAGCCTGGCATGACGCGTCAGAGACCATCAAGAAAATCCAATTCCCAATGATAGGCGACCCGACAGGCAAAATTACCCGCAACTTCGGTGTGATGATCGAAGAAGAGGGTCTGGCGTTACGCGGTACTTTCGTCATTAACCCGGAAGGCGAAATCAAGGTGGTTGAAACCCATGATCTGGGTATTGGCCGCAGTGCCAAAGAGCTGGTTCGTAAAGTTCAGGCGGCTCAGTACATTGCCTCACATGACGGTGAAGTTTGTCCTGCTTCATGGCAGCCAGGTGAAGAGACACTTGCGCCGTCATTAGACCTGGTTGGCAAATTATAATCAGTCACGGTGTTCGGGCCAAGTTGGCCCGACTCTGTTAACCCGCAGCAAACTCACCCCTGGGGGTCGAAGAAACCGGTCTATTGGCGTAAATTTCGAGGATGTACAGAATGTTAGACAAGCAAATTAAAAGTCAGCTGCAAACCCATTTTGCTGCACTGACCGACCCAATTGAGCTGATTTTAGCGCTGGATGACAGTGCCAAGTCAGCAGAGGTGGCGTCACTGGCACAGGAGTTAGCCTCGCTCAGTGACCTGATCACCCTGGAGCAGGCACAAAGTAGTGAGCGTGCACCCAGCATGACCATATACTCCCCAAAGAGAGATACTCGGATCGAGTTTGCTGGGGTGCCCATGGGGCACGAATTTACCAGCCTGGTGTTGGCGCTGCTGCACAGCGGCGGACACAAGGCAAAAGTGTCTGAGCAGGAACTGGCAGTGATCCAGTCACTGCAAGACGAACTGCATTTTGAAGTTTATATATCGTTGAGTTGCCAGACTTGTCCGCAAGTTGTACAGGCACTCAATCTAATGGCCGCACATAACCCTAAGATCAAAGCCACTATGGTTGACGGTGCGCTGTTTCCTGACGAAGTTGCGCAGCGCAACGTGCTGGCGGTACCCAGTGTATTTTTAAATGGTGAGTTGTTTAGTCAGGGCGCCATCACATTGAGTGATGTACTTGCCAAGCTGGATAACACACTTAGCGAACAACAAGCCGAGGCGCTTGGCCAAAAGTCGGTATTCGACGTACTGGTTGTTGGTGGCGGACCGGCAGGTGCTGCGGCAGCCATTTATGCAGCTCGTAAAGGTCTTAATACAGGTGTTGTGGCAGAGCGTTTTGGCGGTCAGGTCGCAGATACTATGAGTATTGAGAATTTTATTTCTGTGTCAGCCACGCAGGGACCCAAACTGGTTGCTCAGCTTGAAGAGCATGTGAACGATTATCAGGTAGACGTGATGAAAAACCAGCGTGCCAGTGGCTTGTCTGTGGGCAATAACCTTGAGCTGGCGCTGGAAAATGGTGCGACACTAAAAGCCAAATCTCTGGTGATAGCGACGGGTGCACGTTGGCGCACAATGAATGTTCCTGGTGAGCAGGAGTATAAAGGGCGTGGTGTTGCATATTGCCCGCATTGCGACGGACCCTTGTTTAAAGGTAAATCTGTTGCGGTCATTGGTGGTGGCAACTCAGGTATCGAAGCGGCCATTGACCTGGCTAACCTGGTCGAGCATGTCACTGTGCTGGAGTTTGCAGACTCGCTGAAAGCTGATGAGGTGTTAATTAAAAAGGTACACAGCCTGAGCAATGTGACCATTATTACGAACGCGCAAACGACCGAAGTGCTCGGTGATGGCCAGAAAGTCACCGGGCTGACCTACATGGACAGACAAAGTAACCAGCAACATCAGCTTGAACTTGCCGGGATATTTGTACAAATAGGCCTGATCCCTAATACTGAATGGCTGGAAGGCAGCGGTATGGCATTGACCCCGTTTGGCGAAATTGCCATTGATGCAAAGGGGGCGACCAGTATATCCGGCGTATTTGCCGCAGGTGATGTTACCACCGAGCCTTATAAGCAAATCATCATTGCGATGGGCGGAGGAGCGACAGCTAGTCTGAGCGCATTTGATTACTTGATCAGACATCAGTCAGATTTGGCTGAAGAGGCGGCCTGAAGAGCGCATAGATGACCCAAATTACACCCAAGCCTGTACTCATCTGAGTACAGTTAAGCCACAACTGGATTTGCACTGGTTGTGGCTTTTTTGTCTCTGAGCTTTACAACCTTGAGGTTGGACTATACTTGCGGGTGTACTTCTATGTGCTGACGATAGGTCACTTTGATTATTGGGCTTGCGCAGGTCGGACAGTATGCAGTAAAAGTGAGCACAGCACCTGAAGAACATGGTGATATAGCAAGGTATCAGTACAGTGCTATATCAGTCTGCATACGTATACAAGGCTGCAACAATGAAAACCTCAATCGCGTCTGGTGCCCCGCGAAATACCTTAGGTCTGGTTTTTTGCTCGTCACTGTTACTTGCGCTGGCTGGATGTGGGGTTGACTCCCCCAGCTCAAGTACTACTAACACTCCACCGACTCAATCAGATCCACCACAGTCTGATCCACCTCAATCAGATCCACCTCAATCCGATGCGCCTACAACAAAAGGCTACAAGGTAGAACTGAGTGCAACTCAGTCGATATCGGCTTATGAATTAAAACTGGACTTTAGCGTTGCGCCCAATGAAGGGTCAATGTCAATGAGCAACAGTTTTATTGTGTCTGACGGCACTTTGGTTGCCCTGGGCCCTGTGTCGGCACAGGAAGGCAAATCTCTGCACTTTGGTGCACTTACTTATGGCAATAGTAGTGGTTTTACAGGCTCTGCTGAAGTGCTGACATTCGAAGTCAGTGTCGACTCAGGTACGACGCCTGAAGTGACCAGCAGTAAAACACTTTGCATGAATCGACTGGCGCAACAAGTAAGTTGCAGCATTTCGGTCAGTGAACAGTGAGGGCGTTACAATGAGATATTTATATATTATAGCGCTACTGAGTTTGCTGAGTGCACCTGCTTTCGCCACTGAAGGGTCTACGGCAGGTGAAAACTATGACAAATCACTGGCACGTCCTGTACCCGTGCAACAAGCTGCGGCTGTTGGCATGACACCGATTACTTTCAGTGAATTTCCCAATGGCACTGCGATTACCAATCAGTATGCTGATCGAGGCATTATATTTGGTGGTGATGCGCCGTTCATTACATCAGACAGTGCGAATCCAACAACACCTGTGTTAAGCGGTTCCCCGAGATTTAATGGCGCCATTGAAGGGCGTTTTGTTGACCCTCAAACAGGCGAGCCGACAACCGTAAATAGTTTTTCTTTAGATGCCGGCTACTTCGATAACTTAAGCTCGACCCGGTTACAGTGGTTTAACCCGGAAGGTGATTTGATCCGAGAAGTGTTGGACTCACAGTTTGGGATAGAGCACTTTTCGATTCGGGACGAAAACATAGCCTCATTTCGGATAGAGATCATTGCTCAGGAAGACGCCGGTTACGCTATTGATAATGTGGCATTTAATCTTATGGATGCCGCGTTTGACCATACCTTTAATCTGGATAAGGTGATTTTGTCACCAGGCTCTCTTAGCGCAAACCAATTCTCTGTGTATTTTAAAAACCTGGAAGCGCTTAACGGCGCGGCACTTGCTGATGTGTGTAACTATCAGTTTCATGCTGAAGATAGCAGTTTGAAAGTCACGGCGCAAAACTGTGATGTTAGCACGGACAAAAAGACCTTCCGAATTGATTTTGCCCTGACCCAGGCGCCTTATAACCTCAGTGGCGCTCAGGTTTCGGTGTGCAAAGAGGAAGAGTGTGAAGTGATTGATGATGTCAATAATTTGAATGTGTACACCACGGCATTTAATGTTTCTACAGATGGCTTTTCTTTCCAAAATGGCGATTGGAACCGCTTTATGCTGACCGAAGTGAAAGACGTTTCTTTGTCGTCATTCTTATGCTGGAAGTTTGATCGTTGCACACCCGACCAGTTGTCTTACCTGGGCTTCATGCGCAAAGTCGCAAGGTCTTTTGCACAATTCCTGGCGCCGGCAAACAAACGCAAAGCGTATGATGTGATTGGTTATTACCGGCTGAAAGATTATACCCAGGGTCTGAACAGGCTTGACCGCCGGTTTCTCGGCGTATGTCATGGTATGGCAGCATCAGCGATTGCCAACTACAACAATGCAAGCGAAGGGGTAGCCTGGGGAGCTAACATTGATGCGACATTAACGCGTGCCCAGCTAACATCAACTTTCCAGAGCCACTGGGACAACCGCAATAGTGAGTCGCCCAAGCCCTATGTTAAGGCTGTGGGCAGTTACGATGTGAAATCGGATGCTGCGGATGCTTTTCATGGCTTGTCTAAAATCGGTTATTACTTTTTGTCGCAGTCTGCGTTTAAAGGCAGTGCCTGGATTGGCTCTCACCCGCGGACCATATTCCAGGGGATATCCGCGATGAATGCGTTTTATTCGCCGCATTTTATGGAAAATAAAATTGCCAGTCTGCGTTTTAGCATTAACCGTCCGAAAAGACGAGGTGGGCATTCTATTCTGGCTGCTGGCTTGATCCAGTATAACGATGTGTCTTTGTACATTACCCATGATAATAATTTCCCTGGTGAATATACCATGATGGAATTTACCAATGGGCTGACATTGAAGCATTTCATATTCTTGGGTGCGCCACAAAGCGACAGTGAAAAGTATGATCAACATGGCGATTTTAAACTGACAAACTACTATAGCGCGTCAAGCTATGCGCAATTTGGTGCTTATACCGATGTGACCGATCAGCTGCGCATTTATGGCCAACCGGGTGCCAGTGAACGTGCTAATGACGTTCAGAATGCAGAGGATGAGACAGCTGTCAGTGTGGTTGAGCTGGAGCATCCACAGCATATTACGGTGTTAATCGCGGGGGGACGGCTCGTTGGCGTTAATAAAGTGAGCGACCAAAGTACGGTAGTATTGCAGCCGATCCTGGACGAGCCCGACACGATGCAAGCCTATCTGAAAAACGCTGAGCTGGTTACAGAGTTTATTTTGCCTTTAACGGATACTTACTCAATTCAGGTAGAGAAATATCCCCAGTATCCTGAAGTTGAAGTGTATGTCACCATTCCACAAACCAATGGTAAGGTATTGGTACTTAACTATGAGGATGTACTGACCCAGAGTGACGAGGACAGTGCCACTGTGCAACTGACCGTTGGTCAGGAAAATGAGAATGCCAATATTAGTATTAACGGCGTAGCTCAGGCACCGACGTATGCTGAGGAAAGCAGCTTTGTAGTGGCGCAGGTTTCTGCACTCAAGGCCATTGTGAATGGACGTGTTGTTTCGCTGAGTTGGCAAAACCCGCAAGGCAGTAACCTGAAGGAAGTGGTGGTGACCAGAACGGTGAACAGTTTGCCCACCTCTATTGATGATGGTGTCAGGGT
The DNA here is from genome assembly GCF_030125445.1 of Pseudoalteromonas ardens. Taxonomy (NCBI): domain Bacteria; kingdom Pseudomonadati; phylum Pseudomonadota; class Gammaproteobacteria; order Alteromonadales; family Pseudoalteromonadaceae; genus Pseudoalteromonas; species Pseudoalteromonas ardens. The sequence goes on from NZ_JASJUV010000001.1 coordinate 87,613, forward strand.
ATTTACCGGTTTAGAGTCGGAGTTTATTGACAGTGCTTCTGCCAATACACGCTACTACTACAATGTCTATTCGGTTGCTGATGACTCAACGTCTGAGCCCAACAGTATCTATGTTGATACACACCAGGCAACCTTGCACGGTAAGGTTGCAGATGCCAGTGAAATGGGGATCGCCAGTGTCGAAGTGGTGTTGACCAATGGCGTTGGTCTGAGTCAGGTAGAAATTGCGCGTCAGCTGACAGATTCCAATGGCGTCTTTAGCTTTGCGAATCTAGCCAAAGGCTTGTACAAGCTCAGTTATAGTCACGCTTCTTACCGTTTTGACGTGTCGGACGATGCGGTTAATCTGACCGAGCCCAGCCAACAGGTGAATCAGCTTGGTGTGGCGGTGCCGGTTCTGTTAATCAATGTGGAGAATGCCATCGGCTCTGAGCAGCAGGTTAGTATCAATTGGTCGGGATTACATATCGCTGATTCAGACACCGTTGATATTGTTTATCAGGTGGGAGAGGAGACGACTGAGATTGCCACTGGTGTTGCATTCTCTCAGGGTCGCTACTTGTGGGATGTATCTGCCCCGGGTGATACATCGGTATCAGTGCAAATTATGCTGAGTGAGGACAAAACCGTGATCAGTGAACAACAGGTTTTTGTTCTAAAAGAAGTGAGCCCGTTTGATTTTAGCGGCGATAGTGTTTTATCCGCGGATGATGTGACAACGATTGTAACCGGGTGGTCGGCTACGACGGGTGATACGCAATTTGATCCGCGCTTTGACCTAAACGAAGACGGAGAGATTGATTTAAAAGACATTATGCAGGTAGTCGCTGCGCTAAATCAGGAATAATCCATGGAGTAATCCGTGGAGTAATCCATGGAGCAATTCATAAAGTAACCAAAGTTTGCTCAGGCCGTGCGTGTTGCCCGGCTTGAGCAAACACCTCGCATGTGTTGTTTGTCTGTGTCGCGTTTGCATCTAAGTTGAGGTTGCAAGGCAGGTTTCACAGTTTACAGCACAGCGAGACTTATCAATTAACCCCAGATAATACAATCCGGTCGATTGTCCTTGAACGTCCAGCAAGCATTTATTGAATTGCAAAAGTTAGTATTCGGGCAGTTAGGCAAGCCTGTCGCTGCGCCGCCAATCTGAGGAGTCTGCTGACGTGACAGCTGGCTGTTCTGGGATAGTGACTTGATTTTTTTCTTGTTTAAATTGAGTTTCATGCTCATTTCCTTTGTAGTGAGAAAGCCCAATGCCGGGCTCCGTTATATTGGCCTCCCGCGCACTTCGAAGCGAGCTGGAGGATGTATACTAACCCTGCATATTAATGCGCCGACCTTTGAAAGTAAGCCATCAATAGGGTTGGTATTAATTCCTGTTATTGTGTTGTGTTCGTCTCCGGAACGACTTCATGCCAGGAGAACTCGTCGTAAAAGTTGGTGCAATTTAGGGTGACCTCAGCGGCATCTGCCAGATAAAGCTGATTCGTATCCGACTGAGGATAAGTAAAGTAGTTGCTACACTGAGCGCTTTGACCTGGGCCGATCACGACCTGAGTGCCTGCTTTTAAAGTGCAACGCACCAGCATATCCAGTGGTGAGTACTTGGGACAAATATTGAACTCGGCCCGGTATTGCGCAACCCCTCCGAGTGGTTTATCCAGTGACCACCACTTGCCGAATTTAGAGCCTTCGTAGGTGCTGTTCCAGGCTCGCCAAATAATGATATCTTTGCTTACTTCATAGTTGCGTGCGTTACAAAGCCCACCCTGGTCGGGCGGGGCAATCACGTTTTCAGGTATGCTCTGGGCTGGCAGTGGGATCAGGTTTGGGTGTTTTAGCTCCACGAGCGGGCAACTCGCCTCAACACTGGCATTTGTCAACGGTGTCGGGGCGGGTAGCTGGCTGCAGCCTGTGAGTATCAGCAAGGAGAGAGGCGTTGCTACGCCAATCTGAATTTTTCCAATCATTATATTAATTTAAATGCAAACTTTTAATAACTATATGGTGTTTTAAATAAGAATAAAAGAGTATTTGTATAACTAAGTTAGTGGTTTTTTCTTATTTTATTGGCTCGCAAGAATGATGTATCGCTCTGAACGTGATGAACAGATACGAAAGGCAATCAGTCGCGCCTACCCGATTTAGAAAAATTCAACTTCTCTGGCTTGAGGAGTTGCTGTTTAAACACTAGGTTTACTTTTTTAACAAAAAAGGAACTGTCTATGTGTCGCTTAATACTTATCCTGCTCGGACTGAGCATCAGCCTTAGCTGCTTCGCTACCATTTTGCCTGCTACGCACCATGCGCTTATTTATGAGGGGCGGGTACATAAAAACTATCAGCAAGGGAGTGTGGAGTTTAACTGGCCAGGTACGGCCATCCACACTCAGCTGGTAGGTAAGTCCATCGCAGTCAGTTTAGTCGGTAATGGTGACCAGTTTGATGTACTGGTTGATGGTCGATTGCACCAAAAAATCGTGACGGCATCAACGGGTGAAGCCCAGCGCTTTGTGTTGTTTGAACAGGCAGAGCCTGGGCGGGTGCTTATCGAAGTGGTGAAGCGCTGGGAGCATTATGGTGCACGTACTCAACTGCTGCAATTTGAGGTTGATGGGGCTTTGGAGGGAGTATGGGAAACACAGCCACACATACTGTTTATCGGAGACTCTATCAGTGCGGGATTTGGCAGCGAATCGGCTAAACGACAATGTGACTGGCAGGAGATAGTTAATTCCAGTAATGCACGGCTGGCCTTTCCATATGTAGCGGCGCAACAATTAAACAGTACGTTTACTCAGGTGTCGTATTCTGGTTTGGGTTTGATCCGCAACTGGAATGGCAATCAAACACATCACACCCTGGTGGATTATGTTGATCAGATATCCGCAGTATATGAGGATGATTTACCATATCAGGAACGCTTTCCTCAGTTAATTGTGTTGGAGTTTGGGACCAATGATTTTAGTACCGACCCTCAGCCACACGAACCCTGGCAAACAATAGAGGAAGTAAAAATGGCCTGGGAAGCAGCCATGGTGGAGTTTGTTCATTCGCTGCGAAGCCGCTATCCGGAAGTTGCTATTGTGGTGATGCCTCGTCCTGCGTATCCCTATGACTTTATTATTCCGGCAACTCACACCGCATTGCGACAGCTTGCCAATGAGGGGGTTGAGGATGTGTATGCCAATACTTTTGTATCTCCACTGGAAGGCTGTATCTGGCACCCTACAGCGCAGGAACATGCGAGTATTGCTGGTGAACTGGTCACATTTATCAAGCAGCACAATTTGCTTTAAACGTTTTGGGGCACGAAAGTCGTTTTTCTTCAATCTTATAGTTGAGTCTCTGGGTAGTCTGTTAGTCAAGAATGACACTTCAGGAAAAAACGATGAAAAGAGCAAGTTATTTACAATGTGCCCCAAAACTGATGCAACACTTGTTTACTCAGGAGCAATTACTAAATGAAGAAGTAACACTTACACTGGACACGAAACTCTGGGAACTGGTTAAACTCAGAGCATCTCAGTTAAACCAGTGCGGCTATTGCATTATCATGCACAGCCGTCAGGCAATGGAGCAGGGCGAAAGCGCCCAGCGTATTATTGCCCTGAATGCCTGGCGGGATATGACAGGATTTACTGCAAAAGAACGTCTGGCACTGACTTTGTGTGAACAATTGACAAACGCTCAGCCGATTGATGATACTTTATACTGCGCTTTATCTGAGGAGTTCAGTGACGATGCTCTGGTGACCCTGACGGTTGCCATTAATGCCATCAATGCCTGGAATCGAGTTGTCAAAATGTTTAAACCTGAGCCTGATGAATAACGAACTGATGTTGCAACGCCATCAACCGGATGGCAGGTCCCAGCGGTATGTGCAAGCTGTATGGTTTGCACGCAGCCAGTACTCAGGCACTCGCTGGCTGCCCTGCGATGGCGCACAAGGGATAGTCTTTGTACTCAAAGGTGAGGTGTCTCTGGATGAGCATAAACTGACAGCACCTTTTCACATTCAGCCACCTTCAAAGCATGCTGTACAACTCTCTTACAGCGCTGACGCTGAGTTTGCCGGGATCCGATTGTATCCAGCCAGATTGAAGGCGCTTCAGCAGGCCGTTTATCCCTTGTTATCTGCACCCGGATTGGGCGCGCTCGCAGAGCAGCTTCGCCAAGCACCGACCCTGTGTACGTTAAAACAGTGGTTACAAACTTTGTCGAGCGCTGCGCCCGACCCCAGTTATGCCATGCAGCATGCCTATCAGCTCATCAGTGCGCTGATGCAGTTACACCCCCTGGAAGAGGCTTATCGCGGCGTGCCACTGGGCATACGCCAGCTGGAGCGGCAAGTCAAAGCGCAATCTGAGTTAACGCCTAAGTATCTGGCACGCATCTACCGGGTTCGGTATGCACAACAACAACTCAGAAATAACCCATTGATAGATTTGGCTCAGTTGGCGCAGGTAAGCGGCTTTTCTGACCAGGCACACCTGACTCGTGAGTTTAAACACATTCTGAAGATCACACCGGGCAAATATGCCCGTCAATTATTTGCGTAAGTCACGATTTATTGATTGCCAGCAGCGGCAAATTGGACTTCGCTTGATAGAGGTCCTTGTCTTTAGAGTGACCGAAATACAAGGTCTGGCCATCAAACAGATTGAGGTCAGTCGTGGGTAAAGTCCAGGGCATTATTCGCGATTGGCATCTTGCAAAGTCTGAGCGCAAGATCTGCCCAGGTCGCAGACATTGTGATAGATCAAAGCGCCTGACAGCAGTTGCAATGGGCTTTTTCACTGCCTTTACAACCCCGCTTCTGTCTTCTAGAGTTTTGAATATCCGTTAATTTTAGTGGAGCCGCGCGGTAACATCGGCTCCCTGTCGAGCGAGCAGTGCAATTATCTACACCTTCTCTATTGCTGATGGCTGGTGCCGGGGTGGTTGCTTCGGCACTGGCCTTGGTGTTTATGTGGCTGGCAAACCGAGATGTTAAAGCGACGCTTTACTGGGCATTGTCGCCCGTCTGTCTGGCATTGAGCATGATATTGTTCGGGGTGCAAAATGAGTTGCCATTGAGTGTACGGTTTTTGTTGCCAAACTTATTTGGCCAGGCTGCTTTAGTACTGGTGTTGATTGGCTGCTACCATGCATGTGAACAATCGGTGCCGCTGCGTCAAATCGGCTGTTATTTTGCGGCGTTTTTGTTCATTCATTGCATCTTCACTTACGTCATATCAAATTACGCGTCACGACTGATCCTGGGAATGATCACGCTGACCATCACTTCAGGTTGGATCTGGGCGTGTTTGTATCGTTTTGGTCGACCTCGTTATGCAAAGTCTTTTGTACTGATCAGTCTGAGTCTGGGGTTTGTGACTATTTTTGCGCTCGGAAAAGCGTTTGATGTTTTATCTCACCCCGGGACTACCAGCCTCCAGCAAGATCACACTCTAAAGGCTCAGTTGTTTGTCGTGTCTCTATTTATGAGCCAATTGGTGTTTAATTTCGCATTTGCGATCATGACCGGAGAGTATCGAAATGCCAAAAACCGCGAGATTCAGCGCCAGTTACTGGAGTCCAACCAGGCGTTACAGCAGGAAAAGCAACGCGCCGAGCAACACTCGAAAATGAAATCAGAGTTTCTGGCCAATATGAGCCATGAGATCCGCACCCCAATAAACGGCGTGATTGGGTGTCTGAACCTGCTACTGAGTCACGATCTGGATGCGCAGCAAAAACAATATGCCAAACTGGCAGATGCCAGCGCGCATTCATTGCTGGGTGTGATTAACGATATTCTGGATTTTTCTAAAATAGAGTCTGGCAAACTGGAGATTTCCCCTGACTCCGTTGACCTGTATGAGCTGGTTGATTCAGTAGCAAAATCATTTGCCATTCCACTAGACAAGAAGCAGCTCACACTATTGGTGGACTGCCATGGGCTTAAGCATCGGTTTGTGCGCCTTGATCCGATCAGGGCACGCCAGATCCTGACCAACTTATTGAGTAATGCCGTTAAATTTACAGAGTCAGGTACACTCCAGCTTATTGTGAAGTGTGATGAAGTGGATGTTACAGCCGTCAGCCATCCGGTTACAGTGTTGCAGTGTGACGTTATTGATTCTGGGATAGGTATTAAACCTGAGGTCAGGCACAAGCTGTTCAGCTCATTCAGTCAATGTGATGCGTCCACAACGCGCAAATATGGGGGGACCGGACTGGGACTGGCTATCGTTAAACAATTGTGTCAGTTAATGAATGGCGATATTGAACTGGTTGACAGTACGGAACCAGGTGCTCATTTTCGTTTTCATTTTCAGATTGAGGCGCAAAAGGGCGGTATATGGGGCAGGGGTATTCCTCCTGAGAACGCTCAGGTGGCGGTGTTGTCTATGCAGTCCCGGCTGGCACAAACGCTTTGCAGTCAGCTCGAAGTGCTGGGGTGTCAGCCACAAACGTTAATGCTTCCGCTTGAAGCCGAGCTGGCTCATGACATACTGATCGCTGATTTGTGCGATTCAACGTATCAACACAAACTGATTGATGCACTTAGCCATCTGCAGGGTAAACGACGGATCCTTGCTCTATGTAATATGCAATGCGAAATCCAACACGATCCTGTTTTTACTCAGCATCAGATTACAGTGGTTTACCCACCGGTCACAGCCAAAGATTTGGTACAGATGTTCACAGATGAGCATAAACCTAACTCACCCGAACCTGCCAACGGGGTGTCACCTTTGCGGGGCGTGCGTGTTTTACTCGCCGAGGATAATCCAATAAATCAGGTGGTTGCAAGTAAGGTGCTTGCTGAGTGGGAAGTGGAAGTACAACTGGCTGAGTCGGGTAAGCAAGTCGTGGATATGCTGAGGGAAATGCCAGAACATGGATTACCAGATTTGATTTTGATGGATTGTCAGATGCCAGAGATGGATGGGTATGAAGCAACCCGGCATATTCGTACTCATCCGGAACTGGAAGCTTGTCGGGACCTGCCTATCATTGCGCTGACAGCTAATGCGATGCAGGGTGAGCGAAAAACGTGTCTGGCTTGTGGTATGAGTGGTTATGTCAGCAAGCCTATTCAGGCTGACTTATTGCAAGCAGAAATGCTCAAAATGCTGGTGGACAAAGCCGCAGGTCAGGCATAATTGAGACCTGGCGGCGATTGGGTGCGCTTGTCTTTATTTAGAGTTTTCTCCCCAGGCGTTTTTCAATCTGGCGCTTCTCCCATTTTGCACCGAACAGATCGAAGACCTCAAACGCGCTTGCCCAGTGACTGAACAGCCCTATACCCCAACCGAGCGCAGGCCACAAGGCCCATAGATAATCAGGACTGGTAAACATATTTATGGCAAAAAGCCCGCTGTTGACTAAAACATAGGTAATTAAGTGCGAGTAAAAATCTTTAATTGCACGTACCTGTTCTATGATACGTTGTTCCTGGTGGGTTATCGTTTCATGGCTCATATCATCCTGCTCCTCTTTGAGATCTGCAACAGTAGTTTCAAAAACAGCAGCTAATGACTTTAATGACTCCAGACTGGGACGCTGACCGCGCTCTATTCGCTGAATGGTACGAACACTCAATCCGCTATGCGTTGCCAGCTGCTCCTGCGACCAACCGCGTTGTAATCTGAATTTCCTGATAATCATTATTGTTTTCCCATTTGCTGCTCTGCCACCTGTTTTACGCATATTCTCGTCGACAGAATACGTCAGCGTAACGACATAGCAATGACAAAGTATATATTTCAATAAGTTAAGTAGAGGGTAATATGTCTGTTCTGTGCCACTAACTAGTGAACATTATCTTCACAGTATAATATTATTTGCGAATTTAAGTACACCGACCTATTTATGGCTTGGCAGCAGTTACGAGTTTGGTAGCCCATTGAGTCGATAACAGCCAGACACGGATTAGTTTTCCAACGCTTGCGGGATCACAATACTAAATACCGTACCTTCTCCGGGTTGGCTTGATAAAGCAATATTGCCTTTCAACCGGGTTTCAACCAGCTTTTTAACGATATATAAACCAAGGCCGCTGCCGCCGGTACCGACGCGTGTTGTATAGTACTTGTCGAAGACTTTACTGGTCCTCTCACATTCAATGCCTTTACCGTTATCTTTTATATACAGGGCTATGTTGCCGTCCTGGTGTTCGACGTGGATATCAATTGTGCCGGCTGCATTGTCTTCAAAAGCATGGATCAGGGCATTGTTGATTAAGTTGATGATGACCTGAGACAGCGCGCCAGTATCAGAAATCAGGTGCAATGTTTGCGGGCAGTTGATAGATACAGTATGCGGTGTGCGTTTTAATTTGGGTGTCAGGACATACTGGATATTGTGCAGATAATCATGCAAGTTACACTCTGAGACTGTGCCACTAAATTCGCCCACAACAATGTGCTTAAAGCTGTCTATGAGATGCATGACATTGTCCATGCTGGAGAGCACAATTTCACAGCTTTGTGCTGTGTTATCAATAAAGGCGTTTAACTCTTGCTTGGCCAGTGACTGTTTTTGCACTTGCAGCGCAAGCTCCTGCTGTTTTTCATTCAAGTGCGAGATAGCGGTTTTGACAACGCTGAGTGGCGTGCCTAGCTCGTGCGTAAGTTCTCCAACCAGCTCACCAATATGGCTAAAATGCTGAGAAGTTTCAAGTTGTTGCTCTTTGAGCTTGGAGAGCTTTTCCAGTTCAAGGGTTTTATCTCGGAGTGTTGAAATGAGTTCGTCACGTAAATTGATCAGGGCTTGTAGTTGCAGGTGGGTTGTCACACGTGCCAACAGTTCTTCCTGCCGTATGGGTTTAGTCACATAGTCTACGGCACCCACACTGAATGCTTCGACGATGTCGCTGAGCTCACTTTTACCCGTGACAAAGATAACCGGGATCTCTTTAACTTTGCCAAGAGATTTGAGTCGGCGGCAGGTTTCAAACCCATCTATGCCAGGCATCATCACATCGAGCAAAATTAAATGAGGGAGGAAAATGGTCGCTATATTGATGGCTTCTTTACCAGAAGTGGCGAATGCGACTTCGTACCCTTCGGGCTCAAGAAAGTCAGTCAGCAACTCAAGGTTTTCAGCCTTGTCATCAACAATTAGAATTTTGCAATTGTTCAGTGAAACCGCATCATCATCCATCTTGCACCTCGTCGAGCGCTGCAATAAAGCCTGTCATATCAAACCTACTTATAAATTTAGCCAAGTATTTCGTAAGCTGCTTATTATTTGGCTGTTGTGCGTCAATTTCTTTGAGTGTTTGCTTAATTCGAGAGCTGTTGTTGACCTGAGCATAACTAATCAACTGAGCCCGTTGTTCAGCGGGCAACGAATAATTTGCAAGTATTATCTCTTCTGATGGCGCGCTATCTGGAGACGAAGAGCTGGTTAACTCAGCGCTTTCAAAATGCTCCGGGAAGAAAGATAATAATGAATCGAAAATTTGCTCTATTGTGTAGGGCTTACCAATAAACTGGTCAAAGCCAATACTGAGATAATGCTGTACTTCGTGATGTAAGCTAAAGGCTGAAATGGCCACGCATTTTAGTTTAGACAAACCCAGGTCATTACGAATGATGACGACGGCCTCATCGCCACGCATAACGGGCATTAACAAATCCAGAAAAACAATGTCAAAGGCGCTTTTTTGGATGAGGTCAATGGCTTGTTTACCATCCTCAGCATAATCGACCTCAATACCGCATGCCGCAAGTGTCTGGCCAAGTATTTCGCGGTTGTAAGCAACGTCATCAACACACAAAGCGCGCAGTGTTTTGTCCGCCCGCACACTTATCTGTTGTAATGTCTGTTTCTGGGTATGGGTGGTGGTTACCTGGGCAGCTTGCAGTGGCAAGACAAAAGAAAAGCAGCTGCCTTTGCCAGGCTCAGAACTCACCTCTAGCTTTCCTCCCATCATTTCTACTTGCCTGGACGAAATGCACAGCCCAAGCCCGGTGCCGCCTTTCTCTACGCCGGCACTGCCTTGCGTAAAACTATTAAACAGGTTCTTCAGTTCTTCAGGCAAGATACCGGGCCCGGTGTCCAGTACTTCAAAGCGATGTAAACCTGCTTTTGGCTGCGTGTAGCGTAGTTTAATTATACCGTTGTCCGTAAACTTGACGGCATTACCCAGTAAATTGATAAGTACTTGCCGCAGCTTACCTTGATCTCCATGAACCCCGGTCGGTTCACTCAGTGTGCTGTCTAATTGCCAGGCAAGTTGTTTTTGCTCACACTTGAGTTTGAACATGCTCCCCAAATCTTCCAGCAGCGCATTGAGTTCAAAGTCAACGGGGTTGAGTTTGCTAGAGCCGGCTTCTATCTTCGAGATATCCAGCACGTCATTGATTATGTCCAGTAAGTGGTTGCCAGCTCTGATGATTTTGTTCATGGTGTTTTTGTGACCGGCATTGAGATCTTTTGCCCGTTCGAGCAGCTGGGCAAAACCCAGCACTGCATTGAGTGGTGTACGGATCTCATGGCTCATGTTTGACAAAAACATGCTTTTTGCCAGGTTGGCTTGCTCTGCGCGCTCCCGTGCCGCTTGTAATTCTGCTGTACGTTCTTCAACTAAGCTCTCCAACTCAATATTATTGTTGCTGAGTCTTTCCTGTAGCTGAGTGTTGCGCCAGGCAATGCCTAAATTGTGGCCCAGGTTGAGTAATAGTTGCGCCTCCTGCGCCTCGATTGGATTGCTGTAGCAGGCAATGGCAAAAATAGGGGACCCGTCGGTCTTATCTCCCAAAAATAACACGGCATAGTTTTCTAATATGGCACTGCGTTCTGACTGCGCATTATATTGCGCGATGAACTGTGTTTTCACGGATTCTGGTATGGTGAGGGTAACGTCCTCCTGAGGAAAAAGCTGCTCAAAGGCGTCAGTGTCAAGGTCCAGTTTGACAACAAACACACTCATGGGGGCAGGCTCAAATTGCTGGCTCAGCGGCAAGGTTTCAGTCAGGGTCTGAAATACCCGCAGTTCAAACTCAGCTAATTCGGAGTCGCTTAGCAGGGCATTGGTACAGGTGATGATCTTGTCTAACCCGGATTGTACCTGCTGTGTTTTATCCAGGTGCGAATAGGTTCTCAGAGCAACTAACACGGAGGCTTTGAGTTTGCTGCTGGTCAGTTCCGTCTTTGTTTTGTAGTCGTTAACATCGTATTCCCGGGTAATGTCTGATTCCGGCGCCATGCCAGGTTGACCGGTACGCAGAATAATACGCACTTTATGATTTTGAGCTTCTTCACGTACGTATTTGGCAAAATCCAGACCTGCTTCGGCTGTTTCCATCACGACATCGAGCAAAATCAGGGCGATGTCATCATGCTCTGCCAAAACCTGTTGCGCCTGAGTGCCACTGTAGGCATTGAGAAAGGTAACACCCCGGCCATCCAGTTCCATTTGTTCCAGCACTAACCTGGAGATCTGATGAATATCTTCTTCATCATCGACTAGCAAGATTTTCCAGGGTGGCAGGCTGGGTGACTCTTCAGGCTCGTCATCTGAGCCAAACAGGAGCGTGTCATCGTCGAACATATTAGATCCCACTTAACGTACTGAACTTAAAGTGTAGTGAATGATCACCAAAAACGACCAGTGATTTGCATGTATTCGCTCAGAAGGGGATGAATATTGAGATCAGTGACGCTGTAATTTTTGACGTGAAATCAGCCGGGCAGACTGATTCACTAATAGCAGGTTAGTCGGCATAGAAAGTGATAAAGGCTATTGAGTATAAAGACTCACAGTGTTCATACTCGCAAACCTATTGGGCGAACACCTGAGCGCAATTAATGGGTCTCAGCTAATCTGACTTCCATTGGCTGATAAACAAGGCCGCCAGATTCGGCAATCTCTCCTGCCAGTGTAAAGCCATAGCTGTGATAGGCGCCTACGGATGGCAATGAGGCCGATACCGTAACCCTTGGCTCCGTTGTCAATTTAAGCGCTGCTGCAACCAGAGCTTTGCCAACGCCCTTGTGCTGTGCTGACGGTGAGACAAACAGCATTGCGATATGTCGGCCTGCTTTTAACTCAATCATGCCCACGGGCTGTTCAACTATTTCGGCAACTAATATCTTATTGTCTTTTGCCAATCGTGTTGCCAGGGCTGCAGGCGAGGCAACAGCCCTGAAGGTGTCACAGCCCTCACTCGACAATGTTGCTGCAAGTGCGGAGTTAAAAGCCTCCATACAAATCTGACTGAGGGTATCTAAATCCTTGGGCTGCGCGGGTCTTATGTGCATTGTATCGTTTAATCCTGGCGCTCTAGCGCTGCGACCCATAACACCCCAACGCTTTTTTTGACCACTTTGACTGTGGTGCCTTTTGCAATAGGCGTTTCGCTTTTTAGCTGCCAGGTGATCCCGGAATAAGCATGGGTGAGTTGGCTTTGCTCGTTGAGGTCTTCGCTGAGTGTAAAGGTGATATCAGCAAAGTCGCTATTCACTTCTGTGCTCTGGGTTTTGGCCTGCATACGCTTGAGCGGTTGCCACAGCACGCCCGCCAGAGCGGCCGTTAACAGGGCATTGACCCACAGCGCATTCATCAGAGTAGCGTCCAGTAAACCTACTGACATCATCAGGCCACTCAGGACCAGTGACAGACCCAGAAAAAACAGCACAAAGGTGGCAAAGCCCAACACGGCAACTTCAACAATTAAGGCCAGTAATCCGAGTACTATCAGGATCTGGCTCAGGTGTTCAACCAAGAGTGTCACAGTTGCTCCTTTTGTTTTTTATTCAAGCTGTTAATAATTGACATGCCCTGTGCAACCAGAGAGCTGGGGTCAGTGCCGCTTTCAGGAAGCAGTACGACTGATGATTCCCGGGCGATGGCTTCTTTAGCGACAATGGCTTTACTGGCTAAGTCTAGCTGGATGGCTTTTTGTCCTTCTTCTGTGTTGGCTGCTTCACCGACTTTTCTGAGGGCATCCGCCTGGGCTTCCGCAACGGCAATAATGGCTTTTGCCTCACCTTCGGCTTTTAGGATTTGCTCAGCTTTTTCTGCTTCTGCGGCCAGTACCTGGGCTTGCTTCTTACCCTCGGCGACATTGATAGCTGCCTGCCTGTCACCTTCTGACTCCAATATCTGCGCGCGTTTAACACGTTCAGCTTTCATCTGTGCTTCCATCGCTTCCATTACAGAGTTGGGAGGCACGATATCTTTGATTTCATACCTAAGTACCTGAATACCCCAGGGGTCGGATGCTGCATTGATGGCAGAGACAATGTTAGTATTGAGCATATCCCGCTCTTCAAACGTTTTATCCAGTTCCATTTTACCCAGCTCACTACGCATCGTTGTCTGGGCCAGCTGAGTGACGGCAAAGATGTAATCGTCGACGCCATAAGTGGCTTTGTAGGGGTCCAGTACCCGAAAGTACAAAACGCCGTCGACAATTAAAGAGATATTGTCACGGGTAATGGCTGACTGAGAAGGGACATCAACGGCTTGCTCTTTGAGGCTACGATCGGCAGAGACCTGATCAATAAAAGGCACAATAAAGTTCAGACCAGCCTCTTTGGTTGACTGGTATTTACCAAATCTTTCTATTATCCAGGCGCGATTCTGCGGGACAAATTTAATGCTCCCTTTGAGCACAAAAATGATAAAAATGAGCAGAAACGCCTCAACCGTTAGCAGGTAATCGAGAGTGAGCGTAATTGGGTCCATGTTTATTCCTTATTTATATCCATTTATTTACTATAGCAACAATGCGTAAAGTGGACCATCACCAGCCAGAGAAGCGTGGCCAGTAGGCCATTTCATCCTCACAGATGACGTGATAGCCCTGGTGTTGAGCAGCGGTGGCACAGGCATGATTGGGCAAAACACGCAACAATGTTCCGATTGCAAAGTGACTGGTGTCGAGTGTATCCGGAAGCGCCACAATGCCATGCTCCTGGTTAACACTGCTGACGCACAGCCCGGGCAAAACGTCGCCCTCACTATTGCATACGAGTCCGTAACCGCATTGCTGCGAAGCAAGCCCCATATCACGTGACAGCGCCATCCATCCAGCGTCGAGGATTAGCCAGTTTTTTTCGCGATTATGGCCGATCACCCGAGTGAGCACACTCAATGCAATGTCTTGCGATTGACATACGCCTAGCCCTGCCATGACCAGGTCCATACTGGCATATACTCCGGCGCGTACTTCTGTTATGTGCTCAAATCCGTCGCCGAGTAAAGCCGTTGGTGTGGAACCGACGCTGACGACGGAGCAGTCTATGTGTTGCGAGCGCAGTGTATCGGCCGCTATTTGCACTGCGCGTTGCTCCTGTTGCGCCATAGCACGAATTTCATCCAAACTATGGCAGTCATAAGAACCGCCTGCATGAGTCAGAAGGCCTGTAAACAGTCCGGATGAGTCCAGGATTTTAGCAATCGCAATCAGTTGCGGATCTCTGGGTTTGACACCGGCGCGTTTGCCATCGCAATCTACTTCTATGAGGCAACTTAGCTGACAGTCATTTTCCTGACAAAAGGCATGGATAAACTGTGCCTGCTCAAAACTGTCTAGCAGAATATGTAAGGTGACTCCCTGGTTTTGTATATCCAGAACTTCCACAAGTTTATGTTCACTGATCCCCACTGCATAAGTGATATCTTTAAAGCCTGCTTTGGCGAACTGTTTCGCTTCTTGCAGAGTCGAAACCGTGCAAGGGGCTGATTGATCCGCCAACATATGACGTGCAACATCCACTGACTTAAGCGTTTTGAGGTGCGGCCGTAATCCAACCGCAAACTGTGACAGGTGTGTATTGAGCCGTTGAATGTTGTTTAGCAGCTTCTTTTTTTCCAGTAACAAACAGGGGGTGTGTAAAGCATTGAGTGACATAAAAACTCCTTGTGTAATGGATCACTGACGCAAACTATTTCGGCTTATTAAGGGACTAATCCCTGCATGTTTTCAGATGTTCTGGACCCAGGTTACTTGTATTGGTAAACACTGTGTATTTACACTGAGGTGTGGCAACCAATGTATACGCATTTGTCCCTAAATCAAAGTGTTAATCATCACTGAATCTCAGCCATGTTTAACCAAATTGTCATAATTGTGCCTTGATTGTTGTCTATGATGGTTTTGAATCAGGAACAAGTGACATTGGTTGGAGCGTAGCAACTATGCCTATGCAATATTATGAAGACAACGCATTACAATTAGCGAAATTGTACCAGTCTTACCGCTTTGAACTGCTGCATGCTTCATGGCTAAAATTTGTTACCCCTTTAATGGAAGAATCGGGTCTAAAGTTTTTGGATATCGGCGCCGGAGCAGGCAGAGACGCAAAGTTTTTTGCTGAACAGGCAGAGCAGGCTCAGGTAGTGGCAGTAGAGCCGGTGTGTTCGTTAAATCGCCTGGGACAGGCCTACACTCGAGACATGCCGATCAGCTGGTATCAGGATGAGTTACCTTGTTTGTATAAGGTCCGCAAGAATCACCAAAGTTTTGATGTGATTTTGGTGAGCTCTGTATTTAACTATCTGCAATCCAGTTCAGGCCAGCAAGCGATGCTGACCTTACGTAATTTGCTAAGCCCCAAAGGACTGCTGGTGATTAAACTGCGCCACTGTAATGATGAAGAGGCTCTTAAATTGCGTGGTATGCAAAATTGCGCTGTGGATTATTTATTGGATATTGCACAAAAAGCCGATTTAACTTGCCTCGAAGTAACCGAGCCCGAAGAAGACGCGCAAGGTCGGGCATCCGTCACCTGGCAAACCCTCCTGTTTAAGCCAGTTTAATAGATAAGATTTCCTGGCTGTTACTGCTTGACCAGGCTTGCTCAGCAGCATGTTGCTGAGCAAGCCAGCGATAAGCCAGATGCTCTCCTGGTGCAAGTTGCACGTCACAGTTTTTCGGTACGCAGACACTAAAGACATACTCAGTGTTGACATTAGCACCTGCTATATATCTGTGTCGCCATTGCTCTCTGATGGTGTACTGATTGCATTTTTGGTGGTCGTTAATAGTCAGCCCGAGTGCTTTGGCGTCAATACCGGTTTCTTCCAGTAATTCTCTGTATGCGGTTTCAATGGGCGCTTCTCCGGGGTCAATTCCACCTGTTACGGATTGCCAGAAGTCAGGGTCATCGGCACGTTGCAACAGTAAGAATTCATTGTGGCTGTTATAAATGATGACGAGTACGGAGTGGGGGTGTCTGAGTGTCATGGTATTAGTCATGCTGTTTTTAGCAAATTTACCCAAATACAAGCCATGTTGGCAAGTAAAATGGGCCGGGAGCAAAGCAAAAAAAAAGGCAGGAAATGTCCTGCCTAACCTCCAATAGCAACAAAAACTGTGCCAGGAAATACCCAATAAACCAACATCCTTGTTGGTAAGCTCTACTTCTCGGGAGTTCAATTGGAATGACTTGTGTGATGAGTCATGCCCTAAGGAACACCCACATGCTATCGCAGCGTTTTCCAAATGTAAACAAGAAAATGAGAATTTTCATATTAATATTTTTATATTTGTGTTTTTTGCCTGTTTTTTATCAATAAAATTAAATGTTTCTTGTTCTGTGTTCGTTATGGGTAGAAATGTAAGGTGTAACTGTCGTTAACATATATTGTTTTTTTGTATTGGTTTTTTGGGGGTTGTTTGACCAAATTGCATTAATGCTGACCAATCTGCTGAGAAATTGTTCTCTGGTATATTAATTGTATCTGTACCATGCTTAACCAGATTGTAATGAGGTGTCACTGACTTATGCTCACAAGCTTGTTGTTTTCCGCCGCTGTCGCTTTAAGTCCAGCGGAGCTGTTTAAAACGCTTAACCAGTTGAAAGAGCTGAACGATAAAAACCCGGCTCAGGCGGTTGCACTGTTTCATCAGGCACAGGAAAAATTGCCGACAGAACCCAGCAAAGGCCTGTTACAGGTTTACCTCGCCGGGCTTGAATCGGGCGTTCGGGCTCATGATTATGACGCGGTGTCTGACATTGTTACGCAGCTAAGTCGGGACCCGTGGCAGGCATACTTACAAGGAGAGCATATTCATGTCATTGGCTCTGTCGCGATTTATCATCGTCGCATGCAGGATTACGAGTATGCTGAGCAGTTAAACAAATGCGCGCTGAATTATGTTGCCGACGAGAAACAATACGCACGCATAGCCAATAATCTGGCGGTGGTTTATCGCTTTACAGGGCAACATAAGAAGGCAACCGGCATACTCAAAGAAGCAATGATGCTCTCGGATGACAGGGAGATAATTGCCAATATTAAAAATAATCTGGGTAATCTCTACTTTGACGGTAACAGCTATCGAAATGCCCAACTAATGTACATTCGGGCCTTTTTATTCCATTCCGAGACTGAGCAATTTGGCCATGCGGCTGGTACGGGCCTGAATTTGCTGAATACTCAAATCCATTTACGTGACTGGGGCGGCTTTTTGCGCTTTAAGGCATCGGTTGCTGTTCAGGTAAATGCCAGTGGTCAGACGGTATTCAGTGACTTTTATCAATGGCAGCTGGCAGTGTTTGATACTGTGGTTGAAAATCGACAGTTGCAAGGGGCAACGCAAGAAAAGCTGATTGCTTCCATGCCAACCCTGATAGGCTCAGAGCTGACTCCGTCGGTCGATCTATATGTTCAGCTGCTTAATAATATTACCATTAGTGAAGCCTGGCAAAAGGCAAAAGCGAAGCACCAACCTGCGCAGCTTAACACGCCCGGTGGCGGACGTATTGTGATAAAGCGTTGGTGCAATCGCGGTGTTAGTTCCACAACTCAGAGCTAGGGTTCGATGGGAACAGTGTCACTTAGTGTGTCTGCTGATGAGATAGTAACGAAAATTTAAATTTGATCAGTTGTAAATTTACGGTTAATAATTAAGTTCCTATTTTCATATCTCCGCTGATATGAAAAAGGAATACTCACATGTAAAGGAACTTAATTATGAAAACACTACAATCATTGTGTGCCATTGGTGCACTGAGCGTTGCTGCACTTGCCCACGCAGCAATACCCTATAACAATACATCTTACGAATTCACTCAGCCTGACGGTCAGGTGATTAGCTTGTTTCTGCAAGGTAATGATTATTATGCAGAGCAAAGAACCGCAGACGGCCGTTTGGTGGTCTACGATGAAACGTTAAAAGGGATGGCGTATGCAAAGGTCAGTAATGATGGCACTGAGCTGGTGTCTACCGGAATACTGGTTAGCAATCAGAGTAACATATCTGCAAAAACAGTCAGTAAGTCCCGGGCTGGACTGACGGATGCAGCCAGAGCAGCGCAGGTAGAGAAAATGCGCGCACGGATGCTCGGAAGTCATGAGGCGTTTCACACTTCGATGCTTGACACTCAAAGTGTTGAGGAGATCAGTGGTCAGGTAAAAGGACTGACGATTATCATCGATTTTCCGGATGAGCGGGGAACGATTTCAAAAGCGCAGGTCGAGCGCTTTTTGAATGATCTCAATTATAACGAGTTTGGTAATGCGCAGTCGGTCCGCGGCTATTTTCGCTCAGTATCCGGCAATAAACTGGATTACACGAATACAGTCACTCAGTATTACACGGCAAAAAAGAACAAAGCATACTATGCCGATTCCAGCCTCAGCTCAACGGTACGTTCTCAGGAGCTCATCAATGAGGCATTGCAATGGCTGGAGTATCAGCAGGGGTTTGATTTCTCTCAGTTAACGACAAACAGTAGTAAACAGATCCGTGGTCTCAATATCTTTTATGCCGGTAACTCAGACAGTGCCTGGTCTAAAGGGTTATGGCCTCATATGGCGAGGCTTAGCCCACGTTTTTGCGCTGATGGGGTATGCTCCGATCGCTACCAAATCACAGATATGCGCGCCAGTCTGGCAATTGGTACGTTTGTCCACGAGTCTGGGCACCTGATCACTAACTGGCCTGATCTTTATGACTACGATGGCAGCTCCGAGGGCTCTGTCGCCAGTTTTGGCGTGATGGGCTACGGCGCGATCGGGACAACGAATCGTTACAAGCCGACGCCACCGGTGGCACATTTTCGGGCCATTGCTGGCTGGGACACAGTCACTGAGCTAAACCCGGCCATTAACGCGAATGCACCATCAGGTCGATTAAGTCACACTTCGCACAGCGGTACTTCTTACAAATGGACCAACCCGGCAAACAGCAATGAAGCCTTTTATATCGAAGCCATTCATAAATCAGGTCAGAACTCCGAGCAACTCGATCAGGGCTTAGCTGTCTGGCACGTCGACAGTCGTGGCAGCAATTCCAATGAGTGGTATCCGTATATTCAGATGGAACATGGCGATGGTAATCGGGACCCGGAATACAAGCGCAATCGCGGTGACGGGAGCGATTTGTTCGATGTGGCCGGAGAGTTTACCCATGCTTTACCTAACTCTCAAACGTCTCGCGGTACCAATGCACTGTGGTGGAATGGCAGCGATTCGGGGCTCAGAATTACCAACATTTCAGATCCGGCACAAACCATCTCTTTTACCATTGAATCTGAAGCTCAGCCAGATCCGGACACCTATACCGGGACTCTGAGCGATAAGCAAAGTGTGATTGAGCCAAATGGCAGTTGGTTTCAGTATGGCGGCGGTGCCATTGCGCTGACCCTGAGCGGACCGGCAAATGCTGATTTCGATCTGAAAATAGAAAAGTGGCTGAGTGGCAGATGGCAACAGGTGGCCATATCCGAGACGCCAACGTCTACTGAGTCCATCAACTACACTGCCTCATCGGGTTATTATCGATTTATTGTTTATTCATACTCTGGCGCTGGCAGTTATACGTTGCGTGTGAGTAAATAAACACAGGTTGTGACCTTGTCCGGGCTGCTGGCTCGGGCAAGCTGTTAAGCTTTGGTTGTAACAGGCAAAAAAAGTAGCCAGTTTTGCCATGACTTTGAAATCTGCGACTATTATTAAAACAGCAATATTAAATGCTGTTGGAGTTGTACTCCAGGGATACATAGCACTGAGAAGTTTACCGTCAGAGACAATAAGGTGAAATCATGTGCAACTCCTCGCTCAGGGTCCAATCCGTGCTATTGCGGACTCTGCCTATACTACTCTGTCCAGTGTTGGCTGTCGCTGAAACGCAGAGCAATACACCTACTAGTGACCAAAGCGCCATTGAAACGATTGCAGTAACAGGAACGCGGATCAAGCGCTCTATACAATCTGACAGCGCTTCTCCGATATCGAGCACCGAACTGAGTGACCTGACCGATATCGGCGCGAACAACATCAGAGACCTGATTGAAGTATTGCCCTTTAATGCCGGGTCTCAGAACAACTCAGATAATTTGTCGCAAAACTTCACGGTGGGGACCTCAAACGTCAACCTTCGGGGCTTGGGGGTCTCTTCAACTTTGGTACTACTCAATGGGATCCGGCAAGTTACGTCAGCGGTGGTGACCGATCAGGGCGCCAGTTTTGTTGATACCGCCTCTTTGGTCCCGACGCTGGCGATTAAACGGGTTGAAATATTAAAAGATGGAGCTTCTGCCATTTACGGTTCGGATGCGGTCGCGGGTGTAGTCAACTTTATTACCCGGGATGACCTGGAAGGCACTGAGCTGCAGTACGAGTACCGAACCCGCTGGAGTGATGGCGATCAGGATGACACCAAAATTGATTTTGCCCATGGCGGATATGTCGGTGATACCGGACATATGTTATTTGCGGTCAGTTTTCTTGAGCGCTCAAGCTTGTTGCTTGATGAGGTCGACTGGCTGCAGCCGGCAACCAGTAGCTTTGGTAACCCGGGCAGCTTTGTCATTCCGTCGATGGCAGATGAAAATAATCCCAATGGTTTAACGGTTGCGGATCCAAATTGTGTGGCCAATGGGGGAATCTTTTCCGAAGGGAGCAATGGCAACTCGTTCTGTCTGTTTGATTTCGGCCCGCAAATCACGGCGGTCCCAAATGAAGACCGACTACAGGCTTATGCCCGGGCTACCTGGGACTGGAGCGATACGACACGTTTGTGGGCTGAATTTGGTTATGCCAGAAACAAAATTACCCGCGAAGTTTCGCCGAGCTTTCCGGTATTGAATGCGCCAAGTGTGCTTGCCAGTCATCCGGATAACCCCTATGGCGAAGATATCTTCTTTCGCGGTCGTCCCTATGGCGTAGGCAAACCAACCGAAATTAACTACTACGATCACACGACGTCTCGGTTTGCGTTTGGCGGTGATGGCGAGTTAACCGAAGGGGTATATTGGCAGTTCTCGTTTGTTGCAGCAGCGAATGACGCCATACTGAACCCCAGAGATGTCATTACCGATAATTTTCAGGCTGCTTTGCATGGCTTAGGGGGGATAAAATGCAGCGGCACCACCGCCGCTGAGGCTGGACAAGGGGAGTGTTATTACTTTAACCCCTTTGACCCTCAAGACCCTGATAATGAACTGCTGAGAGACTTCATTATCGGTGACTATCTGGGCGATGCCGAGTCTGAAATGCGCGTTTACGAAGCCGTGATAACGGGAGAGTCGTTGTTTGAAGTCGGTGGGGGAGATGTTGGGTATGCGCTCGGCTTTCAGTACCGGGATGAGTCCATCAATAATGTCTATGATTCCTTTACCCAGCAAGACAGCTTTGCCTTTTTGATTGGTAATCAGAATTTTTACGGTGAGCGTGATGTGAAAGCCCTGTTTGCTGAGGTACTGGTGCCCCTGACCCTGGATTTGGAAATTGGTGCGGCGGTGCGGTATGAGGACTACGGTGAGTTTGGCGGCGATACGACCAATCCAAAAGTGTCTTTCCTCTGGCTTGCGAATGACTTGTTTTCTTTCCGGGGAACCTACAGTACGTCATTCAGAGCGCCTTCTGTTCACCAGTTACAGGGGGTGCAGACCAACTTTGCCAACATAACAGATCCGGAGGATGGCTCCACAACCTTTGGTGGTAACCGAACTGTGGGCGACCCGGATCTGGTGCCGGAAACCTCACAAGCCGTTAATCTGGGTTTATCCTTCTCTTTGGACGAGCTTTCTGTTGATTTAGATTACTGGGACTTTTCTTTTGAAGATGTGCTTACTCGTGAAAGCCATCAGGCCGTGGTGAATGCGAATCCTAATGATCCGACTCGGGTGATCCGTACATCAGCGGGCACCATTTCAATCGTGAATACCAAGTTTATTAATGCAGAAGCGATTGATACCTCCGGGCTGGATATCAGCGCAACGACTATTTATCGCACGGATCTTGGTGATTTCAGGCCACAACTTAAGGCTTCTTATCTGTTGAGCTACGATTTAATGGATGCATCCGGCAACACCAGTGATGGATTGGGTAAACTCAACCGTAATACGGTCGGCAATCCGGCGCCGCGGTTACGTGGCAGCATAGGTATGAACTGGTCGGACGGAGAGCACAGTGCAAATATCTATCTTCGTCATGTTGCCAGCTATGAAAATGATGTAAGTGGTGAATCTATCAGCTCTTTCAACACCATTGATCTGCAATACAGTGTCAATCTTGGTGAAGTGGTCAGAGAGGACTCAGAAACCCGGCTCATTGCAGGCATAGTCAATGCGACCGATGAAGATCCGCCATATGTGGCCATTGCCGGCAGTTATGACCCCAGAACGGGCGATCCGCGTGGGCGCCGGGCCTATATAAAAATCCAGCTGAGCTTTTGATTGATGGCTAACTGTGTGCAGGTGCCGCAACGCGTACTGAATGTCAGGTTTGCTTGCCAGGCTATGTGGCATATAGCCTGGCAAAGAGTCGTGCCTCTATGATTATACGCAGGCTGTTTCATGTTCTGATAATGCTCTGTTTATTGGGGGCCAGTGTGCCCGAAGAGCGGGTGATCAAGCTGGTCACGCTGGAATATCCACCTTATGAATTCCAGGGAAAAAATGGCCCCAGTGGCATCGCCGTGGAATTAGTGCGCGAGGTTTTCAGGCGCATGGAGCAGCCCTACACAATTGAAATTCTGCCCTGGGGCAGAGCGATTAGAGAAGTTGAGATTGGGCGCTATGATGGCATTTTCACCATTTATAAAACCCCACAGAGACTGACCTTTTTGGATTATGCGGACGAACTCCTGATAGAGCAATCAATTGCCTTGTTTACGTTGAGAAAAAACAACATTCATTTTGATGGCCGGCTTAACTCACTGGCACCTTATCGGGTAGCGGTGATGCACAAAGTGAGCTACGGCTCAGAAATTGACACTGCGCTAAAAAGGGGGGTGTTTGAGAACGTGGTTACAACGGATACGGGCACAAAGAGTTTTGAATTGCTGCTAGCTGATCGTGTTGAAGTGGTCGTGATCAACAGGCTGGGGGCGCTTGAAATCATTAAACAGCTGGGGATTGAAGACTTGGTTGCAGAGGTGCCGAGCTACCGATATGAGATACCCAGTTATATTGCGTTTTCTAAAACGCGCACGCTGGAAAAGACCAGGCTGGAAGTAGAACAAACTTTGCGAGAAATAAAAAAGGACGGTACATACGACAAAATATTGCAAGAGTACCTGAAGCACTACAACAAGGAGCAGTCCATTTACGATACGTCACCACAAACAGGTAAAGCAGTTGAAGAGCGCTCTTAAACCAGCGCAACAAAGAGGCTCAGTCACATGAAACTCAAAATAAAATCCAGATTGATCTTATTGTCACTTATCCCCGTGATCATCATTTCATCGGTTGTGACTTTAATCACGTATCTGGAAGCCAAAAAGCTCAATGAGGTGCAGGTCGATTTGAGCCGAAAAGAGATGATGCGGATGAAGCGCGTCGAGCTTAAAGCCTACCTGGAAATTGCAAAAACAGTCCTGACGCCACTCATGCAGGGAGACCACGCCGAGTCAGAAGCCATTGCATTGCTTAAGAATATTAAGTTCAGCGGGACCGGTTATCTATTTGGCTTTAAGCCCGACGGGACGCGTGTAATGCAGGGCGACAGCGATCAGGGTATTGGTAAAAACTTCATTGACTTGCAGGATAAACGAGGTAATTACCTGGTTCGAGACATCATTACATCGGCACAAACGGGAGATGGGTATTCGGTTTACTATTTTCCAAAACTGGGTCAGACGGAGCCATTACCTAAGCTGGCCTACAGCATTTATATTGCTAAATGGGATCTGATTGTGGGCACCGGCTTTTACACGGACGATGTAGATGCGCTGGTTAAGTCAATGCGAGACGAAAACGAAGTACGGCTCTATGAGAGCATCGCGAATATATTGGTGTTTACTTTGGTGGTGTCTGTCGGGGTCGCCGGGTTAGGTCTGATGATCAGTAAGAGCATTACTGTACCTTTGTCTAAATTTGAAGACACCATTCACATTTATGCCGCCAGAGATGCCGATTTAACCGTGCGGATCCCGGATTTTACCGTGCCTGAATTTGATAGTCTGAGTCGGGATTTTAATATCTTTCTGGGGCAGCTCCATGAACTCATCAAGAAGGTGGCTAAGCTTACCAATGAAGTTGTAGATGAAACGCGCCAAATCTCCACAGCGTCGGGCGACATCAATTCAATATTACTGCGCCAGCAAACGGAAACTGAGCTGATAGCCACGGCGATGACTCAGCTGACGGCGTCTGCGGAGGAAATCTCTCGCAATGCCAATGAGGCCGCGAACTCGGCTAAAAATGCCGACAGCAGCGCCAATGATACCCGGCATTCTGTTGACGAAGCCATGAACTCGGTGAATACCCTGGCCGAAAAGCTGGATGAGGCCAGTAGCGTGATTTCAAAGTTGGAAGGGGATGTTCAGGGGATCTCCGGGTCATTATCCATCATCCAGGAAATAGCTGAACAAACCAACCTGTTAGCGCTGAATGCGGCCATAGAGGCGGCTCGCGCAGGGGAGCAGGGCAGAGGGTTTGCTGTGGTGGCCGACGAAGTCAGAGAGCTGGCTACCCGGACGCAAAAAAGCGCATCTCAGATCCTGGGCGTGATCAACACACTCACTGACGGCTCAAAAGATGCGGTACGTGCAATGGAGTCTAGCAAAAGTTACAGCGCGACCACCGTTGATAAAGCAGCTTCAGCATCCGAGTCGCTCAAACAGATAGTGCAATTTATTAATGAAATCCTCAGTGTCAATGAGCATATCGCTGATGCGACCAAGGAGCAAAACATCGTCGACAAGGAAGTATCAGAGCGCACTGACTCTATTTCACAGCACAGTAAGGAGTCGGTGTCGATTGGTACTGAGAATTTAGCTGTCAGTACTAACCTGAGTGAAAAGGCAGGCGAGCTGGCTGCTATCGTTAATCGCTTTAAGATCTGAAATGCAGGAACTTAGCGGATGTCAATGTACCTGTTAGGAAAGTGAAATCATGCTAAAGAAACTTAAAAGCCTGGGGCCTGGCGTGATTGTGACCGCCGCCTTTATAGGTCCTGGCACTATTACCGCGTGTACTTTAGCCGGCGCTCAGTTTGGTTATGCTTTGTTATGGGCGTTGGTTTTTGCAACCCTGGCGACCATCATTTTGCAGGAGATGTCAGCCCGTGCAGGGATAGTAACACAGCAGGGGCTGGGGGCCGTGATCCATCAATCGCTGGCCGACTCGATTTGGAAATGGCCATTGTTTATCTTAATCATTGTGGCCATTTGTGTCGGAAATGCCGCGTATGAGGCGGGCAATTTAGTGGGCGCTGCGCTGGGTATTGAGGCGATCACGACGCCGGGCAAGTGGGTCTTTCGTGGCTCCATTATTGCGTTGACGGCGGTTGGTGCCGTGATTTTAATCCTCGGGACCTACAAACAGATAGAGCGCATCTTGATCACTCTGGTGGCAATTATGGCGCTGGCTTTTGTTGTTACCTTTTTCCTGGTTGACCCAGATTTAACGGCGTTGCTAAAGGGCATGGCAACCCCTCAATTGCCCAAGGGATCTTTACTGACGGTCATTGCGCTGATAGGCACAACTGTGGTGCCTTACAACTTGTTTTTGCATGCATCAGCCGCCAAAGCGCATTGGACAAATCCGGAGGATATTCCACAAGCGCGTGCAGATACCGCCATTTCCATTGGTCTGGGCGGGCTCATAGCCATTCTGGTGACCTCTACGGCAGCGGCGAGTATCTTTACCCTCGGGTTGAGTGTTAACAATGCGGTTGATATGGCCAAAGTGTTTGAGCCTCTGTTTGGCAGTTTGTCTAAGTACCTGTTGGGCATTGGCTTGTTTGCAGCGGGATTGAGCAGTGTTATCACGGCACCACTGGCAACCAGTTACGTGGTCACCGAGTTGCTGCAATTGAACACCGAAGTAGACACCCGGGCCTTTCGCTTGATCAGCGTCACTGTGATAGTGATTGGTGCGGTGTTATCTATGGCCAATATTAAACCTATAGAGATCATTCTGTTGGCTCAGTTTGCCAACGGCTTGTTATTGCCTATCATCGCCGGTTTTTTGTTGTATGTTATGAACAACAAGCGGATGCTAGGGAAATACGCAAATACAACGGTTTCGAATATTCTGGGCTTTTCTGTGCTGCTCTTTACCGCCATGCTGGGAATTCGTCTTATAGCCAAATCTCTGGGATGGATTTGACACGACAAAAGCACCAGGCGGGGATATGAAAAGCTGAAGCGCGTTACTCGCCCCAGCTAACTTTACATTGTGATGATATTATACCAATTTCACTTAATACCTGGTCTATTTGAAGGAGCAAATAGGACGCTAACAGCGTTAAAAATTTCTCATTTAGAACAACTAAATAGCAAAATTTTTGCCTCGCCTACATGGATGTAGGTGCCTCAGCGATAGCAGGACGCGAGAGCGGTGTTATCGCCACTATTTTCTTGCCTCAAAATAGATCACTTAATTAAGCAAATTGGTATTAACCCGGGTTACCCGTGCCTTTGACTTTTCTTGAATGAAATATCGCCAGGCCAATATACACGCAGGTTGCATAGATATTAATAAAAGGGATCAAAGCAACGAGCACGGCAACGGCTTTGCTGTATTGATATTTATAGGCAATCAGTAAGTTTACGCCCAGACACAGGATAAACTGTAGCGCAAGCACTGTGGGGGCTAACGGGATCTCTCCATTTCTTAGCATTTCTAACATAATTTAAGTCCTTGGAAGTGGGGTAATAATAACTCGTCCAGTAGTTCCGCCAACATGAACCACTGTTACGCGAATGCCATACTCAGCCGCTTTCTCTATGAAGCGCTCGAGTTTATGTTGCGAAGAAAACTCATAGGTGCCTGCAATAGATCTGCCAGCATCGGGAATAGTATTTCCGTCTGAATCTGTTGAGCTATCTGGTACGTAAGTCATCCGGAGCCTTGTTGACCGAATGGTTGATGCGCGCATTGTGTTTTTGAGCAATCATCGAACTCGAATGGCGACTCTTGTTTGCCTTTTCCATAGCCGCTTAGTCCTTTAAGTTAACTAGAATGTGATAATGTTAGCACGGCTTTGTGCTTGCAATTATTTTTGTGATTATAAAATTCGGAGGCTTTAACCATCAGACTTAGCTAAAGTATATCGCCTCTGACTTTTGAGGTACTGGCTGACGGTCACCTTGTCTGCTGACATGCGGCTAAACAGATAAATAATAGCTGAGTTCGCATTGAGCCATTACTTTGTTTTTATCATACGAGGTACAAAATTAGTGTTAGTTTGTTCATATGTGAATCGCGTTTCAATGTGCTATTTGTGAAAGCATCAGATCGCTGTCCGAATTTTGCCAGTGGGAATAATAATAGGTAAGGGCGTTTTGCTCGGTGTAAAAAGCACTGGTAACAAACTGAGCAGACTCGGGTAGCGGCTGCTCAGACAACAGGGTTAGATTGCGGTCAAACTCAAGCAGGCGCTGGGCATCCTGTGTTCCTATCTGCACCAGGATACGCTCATCAACACTAAAGGCGTTGCGTATCTTACCGGTGTCGGGCTGCCAGCTCAGCCCCGCGGATGTAATAAGCGTATTGTCCTGCCAGTCAACTCTGTGTGTCTCGCTTGCATAGATAAGGTGTTCGGAGCCTGATAACAACTCTGCCTTCCCGGAGCCGATGTGATACTTCACTATATTTGCCTGTCCTGCGTGGGCCAGGTAAAGCACGTCTTGCCCTGATAATTCAGATGTTTGCCAGTACTCGACGCGTGCTATTGGCTGAGTTATTGGTAACTCAATCAGCTGGCGGGTTGCGACGTCAAAGCGATAAACTTTTTGATCCGCTGCAAAGACCAGGTGTTGTGCAGTACGGTGCCAGATAGCACGTGAAATAAAGTCTTCCCTCCCGGGATTGGTGAAAATAACCTCGGGTTGTTTACCGTGCTCTGACAGATAAAGTTGCGGGTAACCACTGCGATTCGAAACAAATGTCATACTTCGGCCATCTGGCGAAACAGAGGCAAGATAGTCTTCATACTTACTGTCAATTAGCGCTGTGCCAGAATCTTGGCTGCTGAATACATTAATGGTTTGATGAGCCTGACTGGTGAGAAGCTTGTTTTGATATAGGTCCGCACCAGTGACACCTGCCGTAAGATCATGTTGAAACGGCACCAGCTGATTATGTGTGTCTAGTGTGAAAACGCCCGGTTTTAAACTGTCCAGCACGATAAGGCGGTCAATGTAATTAGACCAGGCAAGCTTATAGCGCCCGCCGAGTTCAGCGTTAATCATGGTGACTGTCCGTGAATCGGGCTCAATTCTAAGTAGCTTGTTGCTCTTTTTATTTTCAAACAGCGAAACATAAAGGCCATCAGGTGTTGCGGCCAGGTCAATGATATCTTGTGTATCGGGCAGGTTTATCAAGGTTTTATGCTCAAAACTGACTAAGTCCAGCTGCATGATGGCACTGTGCCGAAGGTGGGTTTGGTCCTGAGCCTGACTTGATTGATATGAAACAAAGTAAACAGAGGAGCCCGGCCCTCTGAGCAGGTGCTTAATGTCCCTCAGGTGTTTGGGTACCGGAAGACTTTGCCGGGCCTGAATCCCCGAGCTTGTCAGTTTGTATCGATGTAGCTTAACCCCTGCGGGGTCTTTCACTGCAACCAACAGCTGTTGGTTAGTTAACCAGGTAAAGTTGCGGATCTGTGCATTGTCAACATGCAGGCTGAGATCCGATTTTCCTTCTTGTCGCACCACTAATTCGGTTTGCTTATCAGCATTGTGACGTAAGAATGCAATCGCCTTCCCATCGGGTGCAAACTGGCCATTAAATTCAGTCAGTGAGGTAAAGGTAAATGGCACGGTAGATGTGAGTGCTGTACTCGGCCTAAAGTAATTATAAGCAATAAAAACAATAGCTAAAACTATCATTGAGAGTGCAGGTATAAGTAATTTACGCGTTTTCTCAGAGCGTGGCTTTGACCGTGAAATAGTTGCTTCTAAGCTATAGCCTTGCTTGGCATGGGTAAAAATGAGCTGAGGTGATTTCGCACTGTCCCTGAGAGCTTTTCTAACCAGCGCAATCAGCCGTTGCAATGAACTGGGCGAAAAAACACGCCCAGGCCAGATTGCGTCAAACAGGGACTCTTGTTTAATTACGGTATTGGGTTGTCCCGCAAGAATACATAATAGGGTCATTGCTTTTGGTTCTAGCGTGCAAATCTCATCCGGGTGCTGCACCTGGTTGCGGTGGGGATCAATAACTATGTCGTTTATTACAAAAGCCTGCGTTAATTTTTCCATGCCTAACTTATTGAATTATAGAACCTAAGAAATTCCTAAGGTAAAAATTGGGGTAACTGCATGGCCTAACCAGCTTGCTTCGTGTTGTTTTACTTGGCGCAGTCATTGGGAGTACCTAACCCGAATAGGCCACCCATTGGGCGCTTGTATTCATTAGCGTGCTCACTACTGAACGTCTTTGGATACTCACGGGGAGAGTATTTAAGCGCTTTTTAATAATAAACACAATGGAGTAAACAAAAATGAAGCAAGTTTGGCTGGTGATATTGTTACTAGTATCTGGCATAGGCTGGAGTAATGAAAGAGAAGTTGAGATAGAGATCACCTCTACCGTATTCGAAGAAAAGCGTAAGGTGCACATCTCTTTGCCAACAGGTTATTTTGACAGGGTAAACCAGGATCGGCGTTATCCGGTATTGTATCTGACTGATGCACGAGCACAGATGACGCATACCG
This sequence comes from Pseudoalteromonas ardens, assembly GCF_030125445.1. Classification (NCBI taxonomy): domain Bacteria; kingdom Pseudomonadati; phylum Pseudomonadota; class Gammaproteobacteria; order Alteromonadales; family Pseudoalteromonadaceae; genus Pseudoalteromonas; species Pseudoalteromonas ardens. The sequence continues at coordinate 117,681 of NZ_JASJUV010000001.1, forward strand.
CAAGCATGATCCATTATCTGCAAGGGGGCATCTCTGAAATGATTGTTGTTGGAATAGAGACGCCTTCACGAAGCCGGGATTTTAGCCCGTATGACGCGGACGGTCAGGTTATCGTTAACCCAGCTGAGCACTCGCTGCTAAATTTTATTCGTACAGAAGTTAAGCCGCTTGTAGCGCGACGTTATCGAACGAACTCTTTTGCTCTACTCAGTGGTCATTCGCTGGGCGGTTTATTTACTTTGTACAGTATGCTGACAGCTCCCGAACTTTTTGATGTCTATATTGCGTTATCACCGGCAATGGGGTGGGGGAGCAAAAACTTACTGCCTTTTATTGAGCAACACCCTGCGCGACTAAAGCTGGATAAAACACTCATCATAGCGACCGAAGCGGATACACCATTTGAACAACAAATACCTAATTTTATTCGTCTCAGAAAGAGCCTGGACGCGCACGCTGGTCCTCAGCTAAATTGGCAAGCCAGTCTTTATGAGGCTGAGGATCATATGACGATAGCGCATATTGGTTTGTATGATGCTGTACGTTACGTATTTCGTAATTGGTGGATCACAGGTGAGCGGATAAAGGGAGACAAACTTAAATTTGATGCGCATTACCAGGGGTTGTCCGAGCGCCTTGGCTATGAAGTCGTGCCTGAGTTTAATGAAATGTGGGGGCTGACTAATTACCTGGTCGTCAAAGCGTACCTTGAAGAGGCAGAATACATCGTAAATAAGTGGATCCAATATTATCCGCATACGGCAGAGCCTTACGCTATGCTGAGCCGGGTGTTTATGGCCAAGGAGTCACCACAGCGGGCACTGGAAGCGGTGAACGAAGCCATTAAACTGTCAGTGAATGATACGCGTCAGCTGGACAGGCTAAAGAGACAAAAAGATAAGATCCAATACGCACTTTGATGTAAAAAGAGCAGATGGGGATCTACCTGGTTCAGCTATCTGGCGGGCATGATAAATAAGTCTGATCAAAGCGGTATTATCTGCCAGCGCTGGTGCTGTAAACGCTCTCGGGCAGTAATCCAGCTCAAGTGAGCCGATAGCTATCAAGCTCAGTGCTTTCATCTTAAGGTTTGATGACTGCACTGAGCTTGTTGAATAAGTTGTTTTACTCAAGCTGCGCTTTTAAGTACTCCACAGCAGCTTCCAGCTGGTTATCTTGATGTGTTATGACGCTTTCTATCGTCCTGGGTACCCATATATCAATTTCGACGCCCGCGTTGATCAAGGGATCACCATTGAGTCGGTTTGCAAGCATATTGGTGAAGACAAAAATACTATCCCGAGACAAGTTATCCGAGAAGTTAAAGAAATCCGCTTTGAAGATTTCCCCGTTGATCCCTGATGTGGCTTCACCCAGGACTTTTATTCCGCCAGCGCGGGCAAACACAAGTGCATGCTCATTCTGACTTTGGCTTTCCCTGGAGGCCAGTGCAATTGCCGGAATATTCAGTGCGTCTTGTGCGATGCGGATTGTCTGTGGCAGGTTTTGTATCTGCACGTCAGTTTGATTAGGGGCGCCTTGCCAGTAGTGGGCAAGCGTGTTGTTAACGGCATCCGTTTCAATAAACCAACTGAGTACCCCCTGCCAGCCTTGCCAACTGGTTGGGTAATGGCGCATATCCAGCACGACGGCTTTGGCATCTGCCAACTGTGACTTGAGTGAGCTGAGGGCTTGCTGCTCGACATTATAAACGTTAATACGATAAATGTTGTCACCTAAAGGCTCCAGCACATCAGGGCTGTGAGGCACATATCTGAGACCGCTGAAATTGAGAGAGCTCTCGCTCTTAAGCGGGGTTACGGTTTGCTGGATCACACGCTCATCTGGCTTTTTTATCTCGTAGCGAACGGGTGTTGAAGAGGTTTGGTAAAAGTGCATGCGTGCAACCCGGTTAACCCCTTGTAGTTGGTTGTAGAAAGAACTAGCAGTTCGGTTTTGCAGATAAGCCTGCACCGCTTCACCGTCAATGGAGATTATCTCGTCGCCTATCTCGATTTCCGACGGATTATTTTGCTCCGTGCGCGTAACAATGGCTTTTCCTTCAACAATTTCGAAGAAAAAGGGCATGTAATAATCAAACGGGGGTAACTGAGGGTCTGGTAAGACAATACTGAGGTGATTGTCATTGAGCTTTGTAAATTCGCTATAAATGCGCGTGTTTCTTTGCGTAAGGTCCGACTCAGTACAGGCATTTAATAATGGCTTAAGGCTTTGCGTCCAGTTCAGTTCGACCTGGTGAAAATAAGGCCAAAAGTGCTGGATCATGGCCCACATGCCAGAGACGGTTGCCATACATATTTCAGGATGTTCAAAGTTTTCTGTCAGTTGCCAGCGCCCGACCTGAGAAAACGTATCGCCCGTTAACTGAGTTTGTGCGGGCAGGTACAACGGGACATAAACTCTTTGCTGGCCGTAGTCCAGCGTCGCATATCGGTTGTTGGGCAAATACGGCTGGTTACTGAGTGAGGCGTAGTTGCCTGAGCGCAGGTCTCTTTCATAGAAACGCTGAGAAAAAGGCGCATTTTGTTGCCAGGCCATGACTTGTGTTTGCTGCTCTAGTGTGGGCAAGTGGTCTTGTTGTGTTGTGACATAGGGGGCGATTTGTCTCAGTAACTCTATGCCCTTGTCTGAACGAGCTGTCTCTTCTGTCTGGCTTAGCTCGACAATACTTTCGGCAATAAAGAGTGGCCAGTCTGATGCGCTTACTTCTTCAGAGGGATAAAAGTACTGTACTGAATGTGCCAGCGTGACAAAGTGTTCTACGTCTTCAATCAGTGCTTCATTAAATGTGATATCGGGACGCGCCTGGGGAGAGTTTGGTAAGCGGTTATTATCTGGAGGAGACACAGGGCTTGAACCCGGTGGTTGGGTGTTCTCATTGCCATTGTTACCCCCACTGCCGCCACAGGCCGTCAAACACACGCTTACGCATATTAAAAGCAACTGATTTCGCATCACACATTTCCTTTTTTTATCATTATCAGGTACGAAGCTAGCGTTAATTTGTTCAGCTGTAAACCCCACTGGCAGGGGGGATCTATATGCTTGTTTAAATAGAAAAGGGGGTTGTGGACAAGGAGATTGCGCTATTGACTAACAATCTCCTTCAGCGTACTGGCCTAAAAAGCCAATTAGTTACGATATATGGACCTGTGCGAAAGCCAATTGTAAAGCCTGGCTACAGACACTGGTTAGAAACTGATTGACCTGGTTTTGGGTCTCACGGGTAAAACTATCGTGGCCACCGGGTAGTGCTATGTGTTGATATGGATAAGAAAATTTAACCTGTTCGAGTGACTCGGTGATTTCGTTTGCCATCGCGTGAGACGGCCAAATCTCATCTTGTTCAGCTGAGACCAGGAGGGTTAGCCCGTTGGTTGTTTCCACCGTTATCCTGATGCTGTCTCTGTATCACATAGTTATTTTATCTGAATATCCTGCTAGTGCCTACTGCTGTCGTAGCCGTGTCTATGCTATACAACATGTTCACCCCCCGAGCAACTGGGGTCCTGGAGAACCTTTGTGGGAGCGCAGCATTGGTTTGTGCCTGGCTTGTAGCCATCATAAAGTTGCCTGTCGCGACAGCCGGGGTGTCTCCTAGTACCTTGGTATTAACCTGAGAGACGGAATCTGTGATTTGATTGTTTACTGCGGTAGGAAATGCCATGAGCTTACTCCTTGTCGGGGTTGTAAAGTGCCTTGTTATTATGGTTCAGTCTTAACTTCTGCACGATTACATCCTATTACAGCTAAGCGCATCTGCTAGTTGCGCAAACATCACTATTCCTCATGTGCGTACAATTTACATTTATAGTTTCAGTCCTTATGATAGCCACCTGCAACTGATTATCATTTTTATTATCGGGAGGAGTTGTTTGGTACATAAAATACTCTTAATTGAAGACGACAGTACGTTAAGCGCCTACCTGGCTGGTTTATTGCGTAAGGCGGGCTATCACATAGATCAATGCTTTGACGGTGAACGCGGACTTGAAGTGGCAAGGACTCAGCAGCACCATTTGATCCTGCTGGATAAAATGCTACCTAAACTTGATGGGGTGACTTTGCTACAAAAACTACGCGAATCGAGCCAGCAGCCAGTGATCATGGTCTCTGCTAAAGGTGCAGAAGAAGAACGAATTGTGGGCCTCAGTCACGGTGCGGATGACTATGTAGCAAAGCCGTTTAACGCAACAGAATTATTATTGAGAATTGAGCGCCTGTTAAAGCGCAGTCACGGTAATACTGCACCCATCACTGAGTCTGAAATTACTGTGGATGGTCTCAGGCTCGCACTGCAAACGCAGTCTATAACGCTGCATGGCAAGCCGCTGGATTTTACGCCGATCCAGTTCAAACTGCTGTGGGCACTCATGTCACAGCAAAATACCATAGTCCCTAAAGCTGACCTTTATCTGTCGGTACTGAACAAAAAGCTTGGCGCATACGATCGTAGCCTGGATATGCATTTAAGCCGGGTACGCAGAAAACTCAATGATGCCAACTGGTTTGGCGAGCGGCTGCAAACGGTACATGGTCAAGGGTACTGTTTTAAATGAAGCGCACATTTCTCTGGAAGTTATGCATTATTGTGGCAACGGGCTTAGTGGCATTTTTCTATCTGTTACATGCACTGACATTAAAAACAGAAGAAAGCATGAGCATGATTGCAAAAGCGGATCGTGCAGAGCTGACACAGTGGCGCATCAAGTCCGAACAACTCTATATGGCAGATGATACCCAGGCACTGAATGCCTGGTTAGCGCAACTAATGGTGGAAGAATCGACCTGGGCATCAGTCGCCAGTTTCAGGGCGATCCATCTTGCTGGCGAACCAATAGACAAAGACATTGTCGGTACTTACCATTTTGGGCGCAGTATAGAGTGGAAGATTCATCTCTATTTTTCCGCAAATCCGGTGATGGAGTTGCCCTTTGAGCACAGCAATGCCAGCTTGCTGATAAAGCTACCGAGCAGGATGCGCCCCGGTACTTACTGGGCAACTACCAAGTTTTTGCTTCAGGTCCTGATCCCGATGGGGGTATTAGCTGTGCTGTCAGTATTACTTTATCAGCACATTATTACTCCACTACGTAAGCTGGACAGTGCCACATCGGCGTTTAGTCGGGGTAACTTTAAGGTCAGGCTGGGCAGATATTTGGGAAAACGCAACGATGAGTTTGCCCACCTGGCTGCCACCTTTGACCAGATGGCGGCGAAAATTGGTGAGTTGATTGCCAGTCAGCGACAGCTCATTGCCGATCTGTCTCATGAGTTACGCACGCCGCTTACTCGTCTCGACATTGCGGTAGAGAGTTTTGATGTGGATGATGCTCAGACACACCTTGCGCGGATCGCGCGCGAGTCTGCTCAGATCCGTAAACTCGTCGAAGATTCATTGACACTGGCCTGGTTGGAAAATGAAAAACCAGTACTAAAAAGAGAGAACGTCGACCTAGTGGATTTGCTCGATGTGCTGGTGGAGGATGCCAGGTTCGAGTTTCCCGACAGGTGTATTATTTTCGATCCACCCGCTAATGCCATTGTACAAAACAGCTGTCACCGTGCTTTGTGTCCTGCCGTAGAAAACGTCATTCGCAATGCGCTACGTTACACACCGGTGGGCAAGCATGTGCAGGTCACGCTGACACAGCAAACTGAGCAGTATTGCATTCAAATTCAGGATCAGGGGCCTGGTATCCCAGAGGTGTTTCTTGAGAAAGTCTTTGAACCATTTTTTCGTGTTGATAATGCCCGTCTTGCAGAAAATGACAGTTTTGGTCTGGGTCTGGCGTTGGCAAAGCGCCATCTGGCGAGTGTGGGGGCCAGTATCTCGGCACATAACCCCAGCACTGGTGGTCTTTTGGTTACGATAATGATTCCCATTTCTCAAATGTAACAGTTGTAAAAGTGATTGCCTGAAAAGTCTAAATGACAATAATTCCGATTTAGACTTTTAACTTGTTGTTTGACTGAGATGTAAATCATGCCATTTGCCCCACATAAAAATCATTTGTTTAAGAAAAGTTTATTAGCCTGTTCGGTTGCCCTGAGCTGTTTTGGAACCAGCGTTTATGCTGCGCAGACTAGCGATGACACGGACGAGCAGAAAATAGAGCGGATCGCGGTCGTTGGTGCCACAACCAATTCAGAGATCACGCCTGAGGTGTTAGAAAATTATCAGGCGAACGACTTGGAAGACGTTTTTCGCCATACTCCGTCGGTTACGGTCGGCGGATCCTTGGGGATTGCACAAAAGATTTTTGTCCGGGGTCTGGAAGATTCCATGGTGAATGTCACGGTGGATGGTGCGCCGCAAACCAGTACCTTGTTCCACCATATTGGCCGGGTTGCAATAGAGCCTGAGTTGTTGCGTAGCGTTGAAGTGCAAGCGGGTGCTGGTGAGGCAACGGCAGGTTCAGGCGCCGTAGGCGGTGCGATTCGTTTTAAAACCAAAAGTGCTGATGATTTACTCAAGGCCAGTGAACGATTTGGCGGTACAGTTAAAGCGAGTTATTTCACCAATGATGGTCACAAAGAAAGTGTGTCTTTCTACGGTAAAGTCACCGATTCGATAGGTGTGCTGGCCTCGTATGTCACTGTTAGCCGGGAGAACATGGAAGATGGAGATGGTCAGGAAATTCCGGGCACTGCTGCTGATCAGACCCTGGGTTTTGTGAAAGTTAACACGCAACTGACTGACAATCAGGAGTTGGTTGTTAGTTTTGAGCGCCGCAAAGAAGAAGGTAAATTTGGTAAGCAAACCAACTGGGCACCGCTACAAACCGATCCTTTGTTTTCATCCTGGGGGGAGCGCGAAACTTTGGTTCTGAACCATACCTGGTATCACAGCGCTTTGGTCAATTTAGAAACCACAGTTTATCAGACCGAGTCATCATTTAAACGTGAGTTATATACTTGGGATGCGTCGATTGAAACGACCGGCTTTGATATTCGCAATACCAGTGATATCGGTATGCACACCGTGACATATGGTATCGAGCGCAAAAATGACAAAGTAGACTCTGAGTCTTATGGCGATTTTGGCGGCATTTATGACGAAGATGGCACAGTGACTGGGCTCTATGTGCAGGATCACTGGCAATTGCGCGACGATTTACTGTTGAGTTTTGGCTTGCGTCATGACAGTTATGAACTCGATCACAGCGGTATTGATGCTAACTGGGTGAAAGTGGATGGTGTCTGGGTTATCGAAAAAGATGCCAATGGCAACCCAGTGACAACCAGCAACGCATTTTCAACGGAAAAACAGGATGGGATCAGTAAAAACGTCGGCCTTGTGTACGAGCTTGCTGACAACCTCAAGCTGTCGGTGGGTTACGCCGAAGCCCTGCGTGGCAGGCAGGTGGCTGATGCCTTTACAGTCGGTGAGTTAACACCCAATGAAAACCTGAATCCTGAAGAGGTTGAAAATACTGAACTGGGCTTACAATACAACGATGGCACCTGGATGCTGGAAGCGTCACTGTATGTCAGCACCATAGATGATGTGGTGTTTGACAAGTTTAAAGGCCGAGAGGGCGTTTTTTATGAAAACATCGGTGAGTTAGAAAGCAAAGGATTTGAGCTGGTTGCCGGATATCAGGCGGATAATTTTGATGTGATTATCAGCTACAACAACAATGATGTTGAACTGAATAATGCCGTATTTAACTTGCCAGATCCGGCAGCCCCGGATTCGACTAAACCCGTTACAATCAATGGTATCGATATGGCCGCTTATGAATATGGCGGGTTGGGGAATGCGGTTGGCGATTCGGTCAATGTTAATTTTAACTACCACCTGAATGAACAGATCAAACTGGGCTGGAATTATAACTATGTCGCAAGCCTCAATGATATCGAGGTTTTCCATCGCTCTATGGAGCTGGGCTGGGTCACTGAACTGGAAACCATCAGCAAGCCAAGCTATCAACTGGTTGATGCTTATATCAGCTATGCGCCGTTTGAGGCATTAAAAGTAGACTTGTCTGTTCAGAACCTACTCGATGAGTCATATCGCAGTCACGGCAGTGTCGCCGACTATGGTCATATCCCTGGCTATGAAAACGTGGTTGGTATCAAAGAAGCCGGTCGTGATATTCGTTTGACGTTGACCTATCAGTTCTAACCTCAAATCATCTCAGCCATAGTGCTCGTTTAGACTGTGGCTGAGATGGCACCTATTTCTTTATATTATGGTTTTAATATCATGAGCTTATCAGCAAAGCCTGTTCAAGCCTTTGCGCTTGGCTGGCGGGTATTACTTGCCCTGGTTGGCGGATTTGCGATTGCTAACCTCGCCGCCATAGCCATTTCTCAATTACCCGGGGATAACAAAGTGGATGGCATCGTTGCCGGTATGATGTGGAGTTTTGTTGTTTATACACTGGTCGTGATCAGTGTATTTACAGTCAGAACGGCATGGCGTGCAACTTTGCTGGTATCGACGCTAATAGCCTTGCTGTATGGCCTAATCCACTTACTTTCTGTATCGGAGGCACTATGAAAGCAAGGTTTAGACAGTCCATGGGCTGGCTGCACACCTGGAGCGGCGTGGTGTTTGCCTGGTTATTGTATTTTATCTTTGTGACTGGCAGCGTCGGTTATTTCGAAAACGAAATTGACCGCTGGATGAAGCCCGAAATTGTCATAAGCAATGATGTTTCGGACAAACAAGCCATTGATTTGGCGATGGCACAGCTTGGCGAACACGCTGATGATGCATCTCAGTGGTATGTGAGCCTGCCTACCTCGCGGGATCCTTACATCGAAATCTCCTGGTTACAGCCCGGCGACCCAGAGAAACAGGTCCGTCGTCAATGGTATGAGAAGCCGCTTGACCCATATACGGGAGACATTACGTCTATCCGGGATACTAGTGGCGGAGAAACTCTGTACCGGCTGCACTATAACTTGCATTACGTGCCGCCGCTGGTGGGTTATATCCTGACCAGCCTGGCAGGCATGCTCATGTTAATTGGTTTGGTGACCGGGGTGATCATTCACAGGAAGATTTTTGCTGAGTTTTTTACTTTTCGAAGTGCAAAAGGCCTGCGTTCCTGGCTGGATATTCACAATGTCTTCAGTGTGTTGCCATTGCCGTTTCATTTAATGATCACCTACAGCGGCGTTATGTTGCTCATGGGAGTGACCATGTCCAAGGTCATTGATAGCCAGTATGGTGAAGGCAGGCAAATGCATCGTCAGTTTTATGATGCTTCTCAGCTGGAGGATTACACCACCCTAAACACTGAGATTTTGCCAGCCCAGTTAACTGTAGATACGGCACTGTCTGATGCAAAACGGCGAGTGACCGATCAGGCGGTCAACTTTGTCGGTGTCATTGGCAGGGGTACTGACACTGAACACATAGAGATCTGGTTTGAAACCAGTGAAGGGGTTGAGTTTGCCTCATTGCTCAAGTACCACGCCCGCGCAGAGCGGGTTGAAGTTGAGATAGCTACCGGCAAAGCCGGACGGGCTGCGGCTGTGTATGACCTGCTTGAGCATCTTCACGAAGGCCTGTTTGCCGATATTTATTTGCGCTGGGTGTATTTTCTCTGTGGGTTATTTGGTGCGGCGATGATTGCCTCCGGAATGATCATCTGGCTAAAAAAGCAGGTGATGAAAGAGGTCACACCTTCATTACTCATTACTTTAATCGTCAGACTAAACAGAGGCGCTTTGCTGGGTCTGCCAATTGCGATTGGCTGTTATTTTCTAAGCAATCGACTGCTTGCGCCTGATATGCCAGACCGGGCTGCCTGGGAGATGCATGTGTTGTTTGCAGCATGGGGGCTGTGCTGTCTGTATTGTTTAATCAATCGGAGCCCGGAGCAGTGGTCAACTTTGCTTTGGAGCGCAGCACTGGTTTATTTTGCTATTCCTCTAGTCAATATGCTCACTACACACCACAGTGTCATAACCAGTCTGTTGAACGCAGACTGGTTGATGCTCGGTTTTGATCTCAGTATGTGGTTGTTTGCGGGCTGCTTTGGATTGGCGGCGACCGTCGTTTCTCGAAAACATAGAAGCTCCACTGTGGCTAAAAAGGAGCCGTTAGTATGCTGATCACTTCGATACTGATGATATTGTTGCTCGGTTTTGCGCTGCTCTGCGTGGCAATGCAGCGTAACTTTAGTCGGGTTGCCGCTCCATCTGTACACTTGTCTAAGCAGCGGTTGTGGTTATTGCGCATCAGTGGCACGGGTTTAAACCTGATCGCTTTGTTTGTCTGTGTTTTTGTCTGGGGCGTGTCACGGGGACTTGTGTACTGGTTTGGGAGTGCAACTATGGTCGTGTTTACGCTTGTTGTGATTTTGACATATCGTCCCAGGCTGCTTAGATGGCTTTGTAGATAAGTGGCGGGATGCGACAAAACATTCTTTTTATTAGAACAAACCTATCACTTTTTACGTAATTACGTTCTTAATCAGCTATGTAATCATGTCATTGGTCTACAGGCCTGCATGCCTATACTTAACGAAAGAAGTAATCAAACATGTTTAGTTGGTTAAAACAATGGTTGTTGGGGAGCCCTTCAACAGCACATGGAGAAATGAAGATGACAAAAGTACTGGTTTTATATTATTCAAGCTATGGCCACATCGAAACCATGGCAAATGCCGTTGCAGAGGGAGCTGGATCGGTCGATGGTGTTGAGGTAACCGTTAAACGTGTTGCTGAGTTAATGCCGGAAGAGGTAGCTAAGAATGCCGGGGTTAAGTTGGATCAGGCGGCTGAGATTGCCACTCCAGCAGAACTCGAAGGTTATGATGCCATTATTTTTGGTACCCCCACGCGATTTGGCAATATGGCGTCGCAAATGCGCAACTTTCTGGATCAAACCGGAGGTTTGTGGGCGGCAGGCAAACTGATTGGGAAGGTGGGCAGTGTGTTTACTTCAACGGGCACTGGTGGCGGTAACGAAACTACCATACAGTCATTTCATACCACTTTGTTCCATCACGGTATGGTGGTGGTTGGGTTACCTTATGCAGCGGTTGAGTTAACGGATATCTCAGAAGTCAGAGGCGGCTCACCATTGGGGGCTGCCTGTATTGCGGGGGCTGATGGCAGTCGTCAACCTTCAGATAAAGAACTCGCCCTGGCTAAGTTCCAGGGGCAGCATGTAGCGGGTATTGCTGCCAAATTAGCCTAAGGCAAAAAACATGGCGCAGCAAAAAGCCGCTGCGCATTTTGCTGATAGTTCGGTGTGAACAGGCTGTCGTTGCCAGGCTGAAAACACCCGCAGTTTTGCTCTAAAGCGCAGGAGAGCACCTGCCTCATCGTTGCACGCTTTCCTGTCACTCGATTTATCATATTGTATTCAATTTGTGTCACTGGGCAAGTATTGCTCCCAGGATGACACCATAAACGGATATTCTCCGGTAACATCAACCCTGCTGCGCCAGAATTGCATCGCGCCTGTGTTAATACCCTGATAGGTAAAAATCACGTCCGCGACTAATCTGTCGCCACTTTGGCTGGTTTCTACATTCACATTGACTAACTGGTAGCCATTGGGGTTTGGGCCGTCCCGGCGGCTTTGATAGCATAAATGGTAAGATTGCTGATAGATAGTCGGATTGTTGTATAGCGTATAATTGAGTGCGCGCGCTGCATCGGTATCGCCGGCGGATATATCGAGCGACGTGATCTCTGTTACCAGATTTTGAAATTGTTCTTTGCCATGGTTATCTCCATGCGACAGCTCACCAAATGGGAGTGCACTGACTGGCACTATGGCCTGTACCAGTATGGTGTTGAGGGGCTGCACTTGCCCAATAACCACTACTTGCGCCGCTTCATCATTTTGTGTCCGCCCAAGTGCTGTAATGCACTGTGTAAGCAGTTCATCGGTTGGGATGAGCAGGGTATACATTTGTTCATTGTACCGATTGTCTAACAGCCACTGCATGCCAGAGGCAATATAACGGTTTTTTGCCAGGCTCAGCCCTTTAAACAGTGTTTGGTATAGCTGGTTATTTCGGTTTAATCGTTGTAATGCGATGTCATCATTGATGTTCTCGAGCATAGGTAACTGGGTTTCGTTATTGCCCATCAGGCTATTCTGATAGAGTTCTTTTTCCAGGTTTAGATTGGGGAACTTGGCGTTTATAAATCCAACGGCATAGGCAAACTGGGTACTTTGTAGTGGCGTGTGTGTATTGGGATCTGCTACAAACATACGCTGCGCTGTCTGAGTGTGAAGTAATGGCGTATTTTGCTGTTCTGTAATAGTGAGAGTCATATGGCCTCCTTAATTACTTTTTGCAAACGGCGAAAGCCGCGATGAGACAAAAGGATACTGATTGGTGACGTCAATGCTACAGGCGTAACGCATACGCTCTGAATTGGTCAGGATAAACTCAAAACTCTGCCGCACAGGTTCTGCATTTGAAGGCTGAACATGAATAGCTTGCACATCCTTCAACAATAAAGTCCGCTCGTTAGTGACCACAATCTGATAGAAATGACTTAAAAAATAGTTACTGGCCCTGTCTTTAGCACTTAAACCCACATTGGGTTTCAGGGCGGGTAATGGCAATTGGCTGTTAGCGTGTTGGCCGTCCGTTAATGTCGGTGCTGTGATATCTGCACTGTTAATCAGGTGCTTAACACAGACCATAGGCAAGGCGGTGCCATCGCCGTAATAAGGGACATCGATCCCGGTCATTTGGCCATTAACAATGTAGGCTGTTTGCGTCTGGCTGGTGGTATTGATGAGCGCATCCAGCTGGGTTGGCGTATCGGGGATGAGGACGTAAGTATCGACCAGGTTAATTGTCAGTACCCAGGTTGCCTGTTGTGCCAGGTATAAAAATGGCCGATAGGTCAGTTGTGGCTGATTGTCAGTCTTTACCTGGTAATTAAATACGGTGTGAAAATCGTCCGGGTTGGCTTTGATTGATTGTGCCGCAGCTTCATATTGTTTTTCGAGGTTTAAGGTTGGGAAGCTGGGCTGTATTTTGCCAATTGCATAGACAAGCTCACCGCTATCATACTCTGCAATGCGCTGCACAGGGGCTAAATGGTTAGTAGGCGTATTCATTATGGGTTTCCTTAGCCGAAAATCTGTCGCTATATAGTCTGAAGCGGCAGGAATGACTGTATTTCTGTATTGATAAATGGATACAGGCCACTGACATCGACCCGACAGAAATAATAATGGTGTTTGGTTGAGGTATTTTCTTTGTAAGTCAGAGTGATATCTACTATCCGGTGATCAGACAACGCATCAAACCGGCTGAACGTGATACTGACAAGAGATGCACTGGGGAGCGAATTGGACCCAGCGTGCATTTTATGCGTTTGTGCATAGATATCGGGGTATCGAAAGGCAATGAAGTTTTTGGCTCTGTCGAAATCGTTACGACCCGGATTCGGTTCCACTTCCAGCTCTCTGATGACGTCCTGAATGGCGTTGGTCTCAGCCCTCGATATTTTTTGAATGGTATGGTGTAGCTCAGATAAGGTGTGATGATAGATTTGCTGACAGACAACTTCTGGTAAGTCCAACGCGCTATGGCTGCTGGTGATATGGCCAATCACACAGGTATAAACTGGTTCCAGCGTATTTTTGGGGGGCTGCAATGCCTCAATCAGCGCTTGTAACTCGGCGGGCGCAGCCGGGTTTAACACATAGCTGTGCACTTGCTTGACTGACAATACCCAGTCTACTTGCTCTGCCAGATATAAATACTTGTTTCTTGAGGGGCTATCAATCGGTTGCGAGAGGTTGGTAAATACCGCGTAGTAGGCTTTTTCGTCAACACCTAACTCCATCGCTGCACTGAGAAATTGTCGCTTTATCCCTTCGTTGGGAAATACTATGTCTACCTGGCCCAGTGCATAAATGTAGTCATAGGAGTTACCTTGCAGTGTTTTCTCTGCCTGCTGTTCATCTGGCTGGCGCTGAACAGGCAGTTCGTTGTTTTGTGATGGTTCGCTCATTGTGTCATGCGTTTGCTCTGCGCCCAACTGAGTGTCTAGCTCAACCTCTGGATTGCTTTGCTGCACAACTGAGTTATTTTCAGGCTGGGAAGGTGGGTCAACAGCTGCGCCGTCAGTATTCAATTCATTCATAATCTTCTCTCTGGGAGTGCAGAAGTGCTGATGGAGCTCAGCACTTCACTGAGTGACAATGTCACTACATTCAATCGGTTAAATACAGGTCTTGAGAATGATTAACTGCCCAGGATCTTTGTAGTCGCAATCCCTGTTGTTGCGGTGTCAATTGAATATAGAGTGGTGACGCCCATGGTTGTCGCGGCCTGTGCGGTTACAGCCATTTGTTGCTGTGCAGTGGTTGCATTATGTGCTGCGTTGGCGAGTGCCTGAGAGGTGGCCTGAAACAGGTTACCCATTGACATTGCTGGCGCATCACCAAGCACTTTTACATTAGCCTGAGTAACAGAATCTGTGATTTGGTCGTTAACTGAAGTTGGAAATGCCATTGATTTATTCCTTAATGGTTAGTTGCTGTTTTGCGTTAATAAGTAAGGAATAATTTAGCCTGTTGTGATGCGCTTGTTTTGGTTTAACTTATTGAGCTAATGGTATATTTCATGACATTTCAGGCACTCTGTTTTAACAGTGTATCGTCGGTTTTTATTACCAGGCTTGTCCGGGTTGAGTATTTATGAATATTGACAGAGAAGTAAAGTAGCCCTGATACGGGGCTCCATATTTCCACGCAACAGGGCTAGCAACTCAATTGACATTTCCAACAGGTGTTGGCGTTTCTAACTATACCTCTGGGTGCTTTTACCAACTTGGTAAAAGTTACGATTAGTGCAAAAGAGGCGTCGTGTATTGAGATCACGATGCGCATCTCTCAATGTGGACCTTGCTCACACTCTTACCATCTTAACTGGGTTTGATGATCTGACAGGCGAGCCACCCCGTCTTTGATATCTTCAAGCTGTATCTCGTTACGGTTCTGTGCTAACAGTCTGAGCGAGACAAAGCGCAGCACATTAATGATGTCGGCGCCACTGAGCGGATATTGCTGCGAGAGCTTGGACAGACATACATCTGGTGACAAACGAGATTTGGCGCACAGTCCGCTTTGCCATATTTCTAAGCGTTGCTCTGCTTTTGGAGCCTGAAACTCCACAATGGACTCAAAACGACGGAAAAACGCATCGTCTATGTTGTCTTTGTAATTGGAAGCAAGGATCACAACGCCGTTAAAGTGTTCGATACGTTGCAATAAGTAGGCAACGTTTTGGTTGGCAAACTGGTCGTTTGATGAGCTGGTTTGCAGACGTTTACCAAACAGTGCATCGGCTTCATCAAAAAACAGGATCCAATCTCGGTGCTCTGCCAGGCTGAATAACTGTTCGAGGTTTTTTTCTGTTTCGCCTATGTATTTTGAGGTAGTGAGCGACAGGTCTACTTTATACACTTTTTTATTCAGTGCCTTACCCAGTACACTGGCGGTGAGGGTTTTACCTGTGCCTGGTGGACCATGGAAAAGTGCCCGATACCCGGGTCTGATCTGTCGGCCAATTTTCCAGTGTGAACGCAGCGTCTCGCCATGCTGCACCCAATCTACGATTTCATTGAGCTGTGCACTGGTGGTCTCGGGGAGTTTTAAATCGGTCCATTCAAGCACAGTATTTACAAGGCTGGCCGGAAAGTGATGACTGGTTTCTGGCTGGTAAGGCTCACCTGTGGTAAACAGTTGCACATATTCGGGCTTCAGTGTGAGTGCGGTATGTAACACAGGGCGTTCAGCCTGATCTGGCTCCGGGCGCAATATGCTTTTGAGGAGTGTGCTGGTATTTAGCTGCTCCAGAACCTCTAATTGTGTGCTCAGTTGGGTCCCGCTTAGCAAAAAAGCGGCGGTGGCCCCCGTAGCCAATAGGCTGCCCTGAGTCTCTACAACACCAAATTCAGTAAAGGGCCGGTTAGTTTGCTCATTCACTGACATGAATACATCAAACAGCAGAGGTTTCACTATCGGAACCAGCGCCAGAATGATTAACAGTCGTTCAGTGGTGTTAGGGTGCTTTGAATGCATAAAGCCTGAGAAAGGCGTCTCTGTGTTGCTCCATGAGGGCGGTACTGGCAGTGTCTCGTGAATGGCATTGGGCAATATGGTACGTGCTGTCTCTGCATTTTTTTCCAGGGGGCCAAAATATTGAGTAACCCGATACTGAATCATGCGTTCCAGCCAGTTACATTCCTGTTCTAAGGTCATGGCATTGAGTTGTGCAAGAGACATTGTGTTTTCTGAATCATTGATCGCGGGTTGCCACATAGCATATTCCTCATAAGTATCACAAAGCGTGTCATACTTTAGCGGTAACTGCTGATTCCGGGCTCAGTAGCTATCAGGTTTTTTTTGGTAAAACTGACTGAATTGATAGTGATTTATGCATTACATTGGCTGGATTTGCCCAACTTGTATCACGAGTAATGGATGGGATCAGTATCACACTATCGGGCAATAATGGGTAAAGCCCGAGATGTTGATTGTGTTCAATTAAGTCCATAGGTTGCACACCAGCGCCCTGTATCAGCCCGTCACAAATGCTTTGCAATGTAACGCCCTTTGTAATTCTCATCGGATAGCTCCCCTTTGCTCTATAAAAAGGGATCCTGATAGTGATGTTTGACACTAATGGTTGAGTTGAGAGGGCAGGGTTAAGATGTGTTATGTCGGCAGGGGTTATGCCTGCGCTGCCCCGAATTGACATACAAATGGTGGCCACTGAATCACCCGGTTGAACAACATACTTTAAAGCTATATTCACGCTTTATTGCCTGCGCTAAGAGCAGGAAAGGCTGTTCCTTCCTGCTCAGCGAGTTAGAGCAAAGTTTACTGAATGGCCCAGTAAATGGGGTTGGCACCCGTATTGTCCCCTATCGAAATTGAACGAACAGAAGTACCATTGCTGGCATCTTCAAAGGGGGTATAAGTGGACTCCAGCACGCGTCCGTTGGTTTGCTGTTGCTGTTGAACTTCGTCTCCCAGAATGCCAACAGAATAGCCGGACTGAAAGATTTGATGCTCGATATTGCGGATTTGGTCCGATTTCGCGCCATTCTCACTACTGAGCAATTGTAACCACACTGTGGTGCCGATTGGGATCAAGGCTGCACTGAGTTTATCGAGTACTTGTGTGGCAATGACGGATGCGGCATCGTTAGAAGCAGGAATTTTGGATACATCTAGGTTGTACACAGGCATTAACGCCAAGCCGTATCCATGCTTGCTGCTGGGGCCGGTAATTCGATTGGTTTCTTGCGCACTCAGTGGTACATCCCAATCACTGTCTCCTGTATTCAGGTTTCGCATGCAAAAGCTGTTACCTTCACTTTTGTACTTTTCAGCGATACCAGGCGTGATGGTACCATTATAGATAAAGCCTTTGGCGTGGGCCGTCGCCTGCATCGAAAACGCCAGGTCTGGATCGGGTAAGTTGGTCACTCTGACATAGCTGGGATCGTCTTTGGACCCCGTAGGTTTATTCGTGCTCATATTAAATTCTCTTTATTAAGTTGGTTGGGAATAACGATGAAAAAACCAAGTAACCTGATTGGTTGTTTTAACTATACGAGAGGCTGGTTTTACCAACTTGGTAAAAGCCGCTTTTCGATCGGTAGAAAGCCTCATTCGACCCCAAAATAAAAAGGGTCTCCAAATACACGGGAGACCCATGACTTACTCGACTATCGAATAAGTTAAGTTTAGCTATTCAGGGTCTTGTTCATTGCTTTACCCCATTGACCATCGATATCGCTGTCAATCTTCCAGCCCATTACGCCACCGAATGAAATACCTTGTTTCTGAGCCTCAAACAGAATGGCGGCCAGTTTATCTTCGCTGATATAGCCGGTAGCACCAGCGCTACCTACATCGGCGCTGGTGATTGGTTTTCCAACTATGAGTTTTTCGCCAGGAATGCCGTTCGCCGAGATACTTTCGATGGCGGTATTATTAGCAGCACCATCGTAGGTTTCCGGGAAAATTTTGTTAAATGTATCATAGGCCTGATAAGCATCATTGCCCTGGTTGTAGTACTGAATATTATAAAAGTTAATACAACCCTGAGTCATGGCCTCCAGCTGACCATAGCCAGCTTGGCCCTGTGCATGGAAGTATGGAGCCTGAGGTGCGTGACTAATAATCAGTGATTTTTGATTTTCACTGGCGTATTGACTGGCTGCATTGGTAGCAGCTGCGAGCCAGGGTAAGCTGGTAGCAAAGTCGTAGATGTTTTCGATGTCAAAGTCGACGCCATCATAGCCATGATCCAGTGCATATTTAGCCAATGCAAGTCCATATTCCCGGGCGTTATCTGTATTACCGAAATCCGGTGTATAGGTACCGCCACCCGCAGCAAGCATGCACTTCTTGCCTTGTGACTGAACATACTTGATGAGTGCGTTGTTGTTAGCTACTGCGGCTTCGGCAGCGCCGGCGACACCTTGTTCTGGGTCAACCCAGAATGAAAATAAAACGTGGGTGTACCCTTCAATTCTACTACTCAATTCATCCTGGGTGACCCAGCCATTAAAATATCCGACAACTTGTTTTGTGCTCATGATAAGCTCCTTTTGGCGTACATTATATACTTTTGATAAATGGTGATGAGTGATGTCCAGCGTGGCCGAACGCGTTTATTGAACCTGAATTGGCGTCGATATCGTTTTTTGCGTGCCGCTCGGCAGGTCGATTTATGTCCTCCAAAGGCCCCGATTTTATTGACATTACGAACAGGGTTAGTGACGACTGTTGCTGTACACTGAGGAGTAGCCAGATTGGTGTAAACGATGCGATGTTATCTGGATAAAACACGGCCCTCATCTGACTTTGATCCTTAATCTGTACGGGGTTGACGATAAATGACCCCAAAAGGCTAGAGGAATTTGGTGCTGTGAGTTATTACAGCTTAATTACAGAGGGCCCTGATAGCTTCTGAGCCCTTGTTCTATCGCACTTGGTGTATGCAATAGTTGCATATAACTTATCTTCTGTAGTATCCCAGCGCGCCGCCATATTGTTCTCGGTCAGCGTTCACTGAGCCGTCAACCGTGTCTAAGTACTCGTTAACAATGCGGTATGCCAGCGCAGCGCCTGGCTCATCACCACCGAGCGCTAATTCGGCTTCAATTGCATTCCAGGCACCTCTTGCATTGCCACTGAGTTGATACCTCATCTGAGCAAACGCGTTTTCGGCTGCTGTTCTTCTTGCTGCTTGTCTTTGCAATTCTGCAAGGCGCAGTGCCTCAATCCTCTGTCGCTCAGCGGCGCGCTGCGCTTCAAGCTGCCTCTGTTCTTCACGCATGTCATCCAGGTTAGACTGCCCGAGACGATCTGCGCCCGTGTCTGGCCCCAGTGAAAATCCGTTTAGCATTCTTTGTGCTGTTTTTTGCAAGGGGGTATTAGTGTTGCTGTCTCTTGCCTTTGCGGATATCTCTGTGAGAGACGGATTGTTTAAAAGTCTGGTTCTTCTTTTATTTTTAAGCACGTTCTGAGCAACAGAGTTAATAATCACGCTGTTCTGTTTCATTGCATGTTTATACATGTCTTTAATCCTGTTTAAAGTAGATACAAGTGATTGTTGTGATTGCCTGTGAGCTATTTAATCAGCCCATACTTTGTCAGCCCCATTTTCCAACACAACACTTTGAAACCTGTTGGCTTCATGGGGATCTGCGATGTCAGGCCAGGCTGTGGCTAATTCAGGGATCGATAAAGCGTTATCGTGTCATTTAACCTCCTGTCTGTTTGGTGTTTTTTACTATAGGCAGAAGGTAAGAGCGGGGCTTGGTATTAGATAGGGTTTCATTGGTATCTTTTAGGGTGGCTTGTATTGGCAGTTTGATTATTGGGACTTAATCAAACACCTTATCCTTAATTTCTCTGATGTTTGTTAATTTTAATTTGGTTGCGCCTTTGGGAGACCACGAGACTTCTTTTCCATACACAGACGACCATGTTGTGAAGTCCTGTTTGATTGGCAAACCGCCATCTTGACCTGTTGCATCTGATGTCAGAGTAAACTCCATGACTGTGAGATAATTTTTGATCAAGTTTTGCTCGTACTTATTCATGCCTGCGCGCTTAACGAACTTCGCATTGACCTGATGTTGAGTTTCATTACCGTCTGTCTGTTTACCCCACGCAATCGCATCGGCCTCGTTCAAGCTTGTATAAAATCCCCGGTACTTGTTTGTTTGAATGCCATTTTGGATGATGGATAGCGCATTATACTTGCTGGTTGCATGATAGAACTTTTGGCCTTTGTTGAGTGCTTCGCTTATCTTCGTGGCTTTTTCCAAATTAAGATCGAGAAACATACACTGTGTTGTCGGTTTTATCGTTGAAATATCATCTGTGTCAGGTGTTACATTTTTGATTGCGCGATTACGAAATGTCAGCCTGGCATTTTGAGGTCGGGCACCTTTGCCGGGCTTAGGTTGGTAAAGTCTCATGATGTTGTCCCATTGCATTTTTTCTTACTTTAAATCGATTTTGCAAGATGGGATTGGTTAATCATCTGTATTGATTGGTATTTATTAGGAAGCAAACACGGAGCAATGTGTTCTCGACAATGAAGCGTTAGTTTATGTGCGTATTGAGTAGATATGGAGGTCATAATTTTGTGTTGTCGAAACTGATATTTGACACTGTGCTTTTCTTGAAAGAATGGTAGAGAAAGTCAGAGAAAAGTTCAATTATTTCAGATTAAATACCAATTTTACCCTCCTCAGAAATTTATAATAACAGCATATGGCACAGTGTTATGGCTTGGGGGAGCGGCCAGAATCGTTTGAAGTCGAAAACCAAGTTGTAAGTTAAATCATGTCAAAAGCAATATAAACTATAAAAGGACGCAGGTATGTATGCACAATGTAAGATTCTGAAAGGGAATGGCCACAGGAGGGCATTAAGTTGTTTCATGCAAAAAAAAAGTAGAATTATACCAAACGGAAGCATACAAAAATCAATGCATAAATACGCCAAATATGCCGAAGAACTATCTAGTGACTTGACGGGTGAGGGGAAAATATTACAGGTTAAAGAAGGGCGGCTAAAGTACAAAGTCTTTGAATATGAGGGAGCAAGAATACTGGAAATAATGGACCTTATATCTGATCGGTTCACACAAGGGGCCGGGGTGCGTGTATTGAAAAAAGTAATGGAAATTGGCAAAGAAGCGGGGTGTAGTATCGTGCGCCTGATCGCAGAATCTTCGGGGCTCTATGGCAGGCCGGGACAGACTGAGTTGATAAAATGGTATGCAAACAGAGGCTTACACACTGTCAAACCGGGAGGCACATTCGGACGTTGGATGGTCGGAGAGATAGAAGAATGTCTGACGCTGATAAATGGTACGCTGGCGCGTTATAGTCGCGCACACCATAGTCAGGCATACAGTGGGAAATTACATGATTTACAGTCTTCATGAGCATAGAACATAGTTGCGTTTCAAGATCCTGCAACAGCGGTTATCCTTGTATGCAATTATCAGTACTTTCGAAGTGGAAACTCATCACAGCGAGTTCTGACTTAGATTTGCCAGCTCATTATCCGGTCAGCGTATGTTTTGAAGGAGGCTTAACTTAAGCCTGAATCGGGGCAGGTGTACCATACGCCTGCGGCCCAGTCTGTTTCAATTGCTATAGGTTATTTAAACTAAATAGAGAACTTTGAAGGTTCCGGGCGCATGCTACGTATTGTAGAAGTTCCGTCAGAGCTAACACCTTCGGCAGCTGAGATATTTGGTGTGCTATCATTGTCGTCCAGCTGAGCGTCCAGCATATCCTGCTCTTGGTCAAGATACTCCAGGTATAAGTTTCGAATTAAGTGTCTATATTGAGCCCTTGAGTGCCAAGTGTTGTCGTCTAGGCACTGTCTCGTGACAGCCCTTGCATGTGGATGACTGCGTGCCCATGCTTTTAGTGCGGGGTCATCGTTCAACAGACTAAAAGCCATACTCATTTGTTGTTCGCCGGTGTGGTTCCCTTCTCTGGAGTCCCAGTCTAGAGTTTTAATATACCTCTGTATGGTGCTTGTGGAGGTTGGTCTGCTATTTATCATGGTTTTGTTCGTTTGCCCTTTATCTGTAATTTCAAACCTTGGTTTCTGCATTTGTCTGGGTAAAATCGAACTTGCAACTATGCTACTTGTATAATGCTTGGGTTTCGTTTTTTGTGTATACATATATCAATCCTCTTGATATTGACTCTATCATTTTTTGGTCGCCTTTCTGTCTATAGCAGAGTGGCAAAGCTATAATGAAAATTCGCTATTTTATTATTTGTTATTTTTTTGTGTTTGGGTGTTTATACTATTTAAGTGGAAACTGTGCACGGCGTAAATAGCAACAAGTAAACACTATATTTGCACCTTTCTTTCGTTCTAACTCACCTGTATAAATTGTTGTGTCCAACGCTTCCTGAGTAACAGGTTCTGTGGTCTGTAATCGCATTTTGAGCAGCAGATTTGGCAATCTCGCTGTTTTTTTCTTTGCCTGTTTATACATATATTTTCCTTTTATATTGTGGTGTTAACCACATATAGGCTGAGTTAACTAACATTAACTTCAGTTGATATATTGGCTTTTTGTCATCCCCCTCTGTACATAAGGAGAACTTCGCCCAGCGCTGTTACTCTGAAACGGACATTTTCTTCACGGAGGCTGTTAATCATCTCTTGCTCATTTCCCCTAAAATGTTGCGCTAATTGTATGGCCCACCTTCTGTTGTGAGTTAATTCCTGGTTAATCATTGCCAGCAGTTGGCCATCAGTCAGCTCAGGGGCATTGTAAACACCCGGGTTGGGTACTTCGTAAAAATGGGTTTCCACTTCCATCGAGTTCAAAGCATTACTTGTTTCATCATTGACCAGTTGTCCGCCAGCACCGTTTAAGATATTGTCCGGGACAATGCCTCTGAGATATTGCAAACCAAAATCTGTAGCAAAGGTTTGGGGGGAGGGGTTTCCGAGGGTTGTCACAGAGGCATCACGCATTGGCCCAACTTGCTCATTGGTTTTTGCACCACCAATACCGACATTCCAGGGGTTATTAGACAGGCCATTGATAACTGCTTCTAAGTCTCTTGCGCCAGTTGGATGTAACAGTAATTGGAATAAGTCATCAGCCGTACCTAACCCGTGAGTGAGTGATTTTATCCAGTTCGAAACTTTGTTTAAGCCGCCCTGGTAGGTTGTCCATTCTCTGTGTTGATGCAGGTATTCAATGATTGCCCGCACGGAAGAGTCTGAAACATGGTGTGTTCGGGCCAAACCGCTTTCTTTTAATCCTTTGCCGTTTGCCAACGCACTGGCGCCTTTGAAATTCATACCTGTGAATTGCTGATTTTCAAGAATATGGTCAGTTAAGCTCGGTTTCATCGGTGTTCGTTTAAGTCCCATACCCAGTCCACTGTTTTTTGCTTCTTCATATACGTTTCCACCACCATGGGACGTATGATGCCCTTCGGGCATTTGCCATCGCCAGCTGCCTGAAGAGGGGGGGCGAAACGCAGTAATGCTCACCCCACTTCGTGTTGCGCGTGCAACGTAATCTGTTTCACTGGCTTGTGCTTCTTCAATTTGCGTGTGATCTCCACGTTGCTTTAACTCACTGACCTGCTGAGGTGTCAGCGGAGAACCGTCCAGGTGAACCAGTCTGCGTTGCATGGCTAACCTATTGCTTTGAAGTTGGTTTGAATGTGCAGCCGTCCTACTTTTTCTCTTTTTTGATTGTGAATCGAATATATACATGTCTAATGACCTGTTTGAAGTGGAGTGGACCTACGCTATGGTCGCCTCAGGGTTACCGGTGGTGAATACCACATGAATTTAGTGCAGCTTATAAACAGTGTACTGATGTACTTTACCCAAACCAGCTGTGATGTACTCATGCACTTTTTGGCTTGAAGAAGTTGGTTTGTGTGATTTTTGCACAGTGTCAGGGCTGGCCCCATTGGCAGATCCCTAGTGCCTAGGTTGACACCTGTGCCTTTTTCCACATTAGCCTGACGGCCGTTTAATAAGTTACGGCCGCATTGTTTCAATTGACTCTGTTAATCGTCGTTTTATAGGAAAGTATATTGTCTTGATTCAGGGTTACTATAAAGAATAGTGACAGGAGCCTCATCCCGTATTACCCATCCATTTTCAGATTTAGAGCCTTCAGTGAGATATTTCTTTTTTATCTTTACTATTACGATGCCACCTCTGTTAAATTGCTCTGCTATATTTAGGTCATTGGTATACTCAACCCAGTTTTTTCTTTTTTCTCTACTTTCCTGATCGATTAACGGTATTGTTTCATCCATTCCAACGGTTGCGACAACCATCTCTGTAGTAGGTGCAGCTACTTTCGGGTTTACTTTTCTACCTCCAGCGCTTTTGTTTTTCAAAACAGATTCATATTCTTTCATTGAATGCATGCCGCGGGCTAGCTTTACATAATCTTCTTTGCCAGCTTCCCTTATTTTTGTACTGCTGGTTAATAGCGGCAGGAGGCTATCGTGTTCCATCTTCATGTAGTCGGAGGTGCTATTTATCCCAATGTTTTCATCATTTTCTGTTTCTTGATATTTTCTAAAAACATTTGAGCTTTTCTTGAAACAAAAATAACCTCGTTTACGCTTTACTCCCGTATCTTCATATACTCTGGGATCAGGGTTGCCATTAACCCAAGTAAAAGAGCCATCACTGTTTTCAACCCAAAAATTACGCTGTATTACTGATCTATTCTCATTTTCACCTGCTGGCTTTTTTAAATGCTTACTTCCTGACCGACCATATTGGTTTTTTTCTGTTAATTCGCTTTTCTTTACTTGTAAATACATATACCAGTTTCCTTTTGTTAGATTTTAACCATTGCTATGGAAACCTCTGCATTACCGGTGACGGACGAACTCTTGTCTTATGGTTTGGCCTGCCATATCAGTTCTGCCTAAGTTCACTGCCATCTCGCCCCAATCTGTAGCCTGTTGCTCAAGCTTTGGATCATCATTCACCGCCACACCATTGACCTCTGTGGTGGGTTGCACCATGCCGAGCGCCTGCTGAGCAATATGCCCCAGTTCATGGGGCAGATGTTTCTCCTGGCCGGGCGACAGATAGATATCACGTCCTTGTGCATATGCGTGAGCTTGAACCAGAGCCGGTTTGGGTGAGTTGTAGTGCACCCGCACATTAGCCAGGTTCAAACCGGTGAGTTTTTCCATGCCTCGTCTCAGACGCGGCGGCAGGGCACTGCTATGTGGACTGCTCAGATACTTGCCCGATGCGGTTGCCTGACGAAGTTGCACTAAACCAGATCTTTGCAGTGCCAAATGACTGTGTTTGGTCAGGTATTGATAATGCGCCATAGTGTGTTCGTCCATCTCCGTTTCCTGCTCTTACTATAGGACGACAGGGGAGTAGGGGATTGGTATTAAGTCGGGTCTGATTGGTATTTACTATGGAGTGTCTTACAAAAAAGAGGTTTTGAGCGAGTAAAAAAGACCCGATCGGGTCGGGTACTTTGGTTGCGATTACTACAGGTTTTATTCGGTTGCAGCGACTGCCTGTGTAGCTTCTCGCTCTGCCTCTTCTGGTGTCACTGCAGAAGGAGGAGTGAAAGCTTGCTGGGCTACGCTCTGATCGGCGGCAACTACTGCGTTAGTTGCAACCTGCTCTGCTTGTTCAGGGGTTGAAGTGGTATAGCCTGTAGATTGTGCTGCGGTGTCGGCATCGGCCTGGGCTACAGCCTGCATTGCTTGTTGCTCGGCGTTTGATACTTCTTGTTCTGTCGTATTGGTCATGATGGATTTTCCTTACTAATGGTAGAGTTATGCACTTTCGAGTGCGTCAAATGGCCCTTCAACCCAGACCTGATTATGGGTAAACAGGTTAAGTAACTCCATGGGTCTGGAACTGGCGAGCTCGGAAAAAGAGGTTTCCCAGATATTTCGATGGGAGCGTACTTTAATTAGCCTGTGTTTGTCCTGTTGCCAGTTAAGTGGCAGGAAGACGCACTTCTCCTTGGCTTTTTGTCCATATAGTTTGTCTTTGGCAGACAAAAATACGAGGTTACGTCGTTGGGTTTGCGCGAGCTGGGATTCTTCAACACAATAGCGTAATGACGCTCTAAACCAGTTAGGAAAAGCCTCGCCTGCGGCCGTGCTTTGCCCTAAATCACTTTGGTGGGTTATTGATTTTGTTTTGTTTTCACCTGCCGATAGTGTGCTGGTTTGATGATGCCAGGTGTGCAGCGCATCTATGCTCATACTCCTATATTGCAATATGGGCAGTTTATCGATAAACGCTGGCAAATCATGGTTTTCACTGCGTTTAAACTGAGCATAGACCCGGTGTAGTTGGCCCAGCGTCGCGAGCCGTGCAACGACCAACTCTGGCCGGTTTAGCCCAAACATCTCAATGCTGGTATACCCCTTACTTAGCTGTGCGATTTTTTCCTGGCCTAAAGACTGAAACCACTCAGCAAAGCCCGGTAATTGAGATAAGTCAGGGGCGTGTTGTAAAATCTCAGGGTGAGACCAGATCTTTTTTTCAGCCTCGGCAAAACTCATCGCGCCTGTATCCATCAGATAAGCACAGAGTAAATCGAAGGGGTAGGCGCGAGCTGTAACGGGGTCGAAGCGAATGTAGTGTCTGGGCTCATCCGAATAAGGGCTGACGAGCAGAGGTTGCTCCTGGTCAATACTCACCGCCGGGAGGCGTTGGCCAATGAGCGGAAATCGACCACCTTTGTATTTGTCGTTGCAAGCATCGCAGACATAGATCAGGTTTTCCTGTTGATAGGCCAGCGAGTAGTAGGGCGAGCATGTGACAACCGGGGTTTGTTGTGCAGAGGCGCTTTTTTCCAGTAATTCAACAGGCCTGATATGACCTATTTTACCGGCATTGGTTGCTGATAAGTAGCTCTCACAGTAGCCACAGCACCCTTGATTTAAATGCTGAAAATGTGACTTAAGGTGTTCTGCTGAGAACAACGCCGTATCAAATGCGCCGTAATTAAATCCGGTCTGAACCGTATCATTGGGTTGGTCACCCGCTCTGAGTGTGATTAACACCAGGTTGTCTACTAAGTCAGGAGCGTAACCTTCTTCAATGAGTTGCTGGCGGTCCTCTGTCGTCAGGGTATGGTAAATAGGTGCATCAACCAGGCGAGTGATTAGCTCTTTCATTTGCCGGGTTGCGGCAGCGGTTTTTACTTTCTCATCAGGTAACCAGGCCACAGGTTTAAAGTTGATTTTGATCATCGCATGCTATTCCTGTTGCGAAGGGCTATTCGCCCCCGGGCTCAGCGGCTGGTTGTGTTACCTCTTGCTCAAAGGCTTGGTTTTGCTGCATTAATTGTTGTTCCATGTTTTTAAGGGTTGCTTCCATGGCTTGTTGTGCGGCTTCTGCACTTTTTTTTGCGGCCAGCTCCTGCTCAGTAAAGACCTGTTTCATATGCGCATTTTGCGCCTCCAGGTGATCAGCTTGCTGTTGTAATTGCGATTGTATCTGGTCGTCCTGATATGTATTTAAAGTGCCCTCAGCCAGATTTTGATCTTCGCTCTCAGCAGTTTGTGTATGTGAAACCGTGTTTTCGAGCGCCTGACTAATCAGGGACAGGTGTTGACGGGATTGGTCAACAAGTTGTGATGACTGTTGCAATGACTGATCTATTGTTTGTCTGGCACTGGCCAGCATGGTATCTATGTCTGACAAAATGGTATTTAATTGCGTTGGCATCACTGCCTGAGACAGCTGTTGAAATGCGGCTTTCTTTGGTTGCGTCGAGTTCATGGTAGTTCCTTTAATTAAGCGGCTACTGGCCAATGATTAAACAGGCTTAAACACCCCTGACTATCCACATTGAGTACGGCTTCACTGTGGTGCAGGTTAAACAGGTAATGCCGACATTCCCCTGCCTGACAGATATAGCTGTCGCTGGCCAGCGTATTTATCAATGCACTTTGCAATGCGGTGAGGTAGTCGTTTGCTGCCTGTACTACATCGGCTTTATCCAGGTCAATATTGAGCACTACATTGAGTAAACCAGCGCTAAAACTGCTAAACCCAAGGTTTTTACCGCCTTCATGCCATTGCTTGATTGCATTGTGTAAATCTATGGCTTGCAGTTCATATGTGACAACCGGCGAATCCAGGTTATTGATAACAACCGGGGCGAGCATTGCGACCAAATCATCAGGGGAGCCCGTATGCCCGTGTCGACTGTTCTTCCAGGCCAGGTAGACACAAAAGTAGTGGGCAAACTCGCTGAGGTTCTGCGCTTGTTTGGTTGCCCATTGACAGGCTGCGATCACGAGCTGATTAGACAATTCGTAGGTTTCTTCGCTAAAACATATTACGCTGTACAGTGTTAGCTGATCTTTGAAAGAGGCACCCCAGCCAAGCGCGTGGTAATTCAGGTTGTAGCGTCGGTAAAATAACGCAATCTTGTTTAGATTAGCGCTGTCTACTAAACGATATTTGCTTAGGACCCCCGTCAATCTTGCTTTGTCTATATCTGACTCATGACTACTGAATACTGCTAAATCCCTCAGGTCATTGGTGCTTAGTTCGAGCAACTTTTTAACATCTACCGACAAGGGGATTTTATGCAGATATATCAAAGTTGAGTTCATCAGCCCCAGATAGAGCTGCTCAACAAACTGTGCTTCAGAAGAAAATGACAGGGTATCACTTTGCTGGATTAATGCGTTGACGCTTTGCTCTCCCTGACTGAGAAACTGGATCAGTGTCTGAATCTTGTCCGAAAACTGATCTAATTGCTCGATCTCTTTATTATTTACTATGATCGTCATAATTGCCTCTTTAGCCGACACTGTACTGTCGGCGTCTACCTAGCTACCGCCACTTGGAAACTTTTCCAGCAAATCGCTTGCTGAGCTACCTACTTCGCCAAAGTTTTTGGTGCCATTTTCAACCATTTTATTTGCGGCTTCAATAATGCCTGTGAACTCTTGTACATTCCCGGTCGCGAGCATCTGGGAAATGGCCACACCCATAGCTGTAGTTGCCATTGTGTTGATATTCCTAAGGTTATCTGTGGCGTCCTGGATTGCTATGGCCGTCGATTGCGAGACCGACTGATAGGCTTTCCCCGCACCCGAGAGCTTGTTTAGCTCACCGCTCAGACTGGCATTTTTTATAATATCCAGTGATGCCTGTGTCGATGGCCCGACATTGGTTAACTCGTTCATATGCTGTGCCTCTTTAGATTAATCTTGTGCCGTTAGCGCCCCTAAGATTGTGGATTATCTTTCGCATCGGTGTGTTGTTTAAGCAGCTCCTGAACGAGTGCTTCTATTTGACTCAGATCTGCCTTTTCATCGGGCGCCTGTTTTTTCTCGGGCATGGGTGGTGATTGTTGCAGCATCTTTGCGCAACTGGCCGCCACTGCTGCTGAGGCAGATGTTTGCGCATTTTGCTGCGTGGAAATGGCGTTAAACATCGACATACCTATGGTTTCAGTTGCGGCGACATTAAGCATACCCATTGACTGCACGGGGGCAGAGCCCATCAGCAGCGTATTTACTTGGTTTACCGAGTCGGTAATTTGGTCATTGACTGTACTCATAAAGACTTTCCTCGTTATCCTGGTTTAATTGCAGCAGTGCCCACAGCTATCATGAGTGCACAGCATTGCGCGACAGCCGCGCTGGATGTAACCTGGCTTCTTGCTTCGTTTTGAACTGCATTTTCCATCAGCAACGAAATTGAATGGCCCATTGAAGTTGACGCCGCCGCCAGCGAAAAGGCTTGTGCATTAAAGGTATTTAGCACTATATGTCCCCCTTATATGTAGCGGGTGTGAACCAGACGAAAGAGGTACTGATAGCCAGTATCAGTACCCTGACCGACTTAACGGAATACGCGTGAAATGCCTTCCGCCGTCGTCGCTGTGTTAAGGCCCAGTAAGGTATCTACGCCTTGCACAAGCGCAGCCTGAGCAGTTACGCTATTGTTTTGCTGGCCAGATGTCGCATTGTGTGCGGCATTTGATAACGCCTGGCTGGTCGCAATCATAAAGTTACCTGTGGCGACAGCAGGTGCGTCCCCCAGTACTTTAGTGTTCACTTGTGAGACTGAATCGGTAATTTGACTGTTTACAGCGGTTGGAAATGCCATAACTATTTTCCTTTTAGAGTTTTATATAATGGGCAACACAGCCCGGTTGTTGTTGACTGAGTCGACTTTGTTACGCAAAGATCTTGCTGGTGGCGACGCCAGTCGTTGCAGTGTCAATGGAGTAAAGAATATTCACACCCATTGTTGTTACCGCTTGCGCGGTAATATTTGCCTGTTGTTGTGCAGCGGTTGCATTGTGTGCTGCATTAGCCAGCGCTTGTGAGGTTGCCTGGAACAAGTTACCCATCGCAATGGATGGGGCATCGCCCAGCACCTGTACATTGGCTTGTGTAACAGAGTCTGTTATTTGACTGTTTACCGCGGTTGGAAAAGCCATAGTGTCGTCCTTATTAGTGTTTACAAATTCAGCCTGTGTTCCGGCTGTCATAATCGGTGTAGGTGAACTGTTATCCGGTATTTACCCGTATGCCAACGTGTTTAATGGTCGTGAGCAAGCCCGGACATAGGATCTTAGTTACCTAACCCAGCTACGGGTTGTCTTTGCGGTTGCAAAATACGCTTGGTGGCGCTTCCGGTTGCAGCTGTATCGATAGAGTAAAGCGTTGTCACGCCCATCGTAGTTGCTGCCTGGGCTGTCATTGCAGCTTGTTGCTGCGCAGAAGTTGCGTTGTGCGCCGCATTGGCTAATGCCTGAGATGTTGCCTGAAACAGGTTGCCCATAGACATAGCGGGCGCATCACCCAGTACTTTGACATTGGCTTGAGTGACGGAGTCCGTAATTTGGTCGTTAACTGCGGTTGGAAATGCCATAATTTCACCTATTTGCTTTGAGTTTTGATTGAAAATACGATTCTTGTGTTCGGCTCATGGGGTCTTCATGGAGTCGTCCAAACACTGAAATCAGTATAATCAAAGCCCACTAGTGGGAATTGGCAGTAACGCTTAACCTGATTGGTATATCTGCGTGACAAGTTGGTAGATTTGTTGATGTCTGTTAGTGCTGACAATAGATATCATCAGCACCAGGTTCGTTGGGCTGCTAGTGTTTAGTCCTCTGGTCACGGTAAACACCGGGGCTGACACCCACGACCGATTTGAACTTTCTGACAAAAAAGCTTAGATCAGAAAAGCCAACATCATCACACACTTCAGTTACCTGGCTGTATGGATCTTCCCGTAACAGGGCCATTGCCGTTTTGATTCTGATCCTCAACAAAGTTTGTTTGAATGACTGACCTACGTAGCGTTTGAATAAAAATGACAGGTGAGAAGGGCTGACACACGCATAGCTGGCAACCTCGCTCAGGCTAAGTGGCTTTTTGAAATTTTCATCTATATATTCCAGCGCCCGGGCGAGCGCCGGATGAGGTTTACTGGCCGCTTGCAATTGAATAACCGGGGCGGGATACAGATCTGAGTCTGTATGCTGAGATTCAAATTCATGTGGGTCTTCGCAGGCCGTCAGAGATTGAATTAATGCGCTGAATTCATCGTTTACTTGCTTTGCTGAGACGGGCTCTAGTGTCTCTGAATATTGATTTTGTGCATCATTCATAGCGGGAAAGATCTTAACCAATGTCGGTTTGGTGATTTCCTGCTGATGACTCAAAAAAGACAGCTTATCCAGGCAACGCTTAAGTTGTTTTGCATTGTGTGGCCAGCAGTAGTTTGTCAGCAGCGCCATGGCTTGTTCATCTAATTGAAGCTTTGCGATGTGCTGGCAGGTTGATTTGTAGTGGTTGAACAGCGCCGGTATGTCTTCCCGTCGCTGTGCCAGCGTGGGGATACTCAGCTCAAGGCAATGATAATGTAGCCAGTTTAAAAATGAACTTTGCTGTGTCTGTGTTAGTGCTTGTTGGTGCTTTTGTATTGTTGTTGACGTTATCAACCTCGGTGCCTGGGCATTGGTGTTGAGGTTAAGCCAGTAGTCTTTGATAGCTTCTGCCTGGTCATTAGTTAACGCATCTATGTTTTTCAGGTATAGCGTGCCTCTCAGTGATTGTGAAATAAGCGCATCCAGTTGTGTGACTGCACACCTGCCGTCCCAATGGTTCACACATGAAATTATCAGTGGCTGTGATTCGGTCTTGCCCATTTGATGCAGATGACTGACTGCTAAGTGTTTACCGCTGCCTGGCTGGCCAATGATATGGACAGGCAGATTGCATTGAGCGAGCAGGCTGATTTGCTGTTTTAAACTAAAAAGAGCGTCACTACTGCCAATCCAGGGCTGTGTCTCGGGTGTTACTTTTATAAGTGTTGACATGGTATTTCCTTGTTTTCAGAGTGTATGAAAAACAGGCGCTTCCAGCGGGGGCTGGAAGCGCATGCCGTGTGGTCAAGGAAAATGTATTTTTTTATGTGCCCCGATATTGGGTCAGTTACTGGTCACTTGATTCGGGCATTGATTGGGATGATGGTGCCTGGGGTAGGTGTACCAGCTGAATTCACTGTGTGTTGTCTGGCTCTTGAGTGCTTCCTGAACAAGCGGATGTACAAAGCAAAAGTGTTCATCACTTTGTTTAACCAGCCCGCTGCAGAGCATTTTGTGTAATACACATAGCGGCGCGCGGATTTTTTCATTGTCATTGAATTGTTGTAGTTGGTGGGTGTTGAAACATAGCCCAAGGCTGGCTGCAAACTTAAGCGTGCTGGCTACTTCACAGGGCATTGAGTTTAAGCAAGTGCGGGCAAAATGTTGTAGTGCATCAGGCAGAGTGACAACGGGATCCAGGTCAGATAAAAGTTGCTTCAGGAAGTAGGGGTTACCTTGCGCACGCGTTATGGCATCAGCTGTCTGTTCCCTGTGTTTATCAGGCACTTTGCCCTGGCAGAGTAACGTGTGATTGGCAATCTGCACCATGGTGTCCGGGTCTAACGGTTTAAGGATGATGGTGTGGGCATGGCTAAGCCATTTTGGTGGGTGAATAAAGGCGTGTTTTTGCTGCGCCGAAATAATAAATGCGATCGCTTGTTGAGCGTCACACGAGGTGAATAATTGAATGAACTGGAGTGCATTGGCTGGCAAGTTGTGTGCACCATCAATTACAATCACTGCCACTCCTTTGTGGTGTGCATAAGCGAGCAGGTTCCGCGCAACCTGTTTATCTAATTGTTTAACTCGAGTTTGAGATAACAGAGTAAGCGTATCAGTTTCACACTGAGTTAAGTTGTTGCCCAGCCATTGACGTAAGCGCAATGTGCAAAGTGCACTGCTGGCTATCAGGTCTATTTTGTGGCGAATGTCATGGCTGGGCGTTGTATCATTGACAGACATGAGTGCTTTGATAAAAGACGGCATAGAGAAAGGGGATTGCGCGTTTTCAGTCGAAGCATCACATGAAAAAATAAGGCTGCGTTTACCCGCTGTGGTCAGTTGTGTGGCAAAAGTAGTCAGCAAGCTGGTTTTCCCGGCGCCTGTCATCCCTTGCAAATAAAGCGTTTGCAACGCACAGCGGTTGAGCGCCAGATTGAGTACAGAGTGGAGGTGATTGAGCTCCCAGTCTCTGCCATAGCAGGGATTGGGCATATCTTTTACTAAATGACGATAAATCCAGGGGGGCGCATCGGTATCGTTAATGAGTGTGTCAATACTGACCTGAAAGTAATTGGCAAGGCTCTGTATAGTGCGACCGAGTACTTGTTTTCCAGCTTCAGCACGCTTTATTGTGGAAACCGAAACAGGCAATCGTCTATTACTGCACTCTTGGGCAAGCTTCTCCCGGCTAAGTGCTTTTTTTTCTCAGCAAACGCAGAGTTGTTTTATTTACTGCAATTCTTCCGTGGCTGGAAGTGTTCATAGTTAGCTCCTTTGGCATGTATTTAATTATTACGACATTATTACTATCAAATTATTTACTACCCATGTCTTTAATTTTATTTTTATGTTAATAGCTTTGGTATTACAAGTTATTACACCTACTTTTAGGGTGTTTATAGGCGAATAGGTATTTTTGCTTGCTGGTGGGTGCTCTCGAAGGCTCGTTTGAAGCAATTTAAATGGGAGTATTTGCCTGTCTTATGTATTTTTGCACGCGCTTTAACCGCAAATAAAAACGACATGTTTAAAGATTTTTAAATTTTCTTGATCTTTGTTTCACAAGGGTGCGTATTGCTCGATTGTTGACCACCTTTGATGGAGAAGAACGTGAAAGCACTGATAAAAATAATGTTTATAAGTAGCCTGGCCTTGCTCGCGGCTTGTTCCGACGACGATAACGAAGTCGTCATTACACCACCAGAAGAGAACTCGGTTTATGATGCTGCAAAGGCTGCTGGTAGTTTTAATACGCTGGTAGCGGCGATTGACGCTGCGGGTCTGACGTCAACGTTAGACAATACCTCGAACACCTTCACTGTGTTTGCACCGACTGATGCAGCCTTTGCTGTACTAGGAGAAGAGGCCATCAATGGCCTGCTCGCAGACCCGGATACCCTGAGTAAAATACTGACCTATCATGTCCTTGCGTCAGAAGTAAAAGCGGAAACAGCGCTTACCCTGGCCGGGCAGACAACTGAAACTGTGAACGGCGCTAAGCTCGCTTTGTCGCTGTCGGGTGAGAATCTGCTTATTAATACGGCGACAGTCACACAAACCGACATCATGACAGACAATGGCGTGATCCATGTCATTGATGCTGTCTTGATGCCACCCAGTGACGCAACGTCAACAGCGAATATTGCACAGGTCGCGACACAGGCGGGCAATTTTACAACCCTTCTGAAAGCGGTCGAAACAGCGGGATTGACCAGCGCACTCACTGGCAGTGACGAGCTGACCGTCTTTGCTCCAACCGATGCCGCTTTTGCTGCATTGGGCACGGCAACCATAAACACCTTACTGGCAAATCCTGATGTGTTGGGCAGTATACTCAAGCAGCATATTGTGTCGGGTAAAGTAGACTCTGTGACCGCTATGTCGTTGAACGGCAAAAATGCTACGACACTGGAGCAAAACCAACAAAGCGTCGCGATTGATGCAGCAACTGATATGCTGAAATTTGCTGGTGTAACGGTAACGCAAACCGACATTCCGGCTTCTAACGGGGTGATTCATGTGCTGGATGCCGTGGTCGTTGGCGATATTAGCGTACCTGAATCTTTGGGTCTCATTCCTGAGGTCGCAGCAGGTGCTGGTTCATTTAACACTTTACTGAGTTTAGTAACCGCGACAGGGCTGGATGCAACACTCGGAGATCCGACTACCAAATTTACTGTCTTTGCGCCCACTGACGCTGCCTTCGCTGCGCTAGGTCAGGAAACACTAGATGCGCTGGCCGCAGACACCGACAAGCTAAAAGATATTCTACTTTATCATGTCGTGGCAGGGCAGAGTGTAATGTCAGATGCCGCAGCGGGGATTGCCTCGTCAACAGATAATATGGTGGCTATGGCAAATGCCGACAAAAGTGCTTTGAGCATAGTGGATAGCATGCTGTTCATTGATGACGCTGTTATTCGCACCGCCAATGTGAAAGCAGACAATGGCGTTATTCATGTACTCGACAAAGTGATCATGCCTCCTATGGACAAAATGGCCAGCGAAAAAACCATTGTAGATGTCGCGGTTGAAACAGATGACCTGTCAACGTTGGTCACAGCACTTCAGACGGCAAATCTGGTTGAAGCGCTATCCGATACCACTAAGCAGTTCACCGTTTTTGCGCCAACTAATCGTGCATTCCAGAAAATCCCGGCGGCAGATCTGACTGCATTGTTGGCTAACCAGGCTGGTTTAACGCAAGTGCTGACCCAGCATGTGCTACCGCTGGAAGCATCGTCTTCACTGGCTTACAGCCTAAATGGCAAGCAAGTTGAAACACTGGCGACCAATATGCTGGACCTGAAAGTGGTTGATTTTGTCTCAACGGGCAACACTGAGAACGACATGGTGGCTTATGATGCAACCAACCAAAGATTGATATCTGGTGCCGGTGCAGCTATGGCAGGTAAAACATTGTACGTGTTCGATGATGACCTGACTTTTGCTAACAGCCAATGTGTTGATACGTGTGCGACCAACTGGCCACCTGTGATTGCAACGCAGGAGCAGGTCGCGAATATTCCGGGCTTGTCACTGATCGCCAGATTGGATGGAAGTATGCAGGCCGCCTATTTAGGTCGCCCACTGTATATGTTCGCACAAGACGTTAACCCGGGTGATGCAACAGGCCAGGGGGTGGGCGGAAAATGGTGGCAGGTGAGCCTACCCACGTCTGGTTTACAGGTTGAAGGTAGCAATATTACCCAGGTTGATATTTACACTGCGAATGGCGTAGTACACCTGATTGATACCGTTATCACTGCGGTAGATTAATTCCCTTCCTCACCTTTCCTATGAGGCTTTGGCGCAACGACCTTACTGTTGCGCCTTTTTTATCTGGTGATTATTCATCAAGCGTCAGAACAATTCTGCCAGTGATGTCATTATTGAGCATGTTATCAAAGACTTCGTTGATGGCTTCGAGTGGTTTGGTTTCAACAATGGCTTTAACTTTACCTTCTGCTGCAAATTGCAGACATTCAACCAGGTCCTGACGGGTACCGACGATACTGCCAACGACACTGACGCCCTTGAGCACAGTATCAAAAATGGGAATTGGCATTTCCTCCGGTGGCAGGCCAACCAGCACACAGACTCCACCACGTTTAACGCTATAAAAAGAAGCCGTAAAAGCTGATTTAGAAACTGCTGTACATACTACCGCCTGAACGCCGCCAAGTTGTTCTTGTATCGTGGTGGCAGGATCTTGCTGTGTATAATCCACGACCATATCGGCACCCAGAGAGCGAGCCAGAGCCAGCTTATCGTCGCCGCTGTCTACGGCCACGACATTAAGGCCCATGGCTTTGGCATATTGAATCGCCAGATGGCCTAAACCGCCCGCACCAACAATCGATACCCAATCACCCGGTTTTGCCCCTGAAACTTTAAGTGCTTTGTAGGTTGTTACGCCAGCGCAGAATAACGGTGCTGCTTCGACAAAAGGCACATTTTCGGGGATTTTAACTACATAATTGGCATCAGCTTTAGTAAATTGCGCATAACCACCATCGACCGAATAGCCACTATTTTGCTGCTGCGGACAGAGGTTTTCTTCTCCTTTTAAGCAGTGTTCGCAATGGCCACAGGCACTGTGCAGCCAGGGCACGCCAACTCTGTCTCCGAGGGACAAATGGGTCACATCGTCGGCCTTTGCCACGACTGTGCCCACGCCTTCATGACCTGGGATCAGAGGGAGTTTAGGTTTTACGGGCCAGTCCCCGTGACAGGCATGTAGATCTGTATGGCATACACCACATGCAGCAATTTCAACCAGTACTGACCCCGGGGTCAGTGACGGCTTGGGTACTGTTTGAATTTCTAAAGGTTGTTTAAATGCGTGAACGAGTGCGGCTTTCATAAGGGTCTCTCCTCAAGGGGTTAGCCACGAGTATAGAGATTTAAAACTGACATATTTTGATCCGGCGCAAACTCGCCAGCGACTGTGTATTCATTTTAGGTCCGTCATAGCGTCGCTAACTTTTGGTTAGAATGTAACGATTGTCATACACCCGGCTCAAGATATCTGTGCGTTTTCAAAAATAGCAACTAAACTTCATGCAAAATAGCAGCTTGTATTAACTTCCTGTCACTAAGCGAGTGATGTCGCAGAGGTTAAGTTAATCCTTATATAGGTACGTAAGCGGCTGTAATTTACCAAAGCAATCTGCTGCGTTAAATTTGGCATATAGCCTGTCTTGTCATTCATCGCTGATTATATGGCGTTCAACGCAGGCAACACAAGGGGTTGGCGCTTACCCCGACTTAACATTCAAGATGAATGTGGTTGCATATTTGTTAAATTTGTATTCTGTTTTGCTTTATTTTTTAGTGCGTTGTGATAGCATCAGTATGAAAACCACCAAACAGGAAACGTTATAGCTGTTTTTAAAATGGCTACAAGCAAATAAAAACAACGTTAGGGAATGGTATTTTTAGTTCAGTAGTCGTCCCGCCAGATTAACACTAACAAAGAATTTGAACCTGATTGAATACAGTGCGTCTTGGTTAATTTTATTATTAATCATAAGTTTGTGCTCTTCAGGTGTTAAAGGTGTAGTTGATTAGCGAGGCTTGCGGTTTTAAGCGGTTAGTTAACCTTTAAACCATAATGACAGGTTGATACGACTTTGCGGTTATCAGCAGCCATAGAGTTCGCACTTTGTCATTGTGTTTATGTAATTAATTGGTTTTTTCCAATTTTACGGTTCAGACAACTGTGCTTAATACCAACCGTGGTGCTAGCTAATATCGCCCATGCTGGGTCATTGAGTCAGATGTTCTGATCAAAGGAACTTACTCAATAAACCTTGTATGGGTATGGCATGAATAACGACTTAGTGGCTACATTAGTGACATTGGCCCGGACACGTGGCGATGACATTGCATATCAGTATTTCTTCGAAGATAACCAACCGGCAGTTTCCCTGAGCTACGCGGAGCTCGACTTAAAATCCAGAAAAATTGCAGCACGTTTGCTCACTTACTTTGACAGAGGCGACAGAGCTTTGCTTCTGTACAACTCAGGGTTTGAGTTTGTTGAAGCCTTTTTTGCCTGCCTGTACGCCGGCATTGTGGCGGTGCCTGTATACCCACCAAAGAAGAATCAAAATACCGATAGATTGAGAAGCATCATAGAAGATGCCGGCGCAACGGGTGCGCTGACCAGCAGCAAAATTTACGAAATCGCTCAGCCGTTATTTGAAGCTGAAACTAGCCTCAGCAATGTGTCTATCATTGCCACTGACAGTGCAGGGGTCGAGCAGGTTGAGCCTATGGCCTGGCAGGACATCCACATCGCACCGCAAGACCTGGCTTTTTTGCAATATACCTCAGGTTCGACGGGCAGCCCCAAAGGGGTGATGGTGAGTCATGCGAACATCATGGACAACGAAGAAATGATGAAGCTGGCCTTCGGTCACAGTGCACAAACCCCCATCGTCAGCTGGCTGCCGCATTTCCATGATATGGGGCTCATCTTTGGCATCTTGCATCCCATTTACATTGGTGCCCCTGCGGCGCTGATGAACCCGACATCGTTTTTGCAAAAACCTTTGCGATGGCTGAAGTTACTGAGCGAGACTAAAGCCGTGACTTCCAGTGCTCCAAATTTTGCCTATGACCTGTGTGTTGACACAATCAAAGAAGAAGAGCTGGCAAACTTAGACTTATCGCATTGGCAAAGCGCACTGAATGGCGCTGAGCCTGTTCGGGCCAGTACACTTGAGCGCTTTTATCAGAAATTCAAACGCTGCGGTTTTCGTCGTGAGGCAACTGCGCCTTGTTATGGCATGGCTGAAACCACCTTATTTGCCACGGGCGGACGTTTAATGAAAACGCCGTCGGTGCTGCAGCTGGACAGTAAAGAGATGCATCAGGGGAAAGCATCATTACTGACTGAACCTGCGGCGCGCACAGAGTTGTTTTACGATCTGACTGTTGCTGATAACACGCCCACAGATAATCAGCCCTATTATGCGGTGTCATGCGGCAGTACCTGGCATGGCCACACCCTGGCGATTGTGAACCCAGAAACTAAACAGCGTTGTGAGGATGGGCATACTGGTGAGATTTGGGTAAAAGGCGCCAGTGTTGCTCAGGGCTACTGGCGCAAGGTTGAGCAGACGAAAGAGATTTTTCAGGCGCGTATTGCCGATGATAATGATGGCCCTTATTTGCGTACTGGCGACCTGGGCTTTGTTCATCAAAACGAGCTGTA
Source organism: Pseudoalteromonas ardens (assembly GCF_030125445.1). NCBI lineage: Bacteria > Pseudomonadati > Pseudomonadota > Gammaproteobacteria > Alteromonadales > Pseudoalteromonadaceae > Pseudoalteromonas > Pseudoalteromonas ardens. The sequence goes on from NZ_JASJUV010000001.1 coordinate 157,557, forward strand.
TGTCACGGGGCGTGCCAAAGATGTGATGATTTTCCGCGGTAAAAACTATTACCCTCAGGATATTGAACTCACTGTGGTGGAGGCGCATGCTGCCATGGACAATAATGGCGGCGCGGCGTTTTCCTATTTGTCTGAACAAGGCGAAGAGCGTCTGGTTATCGTGCAGCAGGTCAAGCGTACGGCCGTACGCAAACTGAATGAGCAAGAGATCTTTGCGGCTATTACGTCAGCGATTACCGAACAACATGGCATTACACCGTATGAGGTTGTGTTGATTAAGCCCGGGCGGATCCTGAAAACCTCCAGCGGCAAAATTCAGCGTCAGGAAAACAAACGCCATTATCTGGCAGATACGTTTGACGTGTTAGCCCGTTCACGAGGCCAGCAGAGCGCGTCAGACAAAGTGTCACACCCAGCAAAAAACACGCATTATTCAGACATTGAAGCGACGTTACGCACTGTCTTGCAGGAAGTGGTGGGACTCGAAGTCGACCGCCAGCCGAATAGTCTGGATGTTGACGCCACCTTTTTATCTCTGGGTGTCGACTCGATGAAAGCGGTACGGATCTCGGGCGAGTTGATGGAGCTGCATGATATTGAACTCGAAGCTACGGTGCTTTACGAGTATCCATCGATTGCCCAGCTTGCTAATCACCTGAGTCAGTTTGACTCAGTGCGCGAACGATTGAGTGCACAAGAGCCTGAACACTCGGCGCAGCAAGCAACAAATTCAACGGCCACGCAATACAAGCGTGAAGCGCGTGCGCTCACGGATAATATGGATGTGGCAGTTATTGGCATGGCATGCCGTTACCCGCAAGCCACAGATCTCGCTGGATACTGGCAATTGCTGATGGATAAACGCGATGCCATTAGTGTGCCAAACGCAGTGCGACGGGCGCTGTGTCCTGAACTGGGCCAGACACGCCTCGGGGGGTATCTGGAAAATATTGAGCAGTTTGATGCCGGGTTATTCGGTATTTCACCGGCAGAAGCCAGATACATCGACCCACAGCATCGTTTGCTGCTTGAAACCAGCTTCCATGCCATTCAGTCAGCCGGCATGATGCCCGCTGAATTGGCCGGTCAGCCCGTCGGCGTATATGTGGGTATTTCTCAAAATGATTACTTCAATATGTCGAATAAGGCACAGCAGGGTAATGCGTATCTCGGTACCGGCACCGCGCTGAGCATTGCGGCCAATCGTTTGTCCTACACCTATAATTTTACGGGCCCGAGTCTATCGGTGGATACGGCCTGCTCTTCCTCTTTGGTTGCTTTGCACCATGCGCTTACCGGGATCCGTGCGGGTGATATGCCTATGGCGCTGGTGAGTGGTGTTAACCTGATCCTCAGTAATGAGGTCACGGACGCCTGTGAGAATGCACAAATGCTGGCACAGGATGGTCGCTGCAAGACATTCTCACGCGCTGCCGATGGCTATGTGCGCAGTGAGGGCGTGGGTTGTGTGTTACTAAAGCCGCTGACTCAGGCTATGGCCGACAAAGACCCGATTTACGGAGTACTGAAAGGCAGTGCGGTGAATCAGGACGGGCGCAGCAATGGGATTACGGCACCTAATGGTGCATCGCAACAAAGGGTGATCAAGTCGGCTTTGCACAATGCGGCTGTAGCGCCTGGGGATGTTCAATATATTGAAACCCACGGTACGGGCACTGAACTGGGTGATCCAATCGAAGTATCGGCACTGGCTAAAGTGTATGGAGAAGGACGCGCGCCAAACCAGCCTTTACTACTGGGCTCTGCGAAAGCCAACATTGGTCACCTGGAGTCCGGTGCAGGTCTTGCCGGGCTGATTAAAACGCTGTTGTGCCTTGATAAAGGGCAGGTACCCGCGCAGTTACATACCGCGCAGCTCAACACCCATATTCCATGGCAAAAGCTGCCGGTGCGGGTTGCGACACAAGCACAGAGCTGGCCTGCCCAGACGGATCAACACAGACTGGCAGCGGTCAGCTCGTTTGGGTTTGGTGGCACCAATGCCCATGTGATCTGTGCCCAGGCACCTGCTTATGCTATTCAGGATAACAAAACCTCATCGCAAAACTCGGGGTATGTGCTGCCATTGTCGGCAAAATCTGCCAAATCACTGACTGAGCTTGTTAGTCGTTATGCCGATACACTGAGCACGGCAACGCCACAAGCATTCGATGCCCTGATCAGTCAGACCGCGAGCATGCCGCATTTCAAGGAAGCCCGTCGTGCGTTTGTCGGTGAAACCCGAGCGGCGCTCGTTGCGGCGCTAAAAGATCATGCTCAGTTAACTGGTTTTGCAAATGACGTGCTGGCGTCAACGCGGGAGTTAGTGTTCCTGTTCACCGGGCAGGGTGCACAATATCCGGATATGGGCAAAGCTCTGTATGAGTCGCAGCCGGTGTTTCGTGATGCCATCAATGACTGTGACCGTTTGCTTGGGGATAAACTGGGACCAAGACTGGCTACAGTTTTGTACAGCGATCCGAGCGAGCAGTATCTGGCGCAGACTCAATGGACTCAGGTGTGTTTATTTGCCATCGAATATGCACAAGCTCAGTTGTGGCTCAGCCGGGGTCTCAAGCCGTCACGTCTGGTGAGCCACAGCGTTGGAGAATATGCCGCGGCCTGTATAGCAGGCGTGTTTTCGCTTTCCGATGCAATTAGGCTGATTGCAGAGCGTGGTCGGTTAATGCATGCGCTGCCGGATAATGGTCGTATGGTGACTGCGCGCTGTGAGCGTGCTCAGGCTGATGCGTTGGTGGCTGATATAGCCGGTCAGCTCTCGGTATCGGCTTACCATGGTGAGTCGGGTGTGGTGTTTTCCGGTCACAACAGTGCCATGGATACTTTGTGCCAGGCGCTTGATGATGCAGATATACGGCACAAAGCTATCAATACAGCGCGGGCATTCCATTCTCCGCTGATGCAACCTATGCTCAGTGAATTCGCTGAGGTGGCCGCGCAAGTTACCTATCACCAGCCAACAATCCCCTTTATTTCGTCAGTTACGGGTCAGCAAGAAGCACTGCGGCTGTGCGATCCTGGTTATTGGGTTGAGCAGATCTGTGCGCCGGTACAGTTTGAATCCTGCCTAGCTCAGCTGTCTCAGTCAGACGCTTATTGTGCCCTTGAGCTGGGGCCTAAACCAGTGTTATGTGGCCTGTTGCAGGAAAATCGCCCTGCTGAACGGTGTGAGTTTTTACATGTATTGCATGCCAAGGGCGCGGATTTACCACGCTTGTTATCAGCGCAGGGGCGTTTGTTTGAGTTGGGCGTAACGCTTGACTGGAATCAGTTATACGCGGATGACACCGAATCTAAAGTTCCATTACCTTTGTATCCGTTCGATCAAAGCCCTTACTGGATAGCGGAACTACCGACTGCATTAAGCACGCAGCCCGATAATAAGGGAGCGCAATCGCAGGCAGGTCAAGGGAGCACTACCCGAGAAGAGGCGATCCGTCATTTTGTGCTCAGTACTTTGTCGCGCTTGTTATCTATGCCTGTCAGTGACATTCAGACTCATGTGCCGCTATTGGAAATGGGTGTGGACTCGTTGATGATTATGAATGCTGTGCGGACCTATGAGCGAGAATTCGGATTGGAGTTTAGTGTACGCCAGTTCTATGAAACGCTTAGTACGGTTGATTTACTGGTGGCATACATCATTGAACACGGTGATTACCAATGTCAGGAAGCAACGCCGACGGCCTTGTCAGGACAAGGCGGCAGCGACACCGTAGTTGCAGCATCAGCTGAGCCAACGCCAGTGTCTGCGCCCACTGATCTGGTTGCGACTATTTGTCGTGAACAATTGCAGGCTGCTGCGTCAGTCACCAATGCCAGTGCAGCAACCAGTGTTGAAGCCATCGCAGCGCGTCAATTAGCCATGCTACAAGGTATGAGCGGCCAGGTTGGCACACAGCCAGTTAGTACGGCACTTGCAGCGACAGCTGCTCCAAAGGCTGTAACCACACAGACTTTAGCTGAGCAGTCTGTTGCGCAGCAAAGTGAAGCCGCTCAGATTTTGCCCGGGTTCGCTCAAAAGCAGATAACCACGGCTGCCAGCAGCCAATCTGTACAAAAGCATCTGGCTTCACTGATTGAACGTTATTGCGCCAAAACACCGTTGTCGAAAGCCATGGTGTCTGAACATCGCCCACACCTGGCGGACTGTCGCGCGTCGGCAGGGTTCCGCATGTCCAGCAAAGAACTCCTGTATCCGGTGTTTGGACAACGCTGTGAAGGCAGTCGGATCTGGGATATTGACGGCAATGAATATATTGATATTACCATGGACTTTGGGGTCAACTTGTTTGGCCACAAGCCTGACTTTGTCACCAAGGCGCTGAATCAGCAAATAGAGAATGGTTTGCAATTGGGGCTGGCAAGTGCACAAGCGTGTGATGTGGCAGAACTTATCAGTGAGTTAACCGCACTGGAGCGCGTTACCTTTTGCAACTCAGGTACTGAGGCGGTGATGACTGCGGTACGCCTGGCACGCAACAAAACCCGGCGTAATAAAATCGTGCAGTTTGAAGGGGCTTATCATGGCCATTATGACGGCACGCTGGCGCAAAACGCGCCGGGCGGGGAGTCGGTTGAACCTATGTGCAGTGGCGTCAGAGCGGGGGCGATCAGCGATAATCTGGTGCTTGAATACGGCGCAGAGTCGGCGCTGGATGTCATCCGAGCGCAGGGCAGCGATATTGCAGCTGTGCTGGTTGAGCCGGTGCAAAGCCGCCATCCGGGGCATCAGCCCTGGGCATTTTTGCAGTCACTCAGAGCGCTGACTGCCGAGCTGGGGATCGCGCTTATCTTTGATGAGATGATCACCGGATTCAGGGCGCATCCAGGTGGTGTGCAGGCGATGCTGGGGATCCAAGCGGACATGGCTACCTATGGCAAGATTGTCGGTGGCGGTTTGCCTGTGGGGGTTGTAGCAGGTAGCCACGAATATATGGATGGCATTGATGGAGGCATCTGGCAGTATGGTGATGCCTCTTATCCGCAAGCGGATACCACTTTTTTTGCCGGTACTTTCTGTAAACACCCGTTGGTGATGGCCAGCGCTAAAGCCGTTCTGAGAGAAATTAAAGCGCAAGGTGCGCAGCTACAAGAAGCGATTACCGCTAAAACTCAATATCTTGCACAGACACTGAATACGTTTTTTGCGCAGCAGCAAATTCCAATGCAGATAGAGCATTTTGCTTCTTTGTTCCGCTTCCGCTTTAGTCAGAATCTGGACGTGTTCTTTTATGAAATGCTCAATCGTGGCGTGTTTATCTGGGAGGGGCGTAATTGTTTTCTGTCGGCCGCACATACTGAAGCAGACGTTAATGCCATTATCCAGACCGTCAAAGACAGTGTGCTGGCGCTAAAAGCGGCCGGTTATTTTGGAGAACCGGACCCGGCAGATACACAGCCTGAGCGTTTCCCGTTAACGGGGGCGCAGCAGCAGCTACTGGCGCTGGCGCTCAAATCTGAGCAGGGCGCTCAAGCGTATCACTTACAGGCGGTATTGCGTATCAACGGGCCTTTGGACAAAACCCGTCTCACGCAGGCGATTACTCAGCTGCTTAGCGATTATCCTTTGTTGAGTTACACCGTGGATCCACTCACCTTGTCGCATGTACAGCTTACACGACAGGCTCTGGCTTTAACTGAGCATGAGTTCAACGACAAACCGCAGTCACTTCAGACCAGGCTTACGGAATTACGTTATCGACCCTTTGAGTTTGGTGTCCAGCCTCTGTGCCGCTTTGATTTGTTGTCAGGCGCGAGTCATGAGTACGTACTTAGCATTAGCGCCCACCACGTGCTGTACGATGGGCTCAGCCTGCAACAGTTGATGAGTCGCATTGCGGACAATTATAGCCGAGCGGATAGTCAATCAACCCCGCCTGCAATGGTGCACTTTAGTGCCTATGTTGAGGGCGTGGAACATTACCTGAATAGTGAAGTATATCAGCAGGATAAAGCTTACTGGCTGGGTAAACTGGCCCCGTGCGAAGCGCTGACTCTGCCAATGCGTTCCCGGGCAGACAATCAGGAAAGCTTTGCCGTTGAAAAGCGGGTGTTTACACTGGATGCGTTACCTCAAATTAAGGTGCTGAGCCAGTCTCAGGGATGTGGTCAGTTTGCTACCTTACTGGCTGTCTATACCTTATGGTTACACAAGCTGACGGGGCAAAAACACATAGCAGTGGGCATACCGGTCTCTGATCGGGGCATACTCAGTGACAACTACGACCCGGATGACCTGGATGAGCACTTACCTGGTTATTGCACCAATATCTTACCTATCGTAGCTCAATTCACTGGCCCGCTGACTGTGGGTGAGTTAATTAAGCAGGTGCAATCCAGCCTGCTTGAAGCCTTTGAGCATCAGCACCTGCCATACAGCGAACTAACGCATGAGCCAGTGTGTCTGCCACAGACACTCTTTAACCTGGATAAAGTGCAACACTTGCCTGAATTTTCCGGGCTGAAGGTGTCGACTTGCACAACGGATACCCGCTTTGGTCAGTATGAATTAAGTTGCAACCTGTTGTGTGTGGATGGCCAGTGGACACTGGAGTTGGAGTATCTGAGCGCACGCTACGACAGCGATATGATGAACAGTTATGCGCAGTCGCTGATCACTCTGTTTGCGAGTCTTGAACCTGAGCAGGGGTGCAGCCATGCAAGCTTGCTGAACAGCGAGACTCGGGCACAGTTGCTGGCGCCGGTTTCTGACAGCCCAGCCTTGCCGTTGCTGCTGAATGCATTAACAGATCAAGTGACACAGTCTGCGCAAGAGACCGCGTTGATTTGCTCAGGGCACTCGCTCAGTTATGAGCAATTGCAAGCGCGCGCTAACCAGCTTGCAAATTATCTGGCTGCACAGGGCGTGGGTCGTGACTCTCTGGTGGCCATTGCGCTGCCACGGCGGACCGAGCTATTGGTGGCTTTATTGGCCGTGTTGAAAACCGGTGCCGCGTTTTTACCACTTGATTTGAGCTTTCCGCAGGCCAGATTGCAGGATATGCTAAATGACAGCCAGGCTGCTTTCTTGCTGTGCGATGAGCTGAGTGAAGCGGCGGTCGCCATTGCTAATACCCATATTGATGTTGTTGACCTGGATGCCCGGCAAACTGAGATAGCTTCATGCCCGAGCACATTTGAAGTCCAGGCAATCTCACCTCAGCAACGTGCTTATGTGATTTACACATCAGGCTCCACAGGCAAGCCCAAAGGGGTTGAGATCAGTCATGGGGCGCTGGCAAATCTGTTACATACTATGGTGAAAGAACCCGGCCTGTGCCACACAGATTGCCTGTTGAGTGTGACCACTATTGCCTTCGATATCGCATTGTTGGAATTGTTCGGACCTCTGATGGTTGGCGCAACTGTGCTGCTGGCCAGCGATCAGGCCTGTAGCGACCCAAATGCGCTGCTTGAGCTCATTGGTCAACACCCGGTGACTGTCATGCAGGCCACGCCAACCTTGTGGCAATTACTGCTCTCGGCCCGCCCTGATTGTGTTGCCGGATTAACCGTTTGGAGTGGTGGTGAGCCCCTGACTGAGATACTTGCAGAGCAATTGCTTTCGCAGGCAAAGGCGCTGTGGAACATGTACGGACCCACCGAAACTACCATTTGGTCTGCAACCACTCAGATACTCGACTCTGAACACATCACTATCGGCAAGCCTGTCGCCAATACTCGCTTGATTGTATTAAGTGAAGATGCAACATCGAGTGCTGACATGCAACCTGTTGGCGTGTGGGGAGAGCTGTGGATTGGCGGAGCTGGCCTCGCCAATGGCTATTTGGCACGACCTGAGCTGACCGACGCACGTTTTATTACCTATGAGTTTGATGGTGAACACAGTGAGCGGCTTTATCGGACCGGTGACAGAGCGCGCAGGTTGGCTGATGGTAGCTTTGAGCTCGATGGCCGCCTCGATCATCAAGTCAAATTACACGGTCACCGGATTGAGCTAGGCGAGATAGAAGCGCAGTTGCGTAAGGTGCTGAGTGAAGCCGATGTGCGCGTATTTATTAAAACCACAGCGCAAGATCAGATGGCGTTGTGTGCCTATGCCATTGAACACGGCGAGCTGGCACAGCAATGGAATATCAGTGCGCTGCGCAGTGCGTTGGCCAATCACCTACCAGCTTATATGCTGCCGGAGTATTTGTGCTGGCTCTCGCAGTGGCCAACTACGGCTAATGGCAAGCTGGACCGTAATGCGCTGACGGTACCCGACATCAGCTATGCGACACAAACCACCTTGTGCGCGCCGAACAACCCGGTAGAAACTCAGATCCTGACCTTTTATCTCGAGTTGCTAAACACCGAGCAGCTGGGTACCCGACACAACTTCTTTGAGTGTGGTGGCAATTCGGTGCTGGCCATGCAGCTGGTCTCCCGGTTAAACCAACACTTTGCCATCAGAGCGACAGTGGGAGACATCTTTGATAACCCCAGTGTCGTGCAATTGGCTGTGCGTGTGGATGAGCTGGTGAGTGCAGGGCCAGTGGCAGACTCACAAGGCGTTGAACGCCTAAGTAATATTGTCAGTGGTCGCGATATCAGCGTGGCATTAGATGATCAATCCATGACGGAGATGGACTTGTAAGTATGGAAAATTCAGCGATAGAAGCGTTATTGGCCGAACTGGATGGTCAGGGTATTTATGTTTATCTGCAAGAGGGTCGCCTGAAACTGCGTACTCACCTTGCAACTGTGCCTGCTGCACAGCTCAATAAAATTAAAGCGCACAAGCCGGCGCTGATTGACTATATGCAGGCGCACCATCAGAAGCAGGGAATGCTATCCGCCTCCCAGCAGGGGATCTGGCTTATTGACCAGTATCATGGCGGCGATGTTGCTTACACTATGTCTGGACTACTCTGGCTATCACAGCCTGTCGGTAAAGCGCAGCTTGAAGCCGCCCTGAATACCTTGCTGGCCCGTCATGATATTTTACGTAGCCAATTTTTCGCCACAGACCAAGGCGGGTGCCAGCGCGTGAATACTGAGTTGTCATTGACCTTAACCCAGTTGTTTGTGTCTGAGCCTGTGAGCCGGGGACAGATTGAAACCGAGTTACAACCTGTATTGCAGCAAGGATTTGATCTGCAAAAAGCGTTACCAATACGCGCTACTTTGATTAGCACAGCGGATGAAAATCAGGGGCAGTGGGTCTATCTGATGCTGCATCATCTGGTAGCCGATGGTTGGTCGGTTCAGTTACTGGTGAATGAATTGCTGGATATATTGCAGTCAAAGGAGGGGCCACAGACGGCACCGCTACAATATCTGGACTATGTACATTGGGAAAAGCGCTTTTTACAGTCGGATGATTACCTGCAGCAGCATACCTATTGGCAACAACAGCTTACAGACTTTTCGCCTTTTTCAATGCCCACCAGCTTTATCAGGCAGGCTGAGACCTCGTTTCGCGGTGCAAGCCATCAATTTACATTGAACGAGGCATTGTGTCAGCGTTTTGAATACAGCTGTCAGCAGCTGGGCGTCACCCCATTTTCTGCGCTATTGAGTGTGTTTTATGTGTTGCTCTATCGCTACAGCCAGCAACAGGACATCACGGTTGGAGTCCCCGTACTGGGTCGAGAGCAGAGTGAGTTTGAGTCCATGATCGGCTGTTTTATCCATACACTGCCACTGCGTCAACAGCTGGATGGCGATATGCTGTTTAACGAGCTGGCGCGTAGCACACAGTTAAAGGTGACACAGGCGCTGGAAAATCAAAGTGTCTCTCAGGACGCACTTGTCAGGCTGGCGGATACCTCTCAGTTGTTTAGTGTGCTGTTTAACTATGATGCGCTGCCACCCACGCCATTGCGCTCCGGCGCACTGGAAGCGCAGCTGTTCACGCTGAATAACCATACAGCCAAATTTGACCTGACCTTAAATTTGGCGACGCATGACAACGGCATGCTTGCTGAACTTGAATATAATGTTGGCTTGTTTTCATCCGAGTTGATTGCTCAGGTTGCCTGTGATTTCGAGGCGTTACTGCGCACGTTAAATGATGAGCTGGCTCAGTCACTTGCCGGGGTTAAATTACCGTCAGTGGAAGCTGTGCGACAACAACTGAACAAGGCGACTGACACGACACCAGCGCCTTTGGTGTTACCTCAGATCCTGGCACACGCTCAGGCGGCTTCGAAACACATGGCAATTGTGGATGCTGACAATCCATCTCACTCGGTGAGCTATGCTGAACTTGGTGAACAAAGCGCCAATCTGGCTGGTGCGCTCAATGACGTTGCACAGGGTGAAGAAATTGTTGCCGTACTGGTCAATCGCCAGGTTCACAGCCTGGTTGCGCTGATAGGCGTGATGCGCGCCGGGGCCGCTTATTTGCCCATAGAGCAGGATACCCCTGTGCTGCGGATCATTGAAATTATGGTGCAGGCTGGCTGTCGTACACTACTGGTGTGTGATGCTGAAACGATGACAGAGCAGGTGCAGGCAGCACTGAATGAGCGCGAAATTGTCGCCTGGGATTACCATCAGCTGTTAAAACGCAATAGCACATTATCAGAAGAGTCAGAAGTTGCGCTGAGGCGCGATGAACAGGACCTGGCTTATGTGATTTTCACCTCCGGGTCGACGGGCAAACCAAAAGGTGTGGCTATGAACCATGGTGCGCTGGCCAGTTATTGTGACTCGATTACGCATCGTATCGAGTTTTCGTCGCATACTCGCTCAGGCATTGTCACTGGACTCGCGACCGATCTGTGCCTGACTGGTATCTACCCGGTGCTTGCGCAGGGTGGCACAGTCGTTATGCCCGGAAACCGCACACTCCCAGAACCGCAGCAGTTGGTAGAGATGCTTACGGTACAGCAGGTCAATTTGCTAAAAATAACGCCGTCATTTGCTCGTGAGTTATTACCTCAAATTGCAGCTATGGGTGAAAGCCAGCCGGCGATAGAGCAGTGGATACTCGGTGGTGAAGCACTGGATGTGGCCCTGGTGAGCGAGCTTCAGGAGCATTATCCGGCAGCACATATCGTCAATCACTATGGTCCCAGTGAAACCTGTATTGGGGTGACAACGCATACCGTTACTGCTCAGAGACATGCCAACACTGAACATTACCCCATTGGTAAGCCGCTGGCACATACCCGGGTATTGGTATTGGATGAACAGGCTCAGCCAGTGCCATTGGGTATGCCGGGAGAGCTATACATCGGTGGTTCGTCCCTGGCCGATGGCTATCTTCGTGCACCACAACTGACAGATCGTTACTTTGTTCATTGCGAAACGCAAAGCGGAAAACCAGCGCGCTTTTATCGCTCAGGTGACAGAGTTAGGTTAACTCATCGGGGTGAGCTGGAATACCTGGGCCGACTAGATAACCAACCCAAGATCCGTGGCTACCGCGTTGATATCAGTGAAATTGAGGCAAAACTGACGGCCCTGCCGCAAGTTAAAAGTGCGGTTGTAATAGCCCGCAAACAGGCTGGTATTGATACCTTAGTGGCTTATTACGTCGCAGCCCGAGAGGGAGAAGTGATTACCTCTGAGGTGTTACGAGATGCACTCAGTGTGCGCTTACCCCAGGCTATGATCCCCAGCCATTTCAAAGCACTGGAAAAATTGCCTGTGCTCGGTAATGGCAAGGTCGACCGTAAACAACTGGCGGCCTTATCGCTCAGCGACGGGCGCAATTATACGCCACCAAAAACAGAGTTACAGCAACAGCTGGCCACTTTATTCAGTGACCTGACTGGTGTTACACAGGTGTCGGCTGACGATGACTTTTTTGCTATCGGTGGCCATTCTTTATTGGCGATGCGCCTTGCTAATCACATTCGCACCAGATTTGAGCGAGTATTGTCATTGCAAGCCATTTTTGCCAACCCCACGGTGGCTAAACTTGAACGTTGTCTGCTCGAACAGGACATTCACGTAGGTCACAACTTAGTGACGGTCGACCAATCTGGTGCGCATCCACTGTCTTTTGCACAGCAGAGAATTTGGTTTGTTGATCAGATGCAGGGCCACAGCAAACAGTATAATTTACAGGGCGCTTTCACGATTAAAGGTGCGTTGAATATCGCGGCCTTGTCTCTGGCCTTTGAACAGGTGGTTCAGCAGCACGCCATTCTAAGATTTAATTATGACCAAAACGAGCAGGGCGAAGCGGTCCAGTCTTTCAATGACACCCTGAACTTTGTGTTACAGCAACGGGATTTAAGTGGCTTTGATGATGAACGGCAGGCAGACACTCTGCGTCAGCTGTTGGCTGAGGATTATCATACCGGGTTCGATCTGAAGCAGGAGCTGCTATTACGAGGCCAGCTGCTGCAACTTGATGCACAACTGTATGTGCTTATTGTGACTATGCACCATATCGTTTCGGATGGCTGGTCAATCGGGGTGTTGTGCCGCGCACTGGAAACCGCTTATCGCCAGGCCTGTGAGGGCACTCAAACAGGGTTGCCAAAGCTCACGCACAGTTACATTGACTATGTGCACTGGCAACGCAACATGGCCACTCAGCCTCAGTGGCAAACGAGTTTGGCGTACTGGCAAAGTCAGTTGGCCGACTTGCCCCGGGTGCATGAATTACCTCAGGATAACGCCCGGGAAAACCGAGTGATTAGTGGTGGTGCGTTATACTGTTACGAGCTTCCAGCTGAGTTAACCCGGGTACTGCGCCGGTTTGTCGCGACAAGCGGACAAACCTTGTTTGGTGTGCTGGAGAGTGCCTTTGCGTTATGGATGAACCGCCTGTCGGGTCAATCAGACGTGGCGTTGGGTACGCCGGTTGCCGGGCGCGAGTTCAGCGAGCTCGAGCCTGTTATTGGCAACTTCATCAATACGCTGGTGCTGCGTCACCGCATAGAGCCTGATATGACGTTCAGTGATGTGTTAACAACAAGCAATGAGACACTGCAAAGTGCGATGACTCATCAGCATATTCCATTTGATACACTGGTTGAAGCGCTCAACAACGAGCGGAGTTTGGGCATTCATCCGTTGATTCAGGTGGTCTTTCGGGTCAACAACCAGATCAATGAAGCACTGCAACTGGAAGGCCTGGATGTCACCGTGAATGACACCGGCGTGCGCAGCGCTAAATTGGATCTGGAAGTGTCAGTGATTGATTGTGGCGATACCTTGCAGGTTGAATGGCTCTACGATAGTGCCTTATGGCAGGAGCACAGCATTGAATCTTTCGCCCGTCAGTACACTCAGTTGCTGAGCGCCTGCCTGGAAACACCGCAGCGCCGTGTGAGCGAGCTGAGCTTGATAGACTCAGAGCAGCTAACACAAATACTGGCCTATAGCGCCCCCCAGAATGAACAAGACAGCAGTGATATTGGCTGGCATCATCACTTCAGCGCGATTGCTGAGATCCAGCCTCATAGCATTGCGCTGCGATGTAATGGTGAATCATACAGTTACCTGGAAGTGGAGCAGCGTGCCAATCAGCTGGCGCACTGTCTGCTTGAAATGGGATTTGACGAGCAAAGCCGGATTGCTTTATTACTCCCGTCAGGCCCTGCCATGGTTATTGCGGTGCTGGCTATTCTTAAAACACGCCACGTCTATGTGCCTTTGCATTACGATACACCAGAGAAGTCCCTATCGTATATCGTAGAGGATGCCGATATCGTGATGATTTTGGCACTCAGCGAAGATACCGAAAAACTCATCGACAGCGGCACCGACTTTCTGTTTCTGGACGATTTATTTGACGTTGAGTCAAATTTTGCCGGTTACCCAGTGTCTGTTCCTGGCATGGAGGAGTTAGGGGAATCACAGGTCTCAGATGCCCAGCGCTTGTGTTACATCATTTATACGTCGGGTTCTACCGGGCGGCCAAAAGGGGTGATGATCAGCCATGGCAATCTGAATGTTTACTTATCTCATGCCATGGATACGTATCTTGATGCCGACGCGACCTTACCGCTTGCGGTGGTAAGCACACCTTTGGCATTTGACGCCACGATCACCGCGCTGGTCCCTCCCTTGCTGTGTGGCGGAGAAGTTGAGATCGTGACTCAGGGCCCTCATCAGCTCGCAGCCATTACTGAGCTCCTGTTCAATGCCATCCGACCGCGTTTATTCAAACTGACACCGGCACATTTGCGGGCTGTACAGGCGTTGATGGATGAACTGGGCAGCAACAGCGCACCCCATACTTTAGTGATTGGGGGCGAGGCATTGGATAGCGATTTATTGATTGCGCTGCGCGCTAAGTTGCCTGCATGTACCTGGGTTAACGAATATGGTCCGACTGAGGCAACCGTAGGTTGTAGCGTTTTTTCGCTGACCCCGGATCTGAATCTGCAGGCCGCACTGCGTTATCCGGATGTACCTATCGGTCTGCCCAACCCCGGTGTTGCAATGCTGGTCGTTGACCAGTGTGATCAGCCGGTGCCTGCTAATACACCAGGTGAGTTATTGATTGGAGGGGCAGTAGTCAGCCCGGGTTACGTCAATCTGGACGAGCTGAATCAAACCAAGTTTGTTACTTTGAGTGTGGCTGAACAGCCGCCAATGCGCTTCTACCGCAGTGGGGATTTGGTACAGTGGCAAAGCGATGAGCAGGGCAGGCTGAGTTATTTAAGATACTGTGGGCGTACCGATGAGCAAATTAAACTGCGCGGTTATCGCATCGACCTTAATGCGATTTGTCATTATCTACGCGAACTGGATGGTGTTCGTGACTGTGCGGTGACCGTCGATGAAGGGCAGCAGTTGTTGCAGGCCCACCTCCTCTACCTTAACGGCAATGTTCCACCGGACAGCCATTTGCGTAATCATCTGGCGCAATATCTGCCGCCGTATATGATCCCCGGACAGTTCAATCGCGTTGAGGCTATCCCGCTTACCGCCAATGGCAAAGTAGATAGCAAAGCCCTAAAAGCCCTGGCGCAACAAGGAGAAGGCAGAGCCAGCAGAAGTATAGATCTGGCAGCGCTGACAGCCATGCAATCTTATTTGTATCAGCTCTATCGCGACACATTGCTGACAGAGCATATCGATCTGCACGACAGCTTTTTTGACCTCGGTGGTCATTCCTTACTGGCCATCAAGCTGATCAGTCAAATTCGTCAACAAAAACACCTTGAGGTGACGTTACCTCAGCTGTTTAAAACACCGACCATAGCGTCATTGGCGCAGGCACTGGAGCATTGTGAGCCTATCGCAGCTATGCATGCTATTCAGCCTGTATCACGGGAACAGGCATTGCCGTTATCGTTTGCTCAGCAGCGGCTGTGGTTGATTGAACAGCTTCATGAGTCGAGCACGCAATACCATATGCCAGCCGGATTTAAATTCAGTGGCACGCTCGATAAGGCCGCTTTCAGTGAAGCGCTGAAGGCGCTAATCTCACGTCATGAGGTGCTGAGGTCGCATATAGTTAAAGCGGCGGGGGCAGTTGAACCTGTTCAGCAGGTGCGTGATCAATTCGAGTTGCCATTAACTCAGCTAGATCTGACGAAAATGAGTGAACGTGCCCGGCAACAGCGCTGGCAGCAGGGAGCACATGACAACGCGACTGCGCGATTTGACCTGACTCAGGATCTGCTGGTGCGGGTACTGTTGGTTGAGTTTGCCAAAGACGATTATCGGGTGCACTTCAATATGCATCATATTGCCAGCGACGGCTGGTCGATGGCTATTCTGGTGCGAGAGTTCATCGCATTCTATCGCCATTTTGCCCAAGAGTCCGGCTATCAGTTACCGGCTGAGCTGACTCAGCCATTGGCTGTGCAATATGGCGACTTTGCACACTGGCAGCGCAACATTTGGGCGAAAGAGGCCAATCAGGCAGATTTACAGCACTGGCAGACAACCTTAGAAGGCCATCCTCCGCTGCACCAATTGCCACTTGATTATCCGCGTCCTGCCATGGCTCAGCTGAGTGGTTTGCGACACACACAACGTCTGAGTGCCGCACTCACCCGAGCCATTCATGAACATTGTAAAGCACAAGGTGTGACCTTGTTCATGTGGCTACATACTGTATTTTCATTGTTGGTACAGCGTTACAGCCAGACAGACGATGTGGTGATTGGCTCACCCGTTGCGGGTCGTGAACACAATGAAGTGGCTAATTTGATCGGCTTTTTCGTCAATACGCTGGTGATCCGCACGCGCACCCAGTCGGGGCAAAGCTTTAATCAGTTACTGGAGCAGCAAAAACAGGTGATCCTGGATGCGTTTAAGCATCAGGCGTTGCCTTTTGAGCAGTTGGTGGAAGCACTGAAGCCTGAACGTAACCTGGGGCATCAGCCCATTTTCCAGATTTTATTTGCACTGCAAAACAACGAAACCACTGATTTGGTGCTGCCACAGTTGCACATTGAAGTCGAAGCGCCGAGTAAACCCATGATGAAGTTTGACCTGGAGGTCAACGCAATTGAAAAGGGCGATGGCATTGAGCTGGAATGGAACTTTAGCTCAGCGTTGTTTAAAGGGGCGACAATCGCAACACTGGCTGACTCTTTTGAGGTGTTGATCAGTGCCATTCTTAAATCTCCCGAGCACAAGGTAGAAGGCTTAGCCTTGTTGAGTCCGTCTCGTCAGCAGCAACTGGTGAGCATCAAAGGCGCAGAGACGGCCATATCAACACAGTGTATTCACAGTCAGGTTACTGCCCGGGTACAAAGTGCCGCAAACCAGCTGGCCGTGCGTGATGCGGATGCATGCATGCTCAGTTATCTGGCGTTAGAGCAAAAAGCCAACACCCTGGCCAGTTACTTGCTGGAGCAGGGCGTTAAGCCGGGAGCACGCATTGCCCTGTGTCTCGGAGCTGGGTGTGACCAACTGGTTGCTATGCTAGCTGCCTTTAAAGTGCGAGCCGCCTATGTACCGATTGATCCGACACTGCCTGCGTCGCGCTGTCAGTTTATTGTGCGAGACAGTGGTGCAAGCTGGTTGTTGACCAACAACAAACTCCTGTCACAGTTAGAGCCTGTTATTGATGCTGTGCAGCAACCGCCGCTCTCAGTGCTGGTTATGGATAATCCAGAGAGCTGGCAACCGAGGCAGCTGCTTGAGCGTTTTGTCAGCAGTGACCCCTCAGATCTGGCCTATGTGATTTATACCTCGGGCACCACAGGCCAGCCCAAAGGCGTAGCGATAACGCATGGCAATCTGGCGCTTTACCTTGACCATGCTTGTTGTGCGTACTTCGACGAGCAGCCCAGTTTTAGCGTCGTTAGTACACCCTTGGCGTTTGATGCCACTGTAACCGCTATCTGGCCTGCGTTATTGAGGGGAATAAGCATAGATATGCTGGCTGATGACGAGCGAATGCTAAAAGAGCTGGCGAATCGCCTGTGCGGCAATATTGCCGGGGTCTTTAAAGTAACACCGGCACATTTGCAAGGGGTTGTTGCAGTACTAAAACAGTGTGGTTTGTCAGAGGAACGCTGCTTTAACGCTACACATAAGGTGGTTGTGGGTGGTGAGGCGTTACCCGTTGCGCTGTTGGCCGAACTCAGTGAACGCTTGCCAAATGTCTGCTGGATTAACGAATACGGTCCAACTGAAGCCACCGTGGGCACCAGCACTTACCTGTGCGATAAACAGGAAATTGACCGTCTGGCGGCACAATCGATGGCCCAGGTTCCTATCGGTCAGCCCATCGCCAATACGCATTTGCTGGTGTTGGATGAACAGATGCAACCGGTCCCGGCTGGGGTCATGGGGGAGCTGTATATTGGGGGGAATAACCTGGCTCAGGGCTATCTGAATCGTCGTGACCTGAGTGATGAAAAGTTTGTCTGGCTACCCGTTGGCGTGCAGCAAAGTGAGCAGCGCTTCTATCGCAGTGGCGATCTGGTGCGTTGGTCTGTTAATGATGATGGCACGCCGGGCGCACTGCTGTTTTGTCATCGCCTTGATGCGCAACTGAAACTCCGAGGTTATCGCATCGAGCCCCAGGAAATTGCTCAGCAATTGCAGCAAGACCCGCGCATTGAGCAGGCGGTGGTGGTGTTGAATGAATCCGCAGATAACCTGGAGGCCTACCTGATTGCAAAGCCAGATGAGGAGCTGGGACGACCTGAACCGGCTGAGCGGGTGAGTGCCGGTATTGCCACCGAACTGTCAGCGCGACTGAGTGAATCGCTACCCGCTTATATGGTGCCCTACCGTTATGTACTGATCGATGCAATCCCGCTTACAGCCAACGGCAAGGTAGACGCGCGGGCACTTCATGCGCTGGGAGCACAATGTGACTCGGTGGCCCAACTCATCGCACCGCGTAATGAGGTAGAGGAAGCTTTGGCGGATATTCTGGCATCAGTGCTGAAGCGTACTTCAATCAGTGTTGAAGACAACTTCTTTAGCCTGGGCGGTCATTCACTGCTGGCGACGCAATGCATCGGACTGATTGAAGAGCGACTGGGTGTCGGCATGTCAGTCAGAACGCTGTTTGAGCGGCCAACCGTGGCTGCACTGGCTCAATGGGTTGAAATCCAACAGGCCATGGCACAGCAGGCACAGGATGATAACGAAAACGACACTTCAGAAGAGATGTTTTTGTAATGACGGAACAGTTGATAGTAATTGAGCAGTTAATCGCAGATGCACTGCGTGCAGGCATCACTTTGTATGAAAAAAACGGTGCACTGGCGTTTAAGCAACAAGGCGCGTTTCCGGACGAGCTCAAACAGCGCATAGTGGCGAATAAAGCTGAGATCATTGCCTATTTTCAACAGCAGCAAGATGAGGTGCGGGTATCTAGTGGGCACTCCACGATAGCAAAAGCCGATCGCTCACGGCCTTTACCTGCCAGTTATGCGCAGCAGGGGCTGTGGTTTATCGAGCAGTTACAGGGCAGCAGTCAGTACTACATGCCCGCTGAATTTGTTCTTACCGGCCACCTGGACATCAACGCGCTGAAGGACAGCATCAACGCCCTTATCATTCGTCATGATGCTTTACGCAGTCATTTTATCGCCGACAGTCAAGGTGAGCAGGGCGTTGTTGTGCACGTGGCTGAGGCATTTGAAACGCCGTTTGAGTGGCGCGACGCCAGTGCCTGGCCGGAGGCAGAGCGGGTGCAGACAATCCACACCCAGCTGACTGAGTTTCTGGCTCAGCCATTTGATTTAAAGCACGATGTACTATTACGAGCCTTAGTGATATCTGATCAGCAAACTCACTATCTTGCGTTCAATATGCACCATATTGTATCCGACGGCGCGTCGATGCAGGTGTTGGTTACAGAATTAGAAGCGCTTTATCGTGCAGCGTTACACGAGGATATAGCGCCACAGCTAGCACCTCTGAAGATACAGTATGGGGATTATGCAAGCTGGCAGCAACATACCCTGACACCCGAGTATCTGGCAGATAAGCTCTCGTTTTGGCAACAAGCGCTGGCAGAGTTGGATCCGATCCAATCTCTGCCCGGTGACTTCGTTCGCCCGGCGGTACAAACACACTGTGGCCGGGTTTATCGCCAGACCCTGAGCCCATCCTTGATTGAGGGGATTCAGGCTCAGTGTGCCAGTCAATCGGTTACGCCATTTATGTGGCTGCTCAGTAGTTTTATGCTGTTTGTTGGGCGGATAACGCAAAATGAGCAGGTGGTTGTTGGTACGCCCGTGCTGGGGCGTGACCACCCTGAACTAGCGCCTTTGATTGGCCTGTTTGTCAATACGCTGGTGATCCCGGCCAAAGTCACCGAGACAATGCGCTTTAACGACTGGTTGCAGCAACAAAAAGAACAAATCCTGGCGGTATTTGAACATCGGGAGGTGCCGTTCGATAAAGTCGTTGAGGCGCTAAAGTGCGAGCGTGACATGAGTCACCATCCGCTGGTACAGATTTTGTTTACGCTTGAACAAAACACATCGGCACATACCCTGGATCTGCCTGGTTTAAGGGTGGCAGAGCAAACAGCCAGCAGTGACGAAATCGACATTAAATGCGATCTGGAGCTCAGTGCCACTTTGGACATTGAAACCCATTCTCTGACGCTTAGCTGGAAGTACGACAGCGACCTGTATCGCAGCGACACCATAGCTCACTGGGCTGAGAGTTTCGCGGTTATGCTGCAGCAGCTGGTTGACGCGCCGCACACGCAGGTTGGCCATGTTGCGTTACTCAGCGAGCTGCAAACTCAGGCAATTCTGGCACATGCTCAATACTCAGACACGCATTGGGATAACAGCCAGACGTTGGTAAGCCTGTTCGAAGCGCAAGTTGAGCGTTTTGGTCAACGGATCGCCGTGGTTGATGAGCTGGAGCGTTTGAGCTATCAGGCGCTGAACATTCGGGCAAATCGGCTTGCCAGAGTGCTGGTGAAGCGTGGTGTCACACCTCAAGCCATGTTGCCCGTCAGTGTCACGCGCTCTGTGAATATAGTGGTGACTTTACTGGCGATTTTAAAAGCCGGGGCGGCTTATGTGCCCATCGACCCGGATTACCCCAGGGACCGCATTGAGTACATCATAGATGATGTTGGTAGTCGTTGGTTGATTTGTGACAACTATACTCAGGCACGTTTTGCGACCTGCGCAGAGCAGCTCATCAATATTGACGATGAAACCCTCTACGATGGCGTTGCCATTAGTGATAATTTAGCGCTGGAAATCGAGCCACATCACCTGGCTTATATGATCTATACCTCAGGTACCACTGGTCGCCCTAAAGGGGTGCAGATAGAACACCGCCACGTTGTGCGCTTATTACACGCAGAGCCGGCTTTATTTGATTTTAATGAGCAGGATGTCTGGACCTTGTTCCATTCATTTTGCTTCGACTTTTCGGTTTGGGAAATGTATGGCGCCCTACTGTTTGGCGCAAAGTTGGTGGTGGTTAGCAAGGCTGTGAGCCAAGATACTCAGGCCTTTGCCCTGTGTTTACTGAACGAGAAAGTGACAATCCTCAATCAGACCCCCGGTGCGTTTTATGTTCTGCAATCAGCTATGTGTGCATTGCCAGAAGCTGAGCAAGCGCGCTGTCAGGTGCGCTATGTGATTTTCGGGGGAGAAGCCTTGCAGCCGGGCAAGCTCAGGCCCTGGGCTAACCGATTCGACACCTGCCAGTTGATAAACATGTATGGGATCACCGAAACCACAGTGCATGTGACCTTTAAGCGACTAACCCAAGCGGATTTAGCGCTGGGGGTGAGTAATATCGGCCATGCTATTCCAACCACGTCGTGTTATGTCCTGGACAATCATCAACAGCTGCTGCCAATGGGCGCAGTAGGTGAGTTGTATGTGGGTGGTGAAGGCGTGTGCAGGGGTTACTGGCAAAGAGAGACGCTCAATGCCGAGCGCTTTATTCCTGATCCGTTCGCCGCATCAAGTGATAAAAAGCTGTATAAAACCGGCGATCTGGTGCGTTTTCTGCCAGATGGCGAGCTGACATACATCAGCCGGGCCGACGATCAGGTCAAAGTGCGGGGTTATCGCATTGAGCTGGGAGAGATTGAAAATCAGCTGCGCCAGCATCCGCAACTGCAAGCTGTTAGCGTATTGCTTAACCGCAATGACCAGCAAGGTGCACGGATCAGCGCGTTTGTGGTTCTGTGCTCCGGTGTTGAGCTGACGGAACCGCTGACTCAGCTGCAAGCGTATTTGCGCAGCTCTTTACCCGATTTTATGCTGCCCACCAATGTGGTTGTTGTTGACACTTTACCCCTGACCAGCAATGGCAAAATTGACAAAAAAGCGCTGCTGGCGCTGGACGTTTTGCAGCAAGAAGCAGTGTATCTTGCACCAACTACAGATACTGAACATGCGATCGCCGCGTGCTTTTCGAGTTTACTGGGGGTGGAGCAGGTCGGCCTGAATGACCACTTTTTTCGTCTTGGTGGACACTCTTTGTTAGCCACGCAGCTGGTAAGTCAGCTCAGGGAGCGCCATAGTCTGCCTGTCACATTAAAAGACGTATTTCAGAACCCGGGTGTTGCTGAGTTGGCAAAAGTGGTCACTCAAGCCGGAGCACAGAGTGTATCTGCGTTTGATATTCCACGTACACAGACCACTCAGCCTTTGCCCTTGTCTTTTGCACAGTCGCGACTGTGGACAGTCGAACACATGACTCCTGACTCAGCGCAGTATCATATGCCCGCGGCTTTCTCCCTCCAGGGCCCATTAAATCTGGCGGCATTTAAACAAGCCTGGCTGGCTATCATTGAGCGCCATCAGGTGCTGCGCAGTAAAATACTGCTCGATGAGGCGGGCAGACCACAGCAGGTACTTAATCCCGACTTCGAACTGCCTTTGCACTACATAGATGCACGCGCTCTGGCACCAGAGGCGCAGCAGCGACGTTGGCTTAGCGCGCAGCGCGACGATGCCATGCAAACCTTTGACCTGAGTCAGGACCTGATGGTGCGACTGACCCTGATGTCATGCAGTGATAGCTTGCATCAATTGCGTGTTAATTTACATCATATCTCAGCTGATGCGCACTCTTTGGAGATTTTAACTTCCGAGTTGGCGGCATTCTATCAACACTATGCCAAGGGATTGTCGCTCCCTGAGCTGCTGTCGCAACCTTTGCCATTGCAATACGCAGAGTATGCACAGTGGCAGCGCGAGACTCTGCAAGGTGAAGCTTTGCAGGCACACAGAGACTTTTGGCGAGCGCACCTGGCAGATGCACCGCCGTTGCATCAGTTACCACTGGATCGGGCCAGAACCAATGCATCGGATACGCATGGCGCGTTGCACATCGCACATCTTGAACAGTCGCAGTTGGAATCTATCGAAGCCCAGTGCCGCAACAGTGATATCACCCTGTTTACCTGGTTGCAGACTGCGTTTGCATTATTTGTGGGCAAATACAGTCGTTGCGACGATGTGGTAATTGGTACGCCATTTTCAGGTCGGGAGCACAGCCAGTTAAAGCCTTTGGTAGGGTTTTTCATCAACACCTTGCCCATTCGTACGCACTTTACGTCACACATGACTTTCGGTGAGCTGCTGAACCAGCAAAAAGCGCTGATGATAGACATTCAGGCCCATCAGGCAATGCCTTTCGAGCAGATCCTCGATGCGCTTAATGTGGCACGCGACCTCAGTCATCAGGGCGTTTTTCAGCTGAGCTTTTCACTTAATCCCCGGCTGGACACACAGCTGCACCTGGCTGATATAGAAGTGTGCCCGGAGCAAGCGGTATCCGTGGCAGCTAAATTTGATATCGAACTGAGTGCAACACAAACCGAAGACGGACTGCGTTTCACCTGGTGTTACAACACAGGTTTGTTTGATGCCGCCAGTATTGCGGGTATGAGCGAAGCGTTTAACGTGATGCTTAACGCACTTGCCTATAACGCTGAGCTTCCCATCGCCGATGTGCCTTTGACGCTTCAGCGCTTTCAGGCAATTAACGGGCAGTCGCACAGTGTGTCCGAACACACTACACTGGTTGAGCAACTTGCCCAGTTTGCCCATCAAACACCCGATAAAGTCGCAATTAAGGACCCCGCAGCGGATAGCATGCTCACTTACAGTGAGCTTGATACGCGGGCCAGCGCTTTGGCCAGGTATCTGGTTGGGCAGGGTCTGAAGCCACAACAAAGGGTAATGATCAGTTGCGATGCCGGTATCGATTTAGTGGTGGCGATGCTGGCGACCCTCAAAGCCGGTGGGGCCTATGTGCCTGTGTCGCCGGATTACCCCGAAGCACGCATCAGGCACATTGTCAGCGATAGTGGCAGTCGATGGTTGTTGACACAAAAGCGCTTCACCAGTCAGTTCGCGGCCTATCAGGACTGCCAGCAGGTATGGCTGGATAGTCCTGAACTGAACGCGCAGTGTGCCACTTATGCACAAATGACGTTACCAGCAATCGATGCTGGCCAGCTTGCCTATGTGATTTATACCTCAGGTACCACAGGGCAGCCCAAGGGGGTCATGATCCCGCATAGTGGACTAACAAACTTGTGTCACTGGCATCAGCGCGCCTTTGCTCTGGACCAACACAGTGTCGGCTGCCAGACCGCCAATATCGCCTTTGATGCGGCTACCTGGGAAATTTGGCCTTATCTTAACGCCTGCGCACAACTGGTGTTTGTCGGCAGCGCGCAACTGAATGACCCGCATTTATTGTCAACATTGTTGACCAAAGAGGGAGTAAGCCATTGTTTTCTGGCAACGCCCATTGCAGAAGTCATGCTGGCAGACTCAGTCTTTGCACCGGCAAAGCTAAAGTATTTGTTAGTCGGGGGTGACAGGCTGAGCCCGGTCCGTGGTCAGCATAATTTTAAATTAATCAATAACTATGGACCAACAGAGGCTTCTGTAGTGGCAACCTCAGGTGAAGTTGTCTGGAACAGTGAGCAGCAGCCGGATATTGGCCTGCCGGTGGACAATTGTGCGATTTTCATTATTGATGAGCACGGTCGCAGCGTGCCCGACGGCATGGTCGGAGAGCTCTATATTGCAGGCGCTGGGCTGGCCCAGGGCTATCTGAATAAGCCTGAACTGAGCGATGAAAAGTTCACTGAACTGACACTGGATAATGGTGAACATGTGCGCGTTTATCGCAGTGGCGACCTGGTTCGGCGGCTCAATAATGGCCGTATTGCCTACATAGGGCGTAATGATGCGCAGGTTAAATTGCGTGGTTATCGCATTGAGCTGGCTGAAATTGAACACCAGTTGCGTGAGCAGGCTGGTGTTGCGGAGTGCGCAGTATTGATAACGCAAACGCACCCTGGTAATAAACAGTTGACGGCATTTGTGGTGCCTGAGGCTGCGCAATCGGAGCAGGACGCCGGTGAAGTTTGGCGTGCTGCACTGTGTGCTCGTTTGCCAGATTACATGGTGCCAAGTGCTTTTATGGTTTTGCACGCGTTGCCTTTGACTGCACATGGCAAGCTTGATCAGCGTGCACTGGCGCAGTTGGCTGTGCAGACTGGCGGTGAACAAATCACACCGGTTGAGACGAGTAGCGCAGCAAACGTTGAACACAATCCGATTTTAACGCTGATGCGGTCATTGCTGAATAAAGCGGACCTGCAAGCTCAGGATGACTTTTTCGCCAGTGGCGGTGATTCCATTTTGGCCATTCAGCTTGCCAGCCGGGCCAGAGCAGCAGATATTGCCATTTCTGTGGCTGATATTTTTACGCACAGTACAGCACAAGCGCTGGCTGCAAACTTTATCACCAATACAGTGCAGACTAGTATAGCCGGGTGTGAATGTGAACAGCAGCATTTTGTCGGAAAATTAACCCCTCATCCAATCCAGCACTGGTTTTTCGAGCAGGCTTTTGCAGTGCCCGAGCACTGGAACCAGGCGGTCATGCTGAGCATTGATAAGTCCGTTTCTTATGCACATTTGTGCGATGCCGTGCAGGGCCTGATACAGTGCCATGATGCGCTCAGACTGTCTGTCAGAGGGGGGGAACAATTACACATCTTGGAGCAGCTCGACAGCGCAGCTGTGTGTCATGCTCACGACCTTAGCGCCAAAGACAGTTGCTGGCGGGATGCTCTGGCGGAGATCTGTGCGCCGGCACAGTCGGGGTTTACCTTTGACGGTTCACCTTTGTTGCACGTGTGCCATATCGCGACACCAGACACTGAGCAAGCTGATCGGTTACTGGTGATTGCTCATCACTTACTCATTGATGGCGTGTCCTGGCGTATTTTGCTGGCCGATCTTGAACAGGCCTGCACTCAGGTTCAAAGTGGGCAGGCTGTGCAGTTACTGCCAGCAAGTGCTTCGCTGGATGCCATTGCGTTTTATCTTCAAGACCGCGCACAGGAAACCCAATATCTTGCCAGATGGCAGGACGCAGCAGCGGTCTCCCGGCGTCAACGGCCGCTGGGCGCAAGTTTTTCAGGCAGCCAGCTGACAACGGCCATCATCAATAAAATACAGTTCAGCCAGTCTCAAACGCAGCAGCTGCTGAATGAGGCAAACCGGCCGTACAGAAGTAATATCCAAACCTTATTGCTCAGTGCATGGCAGTGGCTTGCGTTACGTCACTATCAGCGTACAGAGCAGGTAGTGATGCTCGAAAGCCATGGCCGCGCACAGCTGCAAGGTGCGCTGGATGCCAGTCGTACCATTGGCTGGCTAACCGCTTTATTCCCGCTGCGTTTAACCTGTGGTAGTGCCACATCGGAGTCGACACTGACTGGGGTTATCTGTGCAGTCAAAGAGCAACTAGCCTGGACTGCCCGCAATGGCAGCGAGTTTGGCGCTTTGTGCCATGCCCACCCGGATCCTCAGATCAGGGGAACATTGAATATAACTACCCGTGAACAGGTCTTTTTTAACTATCTGGGGCAGCTTGATACGGTCTTACAGCACAATGGCTTGCTTGGTGACGCTACTGAGCACACAGGCTTGCTTCGCAACGAGCAGGATAACGTGTTTGGGGCATTACAAATTACCGCGGCGGTGACGGGCGGCTGCTTGTCAGTGACGCTGGAGTGCGCATCTGATTATTATTCTGAACAAGATGCCAGGCAGCTGAGCACGCGTTTTGAGCAGGCCATTGAAGAAGTACTTGCGCATTGTGTCGCGCAGACAGAGCACTGTTTCACGCCCAGTGACTTTCCTCTGTTGCCGCAGCTTGACAGACTGCAACTGGATCAATTGCTGGACAAAGCAGGGCAAAGTGTTGCCGATATCTATCCAATGACGCCTTTGCAGCAAGGCATGTGGTTTCATGCACAAGGTGCTGACAACAGCGCCTATCTCGAACAGTCAGTGATGTTACTGGAGGGGGCTTTAGATACTGAGGCCTTCGCCTATGCCTGGGCGCAGCTGGTAGCCAGTCATTCAATTCTGCGTACGGCCTTTTTTGTCACCCCTCATCAGCCTGTTCAGGTGGTATTTGAGCAGTGCTCAGTGCCTTTGCAAATTGATGAGCCGCAGCCTTATGATAACACAGTGGAATCCTGCCTTACGCAGGTGGCTGCGCAGGAATATCGAGATCCCATCGATTTACAAGGCGCACCTTGCATGCGCCTGAGGCTGGTGCCGTTTGGCGAGCAGTGTCACGGATTTGTCTGGACCTATCATCATATGATCATGGATGGCTGGTCCTTGCCCGTGCTGTTTGCTGAGCTGGTTGAGCACTATCGTGCGAGGGTGCAAACCCGGATGGTGAAATCCGTCATGGATCCGTTCCGCGACTATGTTGAATATCTTGAAAACCGGGATGTGCATGTAGAGCAAGCGTTCTGGCAACAGCAACTTGCACAGATCGATACGCCAACGCTGGTGACAGAGCATCTGGCCATCAGAGATGGAAAAAATCACCGCGTCAGTGAGCTGACAGAAACATTGAGTACGGACTTTACCGCTCAGCTCAGCGCGTTTGCAAAGCAACGTGGACTGACGCTTAATCAGGTGGTTCAGGGAGCCTGGGCCTATTGGTTGCGTACTTGTTGCCAGAGTGACTACGTGCTGTTCGGTCAGACTGTTTCCGGACGTCCCGAGTCCCTGCCTCGAGTTGGGGAGCGGGTCGGCTTGTACATCAATACTCAGCCAGTGTTGATTAATACCCCAGGGCAACTGTCGGTCAATGACTATCTAGCGCAGATCAGAGAGTTGCAGGCATCACTGGCGCAACATGCACATACGCCACTGTCACAGATCCAGCAATGGAGCCAGATTGATAACAGCAGTGATTTGTTTGATGCGCTCTATGTGTTTGAAAATTACCCCAGCGATCCGCTGGCTGAAAACGCCGCGCCGTTTAAAGTGACGATATGCTCTGAGCGGGATCAGACGCATTATCCAATTACGCTTGCGGTTGGTGTTGCGAATCAACTGTCGCTAACGCTGTGTTATCGCGACGCGATGTTAACCGCGCAACAGGCGCGCCAGAGTCTTTGTCTGATAGCGGATTTACTGACTGCCTTTATGGAGGCACCGGATAGTACGCTGGCGCAGTTGCCGCTGGTGAGGCCAGATCAAACTGCCCAGCTGTCGCATTTTGAGCTACCCGGTGCGAGCAGGCAGGCCGTTCATCATCAGACCGTACAGCAAGCGTTTGGGCAGGTTGCGGCCAGCCACAAGCAAAGCACCGCTATTCGCTTCTATCAGCAGGGCACAGCGCTTCCTGTTCGGACACTGACCTACGGTGAGCTGGATGAGGCCGCCGGGCGACTGGCAAATTACCTGATGTCTCGGTATTTGCTGCCCGCCGAGCAGGCCGTGATTGCGGTTTGTTTGCAGCCGGGGCCACAGTTGATCATTACGATTTTGGCAGCGCTTAAACTGGGTGCATCCTATTTGCCGGTTGCACCAGCACTGCCTGAACAAAGGCGTCAATATATGCTTTCCAATGCAGAAGCCGCCGTGTTGATCAGCACAGAACAAGACTGGCTCGGAGATATGCCTACTTGTCCGCTCGTTGATTTGGCAGCCTGTGAGGCTGATATCTCAGCTGAATCGGGTGATTGTGTGCAGCGCACGTGCGACAGCACTTCTCCTTGTTACGTGATTTACACCTCAGGCACTACGGGTGAGCCAAAAGGGGTGCAAGTTTCACATCGCAGTGTGCTTAATTATGTGGCGTGTCTGCAAAGCAATTATGCCATTACACCGGGCGACAACTATCTGCAATTTGCCAGCTGTAGTTTCGATGTTTTTGCAGAAGAAGTGTTTTGTACTTTACTCAGTGGCGCAACTCTTGTCATGGCTGAGCAGGAACAGTTGCTTGATAGTCAGGCGCTGGCTACGCTTGCGCGGAACGCCGAGTTAAGCCTGATGAGCTTGCCAACGGCTTACTGGCAGCAACTGGCGGTCAGTCCCGTCGATTTTGGTTCTCGCATGCGGATCATCACAGTTGGCGGTGAGCAAATGCAAAGTACGGCACTGCGCGCCTGGCAGGCCCATTATGGCTCGGCTATCCGAGTTATCAATGCCTACGGGCCGACCGAAACCACCATTTCTGCCACGCTTCAGGACGTGACGTGTTATCAGGGCGAATCCGTGCCAATTGGCCAACCACTGGCTGGCCTCGAGGCACATGTGCTGGACAGTGAGCTCAGAGCCTTGCCAGATTACGTTGCCGGAGAGCTGTATGTCAGTGGCGAGGCGCTGGCACTTGGCTACTTGGGCGATAAAGTGAAAACGGATAAAGCCTTTGTGCTCAACCCCCACACTCAAACGCGCTGTTATAAAACCGGTGATAAGGTGCGCGTGATTGACGGGGCGTTACACTTTTTAGGACGTTTGGACGAGCAGGTGAAAATCCGCGGTTATCGCATTGAGCTGGGCGAGATTGAACGGGCCTTGTTAGCACAGCAGGCGGTGTCTGCTAGCGTTGTGGTTGTGAAACGAGATCAGAACAATGGCGAGCAGCTGGTTGCCTTTGTGGAGTCAGCGTTTGAGCCTGATGTTTCCGAACTTAAAGCGGCACTGGCTGAGCACTTGCCCGCTTATATGGTGCCACAGTGGGTAATCGTCCGCGCACAGCTACCCCATAACCACAGCGGCAAGCTCGACAGGAAAGTACTTGCCAGTGAAGCTGACACGCTAATGTTGGCCGAGCCTGAACAGTATGTTGCTCCAACCACGCCCCTGGAGCGTCACTTGTGTGACTATCTTGGCAAATTGTTGCAGTGTCCGCAGGTGGGGCTCAGTGATGACTTTTTTGCACTGGGTGGCCATTCGTTATTGCTCATGCGATTGCATACTGAGTTGTGTGATGTACTCAAAGCCCAGGTGCCCATCGCTTTGTTGCTGCAACATACCCGTGTTGATTCGCTGGCTCAGGCTTTAAGTGATTTCCAGCAAGCCAGTCAGCAACACCCTGTGGAGCTTCAGAGCCTGTTATGCCTGCAAACTGGCAGTCCGGGTGTTACGCCTGTGGTGTTGATAGCCGGTGCTGGTGGTCTGCTCATGGCCTTTCAGGCATTGGTACAGGGGCTAGATAAACAGATCCCTGTTTATGGTCTGCAGCCGGATCTGATTGCACATGATCCGGATGTCGTTGGGTCGGTTGATGCAACGGCGCAGCATTACTTGTCTGCACTCAGACAAGCACAGGTAGGCTCTGTGCATCTCATTGGTCACTCATTTGGCAGCTTCATTGCTCTGGCAATGGCGCAGCAGTTGCAAAAGACCTCCCTGCCTGAAGGAGAGACGCAGCGTGTATCTGTGTCGTCAATAACCATACTTGATACGCCTAAACCAACGCATAGCTCAGTGTCGATTTCTGCCGCTGAGGCAGATCAATTGATGCTGGAGAATCTCAACGACTTCTTTGCACTGGGTTTGAATGCCCAGCAGCTCAAGGCGCTCAGAGCTGAGACGCTTGCAGAGCAAACCACAAGCCTGGTAGAAGCCATGGCCCAATCAGGCTACCACTTTACAGCTGAGCAGTTATCGCGCCTTCAGGCCGTGTTTCGCGGTCAGCTACTGGCTGAAATGCACCTGGAGTCACAGCTGAGTTGTCCATTGACCGTGATCAAAGCCAGTCAAACCCGGGAGTTTGAAGGCCGAAGGCTCTCAACTGATATGGGCTGGCAAACCTTGTATGTCAATGTGAATGTCCACGAAGTTGAGGGCACTCACTTGTCGATTTTGCAGTATCAGCAAGTCGATAGGATTATAGAAATAATAGAGAGTTACTACATTTTGTAGTCTATTGTTTAGCAAAGTGTTTTTAAATTGTTTTAATTTGATGTTGGTTGTGCGTAAAAAACAAACAATAAATGTCAAAATTGCGATGTAAATTTTATTTGATACCTAACGAGAAGGATGGGAATAAAATGGATCAGTTACTATCAACAGACATGGATCTCAGTTCCGCCGAAACAGATCAACGGATCCATGATCTCTCAGGACAAAAGCAAAGTGGTCTTGCCTGGGTCAAGGCGAATGTGAAGGAAATTAATGACTGGGTTGACCGCGACGGGTTCGCGTTGCTTCGCGGTCTCAACATCGTCAGCACCAATCAGTTCAGCACAATATTGGAAACGATTTTTGGTGAGCAGTTAAGCCAGTATATCTATCGCTCTTCCCCTCGCACTGCACTGCGCAACAACATCTACACCACCACTGAATATCACGCCGATCAGGTGATCCTGCAACACAACGAAAATGCTTATTCAAATTGCTGGCCAATGCGAATGGGCTTTTTCTGTGTTGTACCGGCTAAAACCGGGGGAGACACGCCACTTGCTGACAGCCGTGAAGTTTATAAACAGCTGCCAGAAGCGTTAAGAAATCGCTTTGAAGAGCGCGGCATTATGTATGTGCGCAACTATGGGGACATAGATTTGCCCTGGCAAGAGGTGTTCCAGACTCAAAGCCGTGACGATGTGGAAGCCTACTGTTGGAAAAATGACATCCAGTGCGAATGGTTTAACGATGGCAGGTTACAGACTCGTCAGTTCAGGCCTGCGGTGATGACGCATCCGCAAACGGGTGAAAAGGTTTGGTTTAACCAGGCACACTTGTTTCATTGCTCTGCTGTTGACACTGAAATGCCCGACAGCATTGGTGCTGATTATTTACCGCGTAACGCTTATTACGGCGATGGCGGTGAGATTGCGAAACAAGATATTGATGTCATCAACCAGGTCTATCGCGATCTGACGTTTTCTTACCCCTGGCAGCGCAACGATATTTTGCTGCTGGACAACATGCTGTATACCCACGGCCGTCAGGCCTATACAGGTACTCGTAAGGTACTGGTGGGAATGGCAAAAGCTGCGCGTTAAGGCGCGCAAAATGGGGTTTGTTAGTGGTGCGGCGGTTGACAAACAGAGTAGTCAAATTTGAGGAATCCAAACAATGAAATGGTTAAACCCTTCAAGGCTGAATATCATGGTGATGTGCCTGATCAGCTTAGCCCTGGCATCGTGTCTGCAAAACAAAAGTACTGCGAAAGATACTACGATCACCGCATCACAAATTGAAATGATAGATACGTCTGTCAGGCAATATTGTGATGCCATGGTGTTTTTCGGGACTATTTATATCACTTCTGTAGACAAAGTGGTTTATGAATACCACTGTGGTCCGCAAAACATGCAGTATAACGTGGATAACACGGTTAAATCTAAGTACCGGATTGGCTCAAATACCAAAGCGTTTGCTGCTGCGATCCTGATGCGGATGCTCGAAGGGAAGGACCTCAGAGTTGAAACCGTTGGCGATCATCTGCCCTGGTATCCTAAAAACCAGTGTGCAGACGTGACTTTGCACAACCTGTTGGCCATGTCGTCAGGGATCCCGAATTACAGTGATAACGAAGAAGTTTATAACGACTGGGGCTGGCGTCCTTATCTGTACGACGAAACCCTTAACCTGAATGGCCCGGAAGGGTTTGGCAATCGTTTTTGTACCTGTGAAGAGCAAGGCGGGCAGCCGTCTTTTAGTCAGGGTAGCAAGTACGAATACAGTAACTGTAACTATTACCTGGTTGGCAACATCATTGAGCAGCTTGCAGCGGGTACCCAGGGTGACATCGACCGCAGTTTTTGGTTCAGCAATATCCTCAAAGAACAGATCCTCGATCCACTGGACATGAGCGAAAGTGGCTCGTTTAGTGCCATAGGTATCTACTCGGATATGACAACAGGGTACATCTACAAAGATAACCAGTATTTACCACTGGCCAATGGCCGCCCGCCAGCAACTGGGGGTCCTGCGCCGTATGAAGACATTCTGGTGAACCCTTACAGCAATCCGCTCGTGCTTTACTCAGCCGGTGATATGTATTCAACCGTGGAAGATATGCACAAATGGGATCAGGGTTTATATACCAACAAAATACTCAATGAAGCCCAGAAGCTGGCTGCATTTGCACCTTATTCCAACACCGGTAGCTCCTCATCGTGTGAATACTATGGTTATGGCTGGTTTGTGACCTATATAGACCCAAACCAGTACGGCAAAGTCGCGGATTGTCCGGATGACCCAAGTGAAACAAACCTCAGAAAATACGAAAAATTCTTACAGTATTCAGGCAGCTATCCGTACTCGTGGGTGACCAGTTTCAACCGCCTGTTGGAGCGCGATCAGAACGTAATGGTATTCAGTAATTACGTTAAAACGGGCACCGAGTCGGATTGTATTGCGCAGGAAATTCGCAACATCATCTTTTATAGCGATAAGCACCGTACCGAAGCGTGTCAAACGGTGTTGGATGAAGCGTAAAAGTGAATGGGGCCGTTCTGCATTCTGACACCTGCACCTGATGCGGGATCTGCGAACAGGCGACACATTCAGGAAGCAATTGGAGCGGAACGATGGTTCCAGTGCAAACAAAGATAAAGCAGTGAGTAACGGCAGTTTTGTATCGTATCCATTGCATTTTAAACGAATTTACTTGCTGTGTTTTAGGACATGGAAAGTGAAAAAGGGCAAGTTAGGGTCTAGGCTTTACCTGACTTGGTGGGTTTAACAACTGTTTATGCCAACTGAATTTTTAACGACGTTGGTACAATTCCAATCATAGAGGAAAAAACATGACAGCGACAAAAACAGCGAAGGATGACAAGGCCACAACGGCTGCTGGCGCTGCTCCACAGCAGGAATCAGCAAATGTTGAGGTTGAGAATCGCGAAGCCGTAGCGCGCATTATTGTCGACAAGTACACCAAATGGTCTTTCGGTACGGGTTTGATCCCAGTACCAGCCATCGATTTGGTGGCCTTGACTGGTGTACAAATCAAGATGATCAGTGAGATTGCTCAGGTATATGGCCAATCTTATAGCGACAATAAGATCCGCGGTACGGTAAGTGCGGTGATTGGCGGCTCATTCCCACAGTCTTTGGGCGGTGCAGGACTTAGCAGTTTCTTAAAGTCGGTACCAATCATTGGCACGCTTAGCGCACTCGCATTTATGCCAGTGGTATCAGCTGCATCTACAAATGCAGTAGGTTCTACGTTTATCCGACACTTCGAAAACGGCGGCACTTTGCTAGATCTTAATCTGGCAAGCATTAAGGGAGACATCTCTGAAATTGCTGCTAAGTATCGAAAAGATAAAGGCAACAGCACTCAAGACAACCAAGCTACAGCGTAAGTTGAGAGGCTAAAACACAAATAAACCAACGGCGTGTCTGTTGGTTTATTTGCTCATCGGTTAATTGGAACTGCTTGTCAGTTAAGAGGAGCAAATTATGTTAGTTACTTTGTATCTGGTGCTATGTGTACTTTCTGGTTACTGGGGACGCAATACCTTTGCCGGTCCAGTTGGGTTTTTCTTTATTGGCCTGGTATTCACGCCACTGGTGAGCTTACTGGTACTATTGCTTGCCAAAACACGTCTGGCAGAGCCAAGAGAAGCGGAGGAATAACAGAAAATCCGGCATTGCCTAAATTCACTATTTGATTGTGACCAAAAAACAGGCAAGCTAAAAACCAGAGGATGTAGATCCTCAAGATAAGATAACAAGGATTGCAGTTCTGACTGCGTCGTAGCGCTCAGTATTATGACCAGTGGCGGACTTTCAGGCCACTGGTAACACAATGAAAAGACAATAAAAATGGTATTATACGATTTAATAAGTCGAAACATTAAAATTAAAAAAAGGACCTTTGTATTACTCGGTTGTATCTCTGGCCTTGCCAATGCACTGGTGCTTGCTCTTATCAACAACGTGGCAGAAAACATTTCTGATATCCACAAAGAAAACCATGTATTTTACTACCTGGTGCTCTTTACCCTGACGGTGTTGATCTACGGATTAACCCAGCAGAGGTTAATGACTAAAGCTGCTAAAATGGTCGAAAAGTCCATTGATCATATGCGGGTTGAGTTATTCGAATCGGTTCGGCATACCGAACTCTCGACGCTTGAAAAAATTGGTAAGGAGCGAATTTTTAATACGCTCAGTAAAGAGCTGCAAACCATTTCTCAGTCTGCTCAGCTCTTTGTGATCATTGGTCAGTCTATCAGTCTGGTGTTTTTCACCTCATTGTATATTGCTTATCACTCGGTGATGGCGTTTGTGGTTCTGAGTGTACTGATCATGTTGGGCGGCAGTATCCACCGCTTACGGGCCAATGAAATTCAGCGCAATATGGCGCAGGCATTTCAGAGCGAAAACCAGCTTATCCAGCGTTTGTCGGACTTGCTCGACGGTTTTAAAGAAGTAAAACTGAGCGCACCGAGAGCAGACGACCTGGAACACGAGTTTTCTCTATCTTCTGGCAAGGCGCGGCGCGCACAAACAGTGACCAAAACGTTGTTTGCGACCGACTTTGTCCTTTCTCAGATAACCTTTTTCGCCGCGACCGGTGCAATGGTGTTTTTTGTTCCTGTGTTATCAGACGTTTATCCGGAAGTGGTCATCAAGGTGACGACGGCCTCGTTGTTTTTAATCGGTCCGATCACCAGTATTGTGGGTGGTATTCCAGTGTTCACCACAGCGACGGAAGCGGCGCAAAATGTATTGACGCTTGAGGCAGACCTTAAACGGGAGCAAGCTGAAAATACAGTACGGCGCAATACCCAGGTACAATCCATTGATAGCTTTGAGGAGTTAAGGCTTGAGGGCGCGTATTATCAGCATAATCGTAAGCCTGGCGACAGACCCTTCTTTGTCGGGCCGGTCGACTTAACGGTTAAAAGAGGACAAATTACCTTTATTACGGGTGGTAACGGCAGCGGTAAAACCACGTTTATTCGTATGTTAACCGGTTTATATGAGCTTCAGGCCGGACAAATCTTCCTGGATGGGCGGGCGGTTCACGACGCTGAACGAGAGAGCTTCCGCAGTATTTTTACCTCGGTCTTTGCGGATTTCCATTTGTTTAAACAGCTCTATGGGATCAAGACAACGTCTCAGGAAGATATCGATGAATGGCTGACCTTTTTAGAAATGAACGCAAAGGTCAGTGTGATTGATGGAGAATTCAGTACCATAGACCTTTCTTCCGGGCAAAGAAAACGCCTGGCGCTACTCAGCACCATACTGGAAAATCGGCCGATTT
Organism: Pseudoalteromonas ardens; assembly: GCF_030125445.1. Classification (NCBI taxonomy): domain Bacteria; kingdom Pseudomonadati; phylum Pseudomonadota; class Gammaproteobacteria; order Alteromonadales; family Pseudoalteromonadaceae; genus Pseudoalteromonas; species Pseudoalteromonas ardens. The sequence continues at coordinate 193,437 of NZ_JASJUV010000001.1, forward strand.
ATATCTTTGATGAATGGGCCGCCGATCAGGACCCAATATTCAGACGGAAATTCTATGAACAGGTATTGCCCAGACTCAAGGCTCGTGGCAACACGGTGATCGCAATTACACATGACGACGCCTATTTCCATCTGGCGGACGTGCATTTGAAGATGGTAGAAGGACAACTAATGGAACATCATGAAGTAGAAACAGATGGAGTACCGTCATGAATATAATCCTGCCTCCTGATCTGGCGCTCATAGGACTGGCGGCTGCCTGCCTGTTGATCCTTATTGCCAACCTGGTAATGCGGGCACTCAGGCGCTACAAGCCAGCATGGCGTAAACGCATATTATCCTGGCGCTTCAGAGCTGGCTTAACCCTATTAATCTGTTTGTTCTTAATCGTGGCATTGGTTCCGTTTATCTTTATCCGGGTTGACTCCGGTGAGGTCGCTGTATTGTGGAAACGTTTCGGTGGAGGTACCTATCTGGAACAGCATTTTAGCGAAGGTACTGTATTGGTGATGCCCTGGGATAAGCTGATAATTTACAATGGACGCTTCCAGACCGCACATGAAAGCATAGATGCGATCACCAAAGAGGGACTCAGGATCACACTCAATGTCACGGTCAGGTATCGCCCGGTCATTGAGCATGTTCCTTATTTGCATCAGCTGGTTGGGCCAAAGTATTTGGAAGAAATGGTCCTGCCAGAGGTTGCATCTGCGGTGCGAATGATAGTGTCACGATTCCGTGCCGAAGAGGTATATAGTCATCAACGTTTAGAAATCCAAAAACAGCTTCTTGATGATGTACTTGATGAGTTACACATACAAGAAGAAACGATTTTGGAGCAAAGTACACACATGAAAGATGGTCATGCCTTAGTTAATCTGGACGATATGCTCATTAAGCGAGTCGATGTTCCAGATAAAGTGCATGAGGCGATTATTTCTAAGGTGAACCAAAGCTATCTGAATGAGGAATACGCGATGCGGCTGGAAGTAGCAAAGAAAGAAGCGCAGCGTAAGAAGACAGAAGCACAGGGGATTGCCGATTTTCAGGAAACTGTGTCGGGTGGTATTTCGGAAACTTATCTGAGATGGCGCGGTATTGAAGCGACCATTGAGCTGGCAAAATCAAACAATGCCAAAGTGGTTGTGATTGGTAGTGGTAAAGATGGATTGCCGTTGATCCTGAACACGGAAAGCAGCTTGAATGGCTCAGCAGCCAACCTAGTTCAGGAAGCAGCCAAAGTGGTTAAAGCCGAGGAAGCGACAAAGCCTGTGCCTGACTACGTAAACAGTGTGATTAAACCAGGTGAGCCTATGAGTATACATCATATGAGCTCAGCAAAATCTGGGGAACCATTGCACAAGTGATAGTATCTGCCTCATCTTTGCGTCGGTATGGCATATCAATGGAGCCCGTATTGAGTACCAGATGATGTAAAGCTGGGCAGAGTCGCAATAGATGTGATGACATTAATGTAAAGCCTGTGCTGTATGGTTGTCCTGGTCTTTGAAACTGGATTGCACGTAAAAATATCCGCCAGCCGACACCGGGATAGTTAAATAATCGTGCAATCACCTCTGGCTAAGCTATTCGCCTCTCCGTCATCCCGGCCTTAGAGCCGGGAACTACCTACAAACGACTTGATATGCCAGATACCCATAGAGGTTTCGTTGCCTGTCGCTCTCGTAAAGGGGCTTTACATTTTTTCAGGTCAGGTGTGTAGAGCGGCGAGTTGAGGGCAACAGCAGCAAGGAAAGCACAAGCGTGTTATGGAGGGTGGCAGAAATGGTTGATGACATGAGAGGAACACTTTGCCTCTAAAATCAGGGCACTCAGTGTGCCCTGTACGTAACCGGTTTATCTTGGGTTACAGGTATTCACTGGGTAGTAAGAAAAGTATGGGCAACCTTTCTGGACTCTGGTTGGCGGAATAGCCGTTGCGCCACCAGCGATCATTGGTGTTTGATCTGAATTCAGCGCGTTTTTATTGCCGAGGTTTTTTAGGTTCTTTTTACTTAGTTGTAACTTCATGGGGAACTCCTTCTTCTGTTTATAAAATGTTCAGCAATATTGTTCGCACAAAGTACACCAAGTGTAAATTGAAAGAATTTAATGTATGAATTTTGTAAATTTGAAATAAGGTTTCATTCAGTGAGTTGAGTTTCAGCGTGGCATCTCATAATGTGCCGTTCTCTGTATGATTTTAACGCGCTGTCTTTACACAGAGTTGGCCTAATAAAGAGGTTTTTGCCATATCCATATTTTGTTCTTATTTCTTGGTTAATCTTTCGGGACGGTCTGAGGGAGCATTGTCTGCTTATGAATCGAGCTGTTACTGGCGGTAATTACCAGCGCAGAGTTATTTTGCGCAGTAGTAAATATTCCGGGTGGGGATACTTTGCATTTTTATGCGTCTGACAGTCCTAGTTTGATGGTTTATTTAGCCTGGATTTTTAGGGTAAATAGAATAAATAAGTCTAGTCACTGGCCAGGGTAGCCTGAAAAGGTGGTCAGTATAAAAGACTGTAATTGAGAGTACTTGTATCAAGGCACACAGGATGTGCCTTTTTTATTCTCTGGCTCCTGAGCTATTATTAACAAGCCCATCTTTTTTCATCGTACTATCGATTATTGGCGTGCTAAATTTAAGCAATGCCCTCATGTTATGATTTTTTGACCTCCATCGTTTCCTGCACTCCCTTGTTGGGGAGTTATAAATATCGGGTTTCAGGCGTATATTTCTATGAGCTTAAACGGACAACCCGAAACACCTTTAGACTACTTAATAACAAAGTAAGGTTAATATTGGGTAATTAAGCGCTTTTGACTGCAAATCACTGGCAATATCGCCATAGAAGTGACAGTTTGAACACCAGCGCAGCAATGCTGTTTCTAGGTAAGAGCAGGTATGAATGAAGGCCGCTGAAAAATAAAGTTATTAAACATGGAGCAAAAAGGGCCTTTAGTAACCGCGCTAATTCGCCTTTAGTAACGAGTGCTGAATACATGGTAGTTATCTTGAGTTGTCTACGCTATATAGGGGATGGCCGCAATGAGAGAGTCATTCTGGTATTACTGCCAGAATAGTTAGCTTAGTGAACTCCATACAGTTTTAGACGTACTTATTGCACGTGCATGGAACTTCGGGTTTTTGCGAGAGTCGAAAGCTTACATTGGAAAAGTACTGAAGTGAGAGATTAGCGCAGTCTGATGCCAAGCTAAACTGGGTGCTGGTTATTGCGAACCAGCAACCTTGCAGATAGTCAGTCTGGGGTTTTATTACAGGACTTAGTATTGATAATCCGGCTAAGTAAATTGAGCGTCAAGAAGCAGGCCAACCACAGGTGATATACACTGGGTTGGCCTCTTTTTTATGGGATGAGCAAACTTTGCTTTGCTTTAAGTACTGCCTCAGTTCTGTTCGCTGCACCTAGTTGACTAAGGATCTGGCTAACCAGCTCTTTAACTCTGTCTTTAGATACTTGCATCAGTTCGGATATTTCCGGGTTAGTCATCCCTTTAGCCATATACAGCAAACACTCGCTGCTTTTTGGCGTTAAGGAGGGTCGCATAAATAAGTAGTCCGGGCACTCTTTGATTATTCTGGGGATCAGAGTAAGTGTGATATCACTCAAAATCGCACTATGTTGATGATATGCAGATTTTATTTCATCGTTTGATTGGCTGGAGAAGAAATTTACCAACACAATAGCGCCGCCATAATGAACCGGTATTGCTATGCCGCCATTGATTTTCTCCTCAGCTAACAGGCTGCCTAACGTTTTTGGCGCAAGCGTTTCGTTGTAGTAGTCGTGAGTGCTCCAAAGACGCGGCGCCAGTGTTTGCTGGCAGTAGTGGATCAGGTCATCCGAAAAACAATGCCCATCCGTAAAGTAAGCGCGAAGAAATTGTTTGGAACAAGTAGAAAGATACCTGAAAACTGGTTCTGTGCCATTCACCCCAACAATGAGAAACTGGTCCATGCCTAGGGGTTCTGAAAATCGGCTTAAAGCGGTCGTGATGGCTGTCTCCGGATACAATGCAAACGTATCTGAGTGGCTGATTTTGTTACCTGAGTAATCCATATAAACTCCTGTGTGCTTTTTTGTTATGTCGCAGGTTCTGTTTTCTTGTTCTGCACCTTTAAGCTAGTGAGTTTTTAGATCTATCCGTTATGAGAAAAGCGACACTGAGCACTGTAAAAGCGACATATATAATTATTAGTATATAAAACAATAATTTGAAGGGGGTTTGTGACGGGTATGGAAACGATTTTTGTGTTTGATTATTGTGCAAACTAAAAAGCTCGCACATTTTTTGACAAATTCTGTTGGCAAATTTTTAACAATTTGGTTGACTGTACCTGTTAAAGGTTATAGAAAGTAATTACGCATTTTACAGTAAGGACGTAAGGGCAATAATGCTAAAAAGGACCTTGGCAATTATCTTATTCTTTATCATTCAGTGCCATGTACAGGCGCGCGAGGTGTCCCAGCCCAGGCTGCATCTTCAATCCATCGACAAACTCGATATGGTCACCATTATAAACTCTGTTTCACAAGACAGTCAGGGCTATTTGTGGATCAGTGGTACGTCTGGTGTATTGAGGTTTGATGGGTATCAGTCCATATTCTACCCGCACCCGCTTGCAAGAAAAGTGGTTGAAGACGCTCAGGGGCGCAGGTGGTTGCTGACAGGCCATGGTTTGTATCTACATAATGACCAGCAGGACAGTTTCATGCCTTATATGGATACGCTGCGTCAACAGGCTCCTAAAGGCACACGTCTGTTCAAGGATAGCTTTCTTTCTGTCCGTACCATGGATAATGATGCTTTCAGGCCGGCTGCTTTATATCAGGATAGCCTGGATAGGTTTTGGCTTGTGGGCGATGATGGTCAGTTAGTCCATTTTTCTGTTGATGAAGATGCCTATCAGTTATATGACCTTCACAGTTCAGGGGTTAAACACAACCTCCGCTTTAGTGTCACCCTGTATAAAGATGCCCCTTTGTTTATCTCTAAGCTTGGCGAAGTGTTCAGGTTTGAAAAATCCACTGGCACTTTTATTAAACTGTGGCAAAACAGTGTACTTGCCGATACTCGAATCGTCACTACCGGACCTGATAACGCTTTATATGCTGTATCTGAACAAGGTTTTTTCAGGCTCGAACAGCCTGACTCCAGACAGCCTTCTCTGATCCGTTTTAGTGATATTGATCACCATGCGGTTACTTCTGTGCGTTCAGGAAGACATGCGGTTTATTTGGGAACTGGCTCTGAGCTTATCGTATTAGACTCTAATGACAGAGTGAGCCGGGTTAGCAAGTATCACTCTGATGCGCAAATGCAGCAAATATTCCTGATAAGTAATGTATTTGATGATCAAGGTACAGTCTGGCTTGCAACCAGTCGCGCTATATTTGAAGTGGAACTCAAACACGCCAGTGACTCAGCCGATGAAATTTCTGCCGTAATCCAGAAGCCTAATATCGATGGCCTGCAGTTTGATGAAGACGATAATCTGTGGTTTGTAAGCCTGAGCCGTGTATACGTAAAGTACAAAGGCCATGCAGAATCCGAACGTGTATATCTGGATCCAGTTCAGCCGGAACTCGATGTACACACTGTTTATGCCGGGCGAAGCGGAACACTGTGGTTTGGTGCATCATCTGCCTTATATCGGCTCGAAAAGGGCGCTTCCTCTGCAACCAGGGTCAGTGTGCCACCCGTCAATGCGGGTAACGATTTTGAGATAAGAGATATAGAACAATCGGAAAATGGTCATTTATGGTTGCTGACCTTTCAAGGGGTCGTAGAGTACGACCCACACACTGAGCGGCGGGTGTCCTTTTTACCTGGGCATTTTAAAAACCTGAAAAAAGGTAGTAATGACGAAGTTTTGGCTTGCGGCTTTGAAATATACTTATTAGGTCAAGGCGCACCGGCTAAGATTAAATTACAGATACCGAAAAGTAATAAGAAGCTTGTTGTTTATGACGTCGATATTGACCCTAAAGGGCGATTATGGGCAGCCACCTCTTATGGGTTATTCCTCCACGACTTGCAAGCCAAGCGCACACAACAGCTTGATCTGAACGGTGTATATCCCAATGTAGTGTTTGCATTTATTTATCGAGATCGCGCAGAGCACGTCTGGCTGGCCGATATGGCTAATTTGTACAAAGTTTCGTCAGATACACTGCAGGTGCTGTATTCAACTCCATTTAAGCGCCTGAGTATAGGGGCAAAAACATATGACAGCGCGTCTGAATCCGGGGCTGGAACCTTATATCTGGGTGGTATAAATGGGATTGCCGCATTATCCAACACACAAGCCATGGTGCCTTATGGCGTGCATATAAGCAGAGTAAATGTTCAGGGCGAGCCCTATGCAGTGTATCAGGATGAACAGCATTCAGAAAATACAATTCTGCCAGGCAGATGGTTCAACAGTGCCCAGAGAAATTTTAAGTTTGAGTTCGTTAATATCAAACGGGACCGGAACGTTGATGTGTATTATCAATATCGTTTGCTGGGCTTTGATAAGAACTGGACGGAAGCAGAGCAAACGCAACGCAGTGCTACTTACACTAACTTGCCGCCGGGTATATACAAGTTTGTGATTAGAAGCAGGGCGATTTCGAGTGACTGGACTGAGTCGCACTTTGAATTTGAAATCGCAACGCCCTGGTATTTAACTGGCTGGGCTTTCACACTCTATGCTTTTGGCTTTGTGTTGTTGACCGGTCTTCTCCTGTTTGCCAGAACATACCAACTGAGGCGACGTAACCTGCACCTGGAAGAGCTGGTACTGTCCCGCACCAAAGAGATAGATCAAAAGCGTGCACAAATTGCCAGTTTGATGGAAAGTAAAAATGTGTTTTTTGGCAACGTATCCCACGAACTGCGAACGCCGCTGGCTGTGATCATGTTGCCAATTAAAAGTATGTTGAAGCAGGAAAATAATGACGGCAGTAGAAAATGGCATGCTGCCTATTCACAAGCTTTGAGACTGGAAAAGCTCATCGACAACCTGATCCGCTATGCCAGAAAAGATGATGCCTCCCCGTTTGAAAATCATCAATTTACTGCCAAAGACGTGCTGCTAAAGCAGGCTCATGCGTTTGAGCTGCTCGCTAATGAGAAACAGATCCGTTATGAAGTAACACACACTTTGGATGCACAGGAAGTATTGCTGAACGAAGCGGACTTTGAACAGATAGTGACAAACTTACTGTCTAACGCTGTAAAATATACCCCTGTAAAAGGCGAGATTAATGTGCAAGCGCATCAGTGCGGCGGGTTCCTGCAACTCGTGTTTACTAACTCCGGGCCCGGTATTCGTAAATCCTTACAGGCCGATGTGTTTAAACGATATGTGCGGGGAGAGCACAGTGAAATAGTCGGGCAGGGCATTGGTCTGTCTGTGGTTCATCAGCTAGTAAGCGACTGTGGAGGAGAGATAGTACTGAGCAGCGAGCCCGGAAAAGGGTGTCAGTTTACCCTCACGATCCCTGTTTATAGTGAAGCTTCGGCGCAAGCTTCAGACAGCAGAATTCAAACAGAAGCAAAAGCTCAGCTTCAGGTGACTGACCAACCTGAGTCTAATGCCCGCGTGTTGATTGTAGAAGATAACCCACAGCTGAGAATGATGCTTAAAGAGTCTTTATCTGTGTGGTTTGATTGCACTGTCGCCTGCGATGGAGAGCAAGGCTTGTCGCAAGCAAAATCCGACCTACCTGATCTTATTATCAGTGATGTGATGATGCCAAAAATGTCCGGGCTGGAGATGCTGCGAGAGATTAAGCAGGATGACACAACGAGTCATATTCCCGTGATATTGCTAACAGCAAAAGAGGATGACGATAGCCGTATTCTGGGGTTCGAAGCAGAAGCAGATGATTACATGGGTAAACCCTGTGATCTTGATGTACTGAGGCATAGAGTGGAAAACTTGATTAAAGGGCGCAAAAAGCTGGCGCGGTTGTTTGCAGATCAGATCCTACGCAGCCCGTCTCAGGCAAGTGCGCTTAGCGATACAAAGCGACTCCCCTTTATTGATAAAATTCAACAAGTGATTGCACAAAATTACCAGGACCCCAATTTTGATACTGAGAGTATGGCCAGTCACGTGTTTTTGAGTGTGCGACAGCTACAGCGCAAAACCCGAAATCTGACTGGGCTATCGCCAAATGCTCTGCTCAGGCAATATCGTTTAGAGCAAGCTCGTACGCAGTTACAAGCAGGCGCTTTAGTCGCAGAGGTTGCCTACCAGGTCGGGTTTTCATCTCCTGCTTATTTCAGTAGTTGCTTTAAGGCTGAGTTTAATATGTCTCCGCAGCATTACTCAAAGCAGTATGAAAAAGAGTCTCAGACTTGAGACGACCAAACGTAAAAAAGGCACAATGTGTGCCTTTTTTATCTGACTAACTTATCGTTCTAACCTGGCTCTTTGTTTACCACCAATCTTCCTGACATGTTGTAATATTAGACCCTGTTGCATGTGGTTTGCCATTTAGGTTGTCTGCCGCTCCTCCCTGTACCAGCGGTGTTAATTGTGCATTCATTGCTTGATTGCCTGAAAGTTTCTTCATCTTTTTTGTTTTTAGAGTGAGTTTCATAATTGTCTCCATGTTGTTATGTCACCGGAGATCACTGTTACACTTTCGAAGCCGCATGTAAATGGCCAAGTTACCAAAATAAGTACATATTACTCCCCCCATCTGGGGAGTGTGTTTTATCTCAAAAACGAGCTTAAGAATGAGGCGATTTGAGTGTAGTTTGGCTCCCTGAGGCATACTGTAAAGGGCGATTCAGGCAGTCCTTACATACCGACAGTAAATTAAGGTTATTAATTGAGCGACTCACTTCTCTTTTTGGTGTTATTTAATGATTGATTATTAGTTTTTATTTGATCATAGCCTTGTTCTTACGTCTTTACTCTAGTCTAATGGCCGTGAATTTGTGCTGTTTAGGTACAAATCACATAAAAAAGGAATAACAATGAAGACAAAAGCAACAAAAGCCCTGATTGCAGGGTTATTACTTTCACCTGTGCTTAGTGCACACGCTGCGCTCGACCCGACAAAAGGATATTCTGATCCGTATAACTTTAACTCACATAGCAAATGCAGTTATGAGCAAAAAGGTCTGAATTATTCAAATGACTCAGATAGCTATTACAACGCTTATTTTCGTAACAAAGTATCGCCCTATGACTATCTGAACAGAACCCTTAACGAGCGTTTGCTGCGCGGTAGCTATTATAGTCTGGATAACCAGCTCTTTTACGTGGGTGGACAAAACGTACCTAAGTATTCAGGCCCGGCATCGACAGGCTCAGCCAAAGCGGCACCGATGGCCGTTCAGCGTGGTGACTGGACTTATTACATCATCAATGGGGCACATTCAGACTGCGCCTTGGATGCGCCGGAGCCGAACAAAAAGTATGAGCGTTTGGTGTATGCAGTGGGTGCATACAACCACAAAACGGGCATGATCAAAGAGCCGGTAATTGTGCATGTTAAAGATACCAGTGATTTTCATGATACGGCCGTCATTAATGTTGACAGCCAGGGCTATGTTTATGTGTTTATCTCTGGACGTAATTCAACCCGGGGTGGCCTGATTTACCGTTCATCGAATAAGCACGATAACTTCTTCGCACATTTAGGGGCGTTTAAACTGGTTGATGCGAAAAACGAACGCGGTCTGACACTGGACAGAGACCATAATTGTACTGACAGCAGCAAGAGCTGCTACAACCTGGGCTTTACCTATCCGCAGGCATGGTGGGTTAATAATAAGTTTGTACTGCTGAATACCCGTTATATCCAGGCACCTACTGAGATGACAAATGAGTACAAACAAACCGCGCGTCGCCAGCTTTATATGACGGAATATCTGCCACAATCGGGTGGCCTGACGGCGCTGACAAGCAAAAAGCTGGTTGCACTGGATGATAAACTGAGCTTTGGTCACTATTCGGTAAGTACTGAACGAAATGGTGTATTGGCTATGGCCTTTAATGTGCATATTCCAGATAGCTGCACATTGAAAACTGGTGCACGAAGTGAATGCCAGGCATTGGGTAAAAATGGCAAAAAAGAAAATCGGCATGTTCCTAACGACAACCGCACTAACCTGTACTTTATGTATTCCAGAGATGGCGGTAAAACCTGGAAGAACGCCAAACACAGAACACTGATTGACACAAGTCGCGGCCAATACATTAATACGCTGAGTAAGCTCAACGAAGCCTTATTGTATCAGCCAGATAGCAGTGTTGATATTGTCAGTGGCTACAACCCTTACAGAACTACCATTAAAAAGCGTATTTACGTTAAAGACCTGGACATTACCACTAATGGGTATGGTGGTTACCTGACTTCTTTGAAAGTGCTGGTAACAGAGGCTGATGGTATCCATGGATTTGTACCAAAAACATCTGCTGACTCTCGTCGTATGATCCGCGCATTGGTAATCGATCAGAATGGCAACAAAGATTATGTTGGCTGTTACAACTCTGCGGATTGCTGGGCTGATCACGCTTATTCATCGGGTACGGTGATCTCTCATGACCAAAGCGGTTACAGTGAACTTGCTTTCCCAATGTCCAGCGGTGACAAGCTGGCCGGTGGTAAAGTGCACTTGTATAACAGCAATCTGAAAACAGCGGGTGACGTGAAAGTGTGGAGCTACATGGGCGCACAACACTACCGTGATCCGAACGATGTAAACTATATCCGTAAGGTACACGATGCTAAATCTGTAACGGGTCAAGAGCCTGTTTACTTCTGGGCGCAAAGTGAAACTAATTCACGCGTTGATCTTGTATTGTCCGGACGTAAAGGCCAGCAAGTACAGTTGACAGGCAACTTTGGTACAAGCAAGAAAATGGCCTGCCCAACGGCCTATGTTTTCAACCGTTGTACAAACTGATGACATACTTAAAATAAGTATTTCAACACCGACTCTGGCGCACCTGCCAGAGTCGGACATAACCCGAAACTTGTCATCATTGCCGATGAGTTGAGGACCACCCATAGCCACTTCAAAAGCCTGCATTATCCGCACAGCCAACAGCGCTAGTTCGTCATCCCGGCCATAGAGCTCGCATCGTTACCCAGCCAAGTAGCCCACCGTGCCATTCAAGTCATAGCACCCGCAGCGTGATCCCGGCCAACGAGCCCATAGCGTCATCCCGGCCAACGAGCCGGGAACCACCCTCCGGCGACACCAATAGCTTGTACTCTTCACATTGAAGAAAACACAGTTCCTATATGTGTAATACCCTGTAATAGCGTTAAATTTACACCATGAGTTATTTTATAAAGTTTTCTAAAATTAGGGTGGGGCGGCCTTGAGAAAAACAAACTGGACTCATTATCCAATTTGTAACCAAAATTTGAACACTTGTATTAAAATCGCTAATAACGGCGGATAAAAAGCTACTCAATCAGACAAAAGTGTTGTAGATTATTCTTGTGTCTGCACCAAATATCGGATTCCCGATCCGTTATCAAAGTTGCACCAGACAGTCAACAAGAGTAGCCAACAAGAACAGTTAACAAGAATAGTTTTAAAGTGTCGCGCAAAGGAAGTTGTAACCGCCGAACAACAGGTAATAAGCCGGGAAGTTCCCCGAGTGCCATTACCTGTCCCACTGCATCATCTCCTTACCAGCTACACCACAGAGTAAACGGGTGAGTGATGTCTGACTTCACATTAGAATACTACAGCCGCAACGCAGTCAGTTTTGCCGAGGCAACCTTCGCGGTAGATATGCAGCCACTGTACGACGTGTTTTTACCTGCCATATCCAAAGGCGGAAAAATCCTCGATGCCGGTTGCGGCTCAGGCCGAGATGCACTGGCGTTTAAAAACCTCGGCTACCGGGTGGAAGCCTTCGATGCCTGCGCCGAACTTGCCAACATCGCCAGCTTTCATCTGGAACAACCCGTAGGCTGCTTCAGTTTCGACGAGCTCAGAGACATCAATACTTATGACGCCATCTGGTGCTGCGCTAGCCTGTTACATGTCCCAATGGCAGAGCTCCCGGCGGTTTTTCAACGCCTGCATAAAGCACTCAAACCACAAGGCGTCATCTATATCTCATTTAAATACGGCGAAGGCGAACGCACTACAGATGGCCGCGCATTCACCGATCTCACAGAGCAAAGCCTGAACACTTTGCTTGCACAAAACACCGGCCTTAAAGCCTGCAAAACCTGGCAGACCGGCGACCAACGCCCCGGCCGCGAACACGAACGCTGGCTTAATGCGTTGTTAGAAAGGGTGAGTGGTGAATAGTTTTAGTCAGAGCACCGTATTGCAAAATAGCGCACGTCAGCTGACAACGGGTGGCCCTGACCCCTTATTGCCAAAGCTTTTGCATGCCATTAACCATGCCGACGAAATAGAAATCACCGTGTCTTTTATTCAGCCAAGCGGCCTGGCGTTGTTGTTTGACCCCCTGCTTGAGGCATTACGCAGTGGCGCGCAATTAAAACTGCTCACTTCTGATTATCTGGACATTACCAGTCCAGTGGCATTACGGGAGCTAATGACCCTGGTTGAGCGCGGCGCTGATATTCGCATCTATGAAAGCGATAAAAACCAGAGCTTTCATATGAAGTCGTATATTTTTGTCAAAACGCAGGAAAACAGCGCAGAAATTGCAGCGGGCTGCGCTTTTGTCGGCTCAAACAATATCAGTAAAAGTGCGTTAACGACGGGGCTTGAATGGTGTTTTCGACATGACTACACTCATCCACCAGGCAGCAAAGGTGCCTGCGAATTCAACCATATTCGCCAGTCTTTTGCTGAGCTGTTTGCTCATAACAACGTTAAAACACTTAGCCATATCTGGATTGAAGCGTATATACAAAGACGAAAAGCGCCACAGTTTATTGTTGCTGGTGAAATGGAAGACGCCAGCGATGTAGAGCCCGTAACACCGCGCGCCGACCAACAGTTGGCACTGGATGCGCTTGCAGAAACGCGGCGTCAGGGTTTTAAACGGGGTCTGGTGGTGCTCGCAACCGGTATGGGTAAAACCTGGCTTTCGGTGTTTGATGCGCAACAAATGCATGCAAAGCGTATTTTGTTTGTTGCTCATCGCGAGGAGATCCTGACTCAGGCCCAGCGCACATTTGCGCGCCTGTTACAATGCAAAACCGGATTATATACGGGCAAAAAGAAAGATGCGGACGCAGATTGTCTTTTTGCATCGGTCCAGACGTTAGGTCAAAACCGGCATCTACAGCGGTTTGCTCAGGATCATTTTGATTATATCGTGGTGGATGAATTTCATCATGCCAGTGCCCGGGTTTACCGTGCATTGCTCAATTACTTTACACCAAAGTTTTTATTGGGCCTGACTGCCACGCCGGAACGTACCGATCAGGCCGATATTCTAGGGCTGTGTGATAATAATCTGGTGTTTGAACGCAACCTCACTCAGGGGATCGACAACGGCACATTGGTACCATTTCAGTATTATGGCATTTGGGATCAGGACGTTGATTACACCGCAATTCCCTGGCGCAATGGCCGGTTCGATCCGGACGCGCTGGAAAATCAGTTTGCCACCAGTAAACGGGCGGCACATGCATTAAAAGAGTGGCAAGCGCGCAAGCAGCAACGCACGCTGGCATTTTGCATTTCTAAGCGCCATGCCGAGCATATGGCCGGGTACTTTAATCATGCTGGTGTAAAGGCGCTGGCCGTACACAGCGACTCTCAGGTACGCCGTAATGATGCGCTAAAGCAGCTTGAGCTAGGGAAGATTGAGATTTTATTCTCAGTTGATTTATTTAACGAAGGCACTGACTTACCCAGCATTGATACTGTACTGATGCTGCGGCCCAGTGATTCCAAAATTCTCTTTTTACAGCAGCTTGGTCGAGGGTTGCGTACTTGTGAAGGGAAAACCCACCTAACCGTGCTGGATTTTATTGGCAACCACCATAGTTTTTTGAACAAACCGGCGGCGCTACTTGATGCGCAAAGCGCAAAAGGGATCACGCAAGCACTGAGAGATCCGAAATTGCCCGAAGGGTGTTTCATTAACTTTGACCTGGAGATCACTGACTTTTGGCAGCAACTGGCCAAAATACAACGCACCACAGCACTGGAAGATTATGAGCATCTGGCGCAGTTGCTTGGTCATAGCCCGAGTGCGAGCGAGTTTTACCGTCACTACGGCGACCTGAAAAAAGTCAACAAACAACACGGTAGCTGGTTTGCGATGCTGGCCGATATCGGTGACCAAATCAGCGCTGACTGGTTAGCGCCTTACGTTGATTTTCTGTTTAATGCTGTACAGCAAACCAGTATGACTAAGTGCTTCAAGGCCATTTTATTGCAAGCTTTTATAAAGCTCGACGGCTTCAGGGCCGAACCAACCCTGATGGAATTGGCTAAAGTCAGTGCGGCAATTTTAGAACGCTACCCGCACCTTAAAGCACATGACCTGCCTGAATCTAAACGGGCACTGGAATCAGGCAGCCAGGCCTGGTTCAGCTACTGGCTGGGTAACCCCATTGAAGCCTTCACCGGATTTAAAAAAGCCAAACAAGGCACAGTCTGGTTTAAGGTCAAAAAAAACGGCGAAGATTTGAAAACAGCCCAGCTGGTTGCTCAAGTGAATATTGGCCAGCTCCCGGACCAGGATATCGACAAGCTGGCAGATTGCGTTGCAGAGCTTTCCGAACTCAGACTGGCTGAATATACCCAGCGCATCGAAAACAAGCGTATTTCAGAGCCGCAAGCAGCAACCCCTGAGCCGGATGGCGAAAAAGAGCCAGACATAACAGAACAGCAAAGTGAGCCCGAGAGCACCAATGTGGTTCAGTTGCCGTATTTCCCCAATCTGAAAATTGCCTGCGGCCACTTTAAAACCGGTGACGACAGCGACATGACATGGCGCCCCGCGCCTGACGGTGCTGGGCGAATAGACCCGGATAAACACTTTCTGGCACACGCCAGTGGCAACTCAATGAATGGCGGTAAAAATCCCATTCTCGATGGCGATTTATTGGTACTGGAGCGCATCAGCAGCGACAACGCCGGTTCAATCACAGGTACCACTATTGCCATCGAACGATTTGACGAATCGGGCGACACCCAGTTTTTACTGCGCGACGTGCAAAAAGAATTTAACGAACAGGGCGAAGCCAGATACCTGCTGGTCGCCCGCAACCCGGATTACAAAACCATTATCGCGGACGATAGTTTCGTGACGTTTGCGCGGCTGAGGTGATTCAACCGCTTAGCAGTTATGAGTTGTAGGTGGTGTTACTATAATCTAATCTCTTTCGGTACTTGTTATCCATTCTAGAAAGAGATCTAGTGTTCTGAACACTTTAAAGACCTTGTCTTCAACTGATTCTGCTTTGCTTGTAAGCCAAGTGTATGCTTCTTTTTTATAACCGTCCCCGTCAAAGACGATGACCAGATACTTTTCTGGCGTACCGAGCATAGACTGAAAGAAGAAAGGAAACTTTTGGTCTACTGAGCCTGATTTTTCTTGCCTGTGCGCTTCTACTCTAACTAGCCCGTATTGTGCTGAGTTTATTAAAAATGAGCTTTGGCGATCAGCACCATACATATCTTTGTAAGTTTGTCGTGTACAAAAAGAATTGGGTTTAAGGTTTTCATCTGGGCTAAGTGAGAAACCCAAGTCAATTAATGCCGTTTCCAGCTCTTTGCAAAACCTTCGGTTAGACTCTTGGGGAGTAGCAGAGTCCCTAACTGTAGTTGAGAGCTCTTTAAAAAGAGGCATTTGAGATTCCATAATCATATCCTTATTAGAAAATTCATATGCTGAGTGTTTTTTGTACTTCAATTACATGTCAGATGTCAAAAAATAAGCAAAACTCTTTGATATGGAACCATATAGTTAACAGAAATGCTTGTAACTTACCCCACCGCTAATTTTCCCGCCTCATGCCAAATATCATTAGGCATGGGGTGGTTCAATTTCCAGGTGATATCCATAGGTTGACTGCCTTGGTGCTGAACATAGCTGACCTCGCCAAAATTGACAAACCCCATGGTTCTGCCGTTTTCGTCTTTGTTTTGTTCGCGAACAAACAAAAATAATCGTTTTCCTGTTTCTTTATGCTGGATATAGCTCAGCCCCTTACCGCGTTCCGGGCGGGCAGTGTTCTGGCTTTGCCAGTGGAAAAGGGTAGGGCTGATGGCGTAATCATTATACAGAGTTGTGGGTGAGTAAACTTTTTCGCATTTGTTTAGAGTGACAAACAAAATCTCAATATTCAGAGACTTGAACTCCTTGACGCCTTCGCGTGATGATGAGCGTTTTGCAAAGGTGTGCTCTCCCATGGCCGCGAAGATTTGTTCTCGAGTGTATCGGCTATGTAGCTGTAGTGCTTTGTTAGGCAAAGATGTCAGTGGTTGTTCTAAGTGTTCGACACGATTGATCAAAATAGGTAATACATCTTTTAGCTCAGCAGTTAGAACGGGATGGTTCAATGCCCTAAGGCTCGTGGCTACGGATTTCGAGTTTGCCTGATTTTGTGGTGCTTCCCAAAAGTTGTAAAACGTCATCATAGCCAAAGCATCTTTTGTTTTGCTATCAAACTGTTTGACTTGTGATACATCGAACTGGTTGTCGCACAAAGCATTCAGAAAGCTCAGATAGGTAAGTGAGTTACACACCAGCAGTTGGGTATTGATTGCACGGTTATAAGCTTTAATGAGTAATAGTTCGCGCTCAACCAATTTAGGTTGAGTTAGAATATGCCACCGACTTATTCCAGATTGCGCGGCCTTATAGGCATCTTCAAGCGTGACACTGGCGTTAACCTGTAGAAAGTTGGCCAGGGTCAATGGCAGCTTGGTATCTTGCGCAAAGCGGTTAATTAGGGCTCTTAACCTGTTTAAGTTATTCTCCGCCTTACGAATATTATTGAGAATAACTTCTTTGCTTTGTTTTTGCAGCTCAATGCGACAGCCCAGCGGCAAATGTGGAAAACCGTCTTTAATTTCATTGTCGATGGCGGTATTTGTTTTGCCAATCAGGGCTCTGAATTTGGTGGCGAAATCGTATTCGGGCCTGGCATTGCCGACAAAATCGAGCACAGTACAGCACTCTTTTTCATGATTGCTCAGGCGTAGTCCCCGACCTAGTTGTTGTAAGAACAGCGTCAGGCTTTCGGTTGGACGTAAGAACAAAAGCGTATCAACTTCTGGAATATCGACACCCTCATTAAAAATATCGACCACACACAAAATATTGATATCGCCGTTTCGTAAAGCGGTTTGCATTTTGTGTCTTTCTTGAGTGTTATCGCTGGTTAAAACATTTGCATTTATGCCATTTAAATTGAATTGCTTCGCCATAAAATCGGCGTGAACTTTACTTACACAAAACGCTAGCGCTTTGATGTGATGCACGTTGACGAGAATATCCTGCATACTGGCGATAATTCTTCGCGCTCTTTGGTCATTATGCGTGTACAGCCGGGTAAGCGCAGCTATCTCGTAGCGTCCTTGTTTCCATGGAATCGTGCGTAAGTCGGTCTCATCATCAATTGCAAAGTAATGGAATGGACATAAGTGCCTTTGGTTGATCGCTTCTGGCAATCGTAATTCTGCAGCAATGACCCCATCAAAGTCGTTTAGGATATTTCCGCCATCTTGCCTTTCAGGTGTAGCAGTTAGGCCCAGTAGTATTTGAGGAGTAAAGAGCTTTAAGATATCTCGATAACTACGCGCTGCTATATGATGTACTTCGTCTATCACTATGTAGTCAAAGTAATCGGCTGTCAGGTTTAGTGAGTCTAACTGGTTGTTGAGTGTTTGCACCGATGCAAAAAGCTGACGATAATGGTCTGGCTTATGATTACCAACCCACAGTTCCCCAAATTGGTTATCTTTTAAAACGGTTCTAAAAGCGCCTCTGGCTTGTTTTAATATTTCTTCACGATGCGCAACAAAGAGCAATTTGGTTTCTGGCTTATCTTTGATAAATTGCTGGAAGTCGAAAGCGGAAATAAGTGTTTTACCGGTACCGGTTGCAGCGACTACCAGGTTTTTAGTGCGATTGTGGAGTGTTCGTTCTGCACTGAGTTTATCAAGTATGGTGCGTTGATGAGGTTTAGGGGCTAAATCAAAATAATAGTGGCTGACATCTGAGACCTGATCTTTATCGTTTGATAAGGCTGCTTTGAGTTTCTGCTTACAGGTTTCCTGACCAGTGTATAACTTAAATTCATCTGACTCCCAATAGGTTTCAAAAGTACTGAGCGACTTTTTGATAATATGGGGGATTTCTTGGCTGGTGATTTTTAAGTTCCACTCCAGCCCGTTTGACAGCGCAGAGTAAGAGAGGTTGGAAGAGCCAATATAGCCTGTATGAAACCCGTTGTTACGCATGAATAAATAAGACTTAGCATGAAGCCTTTCACTGCGGGTGTTGTAGCTGATTTTTACTTCGGTGTTCGGTAAATCTGCCAAAAAGTCAATTGCGCGTTGATCTGTAGCCCCCATGTATGAGGTAGTAATGACCTTTAGTTTTTTGCCGCTTTGGGTAAACTCTTGCAGCACCTCTTTGAATATGCGGATCCCTGTCCACCGGATAAATGAGACCAGCCAATATATTGTATCTGAGGACTGTATTTCTCGCTTTAGCTCGCTTTCCAAAGATAAACCCGCATTAGCACCAGAGAACAACTCGCTTTGAGTAAGCCCGGTTTGAGGAAAGATGGTATTACTATATTGTGCCAGGTCAGCTGCCAACGGGTTACGCTTGTCGAACAAGGCTGTGAGTATTTTACCCTGTGTATTGACTAAGTTCTCTTCGATGCTATGCGTGTCACTAAGCTGATCTTTAAGCCAAAAAACAAACTTGTTAGCGAGCAGGATCTGTTGTTCCAAACGGTTTTTTTCGCCTGCTGGTATGCTGTCGATAGCGAGTTGCATGAGCTTTGACATAAAACGTGATAGCCAAATGGCTGCTTCATCACTTTCTAGCTGACGCTCGCCAACATAAAAGCGCTCTCGATCAAGTTGTTGCTCTACTACCTGTGTGATTAGTTGTTCATAGATGCCAAACTGCTGCACGGGATATCCTTATTGTTTTTATGTGCTTGAAACGCCTTTAGTTTAAATCCTTTGTGAAGATCATTAAAGCATTGAATACAATTCAATCTAAATGCTGGTAACTCTTTATTCACAATTATGAAGCAAAAAATCAATCAGTACATTTTATCATCAGGTTGGGTAACAAATTACCCGTTAATGAAACTCTAAAAATAAGTGAAAGGACTAAGAAATGAAAAAACTGATTATTGCTGTTGCGCTTAGCACGTGTGCGTTCTCTTCTGCGGCCAGAGAAGTGGTGTTACATAACGTGGGTGTTTATGCCAACAGCTCAGTAAAGTTGGATGTATGGGCGACTGCCTACAATGCGTATGGCTATTGCCATATCAACGGGTTTGATGATGCGGTTCGTTTTACCACTAAGTGTGGTGAAGATGAGTCAACTTTTGCTCGCTATGCCGGTGGCACAAAGTGGGTTCAAAAAGACAGCGGCTCAAAAAATCGCTGTTATGAGCTAATTGAAACGGTTACTTGTACAGATAATTAATAACAGCTTATTGGCGGTATTGTCCGCTGATTGAATTTAAGTGACTATTTTAATTGAGCTTTTGGCTGCGTAAGCGGCCTTTTTTACTTTTCTATTTCCCTACTTTCCTTGTCGCGGCAGGTACTCCTTTGACTCCCTTCAAATAGGTGCGCCTGGTATCGCAAAGCACTTTGAATACAGGCCGCCTGGCTGACATGAATAGTGTTCACTATACGACCAAAATCTAATGCCGTCAGGCTTTTGCTTGTACCTTTTATGTGGTTACATTGTAATCGTCTGTAATTGCTTTTGCTGTAGATGCTGTGCGACTGTAGTACCTGCCAATAGCGTGGTACCCAATTGAATGTAATGGTGATAAGCAGATTACAGGTCTGGTTTTGCGAACCTGGATTACTACGCACTCATTAATTGGCTAAATGTAAATGATAGCGATGTCTTTGTGGTTGTGAGTTACACAAAGCTGAGCGTATATGCTCGCCGCTTATGCGATCTGCGCCATAGGTATTTTTGACAAATCGGGTGTTTGTTGATTCCGGTCTCATGTGAACCATCTGGATATTCAGATGGCCTTTATAGCAATGCCAGGCTCCCTGTGTGGCATTGCTTTTTTTATGTCGTACTTTGTCGTGGTTATACAAGGCTAGCCATCTTTAACGCTCCATAAGTGCATACTTAATGAGCGAACAACCGGTTTTTTTGTATAACAGCTGTTATTTAATGGTTAATGCCTTTACCTTCGCGCTGCTGGGCGGTATAACACACTAAACTCATGCAAAAACAATTTTCTATGTCTATTCAGTTGATTAAAAAAGCTGTAAAAGCCTTTTCGGCAAATAGTGAGCTCCAGCCAGATATTCTTTACATTGAAGGATATTTAATGGGGCTGGGTGTTGCGTTGCAGCCCCCTTTGCCAAGTGAATGGCTTGAGCACTTATTTGGTCACTACACACTTGAACATGCTAAGCAATTAGAAGCAGTGATGGATTTCTATACCTTGTGCTTTCGCAGGATGGTTAGAGATGAAAATACCTTACCTAAGCAATGCGTGGTATCTAAAACAGATCCACAAGACAGTCTGAGCGCTGGCAAACCTTTACCTCTGTATTGTATGGGGATGTTGCGTGCGCTCACCTGGATAAATACAGAGCATATCAATGCAGAGCAGCGTCAGCAGTTACAGTGGCTGAAAGAAATTCTGCGTGGCTTTACCAGTTATGAGCAGGCCAAAAAAGAGTTTGAAGACGACTGCGGGGACTTTACTAAAGTGCTGTTAAAACAGCGCCGCATGATCCCAACGTATGTCGCCAATACGGCTTACGCCATGCGCTTTGCCGATGATATGGTTGAAGTGCTGGGCGAGTACGGCATTACCGATGAAGAAATGCTTGAGCAAGCCCACGAAGTTTTTAACGACATGCTGGAAGAAGTTTTAGACCGCGATGATGAGGCTGCGATAGCAGAGTTCGACAGTCTGGTTAAACGGTTCGAAGAGAACATGATCACCCCTGATTTTAGAACTGAAAACATGGGGGTTTTCTGGAAAATGCATGAGACACGGCCTTATATGATGCTGCGTGCTAAGCGGGCACATTTAAACCTGTGCTATGGCAACGCTGATAAAGCTGCTGAAGAGCTGCAGGATCTGCTTAAGTTGAACCCCAATGATAATCAGGGCAACCGGTATTTATTGCTGAATTGTTTTATTGTTATGCAGGACTGGGCGCAGCTGAGAGATTGTTTGGGTCAGTTTAGCGAGTACTCAACATTTACTCAGGCAGCACACGCTCTGATGCTGTATGCCACAGAGGGAGATACATCCCATAGCCGCGAAGCCAAAAAAGCCCTTAAGGATCGTAACAGTCATTTTCAGAAGATAGCTACGGGGCAGAAAAAGGCAAAACCTTGCCTTGATACTTATACGCCGGGTAGTGAAGAAGAAGTCGATTATTACCTTGAGGCGGGCGGTAAAAAAGCCTGGCTGAGTGTAGAGGGAAGCTTATTCTGGCTGCGACAGAAGTAGTCGATAGATATTAAGTGGCCTGATGTTCTCTCCTTTGATTACTTCACTGGTCAATGTGTTTAAGCCGAAGCGTTGGGTAGAGCAGCCTTTTGAACCTGAGGTGCACACAGAGTTACTTAGCGCTCCCTGTGTAAAAGGGCCATTAGAAAAAGGCGATACCATACTCACACTGCATGAAGCGGGTACCCTGACCATAGGGCATGTACAAACAGCGCCGAATCCAGGCTTGAGTGCGAACGCTGGCTGCCCAATCACTCATGACTTCAGCGACCCGGTTTATTTGTCAGCTTTGCCCAATTGATAATATTTCACATCACCTTCTGATAAACATCTGTGCCTGAACAATCTCGATACACTCAGCTGCTGTTTTGTTTGTAAACAGTTCCCGTGTCTAGGCACGGGATGACGACGTGTCGGGGTAGAGGGTGACCGTGGGCGGTGTTATTGGTGGCGTTAATTTGGCGGCAGAACGGGCTTTAATCGCTCTACCCGATAATCAGAATATTTGGGTTGAAAGGGAGATGTATAAATTTATGCTAGACTCAAATTTGAGTTGAGTTATTGAAAAGGTTCGATTGTTGTATGCTGGAGCGCTGTAAGTCTCTGACTGGTATAGCCATCATTTCATATCTGTTACTGGTTAGTCATACTGCATTTTCTAAAGAGTTAGTAGTGGGGTTTGGCCTGAGTCGTCCACCTTATGTGGATGAACGCAGTGGCTCTGGTATCAGTGTTGAGCTATTTAAACAGGCGGCGGCGCCTTTAGGCTGGCAATACAAAACCTTGTTTGTATCTATTAAACGAATGCAGCGTCTACTCGAACGCGGTGACATAGATGTCGCGGTTGAAATGTCTCGTGCTCAGCCTGGCTTGTATTATTCCGTGCCATTCATCTCTTATAGCAACTATGCTATCCACAGCCGCGATCCAGGTTTCACTCTGACCTCAATGCAGGAGCTCGCCAGGCACAGTATCTG
Organism: Pseudoalteromonas ardens; assembly: GCF_030125445.1. NCBI lineage: Bacteria > Pseudomonadati > Pseudomonadota > Gammaproteobacteria > Alteromonadales > Pseudoalteromonadaceae > Pseudoalteromonas > Pseudoalteromonas ardens. Next base: position 216,051 of record NZ_JASJUV010000001.1, read on the forward strand.
CGCGTGGCAAAATGCGTCAGAACACCTTGAGCTCACCGAGATTGTGGCGGGTAAAGAAGACTATCTGGAATTTTCAAAGCAACGAGAGCAAGTGATTGAATGGTTGAATGGCAAGTGTGACGTGATCCTCATTGATGATACTTTACTGCGCTGGCATTTGTCTGAACTCAATCAGTCATCTTCGGTGCACATCAATAAACAGTGGGGTAAAGTGTTGTTACCCTTCGAGAATAACCCGCTTTGGTTCTATGTTGCGTTTACAGACAAACAACTCAGAGACGAATTCAATACCAGCCTGAAACAACTGGTTCAGACTGGCCGCTATCAGAAAATCAGAGACCACTGGGCGACCACACAGAAAAACAAATAACACGGATTTGGCCGTCATGACTGCTATGATATCAACCCTCTATCTAGATACTTCAGTCGCCAAGGAGACGGACAATGAGAGACTGGACATCGAACCTGATACTTACCGCGCTTGTGTTACTGGCTCTTTATCTGAATCGGGAAACGATTGCTGACCGATTGGGGCTCGAAGGATACATTGTAGCGGATGCCACTGAGCAGGAGCAACGCGACACGGCCAGGTTACAAAGCGCAGGCTCCACCTCCGAGCAGGCCGTTAACCTTGAAGTTGAACACAGCACCCATGGTGCGCCAACACAGTATCGTTGCAATAGCGCGTCGCTGGGGACAGTGAAAACACAAAGTGCAGACGGCATTTATACCTGGCAGGATGACAGGGGTATTACGCACTTTAGTGACAGGCCTGCGCAACAAGGGGCAAGTGAATACCAGTTTAAATCGAACCATGCACTGGATTATTTTGACCTGGAATTGGATTATGGTGTCCTGGGGCTGGCGTTTCGGAACCGCCTGGAAGCCAGGCTGAATGCTGTCTTTCGCACTTACACTGGGATCATTGGCCTGGGAGCAATGCGCAAGGTGAAGCTGCGTATTGTGATTGCCAATAATCGCCGCGCCTATAAAAAAATGTTGGATGTTCTGGGCTCCAGTGCGGCAGGGAATCAGGGAATATACAAAACCGCCCATAACATTGCTGTGGTTGAATTTCGTAGTGAAGCACAAGCCATGCGCACAGCCATTCATGAAGCGGTTCATGCTATTAATCAGGCTGTGCTTGGCAACACACCGCGCTGGTTTAACGAAGGCACCGCTGAATATTTTGAATATATCGAAACTTCTATGAATCTTAGCCAGTTAAAACCCAATGGAGCCTGGGTGCGCAATGATTATTTGGCGGGCGAGCTGCTTCATCCGAATAGCCTGTTTGAAGCTGCTGGTTCATGGCGAGGTAAAGCGCAGAGCAGAATGTACAGAAGCAGCTGGGCGTTTGTTTATTATCTTATGAGTTCACAGCGCGGTCGCTCACAGCTCAAACATTATATGCATCTTGAGCAGGAAAACCCTTGCGATCTGGTTAGTTTTACTCAGATCCAGTTTATCTTTGAAACCCGCAAACGCCAGTTTGATAACAGCTATGCTCAGGTAATACAGCAAAAGTTAACTGCACATCGCTTTTAATACCGTAGCTTTAAAGAGTGTGTGGTGAGGGAATTTTGTGCTATTGAATATTTATTGTTTCAAAAACACTTCATCACGTATCGTGATGTTGAGAGTCAGGGGCAGGTTAGAGAGATACTCTGGAGTCCATGGTAAGGGCCAGATTAATGATGTGAACAAGCACACCAGTTGTTATTTAAGCAAGACAACGGCGTTTAGAACTGTGTTAGCGCTTGAAGCTTGTAACCTTGTCACACTCAGGCTGCAGGTCAGAGCAATTCACTTCTAATTATCCGGGCGATGGAGGTCAGGTCGGTCTGGCGCTGCATGGCTTCACTTTTGCTGATCCCTTTAATGGCCTCGTAATCATCCAGAAAAAAGGCACTATCGTATTTACTGGAACGACTGCATTTGACATAAACCAGCACATAGCAATATTGAAATATTTGGTCTAATGAGCGAAAAAAGTCGATATCACTGGCGCTGATGTTTGGCTTTACCGTTTCGTTAAGGCGATTGAGATAAACATGCTTGATATATACTGAGCGACCATTGCGAGAGTACTTGGCAATATCATGAACACCCTGATTAAACACGGTTTTAATTGTTACATCGCTCAGTGGGACTAAGTTTGAAGTAAACATATCCGTGCCAGATTTATGAGCAGACGTAGCCCACGACTTAAACTGTTCAAACATGCCTTGGCTCCTTCAAGTATTATTATTCAATAAGTTATCTCTACAAGCTGCAGTTTCCTTTGGCCTTACCTTCATTCAGGTAAGTGCATGCACCTGTTGTTATCATGTTAAATAATAGCGCAGTTAAATATTAATGTGTTCATTATTTTTAACTTAATTAACGGTAAAATTACTACCCATTTGGGCTGGGTAGCGAAGTGCGTCATTCAGGTTATCAAATTGTTTATTTTCTCTTGGCGGATTTCTGGTCAGTAGAGCAGCGTTATCAAAGAGTGCGTTTGTGGTCTTAACTTGGCATTTGGGCGCTCAATAAAAGCGGCAGTGTTTTTTACTATGCTAGAGTTTTACAGACAGACGAAGGAAAGGAATTCTTTATGCAAGCTGTTGTATATATTATGGCTTCAGCGCCTTATGGCACTTTATACGTTGGTGTAACTGCACATTTGAAACAACGAGTTTGGCAGCACAAGAATAGGGTTGATCAAGGGTGTTTCACGGCCAGGTATAAGATCTTCAATTTGGTGTATTTTGAAACTTGCGAGAGCATGTCCTCTGCAATTAGACGTGAAAAGTTGCTCAAACGTTGGCGCAGGAGCTGGAAAGTAGACCTGATAGAAAGAACCAACCGGGACTGGCGAGATTTGTACGCGTCTATCTAGTTGTAATGAGAGGTATGCTTTTTGGTTTTTCATTTTTGTATGAAGCCGATGGGGCTCTATCTGCTTTATCCCGCTCAGTTTTAGCTGTGTGTTTATAACTCGGGCTCGTTCTAATTTATTAATCTAGACCTTTTATCCGTCATCCCGTGCTCGACACGGGATCTACTCAACTACGGTATCGGTGTTTCGTTTTATACGGTTTGTTTGTAGCTCTGCAGCTTAGGCAGCTGAATCGTGTTTGAGTAGTTCCCGGCTCGGAGGCCGGGATGACGGCGGGGCGAGTGGTTTCGATGAAATAGGTTACCCTCGAGGTGCATGAAAGACCATTTTTGGAGTATTTAGTTTGTACTCAAACCTCTCATTTCTGTGGCTGGCTATGCATGCTCCTTCGTAATCTGCGATTCCTATCATTTTCTCCGTCATCCCGTGTTCGACACGGGATCTACTCACCTACGGTATCGGTGTTTCGTTTTATACGGTTTGTCTTTAGCGCTACAGCTTAGGCAGCTGAATTGTGTTTGAGTAGTTCCCGGCTCGGAGGCCGGGATGACAGCGGGGCGGTTGGTTTTGCTGAAACATAAAACGAACGAATTACGAGGGTCAGCCTTGTTTGATTGTAAAAACCACAGTGTTGAAGAGGCCGGAGTAAAAAACGCGTATCTCACTTCGTTTGCTATTCATCAAAGCAGTGTGATTTGGAGAATTGTTTCTGTGGTCAAAAATTATCAGTGCCCTAGAATTGGTTTATTCATCAGGTGTTGAATTAATCGCCTCCTTCATGTTCGTTTTCAGGATATGAGCAGGCGCAGACAGGAGCAATATGAAAACCCGAGGTCGTCCCGATAAAAACGATGAAGATGGCAGAGCACGTCTGGTGCTGGCTGCCAGGCGCTGTTTTACCACAGCACCTTATTCGCAGGTAACCACGCGTATGCTGGCACAAGAGGCAGGTGTGGATGCGGCGCTGATCCGCTATTACTTCGAAAATAAAGAAGGCCTGTACAAGGCGATGTTTATGGAGGTCACCGGCGAGGTGATTGCCGGTATTGAGCAGGCCATTGACCAGGACAGAGCATTCGATGTGGAAGATGTCTTTCACATCTTTTATGACGTGATTAAACAGTCTCCTTCATTTCCGATTTTGATGTTCAAAGAAATCGTGCTGGAGCAGGGAATTTGCCGCGAGTATCTGATAGACACATTGCAAAACAGTCGCAAGCCGTTTTTCTTTAGCATGCTGGCTCAGTTTAAGCAGCAGGGACTGATAAAAGAAGAGCTTGACGACAGGCTGCTCATTTTAAACCTCATGGGTCTGTTGATTTTCCCCTGGTATATGCGTGAAGGCATGGCCAAAGCCATGGGCATAGAGTTTAACGATGAACAGCTGGCAAAAATGGCAACCCATAACGCCAATATGTTCAAGTATGGCTGTTTTAAAGAGCGAGAAAAACATGAAGATTAACTGGCAACAAAGGCGCTGGTTGCTGATATTACCAGCTCTGGGAATTTTGATTCTAATCGCCCTGGCATCGAGCAAAAAATCACCTCAAAAACATAACAATGGCACAGACGCTTTATTGGTCGAGACCGCAGAGGTTAAAAGTACTCTGATTGAACCTTATGTGACGGGGTTTGGGCGCGTGCGTCCTAAAGAGCGTTGGCAGGCGCTGTCGGAGGTCAGTGGCCGGGTTATTTATCGACATCCTAAGCTTGAGAAGGGCAAGGCGCTAAAAGCCGGCACTGTATTGCTCAAAATTGACCCGATAGACTATGAGCTTAAATTGGCACAGGCCCGCTCCGACTTAAACTCAGCCAGGGCCGAATTGTCCCGTACTCAGCTCAATGACGAAAAGCTCGTTTTATCATTGCGCCTGGAGGAGCAGCGCCTGAGCGTGTTACAAAAAGAGCTCAAGCGTAAACAAGGTCTGCTTAAGTCAGGGTCAGTGTCTGTTTCTACGGTTGATGCCGAGCAGGCGAATGTCTGGGCTCAGGAACAAAAAGTGCTGGATGTTCGCAATGCTGTTGATCAGCATCCAGACAACATGGCGGTAGCAGAGGCCAAAGTGAAGCTGGCACAGGCCAGATTGAGTGAGGCTGAGCGTAAACTCGCAAAAACCACCATTATCTTACCCTTTGATGCACGCATCGCCGAAGAAACAGTGGAGATGCAGCAGGTGGTGGCCGAGCGCGAGAGCCTGGTGACAGCGCATCGTACCGATCTGATGGAGATCCCCGTTCAGGTTGCACTGAGTGACATGCGTCATTTTGGTCAATATCTGTCTCCTCAGTTAATTGAGGGAGAATTCCCGGATGTACAAACCTGGGACCTGAACGCTGAGGCCAGCTTATATATTGGTAGCAAGCAGTTTAACTGGCAGGGCAAGCTCACCAGCGTCGGTGAAAGTATCGACCCGCAGGGAAATACGGTCACTCTGATTGTTGATGTGGCGTTTGACTACAAAGCGTTTGAGCCGGGTAAACGGCCGCCTTTGATCAGCGACATGTATGTACAAGTAAAAGTAAAAGGTGCTGAACGACCTTTACTATCTGTGCCATCTGATGCGCTGCACGGTAGCAGGCTCTATCTGCTGGAAAACGACAAACTAGTGATCCGCCAAGTTGAAGTGGCATTTGAATCCAATGGTCGCACCGTGATCAGAAGCGGTGTCAGTGAAGGTGATGTGGTGGTGCTGAGTGATGTGATCCCTGCAGTGCCTGGCCGTGCGCTGCGTACCCAAGCTCAGTCGGCTCAGGAGACGGCGTTATGATTGCTTATTTTGCCCGTCATCCGACCGCGGCCAATCTGCTGATGCTGGCCATCATTGTGCTTGGGCTGAGTGCACTCCCTCAACTAAAGCGAGAAACCTTTCCCGAAATAGCGCCCAGCCAGATTCAGGTCAGCGTGCCGTACCCGGGTGCTAACCCGGAAGAGTCCGAGCTCGCGTTGTGTGTGCCGCTGGAAGAGGCCATGGATGGACTTAGCGATATAGAACAGATCAGCTGTGAAGCGCGCGAAAGCATGGCCAAAATGGTTGTCGAGATGCAAGAAGGCGGTGATATCACCCGGCTGATGTCGGATGTAAAAACCGAGGTCGATGCCATAGATACCTTTCCGGACAAGGCTGAGAGCCCGGTTATCAAAGAGCTTGGCCGGACTGAGTCGCTCATTACCTTAGCCATCAGTGCAGACCTGCCGGCAGCGGAGCTAAAAGATTACGCTGAGTCGGTAAAACGTAAACTACAGCGATTGCCCGATATTTCTTTGGTTGAGATCCATGGCTTTTCAGACCGTCAGCTGAGAGTTGAACTGTCTTTGTCGCTGCTGCGCCAGTATGGGTTGTCGATAAACGATGTGGTTAATCATATTGAAAGACAAAACATTAAACTGCCCGCTGGTAATTTAGAGACCAAAGGCAAAACGCTGCAAATTCGCTTTGATCAGCAAGGCGTGACCGCCAAAGAGCTCGGCGAGTTGGTGATCGCCAGTACTCAGTCAGGCGGTCAGCTTAAGCTTAAAGATCTCGGGCAAGTCATAGAGCGCTTTGAACTGGACGAGGCGAAAGTTGAGTTCAATGGCAAACCCGCAGCATTGCTTAAAATCAAGAAAACCAAAGCGCAGGATGCTCTCGATTTGGTGGAGCAGGTTTACCAGTTTGTTGAGCGGGAACGGCAGCAAATTCCGGCCGGGATCGAGATGGCACTGACCTCAGATCAGGCCAAAATCGTTTCTGACCGTTTGGCTATGCTCAGCACCAACTCATGGCAGGGCTTTTTGCTGGTGTTCGCCGTAATGTGGCTGTTCTTTACCTGGCGTTATTCATTCTGGGTGTCGATGGGGCTGCCAATCTCTTTTCTTGGTGCATTTTGGCTGATGACAGTGCTCGGTGTCAGCATCAATATGATCTCTATGGTTGGTATGTTGATGGCCATCGGGATACTGATGGACGATGCGATTGTAATTGCTGAGAGTATTGCCAGTCATGTTGAACGAGGGGAAGACATTGATGAGGGTGTTATTAAAGGTGTTAAGCAGGTCGCGCCGGGTGTTTTGTCTTCCTTTTTAACTACGGCTTCGGTGTTCGTCGGCCTGGCATTTATTGCGGGTGATATTGGCCAGATCATGAAAGTGTTCCCACAGATGTTACTGGCTGTATTGGTTGTGAGCCTGGTTGAGGCTTTCCTTATTCTACCTAATCATCTGTTACATTCTCTGCACAACAAGCAGGACGAAACGGCCTCTGGCTTCAAAATGCGCTTTAACCAAAGGTTTGAACGTTTTCGCACTGAGGTGCTGGTCGAGTGGGTTGAGCGTGCCGTCACTTATCGCTATGCCGCAGTCGGTGCGGTGCTGGCAGTGTTCTTCCTGAGTATTTCTTTGATGGCTGGTGGTTTTTTGAAGTTTAAAGCATTTCCAGAGTTGGAGGGCGATATTCTTGAAATGCGACTGCTGATGCCCCAGGGTACTCCATTGTATGAAACTGAACAACTGGTGGCCCGTGCAGTGAATGAACTGAACGATTTAAACCAGGAGTATACACCTGCGCAGCCACAACAGCAGGCACTGGTACAAAACGTCATTGTTGAGTACAACAGCAACCAGGATGCCGGTGAAGAGGGAACACATGTTGCCACCGTGCGAGCTGATTTGCTTACGGCCGAAACCCGAAATACCAGCCTGCTTGAGTTGCAGGACCGCTGGCGCGATGCGGTTGGTGAGATCCCCGGCGCGTTGGCACTGGCATTTAAGCAGCCAGCTGTGGGCCCAGCCGGGCGCGCGATAGAAATCCGATTATATGGTGACGATCTTGCTATGTTATCGAGCGCGTCGTTCGCTATTCAGCAGGCTCTGGCCGAATATGACGGTGTGCAAAACCTGATGGATGACCTGCGTCCGGGTAAAGAGGAATGGCTGGTACGCCTGCTGCCTGGCGCAATGTCGCTGGGTGTCGATGGCGCAACCATAGCCAATCAGCTAAGAACTGCTTTTTTTGGTCAAAAAGCAGATGAGTTTCAGCGCGGTGATGAAACCATAGAACTGGACGTAAGACTCAGAAAAGAAGATAAATCATCCTGGTGGCAATTACAGAATTACCCCATCACCCTCGCTGATGGCAGACAACTGCCATTATCAGCGGTCGCGGAGCTTATTCCGGCGCGAGGCTATGCCCGCATTAATCGGGTAGATGGTCAGCGGTCAGTCACCATTATTGGTGATGTGGATGCTGCGATTGCCAATACCGGAGAGATCATTGCGGCAGTCGACAAAGCTGTGGTTGCCCCTTTGCTGATTGAGTACCCTTCGCTATCTGTGAGTTATGAAGGCGAAGTGAAAGAGGGTGGCAGCACGGGGTCGTCAATTGGTAAAAAGTTTCTGATGGGGCTGGTGGGGGTTTTTATTATTCTGAGTTTTCAGTTCAGAAGTTACATGGAGCCTGTGATGGTTATGCTGGCGATCCCACTGGCGTTGATCGGGGCACTTTGGGGACATGTACTGCTGGGATATGACTTTACCATTCCAAGTATGATGGGGTTTGTCTCGCTGGCCGGGATTGTAGTAAATGATTCTATCTTGTTAGTGACTTATATCAAGGAGCACCAAAAACGAGGACTGGATGCGCACCAGGCTGCGGTGCAGGCGGCGCGGGAGCGTTTTCGGGCGGTGTTTATTACCACAGCGACGACCGTTGCGGGTATGTTGCCACTGCTGCTTGAAACCAGCTTACAGGCACAGATCTTACAGCCTCTGGTGGTGAGTTTGTTGTTTGGTATTGCTGCGTCGTCTTTTCTGGTGTTGTTTATCTTGCCGTGTCTGTATGTGATCCTCGAAGACAGAGGTTTGGCGGCACAACATCATCTGAATGAGTTGCAAGCTAAGGCTTAGACCAACCAGACGACCCTGAAGCTATGGTTTGGGGGGCATGGCAATTGAACTCCTTTAGATGGCTGATAGACAGAATCTATCAGCCATCTTTTCATTTCATACCTTTAATACAGGTACCTCTCTACCTCCGCCTTTCAGTATTCGATACGGGACCTGTGGCCTGGGTGAAACGAAGCTCATCTTTGCGCATGGCGCTGGTCAGGTCATGCCCTCATTCAAAAGTTTATATTAAGGTATTGACCTAAAGTTATGTTGAGGTTCTACCCTTGGCTTTCTTTCAGCGCGATATCGCGTTGTGACGACCAAAAAGGAGAGAACATGAATTTAAATCAGGTAACGTTGAGCGTCCATAATATGCAGCAGGCCGTCGAGTTTTATCTCAAGCTGGGCTTTACTCAGATTGTTGATACGCCTCACTATGCGCGATTTGTTTGCCCCGAAGGAGAGGCGACTTTCTCACTGTCTCTGTGTGAGGAGGATATTCTTCACAACACTACGATTTATTTTGAGCATGAAGCGCTGGAGGATTGGATTGCGATGATAGAATCGCGCGGTATCCGTTTATTACAAGCGCCAACTGACGAGCCTTACCTGTGGCGAGAGGCCATAGTGGCTGATCCGTCCGGTAACAAAATCAAGTTATACTGGGCCGGTGAAAATCGCCTTAACCCGCCCTGGCGAGTTGAAAAGCGTTATACGGGTGAGTAACACAAGTCGCCGTATCTTGCTTGTGTAAAAGCAAAAAATGTTTTTTACTGGCGGTTGAATATCGCCGTAAACAGGAAGAACAACAATGATAGATTTCAGATCCGATACCGTTACCAAACCGTGTAAATCCATGCTTCAGGCTATGGTTGAGGCAGAAGTAGGCGATGATGTCTACGGAGATGACCCGACAGTGAACCATTTGGAGCAGTTTGCGGCGCAGCGCCATGGGTTTGAGGCGGCGGTGTTTGTCAGCTCAGGCACACAAGCTAATTTACTGGCAATACTGGCGCATTGCGAGCGGGGAGATGAGTACTTATGTGGGCAAAATGCGCATAACTATCGGTATGAAGCTGGTGGCGCGGCAGTGCTGGGCTCGGTTCAGCCGCAGCCTGTGGAGAATGAGCCCGACGGCAGTCTGGATTTGCAAAAGCTGGCCACTTATATCAAGCCCGATGACTTTCACTTTGCCCGCACCCGGTTGTTGAGCCTGGAAAACACCATTGGTGGCAAAGTGTTAAGTCTGGACTATTTAGCTCAGGCACGCGCATTTTGCGATCAGCATAGTTTGCAGCTGCACCTTGATGGTGCCCGGGTATATAACGCGGCAGTCGCACTGGAAGTCGACATTCGGGCTATTGCAGCGCATTTTGATTCTATGACAATTTGCTTATCCAAAGGCTTGGGCGCCCCCATTGGTTCTTTGCTTTTGGGCAGCAAGGCACTGATTAACAAGGCAAGACGGCTGAGAAAAATGCTCGGTGGCGGCATGCGTCAGGCAGGGATACTGGCGGCTGCTGGCCAGTATGCACTGGAGAACAATGTCGAGCGCTTGCGTGAAGATCATGACAATGCGCGCTATCTGGCGCAGCGTCTTAATGAAGTGAACGGATTTGATGCGTCTGCTTACCCGGTTCAAACTAACCTGGTGTATGTGGATGTCGGCAGTGAGGTTGATATTCAGCTGGTGGCTAAGAATTTGCTCGAGCAGGGGATCCAGATCACACCTGGCTATCAGGGGATGAGACTGGTCACTCACCTGGGGGTCAGCCGCTCAGATATCGATACGCTGATTAACGCGCTTAAAGCACAGTAACCATTAACGTATTACATATATTTGTTTCAATTTGTTGACATGATCAGGTTTGCTGTGTTCATAATTGAGTTTTTTCTATATAAGGAACATTGTTATGAAACTGAAATTAAGCAAAAGAAAACTCAAAGGCCTGACTGCAGATACCAAGGCGTTACCAGGAGCTATGACGCATAAGGTTGCCGGCGGCTGGTGGTATACGCAGAATGCGATTCAGTGCTTGCCAGAGCTAACCGACGTGCAAAAGGGGTGTCCGACTTACGATTTCTAACTGTCTGGGTGACTTCGACATTTGGAAAATAAGCAAAGCCAGGTTTTATCCTGGCTTTGCTATAAGGCTAGTTTAAGCCTATTTTGAGAGCGAGAGGCCTTCAAATAAGTACAGGCGATTTCCATCCACTTGTGTCTTACCAGCATCCAGGTATTTTTGCTCAAGCATGCCATTGGTGGACCAGGTGGCAAAGTCGTCATCATTCAGCACACCCAGTCTGGAGTTATCAATTAACCACATACCTTCAAGCTTGTCGTGCGGATAGCTAACCTGCTCAACCAGATCGAGCACCAGAGATTTGCTTACAGGTACGATCCCTGCATCGTTTAAGGCGTCCCAGCCTTGTTCCATGACGACCTCTTCCAGGGTCTTGCCGTTCATCACTAACCCGAGCTGTTCATCCTGCATTATCTGTGGTGAGGAGGCGATTTCTTCCAGGTTAGTGGCATCGCTCAGGTTGATTTTATAAATGCGCTTCATCGCGTCTGGCGTCGTGTTATAAAATGCACCATCGCGTTCAATGACCAGAAACTCTGACGCTGACAGGGCGACGATCCCTGAATTTGAGTTCTGATTCTTTTCCTGTTTATATAAATATTGTCCTACTGCTTTGGTTTCCAGATTAACCGTCACAATACGAACAATATCCAGGTCTTTCACGGCTTTTGACGGGTTATATAAAGTCGATTGCATCACACCGACCAGAGTTTTTTCGTCCGGTGTAATGGCCAGGCCTTCCATCCCCCGGTTTGCACGGCGATTAGCAAACTCAGCAGGCAGATGCAGCGCTACGCGGTCATCGTTTGCGAATGCATTAATACGGGATAGTTCAACACCGTTAGCATCGTAATGGACGATATGTGGGCCATATTCATCACTGATCCAGAAACTGCCATCCTTTAACGCAACCAGACCTTCGCCATCCAGGCCATAGTCATCGAGTTTGAGCGGGTTGCTCTGTGCATCATAAGGTTTTGTGTTATCAACCAAAATGGGAGCGCCGTCTGCATCGTACGGGGTTTCACCCGTACCGCCCAGATCTGAGCTGTTCGGCAGGCCTGTGATTGGCGTGCCATCAGGACGTTTTAGCAGGATCTCTTTTAGTTTAACTATCTGGCCATTATTTTGTAGTTCAAACAAGCCGATACGGGGCGTGTAGTCCGGAGTCGGAAACTTTTTACCTTTGCCGTAGTCGCCTGTGTAGGTGGCATTAGGACCACGATCTGTGAGTGCATAGAATTGCGTATTATTGGTAGGGTGAGCAACCATGTCAGAGCCATAGCCGCCGTTGCGTACTTCAAAAGTGCTGCCTGCAATATCACCATTTTGCAGGTCGCCGCGCATTGCCGTATAGGGCAGTGGCGACCCTTGATTCGTCACAGGAGACGGTTGACATACATAGTTGGTTTGGCTGATCTCAGACTCGTTCAGCGCGCCATTGTTGTCCTTATCGATACCTGATTGCAGCGCAACGCCGCCAAAATAGCAGTGTTCATTGCCCATAGATAAGCTTGCCTGGTTCACCAGGCTGGTCAGCCCATTAGCACCATCCGATCCTTTGCTACCTGTTTGTCCGGCGCTGCCGTTTAGACCATCTGTGCCATTGGTTCCCGCCTGGCCGTCTTTCCCGTCATCGCCATCACAGGCTGTCAGAGCGAATATCACAGATAATGCCAGCAGACTTTTTGTACCACATTTCATTGTTTGATCCTTTCTAATTATTGTGGCCAGAGCACGCAAAGTAAGGGCAGCGGGTTCTGGCTGATTAAGCATGAAAACTGCGAGGACTAATCTAAACGGGTACAATAACGAAATGATGACACCGTCTGTTGGTTGTTGTCGTCTGTCTGAATATGCTGATTAAGGTAATAAAAAAGCTGCAATTTATCCGCTACTTGTGAGAGTCTGAGGTAACAAGTATGAAAACAACAGGACAGACAAAATGAAGACAATCGGCCTGATAGGTGGGATGAGTTGGGAGTCAACAGTTAGCTATTACTCCTTATTGAATGAAGGAGTCAAAGCTCAGCTGGGAGGATTGCACTCTGCGAAAATCGTTTTGGTTAGTGTTGATTTTGCTGAGGTTGAGGCGCAGCAGCACAGAGGCGAATGGCAAGCTGCCGCCGACTTGCTGGCAAGTGCAGCGCAATCTGTTGAAGCGGCGGGCGCGGAGTTTGCGCTGATCTGCACTAACACCATGCATAAAGTGGCAGATGAAGTACAACAGGCCATCAGTATTCCACTTTTGCACATTGCAGATGCGACCGGTCAGGTGCTGGTGCGGGATAAGGTTAAAAAAGTGGGGTTGCTCGGGACACGATTTACGATGCAGGAAGCCTTTTACCGAACCCGCCTGGAGGAAAAGTTTGGTCTTGAAGTGTGCATACCCAACGAGTCTGATCAGCAAAAGGTGCATGACGTGATTTATCAGGAATTATGTCTGGGTAAAATACTGGATAAATCTCGTGAAGATTATTTACGGATCATTGCTTCATTGCAGGAGTCTGGGGCCGAGGCAGTGATTCTGGGGTGCACCGAAATAGCATTACTCATTCGTGACTCAGATACGGACATACCGGTTTATGATACGACTCGTATCCACGTACAATCTGCTCTGGAAGCGTCGTTAGAGTAGCTATGCTAGCTCTGTCACGTAACAACACGTAATTGCTATTTTCTTCATATTGAGCCAATCTAACTTATTGGTTATTAATGAAGAAAGAGTTTGGTTATGGTATCAATAGGAAAGGAAAAGCTGAGCTTTTACGAGCAAAATGGGTTTGTGCGCTTTGAACAGGCATTGTCGCAAGATTTGTTAGCGCGCCTGAGAGACTTATCGGTCAGGTTAGAAGACTCGGCAAAGGCGGATCTGGCAAACGGTGCGCTGCGTAATCAGTATTTTTTGTCTACGGAGTCGGAAGAACCAAAGCTGTTTCGCTACAATGATTTGCTGTTTGACGACCCTGAGCTGGTATTGGCACTGCTGGCCAGCCCGACCATGATGGCCATTTGCGAACAGATGGTAGGGTTGGGGTGCGTACCTATGCAGCTTGATTTGGTTTACAAGTATCCGCATCCACACCCTCATATTGCCTGGCATCATGGTGCGCCACACCCGCGTAACTACCCCTATTTAAATGTTGGTGTGTACCTGGACGACGCCGATCTGGATGACGGCTGCCTAAGGTATGTGCCTGATACTCAGCATGAGGTTTTAGATATTTATGAGCTGTCCAGCCAGTACGGCTGGGATATTCCGGGTGTTGTGCAGCAACCAGCCAAAGCGGGTGATATTTTGGTGCAGGATATGATGATACTGCACAGCTCTGAGCCAAAAAGAAGTGAAGGCCCGCGTCGCACAATTTACATTGAACTGCGGCCAGTTGAGGGTATAGCCGAAAGTGCTATGCAAACAGCGCAATGGGCCGAACTCAGAAAACAATGGATGGCCCATGTGATCAAGGCTGCAGATCCTCAGGACGTGCCAGTAGGCTGGCTGGAGTATTATGGTGAACCAGAGCATGACTTGCCAACTTTGGTCACTATGATTGAAGAGAAGCGCGAATCACCCATCCCCGCTGTCTGGTCGCATCGAAATGTTGAACACCCGGATTACCCCACACCGGCAGATTTACGCTAACACAACGCAATCGAAACTAATCACTGAGTAAGGTGGAAAGGGAACTATGTTTCCCTTTCCTTACTTTGCTGTTGCCTTTTTAGCTAACTCCCAGCTGAACTCCGCTAACTCCGGCAACATGGCGTTTAGCCAGCTCATAAATGTTAAGTATTTGATGCTTAACAAGTCATTGTTTGTCGTATTTTCATACTGATTGAGCTGGGTTTGTTCATTTAACATTCTAAATTACTTAATTTTTATGAATTTTTTATGCTTTTATTAAAGATTTCATATTTCAATTGTGTGACAATGCTGATGCAAAATTAGTTAAGGAGTAATTATGAAGTTAAAACATCTTGCCTGTGTTGTTGCAATGGCAGCAAATACTCAAGTCAGCGCATTTACCCAGTTAGGCGGTAGCGGCGTTATGCCCATTGGTCACGAGTGGCTAACCAGAACCTCCGCCCTTGAGCTGTTGTCACAAGACACTAAGGTAGAAGATGCGAATGATCCTCGTCTGAGCTGGGGTCAGGGCCTCGCGAAATCAACGGAATTGAATATTGCTCAAACGGAAGTTGCTAAAATTCTCGCCAACCGTCGCAATGACAACACCTACTACTCTGAATATGATGCAATTTTTGCGGCCATTGTCGGTGAGCGCTGGGTTGATATCGCCGGTTTTAACGTCACCAATGCCAGCATAGATCCGACCGGCCCAAATTGTTTTAATGCCGTGGCCCAGGAGCCTGCCGATTTACAACAGGATCACTTTATGCGTCGCTATGATGATGTAGGGGGCGAGGGTGGTGTCGACGCGGCTAAGCGTGGACAGGCACGTTTTATTGATCATTTTGTTAATGCTGCAATGGCACAAAGTAAGCAGATCAAGGTATGGGATGGTGGCGGCTATGCCAGTGCTGTCACCGTAGACCATAACTATTTCCTGTTTGGCCGTGCCGTGCATCTGTTCCAGGATTCATTCAGTCCGGAGCACACCGTGCGCCTGCCTGAGGATAACTATGAAACAGTCTGGCAGGTTAAGGCATATTTATGCTCTGAAGGCGCGGAGCAGCACACCCATGCGACTGGTGATGCAATTAGCTATGAAAGTGGTGATGTGATCTGGCATCCGGGCACACGCACAGATGGCAGCTGGGAGGGTTACCGTCCCAGCAATATGAAGCCGGTTGCACTGGTGGCGCTGGAAGCGAGTAAAGATCTGTGGGCTGCGTTTATTCGCACTATGGCAACTCCGGTTGAGCAAAGAGAGAGTTACGCACGAGCACAGGCACAAATGCTGGTAAATGCCTGGCTATCTTTCGATGAAACGGCCATGCGTCAATGGTATGACGATGAAAGCCGCCGTGACCACACCTATGTGTTGGCACCTGGTGAATCTGGCAAAGGCAAGAGTCTGGAGCAATGTATGGCCGAGCTGAATGTTGGCACGGTTAGTCAGCTTGAGCGTGTAGCCCAGTTAGACGAAGAGCGTCGCCAGTGTCTGTACAATGTTGAGGCAGTCGAAGGTTACGAAGACCTTAACGATCCGCTGATGGATATGCCATACAACTGGAAATGGAAGTCGCCATTTTGGAAAACGGCTCCAGATGGTTGGACAGCGCCAGATTTACCAGCGGATGCCGGCCAGGCGATGATCCTGAAAAGCGCTGAAACTGGCCTTGCTGTATCGAGTGAATCAGGGTTAGAAAACAACGCAAGACTCAAAGCCAGCGGTGCACACCCTTTGGCATTTGTGGGTGTGACTGGTAAAGACCAGCAAGTGTATTTTCGCAGTCGATACAATGCTGAACTGTTCCTCAGTTACAGTGCTTCTTTCAGTGGTTACGTAAAACTGTGGGATTCTGCCAAGGATGCTGGGTTCTCGCTGATAGACCAGGGCGGTGTGTGGAATCTTAAGAACACGCGCTGGGATCAGTATGTCTGGCTTGATACCAGCTCACAACAGCTACACCTGAATCGTTATGGCAAAGCGAATAATAACAACGCGAAATGGACGATTGAATACCAATAACGTTTGGGTGTGAGTGCCTGAAGGCCAGGCACTCTGACAGGCGTTGATAACACCAAAGGTAGCTGGGTCGCGAGTCCTTTTGGCTTTCCCGTATTCAGCAACCTGCTTGCCTCATGTTAAGGCTCAGCTTTTTCATTGATTGACATGGCAGCTTGTGCGCAAATATCGTCAATGATGTTATCCGTATAAATGATATTTGGATAGAGCTTAGGGGTTGTATGTTGGGCTATGAGCGATGGCAGCTGTGCATTGGCTTTATTAGCGGCGCTGCGGATTGACTCTGCGTCACCGGAAAGCAGGCAGGCAACAACTTCTTCAGCGCCCTGTGTCAGCGTCCATGACAATAAAAAGTACCCCGACTGGCTTCTGACAGATTCCATTTTGGCAAATTGATCGTTTACCATTTTGGTAAAATCACTGGTATCGGCATATTCGTTGTATACCTTGAAGTTGGCATAAGGATAGAAGCCTTTCCCCAGATAAGTTCCGAGGTCGACGTTATCTGGTTCAACGATCACGATGACTTTGGCTTTGCCATCTCCAATCATGCTATTTAATGTAGACTGACAGAAATTCTCATCCGGGCTGGTGATGTAAAGTGCCTGGAGTTGTGCCAACGCCTCAAATAATCCATTCCACTGAGTTTGCGTAAATGAAGGATAATTTTCATTACCACTGTCGGTGTCCATATCGTGAGACAGATTTAAAATAACCAGCTCAGCATGTTGTTCCGTAAACGCGTTTATCTCGTTAACAATGTTCTCAATCGATTGCCCTCTGGAGCCTTGCATTGAGTCACCATACAGGGGAATTGATATTTTTGAATAATGCCCGGTGTAATAGTCACCACTGCCAATGATAGGGCGAATGTCGAAGTATCTGGCACCAAGTGCCAGTTGTTGACCCACGTTATAAGTTTGCGTCTGGGTATTACATTGATTAGAGCCAACTGTGCCATCCTGGATCAGGCTCATTCCAGAGTCATGTGAACCAGTAATACAAATGTCGACAAGCTTGCGATTGCCAATCAAGGGGAGGCTATTTTGCATCCAGTCGGACGCATTAAAATCGTTCATTGCATTTATTCCTTTATCTTTGCGTATTTATTGTACGCATTTAAAATTAAGGTTGAACCACACCTTAGAGAGGTGGTGCTGTAGAAAATATGCAAGCAAAACCTCACTAATTAACTTTAGCGTGGTAATTTAATTTGGTGGCTATGTTTATGTCTAACCCCTCCTTTGTATTTAGTTTGTTTTCTTGTTCCTAATTTTTGCCTTTGTCTCTGCATGAATACCCGTTCGCAGTGTTAAGCTAAATCTAATCAACTTTAGGAGAAAATCCGGTGTTTTCCATTACACCTTATTACACTTGATTTTACTTGAATGAGAACGTGTTTTTTTAACAAGTTGTGGACTGTTTTTTGTTCGTGGTCATTGGTTGTCAAGGTGTTGATAATAAATTGGTTTTTATCTTCCTTTTGGTTTTGGTGAAAAATTTTTTAAGTTTTCTTTAATGTTTTTTATTTTTTTGACTGGCGAGTGTTAAATGAGAAGCTATATTAATTAACGCTAGGTTATTAACTAGCGCCACTAAACCTAAGTTTAAATAAAGTTAATAAGGAATGTAATCATGAAAAAAGTAATCGAACTTCAGAAAATCAATGCAGATGCAGGTACTTGTCACCCTTCACAAATCAGTGTTTGGTAAGTCCTGGTATTAGATGAAAGCTAACCAAGTCTGAGCGCAGTTTCTATTGCATTACTTTGCTTTGTAAGCTGCGTTTAATATTGGTTGCTTTGCTCTATTATGTACAGCAAGGCTTCTTAAGAAGAAGCTTTGTTGTATGTCTGGTGTGGCTTGGTTTTTTAATTCCATAGCCATGGTTTTTATTTTTATTGATTTTTATATTTAAGGAAGAATATGGGCGATGCAATAGATAAGCGGATATCCGTAAGCGACCTGCCGCACTTTTTATTTAGTCAATCAAAGTTCTTTACTAAGGTGCAGTCTTATGATGTCAATGATAAAAGTTACCTTAATATCGCTAAAGGAATATTAGGTGATAGCTGGGAAATCAGACGAAGAGAGGCCTGGTATATTGCTAAACCTCACTCAGTTGAACTACCCAGACACGGATTTAAGATCCATATTTCATTGATATCCAGCCATACTCCAGAGGCACTCAAGAATATTCTTCCTGTTCTGGCTGAGTTTGGCGTGGCATTTAAATTTTTGGTTGATGCCCATGTCCAGGATTTCTTTAATTCACAAGCTTGTAATAAGGTGTCATCCGGTAAATTTTTAACCGTTTACCCAGCCAGTCAAGCTGAGTTTGAGGCCGTTATAGAGGCGCTTTTCACTGTGACTGGAGCGTACTATGGACCTTATATCTTAAGCGATCGTGCGTATAAAGAGAGCCGCTGTGTGTTCTATCGCTATGGGACGTTTGCTGGTAATAAAGAATGCGATGTGACTGGTGCTTCGAAGCCCGTTGTTATTAATGAGTTGACAGGAGAGACTGATGTTCGTTTACCTTACTTCCATTTGCCCGAAGGTATAACGGATCCATTTCCTTGTCCTGATGATGAATCAGAATCTGAGTTGCTTAATCAACGCTATGAAGTCGTCGATGCGTTAGCGAGTCACTCCAGCAAAGGTGGGGTATATCTTGCCAGGGACAAAAAGTTTGGTTTGACAGTCGTTATAAAAGAGGCGCGCCCTCATATCAACCGCAGCCTGTTAAATGAGCACGACGCAATTTCCGGCTTGATCCACGAGGCCCATATTTTGCGACGACTTGAATACACTGGTGTGACGCCTAAAGTCGTCGAGGTGTTCAAAGAGTGGCAGCATCAGTTTTTAGTGCTGGAACATATCCCCTTTGAAACCCTCAATTATAGAGATTGGGAAAATCACAACATTTTGATAAATGATCAAGGCGAGCAGGCGCTCCAGCTCTGCCAGCGCTATTTCTTACTATTAGCTAATATTATCAAAGCGGTTGAGCTGGTTCACCAGACAGGCGTTATCATTGGTGATATTGCACCGCAAAATATCCTGATACACCCCGAGACGTTAGAGGTTAAGTTGATTGACCTGGAGGGGGCATATGATCAACTTAACGAACAATTTTACGCCAGGATAACCAGTCGTGGTTTTTCCGAATACGATAAAAACAAACGCAGAAAGCCCACCGTGGATGAGGACTGGCAAGCTGTGAGTGCATTGTGTATTCATTTGTTGCATCCGGTGTGTCCACTTTTTGCCTTAAACCCGGCGATCAAGAACACATATTTAAGCGCATTGGTAAAAAGCCATGGTTTGCCTGAGTGCATGTCAGAGGTTGCTATGCTGCTACAGGCTGCGCAAGTTGACAAAGTGAAACAAGTGATAGCCACTACGTTGGGGCAATTAACGGTGCCAGTCGCTCAGACAGGCTTATTTGAACGAAAAAGTCTGAATCTGGATGAGGGCGAGTGTAAGCAATTATTGAAAAAGATGGACGATGGCCTGGCCCATTTTATAGATAACCCAGTTGGAGAAAGCACTTTTCCTGTCGACTATCGTGCCTTGAACACCCACCCCTATAGCGTATCTTATGGCCAGTTTGGGATTTTTTACTATCTCAGAAAGTACACGAATATCGTAGCCGAACCTTTAATGCAAAAAGCCATTGATGAGCTCATGGCACTGAATAGGGCAAACATGCCTCCGGGCTTATACTCAGGTCTGTCTGGCATTGCCTGGGTGATGTATGAGTGCGGGTATCAGTCAGATGCAACCTGTTTAATGAAGCAGGTGCTGAAAAACGACCTGCGTCATGATGCCTGTGATTTGTTTTACGGTGCGGCGGGTTGGGGATTAGCGTGCTTACAATTTTACAGCAAAACTCAACAGCCCGAGTTTTTGCAGGGGGCAAAAGAAGCTGCAGAGATAATCACCAATCAGCTTAACGAGCATCAGGGCACCTTGTATTACAAAAACCTGGACGGTCAGCCATATTCCGGTCTGCTCCATGGTAATGCCGGTATAGCGCTGTTCTTTTTACGTTTGTACCAGGTTACGCACAATCAGGAAGACTTACGCCTCGCTACACGTTGTCTGCAGTTTGAAATTGACAGAGGTGAGCGAATTAATAACGAACTGGTCTGGCGCAAAAACTACAATGAAAAAACCACTTATCCATACTTGCAGTTTGGCTCGGTCGGTGTGGGTTGTGTGTTGTTACGTTTTTACCGTGTTACTCGGGAGGCAAAATACCTCGCGTTTGCACAAGAGATTGCACAGGCAACCCAAGGCAAGTTTTGTATCTATCCAGGCGCTTTTGTTGGCATGAGCGGCATAGGTACATTCTTTCTGGATTTATATCGGGTAACCAAAGATGCGCAGTATCTCAGGGAGGCGAACTCAATTGCTTACAGAGTGAGTTTGTATCAGTGTGCAGTAGGAGAAGGGGTTGCATTCCCGGGTGATAAACTGGCCGGACTCACCACAGATTATGCAACCGGAACGGTTGGCGTCGGCTTTTTCTTGTCTCGTTTGCTCAATGATGGACAAGGAAGAGAGCTATTTCTTGACCCCGACTTTTCAAGTCTGGAGACCTGCGAACAGGCAGCAACAGCACAACTGGACTCGATGGAATGATGCTTAATAATTTTATTAATGTCAGTCAACAGGGCGGCGCGTCTGAGTTTGAACATATGGTGGGTGCATTGGATAGTGCATTTGATTTTACGCATACTGAAGCGTCTCAGGACTTTACCGGAGGGGCTTTTGTCCAACTGTATGACTTGACAAAGGGCTTTTATCAAACGCATTTTCAGCATATTTATCAGCACTATGTCCCATTGTACTTTTCTCTTTGGAAACTGAGAGTCAAAGATACGATAGGGTTGGACAATACGCATCAGGATGGGGGTATTCATTACTTCGCGAGTAATGGGTATCAATCGAGAATGATCACGCTCTGGACTGCACTGCACAAAGATCCTATGCCGAGTTTATCAGCAAGTGATTTGGGTGTGTTTGTGGTTGATAGTGAAAACCCGAGCCACTTTACACTCTATGAGCAACTGGCGCAGACTAACACGCATTATTATCGCAGTGCTCCCGGTCTGTTGCGGGATATCAGGCAGATTGGCAATTCATCGGTTTGTTATGATGAACACACACTTGAGCGGCAAGTGTACGATTATGTGAATGGGACAACAATACAGTTTAATAGTCACCTGTTGCATGGGACGAACAGCATTGCTGAGCAGGCACATCTAAGTCGCAAAGAATATGACTGTTTTAGAGCAGCTTTAACCAGCGTCTGGATCCATCGGGATGATTTCAATTATGCGATATTGAATATGCATCTTGAGGACTATGCGCAATTGTACCTTGCCGGAATTGAGCCACAGGACTGGGCTCAAATTAAGTGTCAACAGGCGCACTTATGCAACAAGGAGATTGGACGTATAGAGACCATTACTCAGTTGGCTCGCCATCATCTTAGTAACCCGGCTCTCCCGGAGGCTGGCTTATGATCCCGCTGAGCGTTGATATCTCCGATGCAGCTCATTTTCATGAAAACACCACTTTAACTGGCTTATCTTGCTCACATGATGGTCGTTACTTTTTGCTCAGTTCAGATCAATCTGGCTGTGCGAATGTATATCGGGTCGCCACTGAAGCCAACAGAATTGAGCAACTAACCCATTTCGCGACTCAACCGACGTTTGCCATTAGTTATTTTCCAAAGGACAGCCGATTTTTATACCGCCAGGATCAGTGTGGAGATGAACTTGATCATATTTGGGTTCATGAACCAGACGGGCAGCGTCGGGACCTAACGCCCGGTGACGGTCTCAAAGCCAGCTTTTTACAGTGGAGTGACAGCGGTGAGCAATTTTGGCTGTTGCATAACCAGCGAGACGCCAGTGTTTATGATGTCTACTGCTATTGTGCAGCTGATTATACAAACCAGTGTGTCTTTACCAATTGTGATGAGGTTAACGTCTGTGACATCAGCCGCGATGGGGGGTGGCTGGCGTGTGAACAAGAATTGAGCAGCAGAGCAAATCAGTTAGTGTTTTATCGCTTAGACATGTCGAAAGGTAAGCGTTGTGAATACCAGCCCCGTTATTGGGTAGGTAAAAGCGATATGCAGGCGCGGCACATGATAATGAGCTTTGCCCCGGATAGCCAAAGTGTGTTCTATACAAGCGATCTAGATTGTGAACATAAGAATGTGTGGGTGCTAGATTTGGTGACGGGAAAAACCGCCGAAGTGATACGGCTTGGCTGGGATGTGACCGCATTTTATTTTTCGCCCTCGGGACGTTATCAAATCTGTGAAGTGAACCGGGATGCTAAAACCTGTCTCCAGGTTACAGATACCAATACACAGAAGCCCTATCTCTTATCCCGTGAGGAAGACGCGGCAACTGGGTTGTGTTTTTCGCCCGATGAAAGCCGGGTTGGTTATTACACCGAGAGCTGTGTTTGTCCTGCCAGTTTGCACATTCACCACATTGATGGGAGCAATGTTCGGCTAATTCAGGCGCAAAACCCTAAGCTGCCTCAGCAACGCCTTGTGCGGGCTGAAGTCGTTCATTATCGCAGTTTTGATGGGCTATCTATTCCAGCGCTGTTATATCGTCCCAGTGAGGCAAGTGCTGATAACCCTGCTGCGGCCATGCTCTGGATACACGGAGGACCAGGGGATCAGTCACAGCAAAAATTCGATCCAGTGATTCAACATTTGGTGAGTAATGGTTATGCGGTGTTGGCTGTGAATCATAGGGGGTCAACGGGCTACGGGAAAACCTTTTTCCATATGGCGGACAGGCAACACGGTGATGTTGATTTAGAAGATTGCCTTTACGCCAAACACTATCTTAGTGGTCTGGGCTGGGTGGATGGTCAGCGCATTGGCATTATGGGCTGCAGTTATGGCGGTTTTCTGGCTCTGGCAGCATTAACATTTAAGCCGGATATATTTGCACTGGCGATTAATATCTTTGGTGTGACAAATTGGTTGCGTACCTTAAATAGTATACCTCCCTGGATGGGGGGAGTTCGCAAGCGAATTTATGATGTTATGGGAGATCCTGCCCAGGATCATCAGCGCCTTAAGCAGGTGTCACCTTTGTTTCATGCTTCGCAAATTTGCCGTCCTCTGTTGGTAGTACAGGGAAAAAATGATCAAAGAGTATTACAGATTGAGAGTGATGAAATTGTGCAGGCTGTTAAGCGCAATGGTGTGCCAGTGGAGTACTTGTTGTTTGATGATGAAGGGCACGGGTTTAATCACAGAGCAAACCTCATTGCAGCATCCAATCACTATCTTAATTTTCTTAATCAGTATTTGTAGCGACGAATTTGCAGTCGTCGAGACGTGTATATATTCAACTTAACTCAACCCAATTTGGATGGATATGACCACTTCACTATTAACTGACCATCACATTTATCCTAGGTCAACCTTGCCCGGGCGCGAGCGTTGGCATATTGAGGGTCTATTGAACCAGCCACTGCTTGCTAAGCATCTGAGTAGCTATTTGAATAAGCAGGCCGGAATGGTGCAAGTGACGGCCAATCCTCTGACAGGCAGGGTTTTATTGTTGTTTGATCCGTCTTGTTGGCAAACGAAAACAATACGGAAATTACTAAAGCAAGCATTTCAGTACAGTCAAAAACAAACCGGTTGCGCAGAGAGTGATAGTACTCCACGTCACAAAGGGCTGGCTGGATTCAAACAAAGGCTTAATGAAAACCACTTGTACAGCTTAGTTCAACGGATTGAAGATGAGCAATGTCGGGCACTGAGGCACACGGCAATAAGAGCCAGTGCCATCAACTCATTTTTTAAGATCCTGTCGCCCATTATGACAGGCTTGATGATCTCAAGTGTGCTATCTCCGATTGCAGTACTCACAAAATTGGGGTTATCGCAAGGGGCTCAACTGGCATTCTTTACCGGTGCGTTTGGGCTGTCTAAAGGCGCTGAGTCGATCACTGCACATCATAAAAATAAACATTGGAGCAAGTATTCCAATGAAATAGATAAAAAGATGAGTGAGCAGGTCTTTGCACACATACAGTCCTTACCTATGCCGTATTTAGACAGTCAAAGCCCTGACAAACTGCAGCATTTAGTTAGCCATGATGTGGATATTATAAAGCGGTTTCTTAATTACACACCGGCTGAATTTACAGACAAAGCCACAACTATGTTGTTCAGTTCTGTGATCATACTTGCTATCTCTCCGGTGGCCTTCGCGCTTTGTTTGCTTCCGGTACCATTTATCACCAGATTGAATAAACGTCATCAGGCAAGTATTCGGGAGCAGGAAAATAAAACGGGCGATCTGACAGACAGCCACAGGAAAGTGCTATCGAATAATCTGAATGGCCTGTCTACAGTTAAGAGCTTTACAGCTGAACACATTGAGTATGAGCGGTTTTGCAGTGCTAAAGATGCGGCCAGCGAACACACTGTCAGGCTTGATAGGGAAAACTCCTATTACTCCAGTATGAACGAGTTGATATTTGTTATGGGGATTATGGGGCCGGTCGTATACGGTTGTATGAATGTTTTGCGTGGCGGTATCGGCACCACTGAGTTTATGGTTCAGATTGGCATTGCCCCCAGCATACTAAACTCTGCGACCGGGCTGGAATATGGGAAATCTCTTTACAGAGATGCCCATGCAGCGGCGGCCCGTCTGGATGCAGTATTGAATATAGCGCCTGAAGTGATTTCACGGGACGGCCAGCAACAGCTTACAGCCGGGGTTGGCAGCATTGCATTTAGCGATATACATTTTGGTTATTCGCAGCATAAGGTGATTAAAGGGGTTTCTTTTGAAGTAAAAGCTA
This sequence comes from Pseudoalteromonas ardens, assembly GCF_030125445.1. Lineage (NCBI taxonomy): Bacteria > Pseudomonadati > Pseudomonadota > Gammaproteobacteria > Alteromonadales > Pseudoalteromonadaceae > Pseudoalteromonas > Pseudoalteromonas ardens. The sequence goes on from NZ_JASJUV010000001.1 coordinate 241,407, forward strand.
ACAAGAAAGTGGCCTTTGTTGGGCCAACAGGATCGGGTAAAAGCACATTGATCAAGCTTTTATTGGGCTTTTACCAGGCTCAGCAGGGTCAGATTTATATCGATGATAAGAATATAGAGCAGGTAAGTTTAAAAAGTTTAAGGCAGTCAATTGCATTGGTAAGCCAGGAGCCATTTTTATTTAACGGCACCATCTATGACAACCTGGTTTATGGTCGACCCTCCGCAACTTTTGATGAAGTCGTTGCGGCTTGTAAGATAGCGCAAGCTTATGAATTTATTGATGCCCACCCGGATGGCTTCAACGCTCAGATAGGCGAAAGAGGGTATAAGTTGTCGGGTGGTCAACGCCAGCGGCTTTCCATTGCGCGAGCGGTGTTAAAAAATGCCGCAATACTGGTTTTAGATGAAGCTACGTCGGCGGTTGATAATAAAACAGAAGCTGCAATCAGGCAGGCTGTTGATTTAATATCACATACTTGTACTGTGATTATTATCGCTCACCGTTTATCGAGTATTCGGTATGTTGATACGATCTACCACATTAAAGACGGAGAGATCAGTGAAGCCGGGACACATGAGCAGCTACTGGCAAGAAATGGTGATTATGCGGCATTGTGGCAATTACAAATTTCTGAACAAAAGAATGCACCTGCGATGAGGTAATGGGTAAACCAATGATTGCTCTTTCCTGACGATTTAAAGGCTCGTACTTAAGAAGACTTTTTCTCGTGATAGATATCTTCTACATCTTCAATAACACTTTCAATTACTTGTTCGATGGGTTGGCCTTTATCCAGTGCCTGTGACACGTCTTCTCGCAGACTTTGGTCACCTGCGCCTTTCGTGGTGGTAAACTGGGTGAACAAGCTTTGCCCGGTTTTACTTAAGCAATAGGAGTTTGCTGCAACAAACAGCATTCCGGCCGGGCCCAGTGCTAATTTAGCCGCAAGCCCTGCGCCTACATGCGCCAGACCCAGTTTGCCTTTGCCCTGGGCCAGCAGACTGACGCCGGGAGTTAACAGAGCTTCGCCTGCCAGGCATGCTGTATCTTTTGCTATTTCTTTGTTGGTCCGTTTGACGCTCATTTTGATTATCCTTTCTAACGTATTGACTATTAAGTGTAATCATACTTTGCAAAAAATCCAGGCCAGGCGGTGCGTATCATTTCTTTGATGCACTTTTAACGTCTGATGATTGACGATATGCTGAGTTTTAAGAGTCAGGGATCAGGTAACGGGAGCGCGGTATCACAATATTTCTCTGATTCTCTGGCCATCACAGGAACACTAAAGGAGTACATAGATGTTTTCATTCTGGCAAAAGAAAAATTCGGTTAAGTCTATTGCACGTCAGCTGCCTGTGCGATTGGTTGAATCCTACACCAGACAAGAATATTACTCTGTTGAGCAGGTCACTGAAGTGTTTAGTCAGGTTTTTACTCATGACCATAATCAGGCATATGCCTATGCAATGTTTTGTTCTCAGGCTGATTTTGACGGACTGCAGACCGGGCTGAGTTATGCTGAAATGCGAGCGGATGTAGGCAAGCATTGTTTTCATGATTGGCCGAGATTTAATTTTGAGTCGTTACTTGTTTATGCACACAGCACATACAGTGATGGTGGCTTTATTGCTGGAGGTGAGGGTAGTGGTTCAGAGGGTGGCTGCGGTTAGATATACTCTCACATTTATCCCAGAAAACAAGCTCTGCTACAGGGGCGTTGCCTAGCCACAACTTAACTCTTGGATTATATTCAACAAATCAAAAGGTCTGCTCTCTGGCAGGCCTTTTTTCATGGTGACTTATCGCTAGTTTATATGGGGAGTCTCAAATTAGTCCTACTGACCGTGATCATCTTCTCTATTACTGACATGTTAAAACCACCTTTTCATTAGAGTTAATATAGAGTCATTCGGATTTTTCTTTACATAATTATGTCAGTCTTATTACTACCAAGCCTAGGTTAAGTTTTTTGAAAGCGCGCCAAGTGCAGATTGTCTTAGTAATTTATTGATTATTACTCAATGTCTTAATTGGTATTGAGTTTGATGTGCTTTTTTTATTATTGTTACCGGGTTGTTTTTGAAGTGTTTTTCTAAGGTTTTTTGCTTTTTAATTAAGTTTTTTATATTTTTTTTGTTGTTTTTTATTTTCGTTGTTTTGTTTTTTGGGATTGGTTTTTATGTGCTTTTAATTTAACTTGAAAGTGTAATTTTGATCGTGTTTAATTAGCTTGTACCTAAAGCAAGGAGTGATTATGGTTGATATAAAATTTATAGATCTTGGTGAGCAAAGAAAAGTTATTTCTGAAGCTGTTACACGTAATGTACTAAATACTATAGAACGTTTAGATTTTATTGGTGGTGAATATGTAAAAGAGCTTGAAAGATCTCTTTGTGAATTTTCTGGTTCTCAGTTTTCAGCATCATGTGGAAGTGGTACGGATGCACTGGTAATTTCGTTGATGGCACTAGATTTAAATAAAGGCGATAAAGTTATATGCCCATCTTATACTTTTACAGCAACAGCTGAAGCAATTGTTCTCGCTGGTGGCATCCCGGTATTTATTGATGTAGACAAAAATGGGTTTAATCTGTGTCCAAGCGCTCTAGAGTCATATTTAAAATTGCATAAAGACGTGAGAGGAGTTATTTCTGTCGATATCTTTGGCAACCCATGTGATTACGATGAGATCAGAAGAATATGTGACGAGTTTGGCATTTTTTATATCTCAGATGCGGCTCAGAGCTTTGGATCCAGATATAAGAACCGATCTTCTGTCACTATCGCTGATGTGTCAACGACGTCTTTTTATCCCGCCAAACCATTAGGCTGCTATGGTGATGGCGGTGCGCTTTTAACAAATGATGAAGTGCTGTTGAACAGGATAGTTTCACTTCGTAACCATGGTCAGGGTGAGAGTCGGTATATCTATAACGAAATAGGTGTGTGCTCGAGGCTAGACACAATCCAGGCCGGGGTTTTGCTCGCTAAATTATCAATTTTTGCGCAAGAGCTGACTAGAAGAGAGCAGGTTGCCAGGCTTTATCACTCGATGCTGTCTGATAAATTGATATGTCAGAATATTGCAAATTGGTCACAATCCAGTTGGGCTCAGTTTACAGTACGGCTTAATACCGGGATTAACGATACTGAAAAATTAGTGGCTTGTCGCGATGATATTGTTAGCCGTATTTCTCAAACTGGTATACCAGTTCAAGTATATTATGGACTAGCTCTACATCTTCAGCCACCGTATATAGATTTCGAAAAAGGAGACTTGAGTAATACCGAGTTTCTATCATCTTCAACATTCAGCCTACCAATGCACCCATATTTAACTGATGAGCAAGTTCGCTATATATGCGAACAAGTAAATGGAGTCTTACATGATTACTCAATTTGAAGAGAGGTATATTAATAATCGACTCAATGTTATTATAATTGGTGTTGGTAACATGGGAGCTAAGCACCTAAACACTGTTGTCAAAGAGTCAGGTTGTAACTTAATTGCAATATATGATGTTGTTGATTTTGATGACTTGAATATTGAGGAAGATTTTCGAAAGATTTATATCAGAGACTTTGATGTTGTCATGGATTACTCTTCACGAGGTGTTTTTGACTCTGCTATTATTTCCTGCCCTACAATTTTGCACTATAAATACGCAAAATCGATGCTGGAAAAAAATGTTCATTGCTTGATTGAAAAGCCTGCATGTACAAAGCTTGAAGAAGCAGAGCAACTCATAGAGCTCTCTGTGAAACATCGTTGTAAAATCGCTGTCAGTCATCCAGAGCGATTCAACACCGCATTTATTTCAATATTAAATACGCTCAAGGCACATTCTTGGGATAGTGTAAGAGTGAGCCGTTTAAACCCTTCAAGCATGCGTTTACGTGATAACTCGGTGGTTTTTGATTTGATGATACATGACATTGATCTGATAGCAAATCAGCTGGAAATGATGCCAAAAAATGAGTTACAGATCAGTGCAACATCCATTGATGGTACAAGGCCTGACTTTGTTTCTGCGACCTACCAAAGCTTGCAGGGTAGCGAAGTAGAAATCTGCTGTGGCCGCTTGCCTGGTCCACAGGTGCGGCAAATCGAAGCTGAAGGAAAAGATGGTTTCTTACACATTGACTTGTTGCGTCGCAGCTTCGTATTTAAACCAAAGCGCAGTGGTATTGATAATGTAACAGGTGTCAGTGCCAACAATTCATACTCCGATTCTTTGACTCAGCAGTTGAAAGAATTTATCCACTTAATCAATGGCGAAAGCGCCGAGTCTATCACCAGTATATATGAAGCCAGAAATTCGCTGGCTTTGTGCGATGCAATTGAAAGAAAAGCTTGGTCATCTCTCGCTCCTTCAAACAAGGAGTTTGCATAACATGAAAATTCTTAAATTATCTGAGCATGTATACACAGCCAGTTTTTCTGTATTGCATCCCAGTTACCTTGAAGGGTTCCCGCAACGAGAAAAGTTTTTCTTCGCTGATATCGAAGATCTTGAGATAGGTTGGTTCAAGCACAGCCAGCTCACCGATTTAGCAAGCATTGAGGAAGCAAAGGCTGAACTCAATAGACTGGTTAAGGAAACACAACCGGATTTTATTTTCTTCGACAATCCGATATCGGCACTCATCGTCTCCGATGAGCATTTTGCTAAGTGTATTTTCGACTGTTGTGATTGGTATCTGGAATATTATGAGTGTGAGTTTGGTAAGGACTTGGGATATGAGCTGATGAAAGAAGCATTACAGCGTGCTATTGGCCATACGCCTTATTGCATCTTTCAAAGCGACACGATAAAAGACTGGTATCTACGACAGGATCATAATGTTAAATCGAGTATCGTATTACCAAATGGCTATGATGATAAGGTGTTTTATCCAGGTGGCTCGTCAATTCAATTTAGCCAGCCTACGGTACTTTTTGCGGGCAAACTAGGAAAGTGGTATCGAGGGCTCAATGTGGTGGCACAGGCACTGCCTGAAGGCTGGAAGTTACTACTGGTTGGCGACGGCCCTTGCCGGGAGGAGTTTGAGAAGCATTCAAATGTTGAGTGTATTGGCCGGCAAGACCTTGAAATGGTAGGTGAGTATGTTCGGGCTGCTGATGTTTGTGTTATGCCGGTAAATGATTGTTCTCCAATTGCGACCAGTGAATACTTGTCCTGCGGTAAGCCTGTTGTACATATGGGTGATCATATATGCTGGATGATTAAAGATGGAGAAAATGGTTTTGTAGCGCAAAACTCGGTTGAAAGTTGGCATGCAAAATTGCAAGAAGCTATCCAAGCGTCGCCCGAAGTGCGTGAACGCGCTGTGCAATCAGCTAGTTCCTGGCATGAACTGCAAGGAAAAATGAAAACCTGGTTAGGGGGATTGGCATGAACTTAACCAAACAGTTTGCTGATTTGCAGGAAATGTGCTCAGCCGGTGGAAACGCCACAGGGATTGAAGCCTTGGTTATTGGCGGCGGCACATCTGGTATAGCTACGGCCATCAGTCTATTGAAAGCAGGGGTCCGTCCTGTAATTATTGAGCAGGCTGGTAGCTTCGGTGGTATCTGGTCGCTGGACAGGCACATGGCTTGTTATAAAGGACTGGTACAGAACACGGCACCGAATCTCACGTTATTGGATGCGAGCACCACAGATCGCAAAAACCATTATACCTATCATGAGTATGCGAGTCTTATTGAAGACTTATATGATAAGTACCAATTAGATTCATTGACATTTTTCAATACAAGAGTCAGTCAGTGTAAGCGTTGTGATGATAGCTTTTCGGTTGAAGTTGTAAAAACCGGAAGTGATAAAGGGGAGGCTGGTACTGATTCTTTGTCTCTTGATGTCGAGCATGTTATCTATGCCGGAGGCTTGTACCACAAACCTTATGTGCCCGAGCTGCCTGGTTTAGACTCATATCGGGGAGAAGTTTATCATTCAAGTGACATTGATGACTTTGAACGATTCTCTGATAAGCACGTGCTGATCGTTGGGTTGGGTAATACAGGCGGTGATTACGCAAATATGGTGTCAGAAGTAGCGGCTTCAACTACTGTCAGTGTCAGAGGAGATACTTGGGTTGTGCCAAAGTCATTCCAGGGCTTGCCGATCGATGAATATATTCAAACTGTCTGTGCTAAGCACGAAGATTATGCGTCTCAGTTAGTAGATAACTTGTATGGTGAGGCAGTGATCAAAATTGGTGCGCCGCAAACACTAGACTTTACCAAGGCCAGGATTACTGTTAACTCTGACATTATTGGCAAATACCATCGTGGTTTGATCCACATTGTAGATGAAATCACCGATGTGCAAGAAAGCACATTGTGCTTTTCGAATGGTGATAGCCAGTCGTTCGATGCAATTATTTTTTGTACAGGCTATGAGATGTCACTGCCTGTGATCGATGATGTGTCGTTCGATGAGGGGCTTGTTGCCAATATTGCCAGTAAGCAAGTGCGTAACCTTTGGTTCATTGGTTGCCCGGCAGTTTGGGGTGGGTCCCCACCGGTTGCTGAAGCTCAAGGGAGACTGGCCGCCCATGCAATTGCAAACAAGATAGACATTGAGCAGTTAGAGTCGCTGGTGAGTACTGCACCAAGCTATGAGCATGGCGAGCAATTGACCAGTATGGGTTTTCAAGTGGTAGAGTTTACGGGGTACATAAATTTCGTCGACTATATCTGTAGTGTTGAGGTTTTTAAAGAGCGAGTTTATGGATAAAAATCAAAAATCGGCGGTATGTTGGATTTTGTCTGACTCATTTATTCTTAGCCTTATGTTGCTACTGGGTGGGATTCTGGGGAAGTCAGTGAGTCCATTTCAGGTCGTTTTTTTGGTTAATGCAATGGCGGCTATTGCCGCTATTGCATTGTTTTCAAAAGGACGATGGGAAAATATCCGGCCAACTAATATGTCTTTGCATGTGTATCGAGGCGCGCTTGGAGTCAGTTCAACCGTGTGCCTTTTTTATGCCTTGCAGTATCTGAGCCTGGCCGAAGTAACGGCAATCAACTTTTTTGTTCCCCTAATCACATCAGTGTTATCTGTCTATATATTCAAAGAAAAGCCAAAGCACTATGTTTATGGAGCAATTGTTTTAAATCTGGCTGGGGTACTGTTGATGCTTTCACCTAAATTGCTCAATGAGGTTGGAAATAGTGAAAGCCCCCTGATTGGTTTAGCGTTCTCTTTATGTGCTGTTACAGCTTTAGTAATTTATAACGTGAACCTGAAACGCATTGGTAATGCGGAAAAAGTGATACCTCAAATGGTATTTGGACCCTTGTACTCTGCATTGCTCTTACTTCCAATCATGTATTTTGTCTGGACTCCGCTAGATATGGGGAGCTGGCTACTGATTGTCGTTTATGGTGCGCTGTTGATCACCAAACTGGCAGCCAGGTTTTTTGCATTCAATAAAAGCGACTTATCAAAGTTGATGCCGCTTGAATACGCACAGATCCTGTTTTCCAGTATTTTAGGGTACCTCTTCCTTAATCAGACTCAGTCCGTTTTGGGGCTTGTTGGTATCGCTCTGATTGTGCTGTCGAGTGTATCGCACTTGCTGTTTATGCATTTTGAGAATAAACAAATCAATGATTCTTCACTGGGAGGGAGCCAATGATAAAAGTTGTACTGTGGGATCTGGATGGTACTTTGATTGATAGTGAGTCTATGCACTATCAGGCTATTTTAGCGGCAAATAAACGAATTGGACTTAACCTGGACGAGAGCTTTGAGTTAGCCCCTGGTCTGGAAGGGGTGTCAGTGTTTTCAGCTTTGTGCGAACAAGCAGGATTTACTCGGACAGAGCGCTACTCTGAGTGGTATCAATATACCATTGACTATGCATTGCAAAACTTATCTGACTCTCCCCACCTTGGTCTCAATATTGAGTGGGTAGAGGCGTTTTCTGAGCGAGGGATTCGGCAATGTGTTGTATCAAACTCAGATGCTCAAATTGTCAGCCAGGCTATTCAAGAGTTAAAGATTGATGCTTATATAGAGCAGTTTTTTTCAAGGGATATGGTGCAGCATGGCAAACCGAACCCTGCTATATATCTGCATGCGCTCGACGTGTTAGGGATTTCGCCAGATCAAGCCGTGGCCATAGAGGATAGTTGCTCAGGTGTTACAGCAGCAAAGGCGGCCGGTCTGTTTACCCTGGCTTACAATAATGAAGTAGCCCGTGCAGACCTTTATCTTAATGATGTTCAAGTGCAGCGTCAGCACGTATTTGACAGTATTTTAAGTTAAAAAAACATGCTAACAAGGTCCAGTAAAAGGCTAATGTGAGAAGGCCTTTTACTGGATGCGCTTTAACAACCCTAGCCAAATACCTCAAAAATACAAATATGAGTCGCAGTGACACTGCGGGTCGTCTTTTAGCTCATCAATATGCACTTTGACTTTGCATTGCGAGCGCGCATCGTAAATTGTGACTATGTTGTGTTGCCTGTCTACACTTAGTACTTCGACCGGATGCTTGTGATACTCCACCCATTCTCCGTTACGGACGTCTTCAATATTCATGATATTTCCCCCATTTGTTAGTGAAACGGCGCAAAGAGTTATCATCATATTGTTGTATTAATGAGTTTAGTGACAAAAGCAAAAAAGCCCAAGCAAAGTGCCCGGGCTTTCTGGTTTTCAGGGAGTGTAGTTAGAAACTGTAGCTGACGCTGAGCTTCACACTACGTGGCATAATGTAGCGGCCATTGGGGGCGTCGGCATTACGCGGATCACCTTCGGTGATACCTTGTTCATCGGTGAGGTTATCCACTGATACCATCAGTTTTACCTGCTCAGTTGGCTCCAGGGTAAAGCCCAGATCAAACTTCTCGTAGCCATCCAGTACTACTGTGTTCTCATTATTACCAAAACGGTCGTCTACGGCTGAAATTGTGCCGTATACAGTGGCAAACATATCACCGAGTTCAAACTCGTAGCTCGGTGTTACCCGGACCTGCCAGCCAGGCTGACGTTGCGCTTCGTTGCCGATATTGTCCGGGCTTTCCGTGATTTCAGTTTTTTGCCAGGTCGCATTCATATTGACGCTAAAACCAGAGCTATGATTGAAGTTGTAATCAACCTCAATACCCATGGCTTCGTTGGTCAGGATTTCAGCTGGGTCGCCAGGCTTGCGCACAAAGGTATCGCCTTGCACTTCGTTAGCAAAGAGTGTGGCGAATACATCGCTGCTTTCACCCATGTATTTGTAACCAATTTCGGCTTGGGTTACTTCTTTGATTAGACGCTCACCACCCTGATAAGCGCCGTAGTTGTCTCGGAAATCGTCGAAATAAGGCATTTTGTAGCCTTTATTCATACGTGCGAACACACCGCTTTGGTCATCCAGTTTAAAGTCGGCACCCAGAGTCCAGGACGTCTTGCGCTCATCGTAGGTGACAAACTTATTGATGGTGCCATCCAGGTCTTCATCTACTGAGTAGTCTACTTCGTGTTTTTCACTACGCAGGCCGAGATCTAGCGTTAGCGCGTCGGTGGCGCGATAGCTATGCGTAGTATAGAACGCTAATGTGGTTGCATCACCGGTACTGTTAATGTCGTAATTAAAGCCACAACCGTCTTCGCTGTTGTTACACTCGATGCCGGTGAGCATTTCACCGCCTGCGGCGAGCACGTGATAGGCTGAGTTGCCCAGGCTCCACCAGTCTTTTGCAGAGGTGGTGGCAGTATAAACACCAAAGGCGCTGTTCACCGATGAGAATTCTTTGCTGATGGCTAAGTCATTGGTAAAAGCCTCAATTTCTTTGAGCACGACCCAGCGGCCATAGTTTTGTACCATGGTATCACTGTCGTAAACTGTACCAGTGACTGAGCCTGTTGCACTGACGCCATCGTCAGCTACGCTCGCCAGAGTTGTTGCTGCGCCATCAGGCACTAAACCATAGGTGTTTGCATCACCGTTAGTCAGGCTAAAACGGTCAATTAACTGCCAGCCGTTAGGTAATTCCAGTTTCAGACTACCGCCTGAGACATGGCCTTTCCAGCCTCGGCCTTCACCTAAATCAACTTCCATATCCTGGCCTGCAACATGGATCACGGCCTGACGATTTAAGGTGCCTAATTGCGTAAAGCCAGCGTCGACACCGTCTACATTAAGCGGGGTTGGTAGGTACCATGCACCTGTGTCGTCTGTTTGGCGGGTATAGACATTGAACTCACCATTATCAAATTCTTTGGTCAGATTAATGGTGAACTGGTGGCCCTTTTCTGAGGTGAAGCCGGCATCGCGGATCCCGGAAGAGCGTTTTGCATAGCCACCAATCATATAATAGAAGTCGTCGCTCAGCTCACCGCTCAGGACGCCGTCGATGCGCTGTAAGCCATAATCTGAAGTGGTGTATTTTACTGTGCCTTCGGTCTCTTCTGAGCCGCGCTTTAGATGAAAGTTGGTTGTCAAACCTGGTTGGCCGTTTGAAACCACCGGGTTAGGACCGCCACGAAGGCCTTCCATACGGGCAATAGTCTCATCAAGGCGGAAAATAGAAGAGTTTTCCAGGAACGATAAAGTGGGAGCAGGGTAAATAGGCGAACCTTGCAGGCTAACGGTCAGGAATGGCGCATCTCCGCCGCCCGGAAAACCGCGAACAAAAACGTTAGCACCGGATTCGCCGCCTGAGCTCTCTACCCAAATACCAGGTACAGATTTAAGTAAATCTGCGGTGCTCTTAGGCGCCAAACGTTCAATCTGTACCGCATCCACGTTGGTTACTGCGAAACTGGCGTCCAGTTTACGAATACCAGCGCCGCCCGGAGTACCGGATACAATAATGGTTTCTACTTTTTTGTCTTGCTTAGTGGCTTGTTGTTCAGCCTGTGCAGCGCCCGATACGGCCATGGCTGCGGCCACCGCGGATGCGATTAAAGAGTATTTGTTGCCTAGGTTCACAGGAACTGCCCCCTTGGTTGTCATATGTGTTGTCTGTGTCTGCACAGCTTTGGCTGTGCTCATTGCTATTGTTATGCGCCGCTCTGTCGTGCTCATATTGACTCATTCGAGCTTATCAGCGCTCAGGTTGCACGCGGCGTCATTTTAAAATAGAACGTTATGCAAACGTTTGCAATAGGCGGTTTGCAACTTTTTTGGCACTTTACGGTAAACTTGTAACTGGACCGATGAGTGAAAAATCAAAAATAGAAAAGGTAAGACAGGTAAGCAAACGCTGCGCTATAATGCGGTTAATGGGCATCGATATTGCCTTTAAAATTAATATATTCAATTCGTTACAATGGTTCTTTGGTGGTGCGTTATACATGCAGTCAAAAAAAATGAAACTCGCGGATCTGGCAAAATTAGCTGGTGTATCTACGTCAACCGCATCCCGGGCACTGAATAACAATCCGCTGATTAAGGAAGAAACCCGTAAAAAATTGCAAGCGCTGGCCAAAAAGCACAATTTCAGCCTGAATGCCGCTGCCAGCCGATTACGATTGCAAAAAACCAATGTGATAGCGGTACTGATTAATTTCGACGCTGAGACCGAGCAGTCCATCGATGACCCGTTTTTGCTCAAAGTGGTGAGCGATATTAATCTGGCGGTTAATCGCCAGGGGTATGAACTACTGCTTTCTAATTCTTACATGGCAGGTGATGACTGGCACGGTTATTTTATCGATGGTCGTCGGGCTGATGGGGTGATTGTAGTTGGCCAGGGTAAACAGCAGGCGCGTATTGAACGAGCAGCCAGTGCCGGCACGCCGCTGGTCGTATGGGGAGATCCCAAGACAGACGGGGACTACCCGATTGTCGGAAGTGACAACTATCTGGCTGGTTGCATGGCAACCCAGCATTTACTGGAGCAGGGCGCTCGCCGCTTGCTGTTTATGGGCGATCCGGCGCATGCCGAGCTGGCAGAGCGGTATCGGGGCTTTTGCGAGCAGATAAGTAAAGAGCCACAGGCAAGCGCTTCTCTATTGAAAATCGACATTACCAGCCAGGCTGCCTATGAGGTTATCAACCAGACTTTATTGAAAGAAGGGCTTAGCTTTGATGGCATCTTTGCATGTAGCGATATGGTTGCCCTTGGGGCAATGAAAGCGCTCAAAGAGCGTTATGTCAGTATCCCAAACGACGTTCGTATGGTGGGATTTGATGATATTGCAATGGCGGATATCAGCTCGCCGTCGCTGACCTCCATACAGCAGAACACCCGCCTGGCCGGACAGGTACTGGTTGATAAACTTTTAGCGCAATTGAAAGGAGACAAGCCTGATTCCACGCAGCTTGACGTGGAACTGGTTGTGCGTCAATCGAGCTAAGGACTGTCACTAAAGCCGAATTAATCTCAGTAATATTTTTTGCAACGTGCGTTCGGGCTCTGTAAACAAACCACACAAATTTTTAATTTTAGAATTGCAAACGATTGCAAAAATAAATGGTCGCGGCTAGACTGACTGTTATTGAATGGTTACAGAGTATCCTTATGAAGCACACCAGAGTCGTGCTGGCCATGGCGGCCTGCTACTTTTTGTTTGCGATCTTACTCAACAGTGTTGGCACTGTGATATTACAGGCGATTAATTCCTTTGCTGTATCGAAAGCGCAGGCTGCCAGTCTCGAAGGGTTTAAAGACATTCCTATCGCCATCGTGTCTTTTCTTGTCGCCTCGTTTATCCCGCGCATTGGTTATCGACTAGCGTTGCTGGGGGCGTTATTCCTGGTTGCAGTCATGTGCCTGCTGACACCGATGCTTGGGGCTTTCTGGGCGCTAAAAGCTTTGTTTGCCAGTGTTGGTTGCGCGTTTGCGATAGTTAAAGTCACTGTTTACGCCCTTATAGGCCAGGTTACCGAGGATGCGAAGGGGCATTCAAGCTTACTTAACACCATTGAAGGCTTGTTTATGGTTGGGGTGCTGAGTGGGTATTGGATCTTCGCGGCATTTATTGGTGAGCAGGCTGATTCGTTGGCCTGGCTAAATGTCTATTATTTGCTGGGCGCATTAACGCTGGTAACGGCATTGTTGGTTGTCAGTGCTCCGATGAAAAAGCCACACTTCAGCGAAGAGCAGCCGCTAAAAGACGAGTTCGTCGGTATGCTAAAACTGGCTTATCAGCCTTTGGTGCTGGTGTTTGTGTTGTCTGCATTTTTATATGTGCTGATTGAGCAAGGCGTAGGTACCTGGTTGCCAACGTTCAATAACCAGGTGCTGAATCTGCCAGTCGATATTGCGGTTCAGCTAACCAGTATTTTTGCAGCCAGCCTGGCAATAGGTCGTCTGTTAGCAGGCCAGCTACTTAAGCATATTCACTGGTACAGCTTACTGAATGCCTGCCTGATTGGCATGGCAGCACTGGTATTACTGACACTCCCTATGACTGAAAACCTGCAACCTAAACAAGTAAACAGCCTGTTTGATGCGCCATTGGCTGCTTATTTAATGCCTTTGATTGGACTGATGATGGCGCCGATTTATCCGGTGATTAACTCGGTAATGTTGAGCAGTCTGGATGAGAGACAGCACGCACCTATGACAGGCCTGATTGTCGTGTTCTCTGCACTGGGCGGAACCACAGGCTCACTGATCACAGGGTTTGTATTTGAATATATTGGTGGTCAACAGGCGTTTTACCTCTCTTTGATCCCCATGTGCGGCATTGCCATTACGTTATTTTTGTTTAAGCGACGCGCTCAGGCACAGACCAGCGCTTGCGCACTTTAGGAGTTATTGATGCAGTTTGAACAATCAAACTTGTTTAAAGCGGTGCAAACGCAGGGCATTTTTTCTGACAGTAAACAGTTTGCGGATGCGATCCCTAAAACTAGCTGGCAACAGGCTTGCGTGTTATACGATCAAGAATCGCCAGAAGACTTAGCCGCTTTTGTTGCCCGACACTTTGAATTTGCACCGCAGCCTGAGCTTGCAGCGCTGAATGCAACGTCAGTCAAAGACTACATCAGTCAGCTGTGGTTGCGTCTTGAGCGAGCACCACAAACAGGTAACGCCTCCTCATTATTGGATTTGCCAGCCAGCTATACTGTGCCAGGCGGGCGTTTCAATGAAATTTATTACTGGGATAGCTATTTTACTGCGCTGGGCCTGCTTGACGCCGGTCACACTGAACAAGTGTCAAATATGCTTGATAATTTTGTGAGTCTGATAACGCGTATTGGCCACGTTCCAAACGGCAACCGCAGTTACTATACCAGTCGTTCTCAGCCCCCGGTAACAGCACTGATGGTATCTTTGCTATGGCAGACGCATCATCAGGATCAGGCATGGTTGAGCACAGTGACTGATGCACTGCAAAAAGAACATGCATTCTGGATGGCGGATAGCGAAAAACTGAATGATGAGCTGACAGAAATCCGGCGTGTTGTACGTATGCCCTGCGGTGGCGTAATGAACCGTTTCTGGGATGACAGTGCAGAGCCGCGTCCTGAGTCCTATAAAGAAGACATTGAGGCTGCCAGCATGCTGGAGCCAGAACATCGTGCTGTGTTTTATCGAAATATCCGTGCGGCCTGTGAGTCAGGTTGGGATTTCAGTAGTCGCTGGCTGGATGATCCTGCGCAGTTGTGCAGCATTAATACGGTACAGCGTATCCCTGTCGATTTAAACGCTTTATTGCAGCAGCTGGAATGGCAGCTTAGCGAATGCTATGCCGCGCTTGGAGATAGTCAGCAAAGTGCGCATTACCTGAATCTTGTTCAGCAGCGAAAACGTCTGATCCAGGCCTATCTGTGGGATAAAGAACAAGGCTGGTTTATGGATTACCACATTGCTTTGCAAACGCGCAGTCAGGTGATGTCATTGGCCGGTGTCGTGCCTATGTTTCTTAGCCTGGCAAGTCAGCTCCAGGCTGAAGCTATGGTACAACGTCTGGAGCAAGACTTTTTGCGCGCAGGTGGATTAGTGACTACGCTGACTGACACCGCACAGCAGTGGGATAGTCCAAATGGCTGGGCGCCGTTACAATGGTTTGCCGTCAAGGGTATGCTGAACTACGGTTATTGCAAGCTGGCAACCAGTGTAGCCAGACGTTGGTTAGTGATGCTGGAGCGTGATTTTGAGCAGCGAGGTTGTTTACTCGAAAAATACAACGTGGTTGAACCGGGTGTGCGTGCCGGAGGTGGGGAGTACACGGTGCAGCAAGGGTTTGGCTGGACGAATGGGGTAACCAGCCGTTTGTATCAACTGTTGGAAGAGTAGAGGCCTCATCGTATAGCAAGTGTAGAATATTAACGATATCAGTTAATATCGTTATTTGATGGCGAATTTAATGTGAGGACTTTAAAACCCTAATAGTCCTCGCATTTTAAAGTTATCTAAATATCAGCCATGATATGGGTGACGCAAACGCGTCAATCTGCCCATAAAACCAACAGACACCATCGCAGTGGGCAACTTTACTTCTCACATTGATCACCTTTCGAGCGCGATAAGCCACTCAATCCATAAAAGCAACACGCACGATAATGGCGCCAATGACGATTATAAACAACACCAACTCCAGCTTATAAACGACGGAACGTGTTTCCCTTTCTGCCTTGTTTTTGGCTATGTCCTTTTTTATATTGGTACCTTCAGGATGCCTTTTCTCATAGGCCTGGTTTGCTTTCTCGGCGAATTTTTTGCGTTTGTCAGGACTTAGCGCTTTATTTAATGCCGCGCCATGGTCTGAAACATGACCTTTGGCCGCGCGTTTTGGTGGACTGGGCATAGTAACCTCCCCAACGAACCCCTCACGTTAAGTATAGCGCCAGATAGAGAAGACTGGCAGCATAACTCTACTGCCAGGAGAAATAAGAGACGCTGCCTAATGAACCAGTTCACGGCTAGCAAGTCAAAAGGTATACATTTGGGTGATATTTGTACATTACATCTTATTACATGAAAACAGGCGGTGGCACTAGTGACTCAATTGGCAAAACACCTCTTAATAGGTTTGGTTTTAATGGCTGTGATGGGGTTAGCCGGATGTGATGCGCCAATTCAAAATAATGAAGCTCAAACAATTAGCCTGCAACAAAACGCGGTTCAGGGTCAGTTTTCAGTGGATGGCAATTTGGCCGTGTTACACAATCCGGGTGATAAGCTTGCGGTATTTCATATCAATACTCAGACCCTTATATTTGCAGTCGCAGATCCCATAACCAGACTCGACAATGACAAGGGCAAAATACTGGCGTTCAGTCTCAGTGATGATAATAAGCGGCTTGCAATAGGCTACCAAAAATCGGTAGAGCTATGGGACGTTGAGCAAGGATTGCAATTGGGAACGGTTGCGGTACACCCTTCATCTGAACTGGCAAAGGTCTCGGCATTGAACTTGTATAGCCGCCCCAACTTGTTGCTAGTCGGGTTAAATGACGGCACCGTCAACTTACTGGATTTGGATAACCAGTTGGTTAAAACAGCGAGGTTTCACGACAGTAAAGTGATGCATGTTGCGATGAGTGGACAAGGCCAGAGTGTGCTGAGTGCAGGGCATGATGGCCAGATATTGTTATATGACGCGCGTACTATGAAAATAAAACGGCGTGTTGATTTTGGCCGCCGCATTACCAGCATCGCGCACAGTGCAGATCAAACCCAGCTGTTTGCATCCGATGCACTCAATGAGCAGCGTATTTTCTCCGTATACACAGATGCCAAATATGACATTAACTTGCGCTACCCGGAGCGTTTTAGATGGTTTCGTGCGGCTGCATTTAGTGTAGACCAGCGTTATTTGGCAACTGGGTCGTCAAAAGCCTGGTGGACTTTATGGGACGCGCAAAACGGTCAGGAAATTGGCGCTTATGCTATCCAGGCCCAGAGTCGTGATGCCACTGTGCTTGATATGTATGCTAACGCACAAGGTGAACTGCTCACACTCAGCAGTGATGGTTTTGTTGAGTTGTGGCAGATCAGTACTTTACTAAATCGTGAGTGAGGGCTGGTGTGGTTCTTGCTGTCGAAAGCACAGGTGAGGTGTTATCGAGATGTAATAGTAACAGGAACAGGTTTGGTCTACTATCTGTGCTGTTAAAAGTGGTACAGTTTTTTGGTGTACTTTTTACTCTCAGTTAATGCACGTATAATGGCGGTTTTAGTGGTGTCACGAGTAGAGTTATGTGGTTAAAGGTATTGCTGGCGGCGTTGTGTGTGGTGATGTTGAGTGCATGCAATGAGGAAATCCAGCTAAGTCAGGGTAATGTTGGCAGACTGAATGACAGTGGTATTGCGATAGGCCATTTCTCAAAGGATGGCACAAAGCTCGTCACATTTGATAATCAAAAACAAATTCAGGTTTGGAATGTGGCTACTCAGCAGGTTGAGTTCACAGTGCCCAAAGAAAAGACGCCTGAGTTTGTTCGGGATGTTGCCCTGTCAGAAGATTTAAAGATGTTGGTGATTGCCAGCGAGTCAGAATTGGCATTTTGGTCGCTGAGTAAAGGTAAGTTAGTGACCAAGGTCGCATTTGGTGGTGTGACACCCGGTGCGGTCATTACGGCTATGGCTATATCGCCCAAAAATGACAAAGCCATTGTGGCAATGGCGGATGGCACCATCAATATGGCCGATTTACATACCCAGATAAATAACCGCTTTGCACCGCACTCGCGGCCGGTTCAGCATGTGTTTTGGGATGATAAGGGTGAACTATTCGTTACTGGCGCTCAGGATGGCAAACTGGCGCTGTGGAAATTTGGCTCGGCAGAGCCTATTTTTATGAAAGAGTTTGATCACCGGGTTACCAGTGTTGCAGTGCGTGATGACTTTTCAGCCTTGTTTGCGTCTGATGCTTTGAATGAACAGGTTGTTACATCATTGACCGATGGGCAGAGCATTAGTGAACTTCAGTATATGTCACGCTTTAAAGTATTTCGTAAAGCGCTCTTTATTAAAGGGAGTGAGTTGCTCGCAACGTCCTCATCAAAGTCGCATTTGAGCATCTGGAATGCGAAAAATGGCGAAGAGCTCGGTACCTGGCAAATTAGCTTTGTTCATGATGGGGCGACTATCGTAGATATGTATGCGGCGGATAGACATACTCTCCTGACATTAAGCAGTGACGGTATTTTAGAGGCCTGGACGCTTAATGCATTAGCTCAACGCTAAGAAAGAAGGTGGCGGCATGGTTAGATGGATTTTGGTTTGTTTGTTTATCGTCAGCGCTCATGTGATTGGCGCAGAGCCAACCTCTGGCAATGAGCCAGATAAAGGCGATGGTGTACAGATAACGAATGCCGCGTCGCACCAGACTCGTGATCTGGCTACGACACAACCGGGTGTGCAATCTCAGTCCCCGTTCACCGCGCTTAACCTGATTGCGTTGTGTTTTTTGCTTTATCTTGTTTGGACTGCTGCGCGTTACCTTTATATGCGTAAACGTGATGCCGATAAAGCACAGGCTGAAAAGCTGAAATGGCAGGTTTATCACAGCCTTACGACATCGCTTGACGCAAAACACTATACCATCCTCACTCGTCACCTGTATCCGGAGCAGTTAGAGGCTTTATCTTTAGATTGCGTCGTGTTGTCACCATTTGGTGTTTTTGTGGTGGTGGTGGTCGAGCAAAGAGGGTTGATTGCGGTCGAAACGGACAGTCAGGTTTGGCCCTGTCGCTACAAGAACAAGACCCATTACCTGGCAAATCCGCTTACGGCAGCGGCACAACGCGCTGCTACACTGGCTGGCGTGATAAATACGCCATTCGGTGTACGCTGGTTGGCGGTGTTTCCCGATGATGCGGAGTTTAGCCCAACCCGGCCAACGGATTGCTGTAAGGTCAGCGAAGTTTCGCTGGATATACTCAGGTATACTCGGTGTCAGTTTAGTCACGAGCAAGTCAGGCTATTTGAGCAGGCTGTGTTAAGCTATGGACAACGCCATAAGCGATTGAGTGCCTGAGTAAAATGCTGTGTTAGCCACACTGAAGTATGCTGGTCTGAGCTAACAAACAGGCCGTTCATTGCCGTTAATACACTTCATGTAGTTTATATATCGTACACTAAGTCGAACTTTCTTAATTTAAGTTCTGTTTTTACCGAGGTTTGCAAGCCCTGGTTACACCAATTAATTATTCAGATTGATATTACTACTGACATTTTTGATGCGCGGGCGTTGAAATCAGGGTACAATTGCGACTCTTTATCATTTCCCCTGCTGTATTTTATAAGGCATTAAACTGCTCGAATGACCGATCTGACTACACACCAAGCGTCTCGTAATCGACTCCTTATCGCACTTGCACTCACATGTACCTTTATGATTATTCAGGTTGTCGGTGCGTATTACGCCAATTCGTTGGCTGTGCTAGCCGATGCCGGGCATTTATTTGTGCACAATAGCTCTTTGCTCATTGCGCTAATCGCTTCGTCCGTCGCAATCAAGTTGGCGAAAACCTATAACGACGGATATAAAAAGGCGGAGTACACCGGTGGTCTGTTTAATGGGCTGCTGTATTTATCCATCGCTGCCATTATTTTGCTTGAAGGCGGCGAGCGGCTTGGCCATCATGCGCAAGGGCATGACCTGAATGTGAACGCCTTTGCGATGTCGAGCATTGCCGCTGTTGGGTTCTTGTTTCATGGTGCCTCGGCCTGGGTGTTATATAAGGGCCGTAAAGACAGTATCAATGTTTATGCGGTATTTCTGCACTCCTTTTTTGATTTACTCTCAACTGTTTCTACCTTTGTTGCAGGTGTACTGATCCATCTGACCAACTGGCAGGTTATTGATATTGTCTCGAGCATGCTGATATCTGTGTTCGTGTTGTTCACTGGCGTTAAGGTGATCTATGCCTGTATTCAGGGTCTGACGGAAAAAGCGCAAATGCTTCCAGCTGTCGAGAAACTGGAACAGTTGATCTTGTCGACTGAACACGTTGAAAGTGTTCACAACATTACAGTTACCATGCTGGACAATCAGTTAACCGTTGGGGCGCATATTGTGCTTAAACACCATTGCACGATTGAAATGCACGATGAAGCGTGTCGCCTTGAAGTAGAACGTGCTTTGATCAATACCTATGCGGTTAAACAATGCGTTTTACAAATAGAAAGCCACGATTGTCCAGATCACTAAACTTGGCAAAAGTCAGTTTTTCCTTTACTTTTTAACAGTATCAGTAAAAAAATTGCAAGCTATCTAAAATTAGCAACATAGGTTTGCGTGTTGCGGGTTATAACTTGCATAGCTGACCGAAACTCAGGACCTGCGTCGTACTCATAAGATGAGAGGCAGGATCCTGTAGGTGTTAAGTTTAAGAGGAGCCTGAGTATTGTTCGGGAAAATAACAGCATTACCTAAGATCGCGATTGCGGTTGTGCTCGGGTTGTTAGGTGGCTTTGCTAACCTTCTGCCCCTATGGTTCCTGGATAGTTCTGAGTTTCTGCTTGGTCAGCTGTTCGTTATTCTTGCATTAATGTCGCTGGGTTGGCGCTATGCTTTATTGTGCGTGGCGATTGGTGCGGCCTTTATATTTTACCGCTGGGGCCACTGCTGGCCATCTACGGTGTTTTTGTTAGAGATAGCCTGGTTACAAATCTTCTGTGTCAGACCTAACAAGCCTTTATTCATGCGGGGTCTGGCATTTTGGGTGTTGTTTGGGATCCCCTTGCTCTTCCTGTTCGGTAAGTTTGCCCTTGACCTCAACTTGCTGGTTATTATGACGGCACTGGCCAAATACTTTATCAATGCGGCTATTTGTCTGGTTATTGTCGACTTGCTGTCGTTATTTTTATTCAAGCAATTGTGGCAGGCCAAGCCACTGTATCGTATTTTGAACTATATGATCAGTCACCTCATTATTTTGGTGGTACTGGTAACAACCATCATGCTGACCAATAGCCACTATGAGCGCATAGAATATGAGGTGAGAGCACAGCTGAGTGATGTCGCGAACACAACGGCGCAGCGGATAGATAGCTTTCTTGGCAATCATCGCCGTGCTTTAGCAGATGCTGCACACAACATAGAAGCCGGATTGGATCAGCAGCATACGATCACCCGATTAGTTGAATCTTATCCGAATATTCGCACTGCTATTACCGCGGATGAATCCGGGCTGGTTACAAATTTCTACCCCGATACGCTCAGAACCAGTCTGGCTGGCGAAGTGCCAGCGGTATCCGACCGTCAGTATTTTATTCAGGCTCCGTATTATCCGAATGGGTTTGTGTCGGGCATATTCCGGGGCAGGGGATTTGGTGATGATTCAATAGTGGCTATTTCGGCACCTATCTACGATAGGGGGAATTTTGCCGGGATTGTGGAAGGGTCCGTATTTTTTAATACATTTGAACAGTTTATTCCTCGCATCTTGTCGCACCTTGGGCACCTGATGATCCTCGATAGCGAAAATAAAGTGGTATTTAGCTCTCTGAAGTCCGACTTTAATACACTCGATGAGCTGGATGAAGCGACGTTAAATTCGCTGACCAATGATGATTTAAACTTGTATGTTGGTAAGACAGAAGAGGTGTTTTATCGCCGCAGTGTGCGTTCAGAGGAATTTAGCTGGCAAGTCATCAGCCTGGTTGAGCGCAAGTATGTCAATATGGCGGTCGCATCGGCATGGGGACAGTCATTTTTCCTTGCCCTGTTTATTATCGCACTGAGCAGCGTTTTGGTCAGCAAACTAACCCGTATGCTGATCAACCCAATGCATGACCTTAGTAGTAGGCTGAACGGTTTTGACCCGGCCAGTCGTAATGAGGATTTATCTCCTCGGGAAGAAGCCACCTTTCTTGAAGTGATTACGTTACAGCAACAGTTTACCCAGCTGGCGTTTAAGCTGTCTATGAGCTTCAAAAAGTTGCAAAAAGCCAATCAGGAAAATCAGTCGCTAAATGCTCAGCTCACCAATTTCAATGCCCAATTAGAGAGTCAGGTGCAGGAGAAAACAGAAGAGCTAATTGATGCGCTCGACAGGGCAAATAAAGCGAGTTCAGCAAAAAGTCTGTTTTTGGCCAATATGAGTCATGAAATACGCACACCGCTCAATGGGATAATTGGCATGACCGCAGATATGCAGCGCCACACCCATGATACAGACGTTGCTGAGTCTTTGCAGATCATTTACCAGTCTGCGCATAACCTACTGCTGATCCTGAACGACATTCTTGATTATTCCAAAATAGAAGCTGGCGCTCTGGAGCTGGACAGGCACGATGTTGCCTTTCGTAAGATGTTGCATTCACTGACTACGTCCTTTTGCAAAACTGGCGTGAAGGCCGGGGTGACATTTAGCTATGAGGTTAACGACACTATTCCCGAGTATCTCAAACTGGATGAATTGAGGGTGACGCAAATCATTAACAATTTGCTTAGTAATGCTGGCAAGTTCACTGAGCAGGGGAGTATTAAGCTCAGTGCCCGTTACATCGACGAAGCCTTACATATTGATATTTCGGACACAGGAGTAGGAATTGCGAAAGAGAAACAGAAGCAGCTATTTGGAGAGTTTATTCAGGCAGATGTCTCTACAACACGTAAATATGGTGGAACAGGGCTTGGCCTGACAATCTGTAAGCGTCTGGCAGAGGCAATGGGTGGGACAATTAGTTTAGAGAGTGAGGCCGGCAAGGGCAGCACGTTTACGGTGATTTTGCCTGCTACTCAGGGTGAGGCACAACAAGAAGAAAAACAGCATGTTAGCGCACCAGACCTGAGCGGTGTGAATGTTTTGCTGGTTGAAGACAATCCAATTAACCAGATCGTAGCGGCGAAATTAATGGAGCATACAGGCTGCAGCCTGACTAAAGCAAACGATGGCCTGGATGCGCTGTCTGTTTTAGAGGGTAACCATATTCCCGTTATCCTGATGGATTGTCAGATGCCGAATATGGATGGATTTGATTGTACTCGTCGCATTCGTCAAAACCCTGAGCTGTACGGTACGCCTCACATTATTGCTATTACAGCAAATGCCTTCAACGAGGACAAAGTGAAATGTTTGCAGGTGGGAATGGATGACTTTGTCTCCAAACCCATCGAGCCAGATGCCCTATATCAATGCCTAGCACGATGGCAGGGCGGATCAGTAAGTTAGCCCACGTTGGCCACATCAGGCGGGTATTGCTCAAACAAACCCGCTGCGCTTAAAGGTTTTGAAAAATAATACCCTTGCATGTATTCGCAGCCCAGATCTCGAAGAAAACTAAGCTGCTGGGCGGTTTCCACCCCTTCGGCAATACATGCCATATTGAGGTTTTGTGCCAGCATATAGATGGTTTTTACGATGGAACGATTATGGGGGTGAGTTTCCAGTGTGCGTACAAAACTCTGGTCAATTTTGATAATGTCGATAGGGAATTGACTTAGGTATGTGAGCGAAGAGTAGCCCGTGCCAAAATCATCCAGCAGCAGTGTAAAGCCAAACTTCTTAAGTTGGGCCAGCGTTTTACTGGCTTTATGCCGGTCTGCCAGGAAGCTGGTTTCTGTGATTTCCAGTTTCAGCTGATGATTGCTCAAACCAAATTCCGCCACAATGTTGTCCAGAGAGGCCGCGAGGTTATCACGCATAATATGTTGAGGTGAGAGATTCAGTGACAAATAAAATGAGGATTGCTGGTGGAAAAATGGCATAAGTTCCTCAAGGGCATTGCGTAAAGCCTGCGTTGTCATTTGCTCAATTAGACCGACCTCTTCAGCAATTGGAATAAACTCTGCCGGTGATACAGGTTTTGACCCCAACTGCCAGCGCATTAACAGCTCTACACCAGTCAAGGTGTGGTTGGTGGTATTCACAATAGGCTGATAATGATTGTAGAGCTGATTGTCTGCTACTGCTTCTTTGAGCGCCGCTTCTAAGCTGAGTTTTCTGCTCAGGTGCGCATTCATTTCGCTGGTAAAAAACTTAAAGTTGTTTCTGCCACTTTGTTTGGCATGTAGCATTGCGATATCTGCATTTCGCAATAAGCCTTCCGCTGTCTGTTCGTCAAATGGAAAAATAGCGACACCTACGCTGGCAGAAATGCTCATAGAGATACCATCTACTTCGTATTTATTGCATAACGACGTGATCATCTGTTGAACCAGCTCTGTGACCTGGGCGACATCTTCGAAAGTTTTTATCAGAACAATGAACTCATCGCCACTCTGGCGGCCCAGGATGCAGTGCGCGTTTAAGGAGCTGTTGATCCGTTTCGTAACGGCAATCAGGAGTTGGTCTCCTGCAGAGTGGCCATAGGCGTCATTGATGGGCTTGAATTTGTCCAGATCGATAAACAATAATGCGCACCCGGAATTACTTTTAGTTGCATTATATATGGCAAATTCAATGTGTTGCAGCATTAGGTTACGATTAGGTAAATCCGTCAGGGCATCAAAGTTTGCGAGATAACGTAACTCACTTTGTGCTTGCTTCTGCTGAGATAAGTCGGAACCAACGATGACTAAAAATTCAATTTCACCCTGGTCATCTGTAATGGCATTGATACTGAGTTGAACTGAGCTTTGGCGTTGATCATCAAATGTCACATCAATTTCTAGTTTTATGTTCTCTTTAGGCTGGATGTTACGCAACGCGTTAAGTAATTTTATTAGCTGTTGTCGGCCAAGTCGTTTCTTGAGTTCGCTGAGGGTTAGTTGTTTTTGAGGTTCATAGCGGTCCAATCCCAGAGATGACGATAAACTCTGGTTGACTGATAAAAGCTGTAAGCTGTTGTCGAGGATCAATAACCAGTCCTGGATCTGAGATAGGGCCTGGGCAAACATAGCTGCATTCAGTTGGTTCGCTTTTTGCTCCGTGATATTACTGTAGATACCGGATGTCTTTAGCGGCACACCTTTGGCATCCCATTCGCTGACCTTGGCAATATCGTGATACCAGAGCCAGCCTTGTTGCTTTGAAAAAATCCGATAGGTGATTGAGAGCTGACTGTCCGGTGAGGCAATAAAGCGCGCCCATTGACGCTGCACCATTTCTTGATCTTGTGGGTGCACTTTGTCAAAAAAACCGGTCAGACTGAGTTGCTTACTTTGGCTGGTGTCCTGAGTATTGCTGAGCAAGGTAAATTGCTGAGTCTGCATGTCCATGCTCCACAGTCCACTTTGCGTTTTCGTCAGTGCTAAATCGGTCTGGGCTTTTGCATGTACTAGCTGGTCATAGGTTTGTTGCAGAGCAAGTTGCTTGCGTTGGTGTCTGCGATAAAGCATGGCCAGTAAAGCAGCAATCAGCAACAGATAACTGGTGATAGCTAACGGTGTATTCCACCAGGCATGCTTGATTTCAAAATGCAGCTGGCTTTGGGTGCGTTTTGCTGCGCCGCCAGGTCGGAATTCGGACAGGGTCAGGGTATATTTTCCTGGTTTTAAGGTATTAAAAAACAGATAGTTATGCTTAACATCTTTGATCTCAAGGGAAGTCGGGCCCGACAGTTGAGCCGTGACAAAATTACGGCGCACATTAAAAATATTGAACTGACTAAACTCAAAGCGAAATCCCATGTCGTCATATTCAAACTGCAGAGTCTGCATGTCGAGTTGTGCGGGCGAGACGAGTATGGGCCTAGACATTAATTGCACACCCGAGAAGGAGAGTTGCTCTGTTTCTGCTGGCAGAGTAAAGGCACTCGGGTCGAATTTTATGGCACCGTTGGGCGTACCGAACAGCATTTCTCCTGAATGCAAAGGCTGGCTGGCTCCGAGGTTAAACTCGTTGGTAACCAGCCCATTACGGTGATCATAATGGTCGAGCTGTAGTGTTTCTAAATTGAGTTTATAAAGACCATTTTGACTACTTATCCAAAGTTGGTTGTGCAGGTCACGTTCCAGTTCGTACAAGGTGTTGGTGCCAAGCCCTTGTTCCTTAGTGATATGTATTATGCGCTGGAAACTGTGTGTTTCGAGTGCAATGAGCCCCATTGTGTTGGTTGCCAGCCAAAGTCGGCCCTGGCCATCCTTCATCCAGTCATTCACGATAGGGTAGGCGTTATCAGAGGCGGCTTCTGCTTGCCACAAAGTATTGACCTGGTGGCTCAGGCGATCGTAACTTACAAGCGCGTTGGCGGTGCTGAATAATAACTCATTGGGTTTTTCTGGTCTGGCTGGCAGAAATAACAAAGCTTGCAGGTCATCTATCTGTGCTTCCAGCTCACTTAATGTGGTAATCGTTTGTAAGGCAATGTCATAAAGGAAAATATTATGGTGCGTATGGAACAGGAGGGTACGCTGATCTACCAGCATAGAGCCGACTAAATGGTCTTCGCCCGTCATGGCAACAGTTGTGTTGGTGACTTTGAGCTCAGTGGCTTGTCCGGTTGATATGTCAAACTGTTTTAGCCCGGCTTTGGTATCAAGCAGGAGCATGTTGTCACTCAGATAGGGAGAGCTATAGATGTTGTAGACCGCGTGGCTGCCATACGCAGGTTTGTGGCTTTGATTACGAAAATAACTTTGTTGCAGGGTTGCCTGTTGCCCGTCAGAAAAGAGGTGTAATCCATCATCGCTGCCAAGCCAAAGTGTACCATCGTTTTTATGATGCACAGCCCAGATATTGTTATTAAAGTTATGGTTATGAGAGGCGAGCAGCTTAAATCGGTACGCAGAAGTTGGCCAAATAAATGTCCCATTATTATTGGACCCCATCCACAGGTTTGCATGCTTGTCTAACAACATGACTGGGATGGTATTTTGCGGTGTCAAATAGCGGCTTTCGCTGAACGAGAACAGCTTACTGGCACTATGGTTACGGCGGTCGAGCAAATATAGACCTGAATCTGTGGCCAGGTACTCTCCATATGGTCCGATTTCATGTGCCCAAATATTGAGTTGTGAAACAAGCTCATAAGCTTGCTGATCTAATAGCTGGCTGGTATCACCCGGAATGACAAACAAGCCTTCCACAGTACCCACCAGCAGCCCCAGTGCCGGGTCTTGCTTGAGCAATTTTACATTGTTATTGAGCGCAGACTTGGCCACTGAACCCTGGTGGTTCAGTAAGCTGAGTTGCTCATTTTTGAAATGAAACAGTCCAGACTCTGAGCCAATGAGCAAAGCATCGTGCCATGCCAACATGGTGCGGACATAGGCGCCATCTGGCAGGGTGAGCAAACGTTCCGACGCAAGTGTCTGTATGTCGACGCTATATAAAACGTTTTCAATTGCTATCACGTACTGTTCTTGATACTGAACAATGGCATTCACCGCAGCATCTGGCGCTATGCCTTGACGTCCTCCTTGATTAAACAATTTCATTAGGGCGAAGGTTCGGGTGTTTAGCAAAAATGCGCCTGATTGTGCCGTTGATATAAAGAGTTGGTCATTGTCTAACAGTTGGAGCAACAAAATATCACTGCCTGAGAACAGTGCCTGGCCTTTGAAGGGGCTAAATTGGTTGCCGTCATGTCGATTTAAGCCCTGATGGGTCGCAACCCAGATATATCCTTGCTGGTCTTGTACCAGCGCGGTGATACTGGATTGAGAAAGCCCTTCCTGCGTCGACAAACGGCTGATCTGATTTGCATAATAAGGATCTGCAATCACCAAGTGGTGATATATCATTAAAAAAGACAATAAAGCTGCTTGTAGCCAGTTGTTCATTCACACGTTCCCGAGCGCACAACAGTGAACAGTCCTTTTACGCTTTTGTGCTGTCATATTCGCTGAGGCATACATTGCTCAGATTATGCTAATTATACCAAGTTATAGGCTGAGCTGAACGAGAATTCGTAAAAATGCCTCAGCTGGCCATTTATTGGGTAAAAAAAGGCTGGTTTAGGTAAAACCTAAGCTATTGAACTAAAAGGTGGATCAAAAACACAAGCAATGCAACTACGAATTATTCTCATTATTTCCGCTTTTGTTGTTGATAACCATTTTTGTTTAGATTAAACTTGTCTGCAGTTAAGGTTATTGAGAATGGTTTTCAGTTATGTATATCTGCATTTGCCACGGTGTGACGGACAAAAAAATCGCCGAATCTATTGATGATGGCGCAAGGTCTATGCGCGATTTGAGCAAAGAGTTAGGTGTGGGATCTCAGTGTGGTAAGTGTTGTAACTGCGCAAAAAAAATACTGAACGAAAAGCTAATCGACATCGTGGATGTGACGGAGCAAGTTGCCTAATCAATTTTTCGTTCAAACCATTTTCTCAAAAAAAGGGCTTTAAAGCCCTTTTTTAGTATTACATTTGCGTCTGCAGGTAGTTTTCGATACCGGTCACTTTGATAAGGTGTTGCTGGGTCTCCAGCCAGTCGATTTGCTCTTCCTGCTCATTGAGAATATTGTCGAGCGCTTCACGACTAATGTAGTCCTGTTTTTCTTCACACAATGCAATCGCGTCAACCAGATCTCCCAAGGATGCTTGCTCAAATGCCATATTGGCCGCAATCATTTCCTCGCTGTTTTCACCAATTTTAAGTCGACCCAGGTCCTGAAGGTTAGGCAAGCCTTCCAGGAACAGAATACGCTCAATCAGGCGATCGGCATTCTTCATTTTTTGGATGGACGTTTTATAATCTGCTTTATCCAGTTGGGTAAAACCAAAATCCTTAAACATACGGGCATGCAGGAAATACTGGTTAATACCTACCAGCTCGTTTGCAAGTACGGTGTTCAGTGCCGTTATTACCGCTTTATCGCCTTTCATAATGACTCCTTACGCCAGCTGAGATTGCAGATAGTTTTGAATACCGATTTTGTCGATAAGACCGATTTGCTGTTCTAACCAGTAAACATGATCTTCTTCGGTATCAAACAACAGCTTTTCGAGGACAGCACGTGATTGATAGTCTTGCTCCTGTTCGCAGATCTTGATGGCCTGTTTAACGCTTTCTACCACTTCCAGCTCCAGCTTAAGATCGTTTTCCATCATAGATTTTACGTCGCTACCTATGAGCAGATCGCGGCGTTTAGTCATGTTAGGGACACCTTCAAGGAACAAGATACGCTTGATTAACCAGTCTGCGTGAGTGGTTTCTTCTTCCATTTCGTGATTAAGACGCTCATAAAGTTTGTTTAAACCCCAGTCGTCATACATGCGGGAATGAATAAAGTACTGATCGATGGCTGCGAGTTCATTGGCCAGTAGTGCGTTAAATGCATCAATTACCTGTTGCTTGCCTTGCATAAGTGTCACCTTAAATTCGTTCTAAATTGACGCCAGTGTACGTGTATATAATTTCATGTCAATAAAAAATCTATATAAATCAACATTTTAACAACTGATTATTATTCTCATTTCAGTTCAGTTTTTGGACTTTAAATAGCAATCAGATGCAATAGGACAGTGGGCTGGTTACGCCGTAGTGAGTTTCTGGTAGAGGTCAGGGGGATTTAGTACCCGGTCATCTCTACTCATATGACGCTAATACGCGCATAATAGGGGTATAACCCGTGGGTATTTTTTATTGGGTTCCGAATATGGCCAGTACCGTTGCACGACTGGTTTTACACTGAGTCTGAGTCACATAGAGAGTTGATGTATGTTTTCCTCAGAAGTTTGTGCCAGGGCACGACAGAGCCGGGATGCACGGTTTGATGGTTTGTTTTATGTTGCGGTGAAGAGTACGGGTATATATTGTCGCCCGATATGTCCGGCCCCTGCGGCAAAAGAGCACAATGTGCAGTATTACCAACATGCACATTGTGCGGCACAAGCAGGGTTTAGACCTTGCATTCGTTGTCGACCAGACAGTGCGCCTGGTAGTTATGCCTGGCTAGGCACTCAAACTACAGCTGTCAGAGCGAAAAGATTGATTGACGGTGGTTTTTTGGGCAGTGCAAGTGTGACTCAATTGGCCGACAAATTGGGAATTACGACACGATACCTGACTAAACTGTTTCAACAGTATTATGGTATAGCGCCTA
Source organism: Pseudoalteromonas ardens (assembly GCF_030125445.1). Classification (NCBI taxonomy): domain Bacteria; kingdom Pseudomonadati; phylum Pseudomonadota; class Gammaproteobacteria; order Alteromonadales; family Pseudoalteromonadaceae; genus Pseudoalteromonas; species Pseudoalteromonas ardens. Next base: position 271,203 of record NZ_JASJUV010000001.1, read on the forward strand.
AAAAATATGCGCTGTTTAAACAGTGTGACTTAGCAAAGCAGCTGTTGCAGCAAACAGCCTTACCGGTTACTCAGGTCGCGTATGCCTGTGGGTTTAACTCGCAGCGTCGTTTTAACGACGCATTCAGTCGGCTTTATCAGATTACGCCATCCAGCTTACGTCGCGGTGCTGAAGTGAGTCAGCAGATTGAATTAATGATGGCCTTTCGTCCCCCTTACAATTGGCAGGCGATGTGCGAATTTTTAGCGCATCGTTTGGTGACGCCTCTGGAGTGGTTAGAGGGCACATCTTATGGACGTAATTTTAGATTGGGCGATTATCAAGGTTACTTTACTGCGCATTATGAGGAGTCTCAGAACCGCTTCAGAGTAACGATTGAGATCAGCGATCTTAAAGGGTTACCTTTGGTGGTGAATAATATCCGCCGGGTATTGGATTTAGATGCGGACTCCGCGTTTATCAACACGCATTTACAGCAACATTGTAGTGACATGACGCTTCAGGACGGGCTGAGATTACCCGGGATCTGGACTCCTTTTGAAGCGGGAATACGCGCTGTTTTAGGGCAGCAAATTAGTGTTACGGCTGCCAGGAACCTAATGATCCAGTTAGTTGAACAGCTGGGAGAAAAGCAGAAAAATGGCACGTTTCAATTTCCCTCAGCAGACGTTATTGCATCATCTGACCTGTCGTTTTTTAAAATGCCTGAACGCCGTAAGCAGGCAATAATTGCCCTGGCGCAGCATCATGTGGACGATCCAGATTGCACACCAGAATCCTGGCTGGCAATTAAAGGAATAGGTCCCTGGACTGTGGATTATGCGAGCATGCGCGGGCTGAGTGCGCCGGATATTTATTTGGGTGGGGATCTCGGAGTGCAAAAAGCCATCGATAAGGTCGGGCAGATAGATGAGCCTGGCTGTGCGCCATTTAGAAGCTATCTGACTTTTCAGCTATGGCAGCAATTGAAATAATGACACGTTTATTCAGGGAGTAATTTATGACTATTCAAACCTATCTGGCCAGTCCGGTTGGCGATATTACTTTACAGGCAACTGATATGGGGCTGAGTTATGTTGGCTTCGCGCCCAAATCTGTGTACTCAGAGGGTAACAATGAGCACCTTAAGCGCGCCTGCACTCAGTTAACCGAGTATTTTGCCGGGCAACGGAGTGAGTTTGATGTTGCTCTGGATACTCAGGGCACGCCTTTTCAACAAGCTGTGTGGCAACTGCTGCGACAAATCCCTTATGGCGAAACAAATACCTATGGTTGGATGGCAGCCAGACTTGATAATCCGAAAGCGGTCCGCGCTGTTGGGGCTGCCAATGGTAATAACCCAATCAGCATTATCGTACCATGTCATCGCATTATTGGTGCAAACGGCAAGTTGACGGGATATGCCGGCGGATTGGAACGTAAATCCTGGCTTTTAGCCCACGAAGGGATAAAAATTACCCAGTAATGCAGGCTGTTCATAGCCAAGCTCTAAGGTGAGTTATATACTAAGAGAAAGCCCGACCTAAAGTCCTGTTTTAATGCGATTGACTGTAATGTCGTTGATATTTTTGTTTGTTTGCTGCCAGGCTGCTGCGAAAGTATCCATCAGACTGTGTTACGAAGATAAACATATTCCGCCATTTTTCCTGGGTAACGGGTTTGACGTGCCGCAGGAAAACCCAGGCGCAACCATTGAGATACTCAGGCACCTTGAAACCCAGGTGGGTGGCGTACAGTTTCAGTTTGTACGCAAACCCTGGCAACGATGTTTGTACGAAATAAAACGAAATCGTGTTGATGCTGTGATTGCCAGTTACCGAAAAGCGCGGCAAGCCTTTTTATCCTATCCACTTAATGAGGACGGTTCCCCCGACACGCTGAGTTCTATCAGCCGACTCGGTACTTGTCTGGTCGGCATGACACAACTAAAAACCGCGATTCACGAACGCAGTTACCCCATCAATCTGGCTGTGCCAAGAGGGTATTCAGTTGCCGACTCTGTCGGTAGCGATAAATACACCATCCTGAACACAGATTCACAAAGCGATGCGTTTGAGTTAGTACTCAAGGGCAAGGTACATGGCACATTTGGCTTGTGCCAGGTAGATGGTAAAGCGGTCGAAGCCTTTCCTTATCGAAAGCAGCTTGCTGCGGTTTATCCGCCGTTGGACATCAGCTTTGGTTACCTGACGTTCTCGAAGCAATTTAAAGCGCTGCATGCACCAACAGCAAAAGCCTTATGGTCTATGTTAAGTACCTCTGAGCTGCACCATATCTACATTGCGTACATTAATCGCCAAAGCTATCCAGGTGATACGCAAGACAGCAGTCGAACCCCCACAAAAGTGCCATGGCAGGTATTTGACTAGGCTGGCTTAATTGTCTGAGTTTGGGTAGACTATCGCGAATTTTTTAGCGGCAGATACGAGCATATGGCGCAACTTTATTTTTATTATTCGGCGATGAACGCCGGAAAATCCACCACATTATTGCAATCTGCATTTAATTATCGTGAGCGGGGTATGAATCCGTTTATCCTGACTGCTGCACTCGATGACCGTGCCGGCGTTGGTAAGGTCGCATCTCGTATCGGGCTTGAAGCAGATGCACATACGTACGAGCCAGCAACGGATCTGTTGCACCTAATCAACCAGTCGCATGATAAGCAAGCGCTGGATTGTATTTTGGTCGACGAGAGCCAGTTTTTGAATAAACAGCAAGTCTCTCAGCTAACTGATGTGGTTGATCTGCTGGGGATCCCGGTATTGTGCTACGGGCTCAGAACCGATTTTCGTGGAGAGCTGTTCGAAGGTGCCCAATATCTGCTGGCCTGGGCGGACAAACTGATCGAATTGAAAACGGTCTGCCATTGTGGTCGCAAGGCGAACCATGTTCTGCGACTGGATGCGGCCGGAAATGCAATTGCTGATGGGGCCCAGGTTGAGATTGGCGGAAATGACCGTTACGTGTCGGTCTGCAGAAAGCACTATAAGGCTGAGCTCAATAGACTTTGAGCTCATACTTAACTAAAAACACCAGGCGATAAAGCGGCTGACTTTTTGACCCTGGTGCATATCAATGACTTTTACTTCGCTTGCTTTGACCGCTTGCAGGGCTTTTTTCAAGGCGGGCAGATTGTCTTTTTTCGATACGAGTGAAGTGAACCAGCCAACCTGACCTGCAAAATCTTGGCTTTCGTGGATCATGGACTTAATGAACGCCAGTTCACCGCCCGGACACCATAGTTCAGGTGCATGACCGCCAAAATTCAACTGTCCGGTTTTTTGGGATTTGCCCAGATTACGCCACTTTCGTGCTGTTCCTGCTTGGGCTGCCTGCTCACTCTCATGAAAGGGCGGATTACACATCGTCAGATGGTAGGTATCTTTTGCGTTTATGATCCCATGAAAAATGGCCAGCTGATCTTTTTGCTGTTTTATTTTAATCCCCAGCCCATTCGCTTTCGCGATGGTTTGTGCCACCGAAACGGCCATCGGGTTGATGTCAGAGCCGGTAAACTGCCAGCCATATTCAGCTTGACCAATCAGCGGGTAAATCAGGTTCGCACCAGTACCAATGTCGAGGCAACGGATCTGCTTCCCGGTTGGGATTTCGCCCTGATTGTCATCGGCCAGTAAATCTGCCAGCGCATGAATATAATCAGCCCGGCCAGGGACGGGCGGGCACAAAAATGGTTCTGGTAATTGCCAGAGTTTGATCCCATAGTCGCTGGCAAGCAGTGCCTGATTCAATGCAACTACTGCAACGCGATCGCTAAAGTCTATGGTGTCGTCACCATGCGGGTTGTTGCGCAGGTGTTGCGTGAGTGCCGGATTTACCTGGCAAAGACGGGCGAAGTCATAGCCCTGTTGGTGTTTATTTCTGGGGTGCATTGAATGATTGTTATCTTACTTCATTGATACGCCATTATATCGAAATTATGCGTTTTGCGCTGCTTCTTTCCCTGCAAAGACCGAATGAGCCAGCTTGCGACGGTTAAACACTGCTGGTACGATGAGTTTAAAAAATCACGTAACAATCAGATATGATCATACAAAACTCGCTTTATGTGCCGGTTGGGGAAGGGTATCAGCTGCATCTTCGCCATATTTATCAGCAACAGAAAATGGGCCCTGCTGTGTTGCTTATCCATGGTGCTGTTGAAAATGGCAAGATCTTTTACACCCAAAGTAATAAAGGCCTTGCCCCTTTTCTGGCCGAACAGGGCTATCAGTGTTTTGTGGCGGATTTGCGAGGCAGGGGGGGAAGTAAACCTGCCATCAGCAAAGGTGATAAACACGGTCAGACAGAATCGATTGTTGAAGATATTCCCGCTATTCTTGCGCACATCACGGCAATGACCGGTAAGCGGCCTCAGTTCTGGGTTGCGCACTCCTGGGGTGGGGTGTTGTTGAATAGTGTTCTGGCCAGGTTTCCTGAAGAGATTGAACATATCAGTGCCTGTGTTTACTTTGGCACCAAAAGGAGCCTTTATAATCGGCACCCAGAAAAGCTGCTCAAGGCTAATGTGATCTGGTATATGTTGGCATTCTGGCAGGTCAGAAAGCATGGCTACCTGCCTGCTCGTCAGCTTAAATGGGGCTCTGATAATGAAACGCGTAAATCTCATGCACAGAGTGTGCAGTGGGCGAAACGCCGACCCTGGGTAGACAGCGATGACGGCTTTGATTACGCTGCCGCATTAAAAGATACGGCACTGCCACCGACTTTACATATAGCGGGGGTCAAAGACAAAGCACTGGCACAGCCAGTAGACATCAGGCAGTTTATGGCTGAGTCGGGCACAGGTATTATGGAAATCACTGTATATGGCCGGCGCTATGGTCATCAGCATGATTACGATCATATCAATATGCTAACGCACAGCGCCGCGCGTCACGACCAGTTTTCCGATCTACTGGCCTGGTTCGAACGTTACAGACAGACCTGATTAGTGCGGGTCGGGCAGCGCCAGTTCTTTTTTCATTTGTGCTTCGAACTTTTTCCAGTTCACCAGGGGAGCCGTATTCAATGGTTTACGCACCTGAGCTTTACTCAGTGTTGATACTACCTTGTGGCTTTTATAGAACTCCATACATTCAGGCTCGTACTTTTGATACATAAAGTTAAGTGCCTTGCGGATCTCCCGCTCCGGTTCCTCAAGTAACTTTTCGTAGCTCATAGTGTGAATGTTGCGTGGGAGCATCGTCTTAAAGTGCGTCATCACGTCATCGGTCAATTCGCTATATAACTGATACTCTTGTAAAGAGCAGAAGTAAGGCTCGTCTTCAGCAAAGTGATTGCTATACACTGACCAGGCATTTGGCATAAAGTCCCGGGTCATATGGATAAAGCGGGCGTCCGGGAACATTTTGTAGATTAGGCCAATATTCTGGAAATTGGCAGGCAATTTGTTGATCACGGCTTCTTCTGCAACTCGATGGCGTTTTATTTCATCGACGTATAAATTACGGCAATGGTCGAGCATTGAGGTACTCAGTGTTTTGGTGCAATCCGGAAAGGGCGCTTCGTTGCGCATGCTCAGGTAAGGCACAATATCGTCACTAATGACCGTACTTTCGCCCATGGAGCCTACCTGAGAGTGCTGGATCAACATTTGTTCCAGCAAAGTGGAGCCTGTCCGAGGCAGGCCAACGATAAAGACGGGGGTAAATGTTGCCCTGACTTTATCAGGCGGTCTTGAAAAAAATGCCTCATCAAAACTGCTTTTTAAATACTCAAAAAAGGGCTGCATGGCAGAGGTGTGAAAGTCACAGAGCGCGTGCTGGGCCGCATTGGCTTGCTGGTAATGTGCGAAAGCTGCATCAATATCTGTCAGCTTTTCATAGGCATGTGCTTTAGCGTAATGAACCACAATGTGTATTCTGGGGTTATCCAGGTCTGCATTAAGTGTATCGAGCAGTGCTAAATACTCGGTTAGCTTTTCGCCTTCTGTGAGTTTGATTAACTCGTGGAGCATGAAAACCGTAATGGCGGAATGAGGGCAAGATAAGCCAGCGTCAAACACATTTCGTGCGTTATCGATAAATCCATAGTCGAGATAAAATTGCCCTAAATGATAGTGAGCCTGGGCGTTATGCCTGGCAACACTCAGGGTGTATTCAAGTACTGTTTTTGCGTCAACGGGTGAGCCAACCGCGACAAACGCATCAGCCAGCGCATAGAGCGGGTCGAGCATTTTAGGCAAGTGTTCACAGGCGCGTTTCAGATAATAGATGGCGTTATCGTATTGTTCGAGCCGCATACAGATCCTGCCAAGGCCAAACAGGGCCTTGCCGTTTTTTGGATTCTGTTTAAGCACTTGTTTGAACATAAATTCGGCTTCGCGAAGCCGGTTTTCTTCGAGTAATTCGGAGGCTCTTTCTAGCAGTAACATGTGGTTATAAATAGTTTTTTTATACATGATAGAAATAAAAAGGGGAAATAGCTATAGCTACTTCCCCCTTTGTTTCTGGGTTACAGTAAGTCGTTAAAAGGTGTATGTTGCTTTTACGTAGTAGAAGCCACCGTTAATGCCAAATGGAGAGGTTTCGTAGTAGATACCGCCCCAGGTGTTTGACGGCGTAAGCTCTGTGTTGCCATCTTCCAGGAAGTCGACCACTTTCTCAGCATCCTGGTCGAAGATGTTGTTAGCACCGACCGTCAGGCTGATATTTTCAGTTGCGAAGTAAGTCAACTCGGCATCGAATGTGAATGTTGGGTCAGCCATGATAGCAGTTGCATCATAGTCGACGTGTACACCCTGGTATTCGCCATAGTAGTTGTAACGCAGGAAGCCTGAGAACTCTTCCCATTGTTGCGTCCAGGTATAGGTCGCTCGATGCTGTGGCAAGTCTTTCTCAAGACGAGCTACCTTGAAATCACCTGTGATGACAGAAAACTCGTCAACTTCAGTTTCATTCCAGTTATAAGCAGCACTGAAAGTGGCAAAGCCGCCTAGCAGGTCCATAGAGTAGTTAGCAACAACGTCAACACCTTGAGTTGTGGTATCGAAGTCATTGGTAAAGAAGGACACCTGCGCGATGCTGTCGACGTTAGGTACGCCATCCGCTTTCAAAGCTTCTTTTTGTGCCTGGGTTAAATCAATCTTATTCGATTGACTCAGACGGTCTTCCACCTGAATGTTGTAGTAGTCAATCGTCAGGAACCAGTCACCTGATTGATAAACACCACCGAACGTGTAACTTTGCGACTCTTCAGGCTGAAGCTCGGTACCGCCCAGGATCTGGGAAACTGGGTTAGTAGGTGGCAGCAGTGCCGAGTCAACCAACACACCACTACTCAAGTTGGTTTGTACGTTACTCACGTTTGCCTGGCCGACTGTTGGAGCACGGAAGCCCGAGCTAACAGAGCCACGTAACGCGATGTCTTCAGTAACATGATATTGCCAGGTTACTTTGTAATTGGTGGTTGAGCCAAATGAGTCATAATCTTCGAAGCGCAGTGCCCAACCCATTAAAAACTCTTCGGTGAATGGCGTTTCAATATCGACGTAAGCTGCGTAGTTACGACGCGAGAATTCCCCACCAGCTGAAGGCTGAAAGCCAGGGAAACCATTTGAACCGATACCAAACCCTTGGGTCGTTAATGGTCCTGCGATGAATGAGGCTTCATCACCCGGGATCACTTCAAAGGTTTCTTCGTGCCATTCAAAACCAACCGCGACGTTAACATCGTAGGCCAGATCAAAGTCATATCCTTTGGAGAAGTCGGCGTTAAAGTTCTTCTCAAGCTGAATGTACTTACCCGGGCTAAACTCCATTGGCGTGTCCGGACCCAACGACGCGTTGACCGTGTTAGTTATAAAGTAGCGGGATTCATTGCGGCCAACCGAGCCACTGAAATCGTAGTATGCACCTTTGAGGAAGCCATCAGTGAATTCCCCTTTGGTACCAATGGTCAAAGAAGTATCAGTAATGTTGCCGCCAAAGAACGGCGTAAAGCCTGCTGGCAGGATATTGTTAAATGCAAAACAGTTGGCAGCTGCAAGTGAATCTAATGCCGCTTGATCTGGCAGACCATTGGCCTGGATTTCAACCACAGGGCAGTTCAGCTGTTGGTCATAGCCATCCAATGAACCGACTAATACTGTTGGGGTTGCTGCATCCCAGGCCGCTTGTTGTGCTTCGTCTGTCAGGTGACGTCGTGCAGGGGCACCGTCGACATTACGGACCACACCGCCGTATACACCTGGACGCGTTGTTGGATTACGATAATAGAACCCGCCCTTCACATCGCGCTCTGAGTAGTTACCAAACATGTAAAACTGAGAATCGTTGGTCAGTTCAAGACCGACATTACCAAACAATGTGATGTCATCTTTGATTTCAGGTGCACCCCAAACCTGAGCCGGGTCTCTAACACCTTGTAAACCTGCATCTATAAATGCTTGCGCGTCAGGGCGTTGAACACTACGGCTGGTTGGATCGGCTTCTTTGTATTGGAAGCTTAGGTTAGCAAAACCTTGGTCAGTAAAGGGTAGACCTATGTTACCTTCGATGGTTGTTGTGTCGCCGTCGCCTTCATAATATTGGCCTTGTTTGACGGAAACGCTGCCGCCTTCTGAGGCATCCTTAAGTACAAAGTTCAGTACCCCGGCAATGGCGTCTGAACCATATTGTGCCGCAGCACCATCACGCAGTACTTCCACTTGTTTGAGCGCAATGCTGGGAATTACGGAAATATCCGGACCCTGAGCACCATCATTAATACCACCGCCCAGGAAGGCGATAACGGAAGAGCGGTGACGGCGTTTACCGTTGAGTAAGATTAAAGTAGAGTCTGCAGGCAGGCCTCGCAGGTTTGCTGGACGAACCAGACTGGCTGCGTCACTGATAGGGTTGGCGTGAACGTTGAGAGAAGGAACGGACCCTTTCAATAATTCCAGCATGTCGTCGCCACCGGCCTTGCTTATCTCGTCGCCACCGATGATATCGATAGGAACGGGAGAATCACCAACTGAGCGTGGTGCTGCACGTGAGCCCACCACAGCGATTTTTTCTATTTTTTTGTTTTCGGCACCAGCATCGGCCTCTTCTGCCTGAACGCTGGTTACCGCCAACCCCATTGTTGCTGTTGACGCTAATGCAAATTTAATCGCACGACTTAGCGCGTTTGTCTGTAGTTTCATCCTGTTTCCCCAGTTATTATATGTTGTCATTTCTTACAATATACACAAGTTGCACATCTTGTATTAACTTTATGTGTACTAGCTATTAAAGATAATTGCAAATATGTTCACTGCATCTTTAAAGGTAGCAGTGAATTTTACTAGGTCAAATTTTTCAATAACTTTTTGTTTGTGGTACAAAAAACAGTCTTTTTTGGGTTTTTTTAAGGTACGTATCAGCATGAAATATGTTCACCAAAATGTCATTATTGCGCAGTCCAGCGCACTTTTTTGTTGAAATGTTTAAAATGTGAACTGTTGTATTTTTCATCTAATTCGCCCATTTGTTATCGCCAAGCGGGTATTCGACTAATTGGTGAGGGACTGTTGGTCAGACTTATGTAGGCTAACGTCTCGTTTTTATTTCTGCTAGTATTGGCAATACTAAGATTTCCAAAGTATGTTAATGCGATTAATTAAAGTAGTGCACAAAGCGCCCATTCGAGTTGCAAGGATCAGCAAGAAGCGTCAGCAAATCAGGCTCCGACGTGCTTTGGTTGGATTGAAAATAGCGTTGGCTCAGGAAAAGCAAGAAACCCGTGAGATGCTGGATATTTATAAGCGATACCCTCAGGGTGGTGTGTCTAAGCAAGAGCTGGCGGCGGCAAATCAGCAGTTTTTTGATATTTTAAAAGGGCTGGGTCTCGGGGTGTTTGCTTTATTGCCTTTTGCGCCCATTACCATTCCGCTGATTGTGAAGCTCGGCCAGTGGTTAGGGGTTGACGTGTTACCCAGCTCTTTTACTTTGGGCAAAAAGTCTAAAAGCTCCAATAAATCAGCTGACTAAGAATCAACAGATAGCTGTTCCCACTTTATTACTGTGCTTTGTGCATCCAGTGAGTGAAATATTTTTCCCACCTTGGTATTCTCTTGTCAGGTTTATGTAATTCAAGAGGCACGTATGAGTAATTTACTTGTTCACTCATCACAAGGAATACCGGTACATTTTATTAAGGAAAACCAGCTTAGCGAATGGCTAGAGGAAAATGCGCCACAAGCCAAAAATATCACGCTGGCGACCAGACAGAAAACGCAAAAAACTTTACTGATCCCAGACGTTCAAAGTGGCGATATTCAGGCCGTACTGAGCCTGGTCGATTCACTGGATGATATGTGGCTGGCTGGCGATTTACCTGCTCAGTTACCGCAAGGCACATATCAACTGCAAGGTGATGATGCATTTGTTGAACAGGCTGCGCTTGGTTACTTGCTAGGTGCATATACGTTTGATGCGTATAAGAAAGCGTCTGCGCCGAGTGCAAAACTGGCGATTGAGTCAGAAACCATGTTGAAGAAACTGCAGGATCAAGCTGATGCCATTTATCTGGTCAGAGATTTGGTCAACACGCCTGCGGCGGACATGATGCCTCAACATATGGCAGAGATCTGTACAGAGATGGCAGCGCAATTTGGTGCACAGTTTACTCAAATCGTCGGTGATGAATTACTGGAACACAACTATCCAACGATTCATATGGTTGGCAGAGCAAGTGAAAACAAGCCTCGCCTGCTGGATTTGAGCTGGGGTGATGAACATGCACCCAGGCTGACTTTGGTCGGTAAAGGTGTTTGCTTTGACTCGGGTGGTCTGGATCTTAAACCGGCCTCCGGCATGCGTAACATGAAAAAAGACATGGGTGGGGCTGCTCACGTGCTGGGCCTGGCGCATATGATTATGGCGGCTGGTTTACCGGTGCGTCTGCGGGTATTGATCCCGGCGGTTGAGAATGCTGTGTCGCGCAATGCATTTCGTCCGGGCGATGTGATCCAGACGCGCAAAGGTCTGACAGTTGAAATTGACAACACGGATGCTGAGGGTCGCCTGGTATTGTGTGATGCACTGGCAGAAGCACAAGCGGATGAGCCGGATCTGTTGATTGATTTCGCCACTTTGACAGGTGCATGCCGGATAGCGCTGGGAACTGAGTTGCCGGGCTTCTATTGCACAGATCAGGAAGTGGCCAATGGTATGATTGCTCAAGGTAATGCACTTCAGGATCCAATCTGGCAGCTGCCTTTGTTCGATCAATACAAGGCCCTGTTTAAGAGCGATGTTGCAGATATGGCAAACTGTGGTTCTACGCCATTTGGTGGTTCAATCACCGCAGCATTGTATCTGAAAGAGTTTGTCGAGCCTGAGCAGACTCCTTGGGTACACTTTGATGTGATGGCGTGGAACATACGCGCCTTACCTGGCAGACCAGTTGGCGGCGAAGGACTTGGCCTCAGAGCTACCTTTGCGTATCTAGAGCAGCGCTACGCGTCGTAATTTATTCTGACTAATGTCAAAGTAATAAAAGGGCCTAAGTGGCCCTTTTTTAGTGTTTCCAAACGGGGAAAACTGACAGGCTCGGTTGCTATAATTTTAAAAAGTCTTAGAGTATCGAAGGTTATGCCCTTATTCTGAGTACCATTTTGTCCGTGTTTTCACCTCAACAATCTGAACTGGCACCGCTTGAACCCGAATCATCAGCATTGCCACATTTATCGAAACAGTTCTGGAGTTTGCAAATTGCTGGGTGGCTCGGCTATGCAGCTGTGGTGTTTCTGGCAATTATTCAGCCTCAGTTTGACGCGCCCGGTTTTAATCTGGCCGGACAGATCATAAACTTGGCGGTCGAAAGTCTCAGCGGCTTCATGCTCTCCTTGTTGCAGTGGCTTTTTATTCGCAAAATCATTCATCAGCCTTTGCAGCGCACCTTGGTTATCAGTTTTCTTTCTGCGGCCTTGCTTGGACTCATTTATAACGTCATTAAGCTCGCCAGCTATAAAGTCATCGTTCATGATCAGCGCTGGAATGAGGCCTGGACCATGCTGGAGTTTGGTGGCTGGTTGCTGTTCTCTTTGACCACTATGTTTGTCTGGACTTCGATATTTTTTATCATGCTGTATAACAGTCGATTACAAAAAGAGCATGAACGCTTGCTAAGAGCGCAGACCCAGGCAAAGGATGCACAGTTACAAATGCTACGTTATCAGCTTAATCCGCACTTTATGTTTAATACGATGAATGCCATCTCAACGCTGATCCTGAAACAGGATAACGACGCGGCATCAGAAATGCTCGATAAGCTTTGTGACTTTTTCCGTCACTCACTCGAGGCCACGCAAGGCAGCAGAATCCCGTTAAAAGAAGAAATTCAGCTGATTGAATTGTACCTGGCAATAGAAAAAGTCCGTTTTGGACACCGTCTGGCGGTGCGCTATGAGATTGAACCGCAAACGCTCAGGGCATTGGTACCCAATATGTTATGCCAGCCTGTTGTTGAGAATGCCATTAAGTATGCTATTGAGCCAAGTAAACAGGGAGGAGAGGTTACAATCTCGGCAAAGCAGCATTTACAACAACTCATTATAGAAATTTCAGACTGCGGCACAGGCTCGGATGAGGGGGCCGTTAAAGGGTTTGGCATAGGACTAAACAATGCTAAAACCAGGCTGGATGTGATGTATAACGGTAATTTCACCGTGTCTTTGAATAAAAATACAGCCGGGGGGAATACTGTGACCTTAGTGCTGCCATACGAGGTTGAATGACCATGACAAAACCACTGAGCGCCATCATAGTGGACGATGAACCCCTTGCGCTGGAGGGGCTGAGTCTCAGGTTGGCTAAAATCCCTGAAATAGAAGTGATTGGTCAGGCCGAAAATGGCGATGATGCGATCCGTTTGTGCCATGAATTGAGTCCGGACGTGCTGTTTTTGGACTTACAATTGCCCGGGCTCAATGGCATTGAAGTAGTTCAGGCGATACAGGCTGATGTTTTGCCTATGGTGGTTTTTGTCAGTGCTTATAGTGATTACGCCCTCGAAGCCTTTGAGCTTAATGCCATTGACTATGTTTTGAAGCCCGCGAACCTGGGTCGATTGCAAAAAACGGTGACCCGGATCCTGGAGCGTCGACAGCCTCGTCAGGCTGAGCAGGAAAAATATCGCCTGCTACAGGCACTGACTAAAACTTCTGGGTTGGATGTGGCTGAGTTAGAGTCCTGGCTGGAAACGGACAGCCCGTTGCCAGCAATGCAGGATAGAGAACTGGTTATTAAAAACAGTGATAATGAGCAGGTCTTTGTACCGATGGACACAATCCGCTGGATTGATGCAGCCGGCGATTACATGTGCGTGCACACTGAGTCAGAAACCCATGTTCTGCGCATTACCATGAAAAAGTTGCAGACTTTGCTGGATGAAACCCGGTTTGCCCGGATCCACAAGTCGACCATAGTTAACTTAAGTTATGTCACTGCGATTAAACCTATGCGAAATAACGAGAGCCTGGTGACGCTTAAAGGTCAGGTCGAACTCAAAGTCAGTCGCAACTATAGTCAGGCATTACATCAGTTTGTTGCTAAAAAGAAAACGTTGAGCTAGTTAGTTCGCGTAAGTACAAGCAAGAAATATCAGTCGGCAGCCAGAAGTATTACCTCTTCTGGTGCAACGCCTACAAGGTTTGGTGCAATATGTATGTACCCGATACCCTCCAAAAGCCAAGGAAAACAAAAGGCTAACCTTTCATCTTATTTTTGTATCGTCTTGTCGTGCACTATTGTGGCCCACGTTCTTGTGTCGCAGCAGCCGCCCGTGATGGCGCGTTTCCATTGTAACATTCAGGTTAATTTAACAGGATAGCCTCAGGAGCAGACCGAATTGGTCTCCGGTTCGCTGCTCATTCTTTGTAGTACGGACATTGCAACTGACTGCACCTGAGTGTGATTGATTGCAAATAACAAGTACAGCGGCTCTGTGCCAGACTGTAAAAAGAACACGTTCGCGCTACACAACAATCGGTTCGATTAGTTGGAACACACATTATGATAAAAGTTGCAAAATCCCTCACCAGTCTTGGTGTCTTGCTTTCGGTAGCTGGTTTAACTGGCTGTGGTGGCGACGCCAAAACCAACACTGATCTGAGCAAAACGGATCCTCAGACACCGGTCTCTGACTGGCAACTCGTCTGGCAAGATGAGTTTGATGAGACACAAATCAATACTCAAAACTGGACGCACGAAGTGAACTGCCTGGGTGGCGGAAATGAAGAACGTCAATGCTATACCGATGAGTCGGTCAATTCGTTTGTCAGCGATGGGACACTGAAAATAGTCGCGCTTCGCGCTGCGGAAGGTGCTGAAAAGCCCTATACATCTGCGCGCCTTATTACAAAACACAAAGCGGATTTTAAATATGGTCGCTTTGAAATGCGGGCAAAACTTCCCAGCGGGCAGGGCAGCTGGCCGGCATTTTGGATGCTGCCAACTGATGAAGTCTATGGTGGCTGGCCTAAATCAGGTGAGATTGACATAGTTGAAGCGGTGAACCTCAAAGCACAAGATGCGGATGGCATGCCTGAGGCCCATGTCTACGGTACCTTACATTATGGAAAAGATTGGCCTGACAATGTTCACTCTGGTAAAGCACATAGTTTGCCGGATGGTGTTAACCCGGCCGATGACTTTCATACCTATGCGGTTGAATGGCAAGAGGGAGAGATACGTTGGTATGTTGATGATTACCTTTATGCCACGCAGCGCCAGTCAGAGCCCCTGTATGACAGTAGCGGCAACGTATTCAGTCTGAAACACAGAGGGTGGTTCGCCGAGTATCATGATCAGGGCAGTGGTGAGCTGGTAACACACTGGGACAGTGCACCGTTTGATCAAAATTTTTACCTTATCCTGAACCTGGCTGTTGGTGGCAATTGGCCTGAAGCGGTTAATGAAACTGGCGTCGATGCTGATGCCTTTGCAAACGGGCAAACCTTCGAAGTGGATTATGTCCGGGTTTACCAGTGTCAGCAAAACCCGCAAACAGGCAAAGGCTGCGAAACGATCCGCGCCGGATGGGATTCATTGGATGATGCGCTGGTTGAAGGTAAAGCGCCCAGTCCACCGCCGCCTGCGACTTCAGGGGATAGTCTGCAAATTTTTGATGGTGAACTTAATAAAGACTGGCCAGCGTGGGATTGCTGTGGTGGCAGCGTGCCCGCTTTAGTCGAAGATGACACAGCTGGCATGGTGGTAGAGTTTAACGTGGGCAGTGAGCCTACGGTCAATGGGTTTATCTCTCGAGACCCAATGGCGTCTGATGCTGGCGGTAGTCCCAGCCCGTTCGATGCCTCTTCGTTGATTGAGTCCGGCGTTGTGCGTTTCGATTTGAAAGTGACTGCTGCGCCTGTGAATACTGAGGCGCCCTGGATGCTAAAAATAGAAAGCGCTAACGGAGAAAAAGCGGTTGAGCTTGCTTTGTCAGAAAGCGCTGAAGGTGCACTGCCGGCGGTTGGACAATGGCAAACCTTTACTTTCCCGCTACAGATGCTGGCAGAGCTGGGGCTGGACATCAGTAGTATTGATGCTTTGCTTATTTTTCCGGCGTGGGGCAGTGGCGAAGGCGCAGTGTATCGCGTCGCAGATGTTGCGATTGTGACACCAGACACAACCACCGCATTGGTGGTGTTTGAAGAGAGCGAAAATCCTGCCTGGCCAATGTGGGATTGCTGTGGCGGTTCTTTACCTACGGTTGAGCTAGACGATGATACGCAC
Organism: Pseudoalteromonas ardens; assembly: GCF_030125445.1. Classification (NCBI taxonomy): domain Bacteria; kingdom Pseudomonadati; phylum Pseudomonadota; class Gammaproteobacteria; order Alteromonadales; family Pseudoalteromonadaceae; genus Pseudoalteromonas; species Pseudoalteromonas ardens. Next base: position 286,931 of record NZ_JASJUV010000001.1, read on the forward strand.
GGCAATGTTGCAGAGTTTGTGATCGGTGATACAGCAACGGTGATGGGCTTTATTTCCAGACAAGAGTTTATTTCAGCCGAAGGGGTTAGCGCGGCACCATTTGATGCCTCCTCTATTCTGTCTAACGGCGTAATCGAGTTTGATATGAAGGTGGTGAGTGCACCACAAGACGCCACTGCAGCCTGGTTCTTCAAAGCTGAATCTGTGGGCGCGGAAAGTGCTGCTGAACTGACCCTGGATAAGAGTATCCAGCAAACAGCTCCCGAGGTCGGCCAGTGGCAAACCTATACATTTACTTTAACGGATCTGGTGGCAGCAGGCCTGGACATCAGTGCGATTGACGTTTTAATGGTTTTTCCCAGCTGGGGCCAGGGAGCAGGTGCGGTATACCGCATAGATAACGTGAAGATTTACGATCCGAATCAGGCGGATGACTTTGCCGGTGAAGTGCTATTTGCCGATGACGTTAAAGCCAAATGGTCGCTGTGGGATTGTTGTGGCGGCTCCACCCCTACGCTTGAAAATGATGATATGACTCAGGGCATGGTAGCGGAATTTAAAGTTGGAGCCGAGCCTACTGTGATGGGGCTGTTTGCCGAAGACGGCCACTATCTTGATGCATCACCCTATCTGGAAAAGGGCTCGGTTCAGTTTGATCTCAAAGTAGTGACACCACCCAATGATAGCAGCGCACCCTGGAAGTTTAAGATAGAAGCGCTGGATGCCAGTTTTGCACTGGAGCTTAATCTGACCGACAGCCTGGAAGCAGTGGCGCCTCAGGTTGGCCAGTGGCAGACCTATACTTTCCCACTTCAGACACTGCAGGATGGTGGGGTGAATATCAGCGGCATTGACATCATCATGATTTACCCGGCCTGGGGGCAGGGCGAAGGAGCTGTATATCGGCTCGATAATGTGATGGTAGCAGCGCAATAAAACCAAACCGATGGCGTGGTATTGCCACGCCCAGACAGCGAAAATTATTCAAGCAGGTCATTATGAATACAGTAAATTATAAACTCTCACATGTCGCGATTCTGATCGGTGCGGTACTTGGTACTTCTATGGTACAGGCTGAGGAAGCCGCGTCGCAGGCTGCTGAGGAAACGCCCGAGGTCATTGAAATTCGCGGCATCAAGGGTAGTTTGATCCGCTCTATGAACGTCAAACGAGACATGTCTGGCGTGGTGGATGCGATTTCAGCAGAAGAAATGGGCAAATTCCCAGACACCAACCTGGCGGAGTCTTTACAGCGCATTACCGGTGTGGCAGTGAGTCGCAGCAATGGTGAAGGCAGTCAGATCACCGTAAGAGGCTTCGGCCCGGACTTTAATCTGGTAACGCTCAATGGCAGACAAATGCCGGGAACGGGTAATAGCCGTTCTTACAATTTTGAAAACCTGTCATCCGATGGGGTTTCGGCGCTCGAAGTCTATAAAACAGCGCGTGCTGACAATCCGACAGGCGGATTAGGTGCGACGGTGAATATTGTCACTGCTCGTCCTTTTGATAGTGGTGCTGAGAAAATGTCGTTTTCAGCGAAAGCAATCCACGATTCTTCAAATGTCGCAGGGGATGACGTTACGCCAGAGGTTTCAGCTTTGTACTCCAATGCATTTTTGGATGAGACAGTCGGGTTTGGCTTTACCGTCAACCACCACCGTCGTGATTTTCAGCAGCAAAGTGCCAATATTCAGGGGTGGCAGGCGAATGTCGATTTACCAACTAACCTTGAAGCAGACAGCGTCACTGACAATCGCCCTATAAACGATCAAGGGGTGCCCGCAGGTGACTATTTTTTCCCTCGGGATATGAATTATCAAATAAGCGACTTACAGCGTGAGCGAACCAACGGTCAGGTTGTTTTCCAGTATGCGCCCAACGATGACATTGTAATGACGCTGGATTATACCGGGACTAAGTCTGTTACCGGTAAGAATGCGATTTCCTGGGGTATGTGGAACGACTACGGCGGTAATATCAACGGCTATGAACTGGATGAGAATGGCACCGTTGTGTATGCCGATATCAGCGGTAACGACGGGTCTTTCAGCGCCTCACGTTCAACTACTGAAGTGAAAGAGCGCTCAGTCGGTTTTAATATTCAATGGCAAGCCAGTGAAGCTTTGAGCCTGACCCTGGACTATCACGACTCTCAAAGCGAAACCGACAATGGTGCAGACGCCGGCCTGGGTAGTGAAGGCACGCTGGTGCTGGGCTCTGATCAGCTAACGACCAAGCGCTACGATTTTCGCAGCGGAGAGATCCCCCACGCTGAAATTCTGTGGCGAAATGGCACCAATGAGCTGGCAGCCAGTGAAATCGATTCTCACTTTAGCCAGTTTGTACACTCACCGGGCAAAGCAACCGTCGAACAGTTACAGCTCGATGGTGTCTGGGAAAATCTGAGTGACCGTTGGGCTCTGGTGAACATAAAATTTGGTGTGGCTCGCACAGAGCAGGAAATGAGCGGATCGAATGCCTGGAGTGGCCTGATAGGTGGGTTCCTGTTTAATCCAGCATGGCCGGAATTATTCCCCGATGGCATGTTTACCCAGCATGATACCAGTGACTTTTTAAATGCATTTGATGGTGGTGGCAGTGCCCTGCAGCCACACTATTACTATACCTTTGACTTCGATGAGGTTGCCGCTCGCTCCGAAGCCTTTTTGACCAATGAATTACTCGGTGGCAATGATTATTTTGCGACTACGGCATATCACGACATGGGAACGGTATCGCGTGAGAGCGTGACCGAAGAAACCAGCAGCATTTACGTGTCAGGCTTCTGGGAATTTGAGGTTGCTAACTATCCGGTGCAAATAAACGCTGGTGTTCGCTACGAGCAAACCGATGTAACCAGCAACACCTTCCAGCCTACGCCTACTGCTGTCTGGTGGAAGGGCGGCAGTGAATGGCATACCCAGTACGTACCTGATGGCGATGCCTTCTTTACCGTGGAAGGTGAACATGATGTGGTTCTGCCTATGGTGGACTTACGAGTGGATGTGACTGATGAGCTGGTTGCCCGAATGTCCTGGGGCAAAACCATTTCGCGGGCACCACTGGGAGATCTGGTTGGCGGGCGGAGTCTGTCAAACAGCCCTAAAATTGGCTCTCGTAATGCCAGCGAAGGCAATACCAATTTACAACCATTTGAGTCGACTAACTTTGACCTCAGCCTCGAATATTATTATGCCGAAGGCAGTTACGCAGCCATAGGTTACTTCGATAAGTCGGTGAAAAACTTCATTGGCAGTCAGATAAACTCAACGACTGTTGAAGGTTTTAACGACATCTATCAGGGCCCAAGGTGGTTGCAAGCCGTTGCGGATATTGAAAGTCGGGGTGAGCAGGCCACGAACGATGCTATTTTTGCTCAGATGCAGGCCAATGGCGCAACCCTCAATGAGCAGGGCTATATTACGCCAAACGCCGATGACCCTTTGATAGTGTGGGATTTTACACGGCCATTTAATGCGCCCGATACCAAGTCAGTTGACGGCTTTGAAGTAGCGGTGCAGCACCTGTTCGGCGAAACCGGATTTGGCGTCGGGGTGAACGCGACATTTGTAAATGGTGATGTGGAGTTCGATGTTGCTAGTCTGGAACAACAAACCCCGCTTACCGGGCTCAGTGACTCGGCAAACTTTCAGGTGTTTTATGAGCTTGACGGACTGTCTGTGAAGCTGACATATGCCTGGCGTGACGAGTACCTGATCGGAGTTGGCCAGGATCAGGGGTCTTCCGACAACCCGCCGCAATTTGCCAAGGCCTTTGGTCAATGGGATATGAGCGTCAACTACGATATGACAGAGCAGCTGACGGTGTTCTTCGAGGGCGTGAACCTCAATGACGAAACCGAGCAGGGCTTTGGTCGTTATGAACGTCAATTCCTGTTCGCCCGCCAATACGGCCCCAGGTATGCACTGGGCTTCCGATATAAGTTTAATTAATTCTGAATCCGCTCTGGTTTTTGCGTTAAGCAGGACCAGAGCCTGCTGGTAATATTTTTTGGAAATTCATTATGGCTAGTTCATCCGTGATACTGGATACCAAGCATGAGTCGCAATCCGTTCAGGGGCACAGGTTTGCGCTATTTACGCTGACGACTCTGTTTTTTATGTGGGGATTTATTACCTGCTTAAATGACATTTTAATCCCTTATCTCAAAGGGGCTTTCGATTTAACTTATACACAGGCTATGTTGGTGCAGTTTTGCTTCTTCGGTGCCTATTTTATTGTTTCTGTGCCAGCCGGTATGCTGGTTGGCAGGATTGGCTTCAAAAAGGGCATCATCACAGGCCTGAGTGTCGCAAGCATTGGGTGTTTGTTGTTTTATCCGGCCGCTGAGCTCGGTGTTTATGGGTTATTTTTAGGTGCGCTGTTTGTATTGGCCTCTGGTATTACCGTGTTACAGGTTTCCGCTAACCCTTTTGTGAGTGCACTCGGACCTGCCAGGACGGCTTCGTCGCGCCTGACTATGACGCAGGCATTTAATTCGCTTGGCACTACGGTTGCGCCATTTTTTGGTGCCTGGCTGATTTTCTCAGGCAGCAGCGAGCCAGCTCACGCTGATGCTTCTGCGGTGCAGTTTCCTTACCTGATGATAGCGGCCACGCTTGCGATACTGGCCATTGTCTTTGCCTTTATTAATTTGCCGTCACTAGGTGTACAGTCCCAAGGCGCGCCGTCTTTGAAAAAAGCTCTGCAATATAAACACCTTAAGCTTGGTGCCGTGGCAATTTTTCTCTATGTCGGGGCAGAAGTGGCGATTGGCAGTTTCTTGGTGAATTTTTTACACGACCCTCGTATTGCCGGCCTTAATGAAGCACAGGCAGCACAGCTTATTGCCTACTACTGGGGCGGGGCTATGGTCGGACGTTTCATTGGTGCACTGGTGATGCAAAAAATTGCAGCAGGTAAAGTGCTGGCATTTAACGCAGTCATGGTCATTGTGCTGTTGTGTGTCGCTGTCGTGACCGAAGGCCGTGTGGCGATGTGGTCTGTATTGGCCGTCGGCCTGTTCAATTCAATTATGTTTCCAACCATTTTCAGTCTGGCAATCGACAAGCTGGGAGAAAGCGCCAGTCATGGTGCTGGCGTGTTATGTCTGGCGATTGTGGGCGGTGCCATTATTCCTTTGCTACAAGGGATGTTGGCTGACACATCAGGGGTACAGTTGTCGTTCCTGCTACCGGCATTGTGTTATGTATTTATCGGTTATTTTGGGCTCAAAGGACACCGACCTGTTTTGCTACCTACGGAGAAGTAAAGTGAAGAAAACAACAACCAAGATTTCACTCAGCGTACTAGCTGCCGGTATTTTAACTGCCTGTGGCGTTGGGCAACCATCGCTGGAAGTTAAGAAAGGGCTTGATATCTGGCCCAAAATTCACTCAGAGGTAGCCCAGGACCCTGAAATTGAGCGCCAGGTGTCAGCCCTACTGAGCAAGATGACGTTAGAGCAGAAAGTGGCGCAGATGATCCAGCCGGAGATCCGTGACATTACGGTGGAAGATATGCGGCGCTACGGGTTTGGCTCTTATCTCAATGGGGGCGGAGCATTTCCCGGGAACAACAAGCATGCCAGTGTCAAAGACTGGGTTGATCTGGCAGAAGCTATGTATCAGGCATCCGTCGATGACACATTGGATGGCATTGATATTCCTACCATGTGGGGGACCGATGCGGTCCATGGTCACAACAACGTCATCGGGGCAACTTTGTTTCCTCATAACATTGGTCTGGGTGCGGCCAACAATCCCAAACTGATTGAACAAATTGCCCAGGCAACGGCAAAAGAAGTGATGGCGACGGGCATTGATTGGGTCTTCGCGCCCACAGTGGCAACAGTACGTGATGATCGCTGGGGTCGCACTTACGAAGGCTATTCGGAAGATCCCGAGATAGTGAAAGCATACGCCGCAGCTATTGTGCATGGCTTGCAGGGACATGCCAGGGAGGACTTTTTGGGTGATGACCGGGTCATCAGTACGGTGAAACACTTCTTAGGTGATGGCGGCACCGTGAAAGGTGACGATCAGGGTAACAATATCGACTCAGAACAGGCGCTGTTTGATATTCATGCTCAGGGTTATGTGGGCGGTCTCACGGCTGGGGCACAATCGGTGATGGCTTCATTTAACAGCTGGCAGGGTGAGAAGATACACGGACATCAATACCTGCTGACTGACGTGCTGAAAAACAAAATGGGATTTGATGGTTTTGTGGTGGGTGACTGGAATGGTCATGGGCAAATACCCGGTTGCAGTAATGACAATTGCCCTCAGGCTGTAAATGCGGGTCTGGACGTTTACATGGTGCCTACCGACGCCTGGAAACCCCTGCTTGAGAACACCATTGCACAGGTCAGAGCGGGCATCATTCCAATGTCTCGCATTGATGATGCTGTCAGTCGTATTTTGCGGGTGAAGTTCCGCGCAGGCTTGTTTGATAAGCCCAGCCCGGCAAAGCGTCCCCATGCTAACAATACGCAATTGATAGGCCACGAAGCCCACCGGGAAATTGCGCGCCAGGCGGTGCGGGAGTCATTGGTGTTGCTTAAAAACAAGCAACAGCTATTACCGCTTGCACCCAATCAGCACATTCTGATAGCCGGTGATGCGGCCAACAACATTGGTAAGCAATCAGGGGGCTGGACTATCACCTGGCAGGGTACCAATAATCAGAATTCTGATTTTCCTGGTGGTCAGTCAATATACGACGGACTTGCTCGGCAGATAACCCAGGCAGGTGGTCAGGTTGAACTCAGCGAAAATGGCCAGTTCGAAACTAAACCTGACGTGGCCATTGTGGTATTTGGTGAAGAGCCATATGCCGAAGGGCACGGTGATCGGGAAACTTTGATATATCAGCATGGCAATAAACGCGACCTGGCTTTATTAAAGTCACTGAAAGCGCAAGGTATTCCTGTGGTCTCTGTGTTTATCAGTGGCAGGCCTATGTGGGTTAACCCGGAGCTCAACGCCAGTGATGCCTTTGTGGCCGCCTGGCTGCCGGGTTCACAGGGCGAAGCCGTTGCCGATGTTTTGCTAAAAAACAGCGAGGGCAAGATACAGCACGATTTCACTGGTCGTCTGTCCTTCTCCTGGCCTGCCCATCCAAGTAAGCCGGTTAACCGTTTCGACCAGGAATATGCGCCTCTGCTTCCTTACGGTTTTGGTTTGAGTTATGGCATGTCCTCGACGCTGAGCGATAGTTTGCCTGAGGAGACGGGCGCTGCGCTGAATACGTCAGATGTGTATGAGGTTTTCAACGGTAAAACTCAGCAACCCTGGCAGTTGAGGCTGTTCTCAGGTAAGCAAAACCTTGCCGTCACCGCAAGCAGTATGACGTTGGCTAGTCTGAGTTACAGAACCATAGATAAGGAAATCCAGGAAGATGCTTTTCGGCTTGACTGGCAGGGCACAAAAGCAGGTGTTCAGTTTGTCAGTGGCAATGGTTTCAGAGAAGATCTGGCCCGCTACCAGGCTGGGGGTGGTGTGCTCAGTATGACCGTAAAACGTGGTAACACGGTTGCAGACCAAGCATTTGTTGGTATGCATTGTGAAAGTGAAGGGGACATGCCGGGAAGCTGCCGGGCTCAGGTTGATATTGGCGCTGAGCTGAACAAGCTGGAAGCACAACAATGGCAAGTGCTGAGTATAGACTTGCAATGCTTTGCCAGCCAGGGCGTGATGTTTGACCAGATGGTGATGCCCTTTGAACTGTCTGCCACTGGCAGTATGAGCTTGTCGTTTAGCGACATCAGCATTAAACCGGCAGGTGATAAGCAGGCTACAATCCACTGTCAAGATTAAAATCTGGCTTAACATGGTTCAGGCACCGTAAGGTGCCTGAACCAATCATTGAGCGATATTAGCCGCGCTCTGGAATGTTCTGCAGTAATGCCTGCATTTGCTGCCAGTACAAGCCAACCGATGCAATATGCACTTTTTCATCAGGCGAGTGCGGGAACTTGATGGTTGGGCCAAATGAAATCATATCCATGTCAGGGTAAGGTTCTTTGAACAAGCCACATTCGAGTCCTGCGTGGATCACCATGATATCTGGTTTGTTACCATAAATCCCTTCGTACATATCACGGAAAATGTGCACCAAATCTGAGTCCGGATCTGGTTTCCAGCCAGGATATGCGCCAGAAAACTCAATCTCTGCGCCAGCCAGGTTTGCCAGTGAGCTTAGTGTGCCTTCGACATCTGTGCGACCTGAATCAATCAAAGAACGGATCAGGCACAGCACTTCGACTTTGTCGGTTTGTGTGGTGATCACACCCAGGTTCAGTGACGTTTCAACCACGCCCTGAATATCATCACTCATGCGCACAACGCCATTCGGGCAGGCATTGAGTAGCGCAAGCAGGCTGTCCTTAGACTGTTCAGACATTGCATCAAGCGCACTGTCCGTGTCGTTTACTGCAAAGGTCAGACTGGTTTCAATGGCACCCAGCTCATTGCTCAGTACCGTTTCAAATTCACTCAGGCGTTGTTCCAGCACACTGCGCTGCGCAGGTGCTATTGCGATAGTTGCATACGCTTCACGCGGAATAGCATTACGCAGTGAACCGCCTTTAAAGGCTACCAGGTTAAAGTCCACCCCGCTCAGGTGATGCTTTAATGCACGCGCCAGAAGTTTATTTGCGTTACCGCGTCCGGTATGAATATCAACGCCAGAGTGGCCGCCTTTTAGGCCCTTTAAACTGATCTCTACAAGTTGACTGCCTGCTGCTACAGCTTGACGCTCAATACTTACAGTCATGCTGGCATCTACACCACCAGCACAACCCATGTAAATCTCACCTTCCTGCTCAGAATCGGTATTGAGCAGGATGTCGCCTTCCAGCCAGCCGGCTTGCAGACCGAACGCACCAGACATTCCGGCTTCTTCATCTACCGTCAGTAACACTTCCAGTGGACCATGCGGGATGTCAGAAGACGCCAGTACTGCAAGGCAAGACGCCATACCCATGCCGTTGTCAGCACCCAGGGTGGTACCTTGGGCTGTGACCCACTCACCATCTATGTAAGGACGAATTGGGTCTTTGGTAAAGTCATGAGCTGTATCGTCATTTTTTTGCGGCACCATGTCGATATGTGCCTGAAGCACGACAGGTTTACGATTTTCCATACCGGGCGTGGCAGGTTTTTTGATAAATACGTTGCCAGTTTCATCGCGACGAACGGCCAAGTCTTGTGACTTTGCCCAGTCAACAATAAAGGTCGCTAATGCTTCTTCGTGTTTTGATGGGTGTGGGATTGAGCAGATCTGATCAAAGAATTGCCATACGATCTGAGGCGCCAAATTGGCGATGTCGGAATGAGGTTTAAACACCGGGTTCCCCTTATTTGAGCTATTGTCTTCCAGCCTGAACGTTTGGCGGTTCAGTATTGCTGGTAAGTGGGTAAAAAGTAGGGTGAGTTTACCACTCGTGCGTGTTCAGGGTCGAGTAGATAAGGCCAATTCAGTGTGAATGCTAAATTGGCCCTGTAAAGGAATTAGCCCTTTACTGTTGGCATGCCTTGACGGCATCCGCTATTAATTCCACACCTGATTTTTCACAGGCTGGCAGTGTCTCTTCGTAGTGCGCCACAGGTGTGACACGCTCACCCCATTTTATGTAGCTGGCAGCCCAGGTCAGGCCCGCGCCGAAGGCGGCTGACATGATATTTGCGTGCGGTTTAATTAACCCTTGTTCAACGGCTTCACACAAGGCAATGGCAATGGTTGCTGCGGAGGTATTACCGTACTTGTCGATATTGACCATCACTTTATCGTCAGCAATATCGAGTTTTTTCTGGATTGCCTGAATGATCCGCAAGTTTGCCTGATGGGGAACCAAGACATCTATATCAGACAGAGACAAATTTGCTTGAGCCAGGACATCATCGCACGCAACGCTCATACCAGTGACCGCACGTTTAAAAATCTCTCGCCCTTCAAAAGCCAAGTCTGATGGGCCCGCTGGTTCATAGCGGCTCAGATCTGTACCGTAATTCGGAATGTGTAGAATGCCGCGATCTTCACTGTCACAACCGGTTTTAGTGCCAAGCAGTCCACTGGGTTCATCGCTGGCTTCAAGAATAACCGCGCCAGCGCCGTCACCAAATAGCACTGCACTATCACGTTTTGCCCAGTTGACGTACCAGGTCATACGCTCAGCTGCCACAACCACTGCGCGCTTGATCATACCCGCCTGGATCTGAGCGGTGGCATTTTGCAATGCGTACAGGAAGCCTGAGCAGGCCGCGTTGGTATCGCAGGCAGCTGCGCCAACAGCACCGATGTTTTTCTGCACCAGGGATGCGGTATTGGCCACCATAGTGGAGGGAGTACAGGTTGCCAGCAGGACGAGATCAATGTCCTCACCTTTGAGGCCGGCGCAGGCTAGTGCCTGTTTACTGGCAAAGGTGGCTAACTCTGCGGTACTCACATGGCTGACACGGCGAGATTTAATGCCCGTTCGAGTGCTGATCCATTCGTCATTGGTGTCAACAATGTTGCTTAGTTCGTCATTACTGATAGAAGCGGGGGGGATTGCTTTTCCCCATCCTGTTATTTTTGCGTACTTCATTTTATCTCTTATTCAAATCCGACCAGTAGGCTAAGGCACAGTATATCGTAAACCGCCTTAGGTTACATCCAATTATCCCTTGTCGAAATCGGCTTATTGACTAGACTGATAGAAGATGGTGGCGTTAATTGCTTGGTTTATAATGCAAAAAATTAAATTTGATACGCTGGATATGCTCATAAACTTGGAACGTGAGCTACTGGACCCGGCCGTGCGAGAAAATCCGCAAAGACTGGCCCAGCTGCTAGATGAGGATTTCTATGAAATTTCAGCTAACGGGCTGATGTTTAATAAATCTCACGTACTGGCCAGGTTGCCCAGGGAGAAAGTGCCACAGTTTTATAATCAGGACTTTCAGGGCCAGATGCTTGCCGACAACCTGGCCCAGATCACATATCATGCTGCTTATCGTCGAAATGCCTATTCTAACTTAAATTATTCCGTCAGAATGTCGATCTGGCGCAACAAGGGAGCGAGTTGGCAATTAATGTTCCACCAGGGAACGCCTTGCCCGGAATTTAAGCTCAAATTTGAATAAGCGCCACCATGTATCTTAATTTAATCCACTCAGCTCGTCGGCGTTGCGTCGTTCGAGCACTCACAGAGGTATATAGTGAATTACCTGGATAAACTGAGCGAATGGTTGAACTTTTCACTATTCACTTACGCAGAGCATTCTTTCACAGTCGGGAAGCTGTTACTTGTTCCGCTGCTGTTGATATTGGGGGTTTGGCTCACCCGTTATTTGGTTGGTAAATTAACCAATCGCCTTAGAGCTAACAATACCGACCCGAATATGGTGCACCTGGTGCAAAGGCTGTGCTACGTCCTGGCAATTGCCATTACGGTGATCACTATATTAGATGTGATTAACGTACCCATTACGGCTTTTGCTTTTTTGTCAGGTGCGATCGCCATAGGGTTTGGGTTTGGGGCCCAGAATATCATTAACAACTTTATCAGTGGCTGGATCCTGATGTGGGAAAAGCCCATTCGTATTGGGGATTTTCTTGAAGTGGAGGGCACCAAAGGGATCGTTGAAAAAATCAATACGCGGTCAACTCGGTTGCGCCGGGTAGATGGGGTACATATGCTTATCCCCAACAGTAAATTGCTGGAAAACACGGTTATCAACTGGACTTTGGTTGATAAACTTATGCGTACATCGGTGCGTGTAGGAGTGGCGTATGGCTCGCCCGCAAAACAGGTTGCTGCTTTGATCCAGCAGGCAACCGAAGAGCAGCCTGAAGTACTGAACGATCCCAAACCCCAGGTTACGTTTGAAGACTTTGGTGACAACGCGCTGATATTTGAAGTCAATTTCTGGCTCAATTCTACCGTCGAAGGCGGGCTCAGGCAGGCGAGAAGTAAAATCCGCTTTCGCCTTGATGAGTTATTTGCCGAGCATGATATTGTGGTGGCCTTTCCACAGCGTGATGTGCATATCGACGGTCAACTGGCCATTGTCAGGCAACCTAAGCGTTAAGTAATCCTCAGGCACACCTGGTGTCTGCATATCTATTGAGTGTAAAACGTAAAATATCATGTTAATTAATTTCTCTCCTAACTCGGCGCTTGGTCAGTTATTATTGCTGCGCTCCATCGCCATTGTATTGCAGTTGGTTCTGGTGCTCATTTCGCTGTGGTTTTTAGATAAAAACTTACCTGAACAACCTATTTTTACAGTCATAGCGCTGGAGTCTGTGTTTCAACTGGCGAGTATTTATGCTTATCGCAAAGTGAGTGATGTTTCACCCGGGGCTATGGTGATGCAGCTGGTGGCTGATATTTTATTTTTGACCGTTCTTTTATCCTTTTTGGGTGGGGCCAGCAACGCGTTTGTCTCTTTGCTGCTGTTACCCTGTATCATTGCAGCGGTTACAGTGCCACCTAAATTTGTGGTATTTATCTGCGGTGCATCCTTAACCGCTTATGGTTACTTGTATACGGTGGTCCCTATGCATCACCACGGTATGCATATGGGCCAGCACTTGCTTGGCATGCTGGTGAATTTTGTGTTTATGGTCATTGTGATTGTGACGATAGTGACTTTTCTGGCCAGCCGTATCCAGCAACGAGAACTGGCGTTGGCTAAAAGCAGAGAAAAGCAATTGCAACAGGAGCAGGTGCTCGCATTGGGCAGTGCTGCTGCTCAGGTAACCCATCAACTGGCGACCCCCATCGCGCATTTGAGTTTGTTGTATGAAGAGTTAAGTGAGGATTTTCCGCAGCATCCGGCCGTGCAGGATATGCAGGCTCCTCTGGCCCAGTGTAAGACACAGTTAGATGGTTTCAGGGCCCAGACCGAGCTACTTAAGCCGCATGCCCAGGTTAACAGCCAGCCATTTACAGCGCTCTGGCAGCAGCTTCATGAATTGCTGACGCTGCAGTTTCCTGAGCAGGTCATTACCTGTCAGTTACCCGATCAGTCATTTTCAGTCAGTGGCGATCCTATGCTGATCCCGGCTTTGTTTAACCTGTTTGTGAATGCGGCGAAGGCCAATGAGAAGAGTTCTGCGCTCAGCCTGGAAGTCAGCGTGAGCTTGTCAGAACAGACCTCAGCTGGCAGTGACCGCACATGGTCTTTGTCTATCCGAGATCACGGTCCGGGCATTGCAATGGACAAACTGGCTTTGATAGGTAAGTCAGTGGTTGACAGTTCATCTGGTTTGGGCATGGCGCTGCTGCTTTCTCATGCTACAATCGAGCGACTTGAAGGGACCTTACACCTGTCTAACCATCAGACTCAGGGTGCCGTATCTGTGGTGACTTTACCTGTAGTATAAATTATGAAGTTATTGATTATTGAGGATGATGTACCATTTGCCACAACGCTGTCGCGCAGAATGACGAAACTGAACTTTGACTGTCAGTGTGTGCATGATGAACTGGATATTGCGGCGCAGTGTCAGACATTTTTGCCGCAATATGTGTTATTGGATATGAAATTAACAGCAAGCTCTGGTTTGCAGCACATCGCATTGATCCGGGGCATCGTCCCGGACGCAAAAATTGTACTCCTGACCGGGTTTGCCAGCATCGCGACGGCCGTTGAGGCAATTAAGCTGGGAGCCGATGAATACCTGACCAAGCCTGCGGACACTCAGTTGATAGCCAAAACGCTGTTAGGCACACAGGCTGTAGTGACTGAAACTGCAGAGACGACCATGTCACCAGAACGGCTTGAATGGGAACACATACAGCAAACCCTGAAATCTAATGATGGCAATATTTCTGAAACAGCCAGGCAACTGAATATGCACCGACGAACATTGCAAAGAAAACTTCAGAAACGCCCGGTACTTAAATAATCCATGCACAGCGTGGTTTGCTCTTCCAAAGGTTATTAACTAAATTGAAATTAGTGAAATAATCGAGGTAAGTGCTGTGACTGTGTTTGATGTAGATGTGGTTGCCGTGGTGATTGCGGCAATCTCCTCCTTTGCTTTAGGGGGAATATGGTACTCACCGTTACTATTTCATAAACCCTGGCTGGAAGAAGCGGGTCTTACTGAATTGGATATCCAAAATGCCGACCATAAATTGGTCTTTAGCGGCGCGATGTTTTTGTCCATACTGGCGGCATTGTTAATGGCTGCGCTGTTGGGGAAAAGCCCCGCAATTATAGATGGAGTGTTGTTGGGCTTAGCTGTTGGGGTGTGCTTCGTTGCTAGTACTCTGGGCACCAGTTATTTGTTTGAACAACGCCCTCTGAAGCTATTTCTTATCAATGCGGGTTATCATACCGCTCAATTTTGTCTGATAGGGTTTATGCTTGCCATACTGAGCTAGTCTTGAATTATCTTACCTGGGTGTCATCATACTGTTACAGATAAAGGCCATCCTGAATGGTGTGGTGGTCCGACAGAAGCGGACAAATATCCTGTTATACGCAGACCTGGCACCATATCATAAAAAGGTTTGTGCTGTTTCAAAGACTGAAAATCACCCTACCCATGGATCCGGGCCAGCGTGTTTGGGTGAGCCTATTTTATATGGACAAAAACATGATAGACATATTGTTTGACATCATTGGTATGACGGGTACTTTCCTGGTGGTTGGTGCGTTCTTTTTACTCCAGTTGGACAAAGTAAGCCCCGACGGTATTAAGTACAATATGATGAACCTCAGTGGTGCCATTTTGCTGCTTATCAGTCTTTGCTATAACTTTAATCTGGCAAGTTTTGTCATCGAGTTATTCTGGATAGTGGCTTCTTTGATTGGACTGTACAAGTACTTTAAAAAACGCAGACTTGCGACAGCCTAATTGATTGGCAGGGCGGCGCATCCAGGATGTGCTGCTCCACAAAGCCAATTACTCTATTTTTTGTTATTTATGCAACATATATTCATATTCAACTATCTTTCCTCGCGCTTTATTACTAACATTTCTCATTAACTTACTAAAATATCACAAAAAACTTGCGAACTGTCCCTGTCTGCGTAATATTAAAATTGAAATAAAAAATCGCTGTTTGATTTTTATGTTACATGACAACTGTTTAGCCGTAATTGTGTCGTTGAGCGAATGAGTATGATAAAAAGTCTGCTACCTGTAAGTTTAATCTTGCTCAGTTTACCTTTAAGTGCCCGTCAGGAAGCGCTGTTCGAACTGTCGTTTGAAGAGCTGATGGACGTCACGGTAGAGCTTGCGAGCAAAACTGCCGAAACAGCCCAGTCAGTCCCCTCCAGCGTCACCTCATTTTCTCAACAACAGATCAGTTTACTTGGTATTCGTAACGTTTATGAATTAATGAACTTTGTTCCCGGGTTTCAGTCAACCCGTGGAGACTGGGTGGGCAGCGTGCCTAAAGAGCATGCCAGAGGTGTCTATCTCGACAATGGTAATATTCTGGTGATGTTAAATGGCCAAAGGCTCAATGACTCATCGTTCGGTAAAGCGTCTGTTTATGCCCCTTTTATTCCTGTGGATGTGGTTGAAAAAGTTGAGTTTATTCGCGGCCCAGGTTCAGCCCTGTACGGCAGTAATGCGTTTTTGGGGGTGATGAATATCGTGACGCGCCAGTCGGCACGTCAGATACAGCTGAGTGCAGGCCTGCATCAGAGCAGACATGCCTCATTGAATTACAGCCACAGCCCTGATAGCGAACGACACTTTCATGCCAATGTTAGTGTCTTTGCAACGGATGGAGAAATCTATCGTGCCCAGCAAGCCCGGGACCCACAGTCGAATCTTTTTGTGGAGTTTGGTGGCAAGTGGGGTGCATTCAGTGGGTCGCTTCACGTGACCAGAACGACGTTAGACGAGTTTATGAACTTGTCCAGTTACAGTGAGGACAACTTTCATACCAGTCGTAACATTGGGGCAAAATTGAATCATCAGGCCCGACTATCAGACAAACTGGATAGCGATTTAACGTTGAGTTTTATCCGTCATGATATAGGCAGTGCCGGACTGATAGCGACTGCAGAGGAGTTGGGTTTGCAGCAGGATTTCTTCAATGGGCCAAAATGGCGCTCAGAAGACCTGACGCTTAACTGGGACTTGGCCTATCAGCATAGCTCAGACCTGGCGCTGAACTGGGGGCTTGAGTATTCTCTGGAGGAGCAATCCAGAGCTGGCACTTATACGTCACATTTTGACCCTGTGAGCGGACAAATAATCCTTGAAGATCAATACTACTTGGGTGGTATTAAACCGCTTAATGAGTTTGCAGCGTTCGATAGCCTGAAGCAGGATTTTGATTCCTACGCCACTTATCTGCAGCTGAAATATGTATTGAATGAGCAATTGACACTGTTTACGGGGCTGCGTTTTGACGAGTTTATCGACATAGACAGTAAGTTGTCTCCGCGTATTGCAACCATTTATCAGTTCAATCCGCAGCATGCATTTAAGCTGCAATATGGGGAGTCGTTTCGGATCCCGGTGAGTAATGAACTCAATTCCAATGACGATATTACTCAGGGCAACGCACAGCTCAAGTCAGAAAATATTAAAACGACGGAGCTCGTCTGGCATATGGCTTACACACGCTGGCAGCTAGACTTGGTGTTATTTGAAAACCAGCTGGATGATTTCATCATTCTGGAGCCGGTTGATATGGCACAAAGCCGTTTTACGTTTAATAATGCTTACTCAACGAACATGCAGGGGCTTGAGATCAGTGCTTCATTCGAGTTGAGTGATGCTAGTTGGTTCAAATTAAACTATACCCAGCATTTTGACGACCCGTTCAGTGCCAGCTACAAACGTTTTGGTTCGTGGCAATTGCACCATAAGTTTGATCGTTGGCAGGTTGGTCTCAATGGTGTGTGGCGCTCCCAGGTAAAAGTCTTTCCTGTGTTCATACCGGATGACCCGGACTTCCAACATTATGATCAGGCGGCACATTGGCTAATTGGAGGGACAGTTACCTGGCACCTTGCTGCAAACAAGCAGATCAGGGTTAAGGCGCAAAACTTGTTTGATAAGCAAACCAGTGCGTTTGACCCCAGAGTGTTCGACGGTCGTGTCCCACAAGCCGGACAGCAACTATCACTGGAATATTCATACTCGTTTTAATTTGTTGACGCACCTTCACTGCTGTTCATGACTCAGACGGCCTGATTTACTCGCCTTTCGTTTCTTTTCTTACGCTTCTCTAGGTTTTATGTATAAAGGTTTGATTCTACTATGCATAATTGTATATCCCTCATATAATATCGGTACCGATTCTCTTTTTGTATTTGCTATTAAAATGAAACCATTTATCTGTTTATTGTTACTTACTCTGCTGAGTGCCTGCTCATCTGTGCCGCCTAAACCGGTTGTTAAGTCTGAGATGCCAAGTGTCTCTTATCAGGGAAGGGGGGCTGCTGCTGGCCCCATGTTGATGGGCGCGTTAGGTCCTGCCGGCATTGCGGTTGGATTCGCCATTGACGTTGGCATAGGTAAGGACATAGGTGAGGCGATGGAAAAGTCAAAAGATCAGGGGTTCCAGCTGGTAACGGCGCAATTTGCTCAGCAATACGCTGATGTCTTGACAGCCACTTTGCTGAAGGTGGATTTTCAAGCCCAGCGCGGAGACGATGAACTGGCTTTTGCGACTGTTGAACTATTGCTGGTAACCGCAGAGGGAGAGCAGTCATTATGTTTACAAACAGAACCTGGTAGTTTGCCTCAGCTGAAGGAAACGTCACTTGGCTGGTCGTTAATTGCCAACGCAATTAAGGCCCGTAACACATGTGGGAGTGACTAGCTCCTGGTCAAAATTTCACGTTCAAAAAGAGTTTTGTTATAGTATAACAACCTCGACTTGGCAACCTGAAAGTGTACTTATTAAGTACCAGTATTACCGCAGGTGTAACAAATTTCTTACACTTAGTGCTTGGTAAGCTCAATTTAATGCCTGCAGGTTGCCTTCAACTAAATGTAAATAAAGCTAATTTTTAATCAAAGCAAAGTGTAAATTACAGAATAACTAAAAGTTAATAAAAGTTTATTTTTTTAGCTTTGCCACTAGTCTCTATGTTGCGCATTCGTTAAGTGTGCGTTTTGCGCTGTGGGTAGCAATATCCCGGTTGCACATAAAACAACAAGTAATCATGGAGCAAATCAAGTGAAACTATCTAAAATAGCTTTGGCAACAGCTGCCGGCCTGGTGCTGGTGTCAGGCGCTGCAAATGCAGCTCAAAAGCGCTTCCTCAACACACATAATACCATTTCTGCGATGCTGGAATCTGCGGCTCCGGCTGTTTTGTCGGCACAACCCGAGCAGCTGATCGGGCTTGATGCAGGCAGCACATTGGTTGAGCTGAAGTCATACCCTCATGCCAATGGTGCGGTTACGACACGCTATCAGCAAATGTATAAGGGCCTGCCAGTCATCGGAGACACCGTCAGTCTGACCTATAACAATGCTGGCGCATTAAAGCGGGCTCATGGTGCTGCTGTCTATGAGATAGCAGCAGATCTGAATACCGTTACGCCGAAATTGTCTATGCAGGCTATGCAAAGCCAACTTGAGGCTCAGTTTTCAGCACAACAAAATGGTGAAGAAATCGCGCTTGCAAAGCATAACGAAAGCAGTCGACTAGGTATCTGGCTTGATGAACAGTCTCAGGCCAGACTGGTTTACGAGGTGACGTATGTTACCTATGGCAAGTCGCCTTCACGCCCTTACAAAATTATTGACGCCAACAGCGGTGAGTTGCTGATGGAGTTTGACAACATCCAGCATGCTAACGCAACGGGGCCGGGTGGTAACCAAAAAACAGGTCGTTACCAGTATGGCACTGACTACGGACATTTGGATGTGTCTCAGTCGGGCAACACCTGTACGATGAATAATGCAAATGTGAAAACCATTAACCTGAATCATGGCAGCAGTGGGTCTGCGGCGCACAGTTTTACGTGTCCGGAGAATACAGTTAAGGAAATTAACGGAGCGTATTCACCATTAAATGATGCACACTATTTTGGTAACGTCGTTTTCAATATGTACAACGACTGGTTGGGTACAGCGCCGTTAACTTTCCAGCTTAAAATGCGTGTTCATTATGGCAACAACTACGAAAATGCGTTTTGGGATGGCAGTGCGATGACATTTGGTGATGGCCAGAATCGTTTCTATCCTTTGGTTAGCCTGGACGTGTCGGCACACGAGGTCAGCCACGGTTTTACCGAGCAAAACTCCGGTCTGGTTTATCGTTATAAATCAGGTGGCCTGAATGAAGCTTTTTCTGACATGGCAGGTGAGGCCGCTGAGTTTTACATGAAAGGCAGCAATGACTGGATGGTCGGTGAGGAGATCTTTAAATCCACCGGTGCACTGCGCTATATGGATGACCCGACTAAAGATGGAAATTCCATTGGCCATCAGTCAGATTATACCTCCAGTATGGATGTGCACCACAGTTCTGGTGTGTTCAACAAAGCGTTCTATACTCTGGCGAATAAAACAGGCTGGGATACTAAGAAAGCTTTCATCGTTATGGCGAAAGCAAACCAATTATACTGGACGGCCAGCACTGACTGGGATACGGCGGGTAACGGCGTTATGGACGCAGCTTGTGACCTAGGTTATAACCATGAAGACGTTAAAGATGCGCTGGCAGTTGTGGGCGTCACTTCTCAGCTAAGCCCGGGTAGTTCATGTGGCACTACTGAGCCACCGCAGGATGAACTGCTGACTAACGGTGTGGCCCGCACAGGGATCAGCGGTGCGTCTAAAGCACAAAGCTTCTTCCGCTTGGAAGTTCCGGCTGATGCGACTAATCTGTCATTTGTGACTTCAGGCGGTACTGGTGACGCAGATCTTTATGTTAAGTTTGGCAGTCGTCCTTCGTTGCAAACTTATGACTGCAATAGTACGACGTCCAGTAGTAACGAAACGTGTAACATCAGCAATGTTCAGGCTGGTACCTATTATGTGATGGTCGAGGCGTGGAATGCCATTTCTGGCGTGTCGCTGACTGGCTCATATACCTCGGGTGGCACAGGTACGCCCCCAATTGACCGAACTGAAAGCAATGTCAGTGTAGGATCAGGTCAATGGCAACGCTTTACGCAAGACTTGAGTGCAGGTTATTCTAATCTGACAGTAACTATCTCCGGTGGCACAGGCGACGCTGATCTCTATGTCAACTTTGGTAGCCAATCAACCACATCCACTTATCAATGCCGTCCTTACCGCAACGGCAATAGTGAGACTTGTACCTTTACCAACCCTCAAGCGGGTACGTGGCACATCGACTTACGTGGCTACTCAGCTGCCAGCGGTGTCACAGTAAATATTCAGGCTAATTAACCATCGACTAAGGGAGCATATCGCTCCCTTTTTTGTTCAATCACATTTATTGAGAGGTGTTGCGATGACTGCTCAACGACCCGTCCGTGTGCTGAGCTTTTTAGCGGCCGCGAACTTTACACTTTTCTCCGGCGGTGCAGCGTTTGCTGGTGTACCATCGGAGCCCGAAAAAACCTGGATCACGATTGATACCATGGCGGGACAACATTATCAGTTACAAAACCTGCTGACAGGTAAACATGTTAGCGCGCAGGTGAGCACGATCCCTGGTGTCAGCATAGCGCAGCTCGATGAAATCGAGCATGGTGAACTCAGTCACTTTATGCATGAAAACTACCACCGTTGTGGTGGGTTTGTTGCTCATGCATCGAAAGCTGACGCTGAGGTGTATCTGTCACAACTGAGTCTGGCGCATACCAGCCAACCATTACAGACGTACACCATAGATAATCCTGCTATGGTAAACGCAATGATAGGAGAGGTGAGTACGACGAGCCTGGATAGCACGGTGGCAGAACTGACTGCGTTCCATAACCGTTATTACACACAGCAAAGTGGGGTAGATGCGGCTCAGTGGATTAAGCAAAACTGGCAATCAATCACACAGTCTCGAAGTGATATCAGCGTCGACTTTTATAACCATAGCTGGTCTCAATCTTCGGTTGTTGTGACGATCAACGGAGCTGAAAACGCCAGTGAAATCGTCGTCATTGGTGGGCATCTTGACTCTATCAATCAATCTAGCCCTACTGCTGGCAGAGCACCGGGAGCAGATGATAACGCATCTGGCATTGCCGTGTTAACTGAAGCGCTCAAAGCCCTGGTTGCGGCGGATTATAAACCTCAACGGACAATTCAGATCATGGGCTTCGCGGCTGAAGAAGTGGGACTGAGAGGTTCTAAAGCCATTGCACAAGATTACAAGTCTCAGGGTAAAAATGTGGTCGGCATGGTGCAGTTTGACATGACCGGAAATAATGGTAGCACGCAGGACATCACTATGATTACGGACTACACCAACAGTGGTCAGAATCAATTTTTGTCGCAGCTGCTTGACGCCTATTTACCCAACTTAAGTTATGGCTATGATCAGTGTGGTTATGGTTGTTCAGATCATGCTTCCTGGTATCAACAGGGGTTTGCAGCATCTATGCCGTTCGAATCCCGGATGTCTGAGATAAACAGAAAGATACACACCAGCAACGACACCTCGTTTGACGCTACGCATGCCAGTAAATTTGCCAAACTGGCGGTCGCGTATCTGGCTGAAATGGGTAAAAATGCCGGCTCTATTCCACCGCCTGATCCTGGTAAATTACAAAATGGTGTACCAAAAACAGGGATTGGCGGTATAGCCAAGTCTCAGCATGATTTCTCTCTGGCTGTACCTGCGGGTAGCAGCAACCTAACCTTTAAAACCTCAGGTGGCACCGGAGATGCGGATCTGTATGTTAAGTATGGCTCTAAGCCAACACTGCAAAGCTATGACTGTAAAAGCACTACGTCGAGCAGCAATGAAACCTGCACTATAGGTAATGTTCGCGAAGGGACCTATTATGTCATGGTGGAGGCTTGGAATGAGATTCAGAATGTCTCTCTGGTGGGCGAGTACCAACAAGGTGGGACCACGCCAACGCCCATCAACCGTACCGAATCTAACCTGTCAGTAGCGCAGGGCGGCTGGGTTAACTTTTCTCAATCTCTGGGGAGCGGGTATCAGACTTTAACCGTGACATTGTCGGGTGGCGTGGGGGATGGTGACCTGTATGTTAAATATGGCTCTGCGGTTGGGGACAACAGCTACGATTGCCGTCCTTATAAAAGCGGCAACGCAGAAACCTGTACTTTCAATGCTCCGGGCGCAGGAAACTGGTTTATCGGTATAAAAGGTTACCAAAGTGCCAGTGGGATGACGTTGTCCATATCGGCACAGTAGACAGATTTTCCATACTCTGTACTTATTTTACTGGCATAATACCCCGAGAGTGTTAAATCCAGGTAAAAATATAAGTAATGGATAATTTGAAGAAGTCAAAACTCTGGACCGACAGGCTATGTCTGCTGCTCGGTCCAGCATTTATGCTGCTAACGTGTTTGACAGCAGCTCCGGAAGGGATGAGTGTTGAAGCATGGCGTACTGCCGGACTTGCGTTATGGCTGGGGATCTGGTGGGTGAGTGAGGTTGTGCCCATACCTGCGACTTCCCTGGTGCCTTTGCTTGTGGTGCCTCTGGCGGGGATAAACGATATTAAATCTGCTTCGAGTTTATATGCACATCCGCTGATCTTTTTGTTTCTGGGCGGTTTTTTGATCTCTATTGCCATGGAAAGGTGGCAGCTACACAAACGTATCGCCTTGCATACCATGCTACGCAGCGGTAACAATCCTAAGACTCAGATCCTGGCAATGATGCTAGTCAGTGGGTTTTTATCTATGTGGATTAACAATACTGCGACCACTTTAATGATGCTGCCAATTGCTTTGTCAGTGATCCATGTACTCAAGGATAATCAATCTCAGGATAATAATTATGGTATTGCCCTGTTGCTGGCGATTGCTTATAGCGCGAGCTTGGGGGGCGTCGGGACTATTATTGGCACTGCCCCTAACGCGTTAATGGTCGCATACCTGTGGGAAAACTATCAGATCAAAATTGGTTTTGCGCAATGGATGGTGATGGCTGTCCCATTCACATTTGGCATGATTTTGCTGTGCTGGGTGTGGTTGACGCGCTTCGCATTTAAAGTGCAAAAAACCAATAATGACACAGATTTGACGCAAATCTTTACTAAGCAATTGGGGGAGTTGGGGCGCATGAGTCTGGCCGAAAAAAATGTGCTGCTTGTTTTTGTTTTTGCCGCAGTCAGCTGGATCAGCCGCCCATACCTTGCGAGCTGGACAGGTCTGGACATCACCGATACGGGAATTGCGATGGCGGCTGCACTGCTGTTGTTTGTATTGCCAGCAAAAGGTGGCAGTGATACCCGCTTAATGGATTGGCAAGCTGCGCAGCAAGTGCCCTGGGGGATCTTGTTGTTGTTTGGTGGGGGGTTAACGCTGGCGTCTCAAATTAAAGGGTCAGGGCTGGCTGAGTATATTGCCAACATGCTGGCTGGTGCCAGTGCGATACCTTTGGTACTGGGTGTATTGGCTGTTGCTGCGCTCATAACCTTTTTAACGGAGCTAACCAGTAACACGGCAACGGCAGCGGGCTTTTTACCTTTGCTTGGTCCAGTTGCTGAGCAAATTGCCGGTACACCCCTCATTTGGGTCATACCTGCTGCTATGGCAGCAAGTTGCGCCTTTATGATGCCAGTGGCAACACCGCCCAACGCCATTGTGTTTGGCTCTGGAGAGATTAAAATCCGAGATATGATCAAGGCGGGCTTTGTGATGAACCTGTTTGCGATTGTGGTGATCACAATACTTACGGTAACAGTTGGTAGTTATCTGTTTGGCTATTAAAAAAGCCTCACAGTGAGGCTTTTAACCTGTCGGACCCGGCTAATTCTCCAGCCGGGCCTCTGATAAATGACTAGTCTATCTTAAGTGTCATTCTATCTGTGGTTTTTTCTTCGTCAGAACCTTCAAGGCGGTAAGTGATTTTAACATCTATGCTATTTTCGAAAGAAAGTTTGTCATCTTCGAATTTTATGTAATCACCCCAGTAGCCCATGTCCCGATGGTAAACGTAATTAAAGCACGTGTAATTATAGTAGCCATCAGGTTGCGCCGAAGACTTTACAATGGGTCTGTAGGTGTCATTATAAACCTGTTCGTTATCAGCAGCTGCGAAGAAATATTCATGTTGATAACCGTAACTCATTTCAGAGACTGACACTTTAAAGTCGTTTACTGTAACTGCAACCATTTCCACTTTCTGAAGATATACGTTTGCTGGTGCTACAACACAGACGCTACGCGTATCATCTGAGCTGTTATTACCACCACGGATACCTGCTGTATTTCGTTCTTTAACTAAGTAGGCTTTGTGGCGGTAGTTAAAGTTATCGGCCTTGAATTGAGATTTATCAAATTCAGGCACTTCAGCTGGAATAGTGAAGTTCGCATCGTGGTGGATATAAGAAGGCTGTCCGTTCGATTTGCGAGCAACTTGTTGCAGCTGATACTTGTACTCATATCCTGGTTCAAGTGCAGATTCTGGCTTAGCGCTTAGTTTTGTGTCGTTGAAACTGAGCTCTTTAGTCAAAGCGACGACTTGATCTTGCTGTGAAATATAGGTAGTACCTGGCTGGACTGAATCTTCAGTAGATGCATTTCCCTTCACCACAGTGAGTACATTCTTTTTGTATAACTGTAATGAATCGTCTTGCAATGCGACCGGCGAGCTAAAGTAATAGCTCATTTCCTGAGTCTCAGCAACAGACGAACTTGTAGACTGAACAAGTTCTACCTGAAGGTAGGGGGCATCTATTTTTTGCTTAACAGGGATTGTGATAGCTAAGGTGTTACCATCAAGCTCAGCATTATGAAGTCGGTACTCGTCGCCAGAGTGAGAAAGGTTGGTAAAACTGTAGCTTTTAGCGCTCTCACGTTCAATATTAATACTGTTGGCGGAGTAGACGATGTCATCTGCAACAAACTCGCCGGAAATGATATTTAAGTCACCGTAGTATTTTGCAGCAAGTTTGTAATAGCCGTGTTGTTGGTCAAAGACTAATTCACTTTGACCAAAGTCATTATTTACGGCAAATACATTCTCAGGTGTAAACTCTGTGCCATCCTGGTTGATGAAGCGCACAGCCAGGTCATATTCATTCAACTCGTTAACAGTGGCGTACAAAGTTGGTGTTTTTACTGGATTAAAGTTGTGAAATTCCAGTGAGTTACTCGAAGTTGAATAATAGTAGCTGTCTCGCTCCGTGCTAATCTGATAGTCATTAAGACCATCGTTGTCGACATCCAAATCTACTTCAAGTGCGAATGGTACGCCTTCTGCCACAACCAGCTCATAGTTGCCATTTTCTTCGTTGTAAGTGGCGGCAGTGTTGTTTTGTTCTAGCAAATGACGGTAAGTATGTCTTGCCATGCCTGAATAGCTACCGTCTAGCTCTGGTACCGCTTTAAAGCTCAGCTCGGTTATTTTCTCGAAATTTTCGCGATTTAACACATCAAACTTGACTGTGTGTGGCCTGGAAACAACCAGTGAATCGAAAATATTGCTTATGGCCTCTGTACGACCACCTGAGCTATTCGTTTGATGGGTGAATAGCTTAGTTACAATCGCGTTACTAGGGCTGCTGACTTTGATTAAAACGGGGGTGTATTGAGGCACTTTAGGTATTGAGAAGCTGCCATCTTCAGCAACCGCAATTGGCTCTTTCCACTCGCCGTCAAAATAAGGTGTGATCTGGACGTCTGACAGAACTACACCGTCCACTGCACCTTTTATACCACCGATAATAGTAAATGGAGCTTCAAGCAACTGTTCTTTCTCAAGCTCTGCCTCAGCTTGCTTTTTGTTTTCATCAAGCTGGTTTTGTAAAATTTGATTTTGCTGCTCAAGTTTGTTGACCAGTTCATCGTTGTTGTTATTGTCTTCAACTTCAAGACATCCACTCAGAGCAAAACATGCTGCTAAACCCATTGCAATTTTAGAATATTTAAACATCCATATGACCTTTATTTTAATTACAAAATGTTCCCGTTTTGGGATGGAGGGATTAAATCATATCGGAAAGTAGAAATCTTCACAGGGTTACAAAAAGAGACAATAAAATTCTTTTTTTTACAGGTTGTTATCGTATATTTCAATTTTAATATCACTAAGTTTTCACTGTTAATCTGGCAGGAGTTAAAACGTAAGGTGGGTATTCTTCAGGTGTTGGTTACACAGAGAGTAGAAAATAGAGTGTAAAAAATGATGGGTAATATTATTCCTGAAACCCGCACAATGAAGCCGTTTTTGTGCGGGTTGTGCAAACTCCAGACTAGTCTTCTGTAATTTGCGACCCTGCAATATAGGTCCCAGCCTGGATTTTATGATAAATGGTATCAGCTATCTCCTGTGCATCTTCTCGCTGTGAGCGGGACATGCTTTTTTCATCCAGTCTGCGGCTGGTTGAAGCAGGGCGATAGCCATTATACTCTGCCAGAGTGTTCCAAATATAGGAGCGTTGAATGTTCTTCTCTCCACCAAGTCCTTGATAGTACAGAAGCGCAAGATTGAACATGGCCAGTGTATAGTTATTTGCAGCAGCACGTTCATACCAGAACTTCGCCTGGTTGTAATCTTGTGTTACTCCATCTCCGTTGGCGTGCATTACGCCCAGATTGAACTGCGCTGCAGGCATGTTTTTTCTGGCTGCGGCCATAAACAGGTCGACTGCTTTTTGCTTGTCGAGTTTCACGCCACTACCTTGCTCATACATCACGGCCAGTGAAAACATGGCGTCGGCACTGCCAAGTTTAACCGCCTGCTGCATAAGCTCTGCTGCTTTACGTGGGTTTCTCGGTACACCGTATCCACCTTCATGCATTTTGGCTAGCTCGTAGATACCCGGTGCGTATCCCATATCAGCAAGATATCGGAATTCTTTGAGCGCAACATCAAATTGTCCGGCATTGGCTGCTGCAATACCTTCCTCGAGCCCGGCTTGTGCAGCGGGTGTGTTGGCGAGCAGGCCAACAAAGGCCAGTGCGTAAGTTAGTTTTTGCCACATGAGCGTTCTCCTTCATAACCGATGTTGTAAGTCACCAGACCTAAGTGCAGAGTATAGCAGTCTGGGGTTGAGCCGGTTTTAGCTAGTAGTAATGCCAAGTGAATAGTATAAGCGATTGAAGCAGAATAAAAAAAGCCCTTTCGGGCTTTTCTGATACATATCAACCGTCACTGATATGAGCAATGTAGCAAGTAAATGAGTACGTCTGCCAACTCCCCCTGTGAAAAGTTGTTGGCATATCAACGTTAATGAAGCCGGAAACGGAGAATTGAGCAACGAGGTGTTCAGGTCTTCATTGAGAATGATTATCACTTGTAAATATTTATATGTCAAATATTAAATGATAATTAATTGCATTTGTGGCTTTTATAACTTTTTACCTCTGTCTGTCATCAAAGTATCTTTTCTTTTTCTCTGTATAGTCAGTATATTGGAGTGAGTGAAAATTGTTCAGGGAGCATGTTATGCAACAGCAATACACAGAATTGAAAAGAAACGTGAGTCTGCTTGGCGAGCTACTAGGCACCACCATCGCCCATTCCCAGGGCGCGGAGGTACTCAAAAAAGTTGAGTTGATCCGGCACTTGGCTAAATCATCACGCGGTGGTGATGCCCAGGCGAGAGAAACGTTAATTGAAACCCTGCAGTCCCTGCCTGACGAAGAGTTACTGCCAGTATGTCGGGCGTTTAGTCATTTTCTTAATCTGGCAAACGTTGCAGAGCAGCAACACACAATTTCTGACTCAGGATGCCCGCAAGGTCCGTTTGAGACGCTGCAAACCACCTTGTCTGAGATCACCAGAAAAGTAAATCAGGGTGAGACAGATCAGCACAAAGTTGCTGAGGTAATTGAAAACCTATCTATTGAACTGGTACTAACGGCACACCCAACGGAAGTAACTCGCCGCACTTTGATCAGCAAGCATGTTGAGCTGAGCGATTGTTTGTCTGAGCTGGCTGCGTGTCAGGATAGCAGTTTGTGTCGAAATGAGGTCATCGCGCGGATCGAACAGCTGATCTGCCAGGCATGGCATACCAATGAAATCAGAAACAAGCGTCCAACCCCTCTTGAAGAAGCCAAGTGGGGCTTTGCGGTCATTGAAAACAGTCTGTGGGATGCGGTGCCAAAATTTACCCGCACGCTCACCCAACTTGCTGAGGGACAACTTGGTATTACGCTCCCGGAAGACTATGCACCGATTAGTCTGGCTTCCTGGATGGGAGGAGACAGAGATGGTAATCCTAATGTGACTGCGCAAGTTACTCAGAGCGTGCTTGACCACGGGCGCTGGATGGCGCTGGATTTGTATTATCGTGATTTGGATGTGCTGAGCTCTGAGCTGTCAATGGCACCGGCGAATGAGGAATTGAAAAGCCTGACAGGGGATCATCCGGAGCCCTATCGCGCGCTGCTCAAACAGCTCAAAGCTGATATTAATGAGACGATATTGTCTCTGGAGCACAAGATCAAACAAAAACCCAGCTCGTATCAGGACAAGATCCGCTGCACAGAACAACTGATGACACCGCTGAATATTTGTTATCGCTCACTGACCGAGTGCGGAATGGAAGTGGTGGCTAATGGTATGCTGCTGGATGTCGTGCACAGACTAAGGTGTTTTGGCGTACAGCTGTGTAAACTGGATATTCGTCAGGATTCAGGCAGACATTGTGATGTGTTGTCAGAAGTCACGCGCTATTTGGGAGTAGGTGATTACGGGCAATGGTCAGAGCAGGACAAGCAGGCGTTTTTGTTATCTGAATTATCGTCGCGACGCCCATTATTACCTAAGCATTGGCAACCCAGTGAGGAAGTACAAGAGGTTCTTGATACTTTTGCCGTTATTGCTAACCAGGATAGAGCAGCTCTGGGGATCTATATTATTTCTATGGCCAAAGAGGCATCAGATGTGCTGGCTGTCGAACTGTTACTTCAGGAAAGTGGTTGTCAGTTTAAGCTGCCTGTAGCGCCACTGTTTGAAACACTGGATGATTTGAATAATGCGCAGAAAGTGATGCAGCAGTTATTCGACTCCAGCTGGTATAAAGGACACGTGGGTCAGCAGCAGTATGTCATGATTGGGTATTCTGATTCTGCCAAAGATGCAGGCATGATGGCAGCAGGCTGGGCACAGTACCTTGCGATGGAGCAGCTCATTGAAGTAGGTGAGCAATATCAGGTTGAAATGCACCTGTTCCATGGTCGTGGTGGTACTATAGGTCGGGGTGGGGCACCAGCTGCACAGGCATTGCGTTCCCAGCCTCCCGGGTCATTGAGTCATGGTTTACGTGTGACGGAGCAAGGAGAGATGATCCGCTTCAAATTCGGTCTGACACCGGTTGCCATTCAAAGCTTGTCTCTGTACGCCAGTGCTATTATCGAAAATAACCTTTATCCACCACCACAACCTAAGTCTGACTGGCGCGATGCCATGGCATTACTGAGTGAACACTCTTGTAATCAGTATCGGGATTTTGTTCGCGGTAATGCAGACTTTGTGTCTTATTTTAGAGCTGCGACGCCTGAAATCGAGTTGGCGAAGCTGCCTTTGGGCTCCCGTCCTGCGAAACGAAAACCACAAGGTGGGATAGAAAGCCTTCGCGCCATCCCCTGGATCTTTGCCTGGAGTCAAAATCGTTTAATGTTACCAGCCTGGCTTGGCGCTTTGGCAGGCATACAAAGTGTTGTGAAGACGCATGGTGAAGCGCTGCTGGGCGAGATGAGTGAGCAGTGGCCATTTTTCAGAACACGTCTTGAGATGCTGGAAATGGTATTTTGTAAAACAGATCTCTGGCTAAGCGAATACTATGATGAACGCCTGGTTCCAGCTCAGTTGCGCCCACTTGGGGAGTCTTTGCGGAAAGAACTCAAAGAGGCTACGCTCTTCATCGAAAAATATGCACCAAAAGGTTCACTACTGTCAGCACAACCTTGGATCCGTGAATCAATCGAATTACGAAACCCGTATACTGATCCACTTAATGTACTTCAGGTTGAATTACTTAAACGGACCCGGGATAAAGATAATCAGGACTTAGACAGTGCACTGATGATTACTATGATGGGTATTGCGGCTGGACTAAGAAATACGGGTTAATTTCATTTGCTGCAATAGCTGTTTTATTCTCTCATAACAAAAACCAATCCTATAGGGTTGGTTTTTTCATTTTATCTAGTTTTTTATGGTTGTTTTGTTGACATCAATTCTTAATTAACTAGAATCCCCTGCTACCTTGTAAACGCGCTTAACACTGATTAAGGCAATAGTCAGAGGCTGAAATGTCAACGCTTTCAACCAGTATCACATATGATGAAACCACAACCCTGATCATGATGACCCTCAGAGGCAAAGCAGGGGTAGATGATGTTGTTAATGCTTATAAGGCAGCGAACAATTACGCTTCTAAACATCGCAGTAGTAAGTTACTGGTGGATGTTTCTGAGTTGGAGCACCGGTTTGCAGCAATTGATGTGGTTAATATCATGCCAAAAGTCGCACATCAGGTTAAAAACATGCAGATTGCCAGGGTGGTTGGTATAGAGGGTTTTATGCATGATTTATTTTTACAAAAGGTACAGCGTTTTGGCATCAACGCGGAGAATTTCGAGTGCTTCAAAAGTGCGAAGGAATGGTTGAGTAAAAGCTGATTCAGGCGTAAACTGGTCTGCCATGAAACAAGCGCAAAACAGCGCTGTACAGGCATAAGTCTGTGCGAATAATAACGATATATGGCAGATACTGACAACAAGCTAATTCCTTCCGTACTGGAAGCGTGCAAAACCGCCAACGGCGTACTAAATTCCGAACTTCAAACTCATATTCAGGCCTTATTGGGCTGTAGTAAAACTCAGCTAGGCCAGGCGTTGTTGCCCTACGCAGCAAGCTTTGCTCAGGCCCCCATCTCTTCTTTTCTGGTCGGTGCCGTGGCATACGACAAACACAGCGATCATTATTTCCTGGGTGCTAACCTGGAGTTTTCACACCGGGCGTTGTCTTTAGTGGTACATGCAGAGCAAGCTGCTATTAACAATGCGTGGCTAAATGGTGCCAAGGAAATTACCAGCCTGGATATCACAGCAGCCCCTTGTGGTTACTGCCGCCAGTTTATGAATGAACTAAGTAATGCAAAAGAGCTGAAAATCACCTTGCCGACGGGGGAGACGACGCTATCGCAACTGCTGCCGGGAGACTTTGGGCCCACAGATTTAGGCAATCAGGAATCGCTATTTGACAGTGCGCCGATCGCTATCAATAAGGTGGGTGAGTTATCCGATAAACTGGTCAGTCACCTTAGCCAGGTTTATGCACCATACACCAAAAACATAGCTGCGGCTGAGTTGGTGATGAAAAGCGGTAAGCGTTTTTATGGTCGTTATGTCGAAAATGCAGCGTACAGCCCAAGTTTATCACCGATGCAAAGTGCACTGAGCCAGTTGGCTATGAGCGGTGAAATACTAGCTGAGGCTAAGCTAGAGCGGGCGACTTTGGTAGAAACAAAAGGAAGAGAAAACCAGCGTGCGGTGACAGAAGCTGTAATAAGCAGCTTTAACGAAACGCTAAAGCTACATTATTATCTGATAGAGTCCAAGCAGGCTTAAGCCTGCTTTGCTTTTTCCAGTACCAGTTCAGCGGCTTTGATGACGACAGAGACCGCATTTTTTTCAACCATCTGATGATCCACGTTCGGGATCTCCTGACGGGTACGGTTAACCAGTACACCTGCGACACAGGCTGCTTTTAGTCTCAGCGCAGCACACATAGTAAACAGGGTTGCGGATTCCATCTCATAGTTCATAACATTGAGCTTTTGCCATTCTTCGCATGAGCCCTGAAATGCTTTTGGTACATATCCCGAGAAGGTATCATATCGTTCCTGACCCGGATAGAAAGTATCACTCGAAGCAGTAATGCCCGTGTGATAGGTGACGCCCATGTGTTCACAAGCCTCGACCATGGCCGCGGTACAGTGGAAGTCAGACACAGCCGGGTAGGCAAGTGGGGCGAAGTGCTGGCTGGCACCATCAAGGCGCACAGAAGCTGTGCTGACCAGAATATCACCTTCGTTAATATGTGGCTGGATAGCGCCAGTGGTGCCAATACGAAGGAAGGTATTTACACCCAGTTGAGCCAGCTCTTCAATAGCAATCGAAGTTGAGGGGCCACCAATACCGGTTGAGCAAATCACGATAGATTGGCCTTTGATATCGCCAAGATACACATGAAACTCTCGGGTTTGAGCCAGACATTTAGGGTTGTCGAGTTGCGAAGCAATACGCTCTGAACGTTTAGGGTCGCCAGGTACGATAGCCAGTGTTGCACCGTTGAGATCTGCTTTCGAAAGACCCAGGTGAAATACCTTTTCCATATATAAACCTTGTATAGTTCTAAACCCCAATGGTCAATTTTACCTGCATTTAAGTACAGGACGAATGTCCTTATCTTGACCTTTGAGCATGACAAATGTGTTTTTTAATTTAAATCCTATAATTGCTCTGGATAAATTACCAATTTGAGGTGTAATGGCATCTTAAACAATAGGTTGTTCACTAATACTATACAAAGATACTAGCGCGAAACAGGGTCGTTTGTAACCTTAGGTATCATTCAAATTAACCAATTGCTTGCAACATTGTCGACTGTCTTCTAAACCTTAATAAGGAGAAGCAAATGGGGAATACCTACAATGCCTACAACACAATCGATAGACAAGCACACAGAGTTTGCCCGCTGTTTTGAAAGCAACAAGTTAAGCCCCTTTGTGGCTTTTCACTGGCTTGCATTGGCGTTCAAAGACATCGCCAGAGCACCTTTACTCAGTCTCATATATGGACTGGTTTTCACAACAATACCTGCTGCGATTATGTGGCTGGCATTTGAAGTTGATTCGCACCTTGTGATCTTACCCGCTGCCGTTGCATTTGCATTGATTGGCCCCGCATTTGCCGCTGGCCTTTATGATGTAGCTTGGGAGCTGGAGAAAGGGCACAAACCTACGCTTGGTCACAGCCTCAAATCTATGTTCAGAAATCCTGCAGGAGAATGGGGGTTCGCCATTTTACTGATGGTGATAATGATTGTCTGGATGCGTCTTGCTGCGCTCATTCATGCGCTCTATCCCAATGTGCCAAACCCCAACTTTGAGCAATTATCGGCATTCCTTGGGTTGGGGACCTTGGTAGGGGGCATTCTGGTTGTGACTGTGTTTGCGATATCTGCGTTCACGCCACAGATAATGATGGAGCGTCGTGTCGACATTATGACTGCGGTGGTGTCGTCAATTCACGCAGTGAGATCCAATGCTGCGGCGATGGTTGTATGGGGCGCGACAATTGGTGTTTTGGTTATCGTAGGCTTCTTAACAGGAACGGCAGGGTTTATCGTGATAATGCCGTTGCTTGCTTACGCAAGTTGGCATGGTTACATTGCAACGATCAAAACCAAAAAACCCAGAAAATACGAATAAGCAAACACTTAGCCTGCATATTCAACCGTTTTGGCAAACTTCGGTGGTGCCAGAGCGGTTGACTTATCTCCCAGCCATGTTATACCGACACCAGCACAGTATATTTTAGCGTTTTAAAGTCCACTTTATATTCGTAACTCATTGAAAGCTATGGCTTTGATGTTTTTGTTGTGAAAGGTGTTTGATATTTTTAGGGAATTTTCCCTGTCTATTCAGTGAACCTGGCAATAAATCCGTGAGTAACGGCGTGGCATGTTTATGCAGTTGACTGAGGAGGTCTCAATGAGTGATAGCAAAGCAAAATTTCATCAGAAAATAGAAAACTGTCTGTGTCCGCCCGGGGATGGCGTGTTTACCGTTAACACGGCGAAAGAAAGAAAGGCGGCGTTGCGCGAAAAACTCTACGGGCAGACAGAAAACATTGAACCTCTATGGAAAGCGTCATTAAATGCACTGGGTGAAAGTGAGCACAAAGCCGCCATTTTGGGGATCAGCTCCGACTGTGGTGGTGGTATTTTGAGAGGGGCGAACTGGGGTCCATTGTTCCTTCGTTCGACATTGCTGACACAGCAGCCACAAGTGAGTGCGTTTGATTTAGGAGACGTGCGTGTAATCCCTCATCTCCTGCATGATAAGTATCTAAATGAAGGGACAATCAGCAACTGTCAAAAAGCACTCTATCAGGACGAAAATAGCGATTACCATGTATCTCCTTTGTCTATCACAGAGGACGTTTGTGACGGTTTTTACGCGAATTATCCAGATAAAGGCATTTTTGGTATCGGCGGCGACCACTCAATCAGCTATCCTCTTACCAAAGCCTACCTTAAGGCGAAACGTGATCAGGGTAAACGTACTGCAATAATCCACTTCGATGCGCACACCGACCTGCTGGTGGAGCGATTGGGTATCGATCTTTGCTTTGGCTCATGGTGTACTCATATATTGGAGTTTTTGCCAGCTCCGCACCATTTGATCCAGTTCGGGATCCGCTCAAGCGGCAAGAGCAAACAGCATTGGGAGTCAACATTCGGTGTTAAACAGCACTGGGCAAACGAGATCCGAGAGCAAGGCGCTGAGGCCATTATAGAGCAGGTGATTAAGCAGCTGAAGGAAGACAAGGTTGACGAGTTGTACGTGAGTTTTGACATTGATGCTTTGGATGAGCAGTTTGCTGCGGCAACGGGTACACCAGAATCAGGCGGTATGACGCCAGATGAAGCAATGACAATACTGACGGCTCTAAGCAAAGAGTTTCCTATCACGGGTGCTGATATGATGGAGATTGCCCCATTTACTGATAGCTCGCTGGCAGGTTTATCTAGCTCAGAAACGACGCTCCGTGAAGGCGCTAAGTTATCAGCATTCCTGATTGACGCAATCAATAAAGGCTAATCAGACGCACATAGAGGGTTCCAGGCCCTCTATGTGGCCGCATATTATGCGCGTTTATGCTATCTCATCAAAAATTTACCTACTTTTATATTCACAGCATCCGAATATTTTCCTATATTAAAAATTGCATTCTGAATCGATCATAAGGAGCGATGCTTGGTACGCTGGTTTGTTTTTTTGTGGCTGGCCTTAGGTAATGCAAGCGTATCCGCTTATACACTGACTCTGGTAACTGAGAACTTTGCACATTTTCAGTATGTGAATGGAGAGGGTGAGCTGACGGGGCATGCTGCCGAGAAAGTGATTTCTGTGCTCAATGAAGCGCAAGTAGACTATCGTATCTCTGTTGATAACTGGAGTAGTTCCTACAACAGTGCTAAACGCGATCCGAATACCTGCATTTTTTCTATTGCTAAAAGTGAGCAACGCAATGCTTTATTCAACTGGGTATTTCCCATTGGCGCCTTTACGACCTCATTTTATGCCTTGAAGACCGCAAACATCAGTATCGACTCTCTCGATCAAGCCAGACAGTATAAAATAGCGGTGATACGTGACAACTTTAGCCATCAGTATCTAAAAAGCCAGGGGTTTGTTGAAGGCCAACAATTGTTATTGATCCAATCTTTCGATCGCGTTTTTCAGCTTCTTGCGGCGCGCCGGAACATTGTTGACCTGGTCATTTTGAGTGATGCGCAATTTGCGCATAAGAGCAAGAGTGAACCTATGAGTAGTGAACTCGAACCGGTTATGACAATAGATAACATGAACACTCAGCTTTATTTCGCGTGTAATAAGAAAGTGCCGACACGGATAATCAGCCGGATTCAGGCAGCATACAAGCGTTTATACTAAGGCTTTTTAATCTCTGGCCAGCTGAAGCCATGGAAGGTGTCCAAATACAGCGCCTCCACCTTGTCTCTTGCCCATGGCGTTTTACGCAGAAATTTTAGACTGGACTTCACTGAAGGGTCCTTTTTGAAACAATTGATATCCACTGCTTCTGCCATGGCTTGCCAACCGAGTTGCTCAACCAGGCGTTCTACGATGTCCTGAAGTTTGACCCCATGCAAAGGGTTATTGGGTTGTGATCCACTCATACTGCTTTGTTCGCTTAATTAAAGAGACTAGTGTACCCTGATTTTACCTTTCATTTCTACTCTGATTGGTTCGCCCTTATCGTCCAGCTTAAGCCATATCAGCGGGCTTTGCGGCTGGTTTTTATAGCGATGAGTACAGACATACAACATTTCGGCTTGTTTGATTACTGCGCCCTCCGTATAACGAAGATCCTGATACCAGCACACCGCCTGTAACTGCTCGAGGTAGAGATTCGTCTCGTTGCTGTAGGCTACACCTTTGAGTGGAATCAATAAAATTGTAAATAAAAAGCAAATTAGCTTATTTTTCATGGCATAACTCCAAGTTCGAGCTAAATTTAAGGGGGTAAAGCTAATGTACTATACACCTTAGCTATTGGTAATGTGCTGACACCCTTTTTTTGGGTTTGTCAGTTGTTGTAATACATGCAGAAGTCGGGCCTATTTTATGGTCTCAGGAGGGAATATGGCATTTGATGAAAAACTAATGGCTGAGCTGGAACTACTGGTGAAATTTCCACGTAGTAGCTTGCATCAGGGGATAAAAATACACAAAAATGCAGATCAGGATATTCTATCGGCAGCCGAGCGGTTATATGCCAAAGGGGTGATTGATCAGCCTGACGGGGGTTATCTAACAGATCTCGGGCACGATCT
This sequence comes from Pseudoalteromonas ardens, assembly GCF_030125445.1. Classification (NCBI taxonomy): domain Bacteria; kingdom Pseudomonadati; phylum Pseudomonadota; class Gammaproteobacteria; order Alteromonadales; family Pseudoalteromonadaceae; genus Pseudoalteromonas; species Pseudoalteromonas ardens. Next base: position 323,578 of record NZ_JASJUV010000001.1, read on the forward strand.
GTTGGTGCACTTAGACCAGGTGCACAGTGCACTTAAATAGTTGAACCGGCGGTATCAGGAGCGTATTCTCAACGCTCCTGAAGCCGTTTTTACTGAGGGGCGTCGGCTTGGTTTTCCGGTGCCGCATCTATAAATGCCGGCAGTGTATTACAGTGTTCGTAGATACGCGCAATTTTAGGGAAATCATTCATATCGACTTTGAAGCGCAGCGCATTATAAACCTGAGGTACCAGGCAAACATCAGCAAGCGTTGGCTTATCACCGAAACAAAACAGGCTGTCGCCAAGCATTACTTCTAACTTTTTAAACCCTTCAATTACCCAATGACGATACCAGGTGTTTTTTTGCTCATCTGACACAGATAGCTCGTTACTCAGGTATTTTAGTACTCTGAGATTGTCTATCGGATGAATATCGCAAGCAATAGCGTAACAGAAGTTGCGCACTTGTGCTTTTTCCCAGCTATCGGCAGGCAGTAATGGAGCAGCTTCATAAGCTTCTTCCAGCCATTCCAAAATAGCCAATGACTGAGCCAGTACGCCCTGATCTGTTTCCAGTGCAGGCAGTAGTCCCTGATTGTTTTTACTTAGATAGTCAGTTCCTTGTTGTTCTGACTTTAGCAGGTTAACCGGTACTAATTCATGATCCAGGTCTTTCAGGTTGAGTGCGATTCGCACACGGTATGCGGCAGAAGAGCGAAAATAAGTATACAGTTTCATGTTTGGTCCTTTTGTTCACGACGTTGGCTCTGCTATAAAATAGCCTGCTCAATATTGAGGGCGAATAAAATACGATGAAAAGCGGGCATTGAGCCCGCTTAATCTGTCATATGCTATTTACCAATTTATTTTATGCACCTTTGTAGTACTTTTTGATGCCTTTCCAGCAATCAAGGTAATTTGGCTGACGCTCTTTACCTTCCAGTGCGTACTTGGTCGGAGAAATGACGTAACGCGACTCAAACATGAACGCCAGTGTATTTTCATAACGTTGTGGCTCAAGTTCTGCATTCGACGCTTTTTCGAAAACATCAGCCTCAGGGCCATGCGGCGACATACAGTTATGCAAGCTCATGCCTCCGGGTACAAAACCATGCTCTTTTGCATCATAAACACCTTCAATCAGGCCCATAAACTCACTCATGATATTGCGGTGGTAGTAAGGTGGACGGAAAGTATTTTCTGCAACCATCCAGCGTGGCGGGAAGATAACAAAGTCGACGTTTGCTACACCAGGTGTACCAGAAGGTGAAGTCAGTACTGTAAAAATTGACGGATCCGGGTGGTCGAAACTGACGGTGTTCATCACGTTAAAACGGGCCAGATCATATTTATAAGGGGCACTGTTACCAGTCCAGGCAACAACATCTAACGGAGAATGTCCGATATCACAGCGGAACAGGTTACCATTGAACTTAGCGACGAGCTCGAAATCACCTTCTAAGTCTTCGAATGAGGCAACCGGATATAGGAAGTCACGTTCATTTGTATAGCCATTGGCACCTACTGGCCCACGCTCAGGTAAAATGTAAGGGTTTCCATAGTTTTCACAGATGTAACCACGGACCTGATCGCTCAGTAGCTCAACGCGGAACTTAATACCGCGTGGGATCACGGCAATTTCGCCCGGCTTAATTGCCAGCTTGCCGCACTCTGTGTGAAGTACCAGTTCACCAAGCTGAGGCACAAACAGTAGCTCGCCGTCAGCATTGTAAAAATAACGACCTTCCATAGAAGCGTTGGCAACGTAGACATGGATACCTATACCAGCCTGGCCGTTCGCACTGCCATTAGCTGCCATAGTCACTAAGCCATCGATAAAGTCTGTTTTTTCAGCGGGAACTTCAACCGGGTTCCAACGCAACATAGTTGGAGGTGTCGGGACTTCAGTGATCGGCGCTGTACGCAACAGACCATTGTCCATAGCCTGGTAATCACCCTGCACAACTGAAGGGCGAATTCGGTAAAACCAGTTTCTGCGATTTTCCGCGCGTGGTGCTGTGAAAGCAGTGGTGTTGTACTGCTCAGCATATAAATCATATTTTACTTTTTGTGGTGAAAACTGACCGACAGGCAGGGCACCTGGCAGGGCTTCAGTCTCAAATTCATTACCAAAACCACTCATGTACTCGAATTCTGCACTCATTTTGCATAGACTCCGTTGATGTTTTTTGTAAAGATACTCTCATGTGAGAGTATTTTCAATCTTTGGCCAATATTGATGTGTAAATTTTTATGTACAGGAATAGGGCCGGTGTACCTGGAGCTTTATAGTGGCATTTGATATTAATGAATTTCTTCCTTATCGCATGGTGAGACTGGCGAATGCCATGAGTGAAGCCTTTTCCGAAGTGTACGAGCAAGCAGGACTGACAGTGCCGCAGTGGCGGGTATTGGTTCATCTGGCTCAGCATCCGGGTGCAACAGCCAAACAGCTATGCGATCTGGCAAGCATGGACAAATCAACGGTGTCACGCGCTATTAAACAGTTGCAGCAACAGAGTATGCTGGTGGCGCAGCAAAGTGAGACAGATAAACGTGCAACAGAAATGCACCTGACTCCGCAGGGGCTAGCATTGTACGAAACTTTAACGCCGCAAGCACTGGCGTGGGAAAGCACATTGTTGAGTGAACTAAATCCCGAAGAAAAACAGGCGCTGTTAGTGATGATGCAAAAGCTGGAAGGGCACTTTCTCACCCGTTAAATCTTAGGCCTTAACTCACATTCAGCCTTATACCAATTTGCTCCTTCAAAATAGAACAGGTATTAAGTGAAATTGGTATTACTTATTGTAAGAGGCTGGACTCTACACTTAATGAGATTAACAGCTCTTTTTTAATTCTCATAGGCGGCATGAGGTTGCTAATTATTGTGTCACTCTGACTTTGTTTATCTGTCTTAAGCACAAGCGATTTGCTAATTACAGAGTTAGAACGAAAAAAGGTCAACCGAAGTTGACCTTTGAGATTATCTAATTACGTGTTTTAGATATTAGAAAGTGTACTTAACGCCTACACGCATTTCCCAAAGAGATGCATCTTTTTGGATTGAAGGCTGAACTGAGTCTGCGTCAAAGTTTGAGTATACGAACTTACCGTCAACATTGTGTACTTGAACAATGTTGTTACCCACAAAATCACCTTTGCGCATAACGCCCCAGTCATCATTCAGTAGGTTAGTCAGGTTGTCGATTACGAAGAATACTTCACCTTTATGACCATCCATTAGGCCAGGCAGTTCTTGAGTAACTTTGAAGTCAAATTTAACAAACCAGTCTGCATTCTTAGAGTTACGAGCAACGATTTGACCACGCTCAAGTCCTTCAGCCGCGATAAAGTCATTAAACTCTTGAAGCTCTGAAGCAGACATGTCGTAACTTACGTTAGGATCGTTTTCAAGTGGAACGTAAATTAGCTGACGACCAGATGAGTTCCAGCTAGAGTCGCCCCAGTTATAAGTGCCATCACGACGGTTGTGGTCGTACAGATAGCTGTAAGGCTGGCCTTCACTTGCTTGTCCAAACAGGTTGAACTTAGTCGCATAACCGTCGAAGAACTCTTGCTTGTAACCTAGCTGAAGCGTAAAGCGGTGTGGTACTTCATAATCAGAAGTTGCTAAGCCAGGGTTTCGCGGGTTACTTACTGCCAGGTTACCGTAGTTCGAGCCAGCAGTTGAGCTAGTCATTGGGTTTACGTCTTTTGAATCAGTGTAAGCATAAGACAATGTGAAGTTGATGCCATTCTCGTAGCGCTTAGCAACAGAGAAAGACAGAGTTTGTGCTTCACCGTCATCACCTGAGACGTTAGTCAGCATGTAGTCGCCAGAGCGAGAGTCATTTGGATCAAATGCTTCGATAATAGGGCGACCATCAAATGTGGTCTCGCCAGACTCTTTCAACGCAATATCAATAACGAGTGCCGAATCACGTTTTTTCGTGTATAGCCAGTCAGCGCTGAATACATACTCATCTTCAGTAGTATAAGTTGCACCAAGTGCAAACTTCCACTCAGAAGGTAATTCGAAGTTAGGTGCGATAAGGTTTACAGCACCGTCACCCGCGCCGACTGTTTTACTCGCTACTTCATCAAACATTTCTTGTGGTACGTCGAAACCAGGTGTACCGCCGTTGAAGTTTGTGAAGGTTGCACCAGACATGTCGAAGTCACCACGGTATGTGCCAATTTGTGTAACACCGTCATTTGAGTATGAGTTAGAAACCCAAACGTTCGGGTTACCACCTGAATACAGGCCAATACCGCCGCGCACCTCAAGTGCGTCATCAACATACCAGTTGAAACCTACACGAGGTTGCAGCAGGTCGATGCCATCCATATTTTTGCTATTGTCTAGAGGTTTGCCGGCAACGGATTGTGTGGTTCCATTAGGGCCTGCAACAGCAGTCATTTCTTCACTGCCGTCTAATATGATATAGCGCGCAGCAACGTTATCATTCTTCGTTGGACGGTCATCACTAGTGTACTTGTCATAACGTAAACCGAATGTCAGAGTCGCATCGATATCAGTGAAGCTGTACTCATCCTGGATGTAGAATGTGTGCTGCTGATAAGAGAATGACGCTGCAACATCATTTTGGTTGTTTGTACCAGCTGCGTTGTTGTAGTAGATATCTGAAGCTAACTTGTTATCAAAGTCTTCAATTGAGTCGAAACGGAACTCACCCTGAGTGTGCTGCATGAACAAGTTAAACACGTTCAGATCTTCGTACTCATAACCAGCTGTAATAGTGTGTTGATCCAGATAGTAAGTACCAGCCAGTTTTACTGTGAAGTTGTCCCAGTCAAGGTCGTTTGCTTGACGAGAATCGTCCGGACCGAAATATACTGTACCACCACTTGGTGTTCTTACCTGGAATTCACCAAAGCCGCTTGCTGCATCAAGAGATTCCTGGCGAGCGTCAAGGTCTGATTTACCGATACGCACTTCTGTAGAAAACTCATCATTCCAGTCTGAGTAAAGTGATGTAACGATTGATGTAAACTCAGCGCCTTGCTCGTAGTAGTGGCTGTCCAGTGGAAGCTTTGAGCTGCTCTGATCAGACTGAGAAAGTTGGAAACCATCGTTGTAGTTGTAGACGATGTTAGCACGGTGTGCGTCGTTGATGTTCCAGTCTAACTTAACAAGTAGCTTTTCATCTTCAACCGGCATACTTGGAATCATAGTACCGATATCATAGCCATACTTGCTTGTAGCGATACCACGGATCTGCTCAAGCTCAGCACTGGTTACTTTTGCTTCAGGGCCAAACGCTGAGTATTCAAACTGCTCTACACCTTCTAACTTTTCGTATGAAGTGAATAAGAATAGTTTGTCTTTGATAACTGGCATACCTACGTTGAAACCATAACGTTTTTCAGTGTAGTTGCCTGGATCAAACTCTTCGCCGTCTGCTTTGTCGCCTTTCATAGAATCACTGGTGTAGTCGTAGAAAATACCACCGTGGATTTCGTTTGAGCCAGTTTTAGTAACTGCGTTGATGTTACAAGACGTGAAACCACCGTATTGAACATCGAAAGGTGCCAACTCAACAGCTACTTGCTCGATAGAGTCGAAAGAGAAAGGTGCGCGAACGGTTGGGTAGCCGTTTGAGCTCAGACCAAAGTTGTCGTTCATGCGAACGCCATCAAGTGTCAGGCTGTTGAAACGAGGGTGGCCACCACCACACTGAATTGCACCGCGGCTTTCATCAACATATACACGTGGGTCTGCACGTACAATGTCTTTCAGATCACGGTTGATAGCCGGTGCTTCTTGCAGGTTTTCTAAAGTGAAAGTTGCCGCTGGACCTGTACCACCAGACATCTGGCTGATTGGACGACCAGTAACAACGATTTGCTCCATGCTCGATTCAGGCTGAAGTTGAACGTTTACTGGGTATTCAGAGCCCAGAGAAAGATAAACGTTTTCTAGCAGCTGATCTTCATATTTGTTTGAATCAACGATAATTTGGTAAGGACCACCAACGCGCAGACCCTTGGCACTGAAGTAACCTGCATCGTTAACACTTGTGACTTTTGTAGAGCCAGTAGGTAAGTGCATGATCGTAATAGTTGTACCTACGGCAGGGTTGCCGTTAGGGCCAACGATCTGACCTTTAACAGATGAAGAGGTTTCGTTAGCGAATGCAGCACCACTAGCGCCAATACCTGCAATAACTGCAAGCGATAGGGCCGTTTTGCGTAGTTGCGTTTTCATTATGTTGTTTCCCGTGTTATAGGTTTATTAAATAATAATCGTCAAGTTCACTTAACTGCTTTCAATGCAGTTTCGAGTGGCCTTGAATTTTTGTCAAAAATTTGGTTTAGCAATCCAGCTAGCCTAATCCCACCGTGTAGAAGCCGAGACTTTACAACGGGGGTGTACCTGTAAATATACCCCCAGCTGATGTCAGTTTCATTGCTGTCATAAATCTTTTCAGCTATTTGATTTGACTCCAAAAGCCAGTCGGCAGGGCGGCTGTCTAACATGTGAGCAATTTTCTGCTTGTCGCGCGTGATAATAAAGTCGCTTAGCTCGCGATATGACAGAGACTGATGCTCAATGAGTTTAGTATCGAATACGGAGTGTAGATTAGTTTCTTCTTTAAAAAAGGTCACTTTAATTAAGTTACCGCCTCGATCTTCGCTACGACCTGCATGAAATGGTTGATGAGCATCACCTACAAGATGCACCAGGAACTTTAAGGCAAACTGCTTGTCTTCTTTTGAGGCTTTGGTATTTTTTAGTGTGGTAACGGCGTAATTGATCCCATCGAGAATATGCTTAACCTGATGTTTGTGCTCAATCGCTTTGTTGTGTTGAGCCATCTTGCTGGGATCTTTAATATTGATGTAATGCCACTTGCCAGATTGTTTTTTCCAAAACGTATCTGGATTAGCACGCATTTCGTCTGCCCAGGTAGATACCTCGGCCAAAGAATCTTCAGATAACAGGGCTTTTACCGCTTTTTCTGTTGCCGGGGTGAGGTGCTGTTGGGCTAATTCGCCCACTACTCTGTGGCCATTCATGCCCCAGGACCAAGCACTAGTGCTGATCAGCAGCGCAGATAACGCTAAACCCTTAATAGAAGCTCGTAACATCAAAATCTCTCATTACCTAAAATGGGTATTGTTTACTCATTTGGAATGCGGCCAATTGTCCGGATTTTTCAGAAAAAGAAAAGGACTCAATGAGATTCATAATTTCTTGTTAATAAAGCAGTAAAAACAATGGTTTATGTCTTTTTAGTAAGATTACCTATTGCAATGAGTAATAAAAATTGATCTAATATAGGGGCGCGCAATAAAAGAAATATGATGTTTTGAAATATAATCACTCTCTAAGCAATAAAACAACTATTGTTACAGTTTTGTTTCTCTCAGTCTGGTGCTGTTGGTTACTTGCCAGTAACCTCACGGCCAGGCCCATTGGAGAGTTACCAAAACTGGTTGAAAGTAGCGTCTCATGTAAGACGCGCTCCAGCAGTAACCAGGCCGTATTTAGGGTCCATGTACCCGTTGAACCACTGGCCCGCAGGCTAGCGCCTGCCTTGTGTCAGGATGAGGTTGTAGCCAAACAGTATGGCCACGTCGAAGTTCGCTATAGTGGTGAGCTGGCTGAGCAAATTGACTATATCGCGAAGGGACTTGCTGATCTGACATTGTCAAAAGATAACGTTATGGCCGCGCTGAAGGCGCAGTCGACTTACAATTATATGCCAGTCGTAGGTTACCCTACCTACACAGCCTTTTTTATCTCCAATCGGGAAAAACCGAGATTAGACAAAGCTTATTTTTTAGATAAAAAAATCGGCTTGCTTGATTATCCCACCAGTCGTTCCGGCCACATTATTCCTAAACAGATGTTTAAACGGCTTGAGCTGGATATGCGTGTGCTGGATATTCAGTACGTCAGCTCTCATCAGGTGCTGAGAGAAAAACTATCATCTGGCGAGTTAGACATTATCGCCACTTATTGGCAGGAAAGCGACGAAAGCCGCTTTTCTGCTAATTATATTACACCGATTGGAGAGAATATTAGTGGTAGCCGTTGGTACATGAAAATGGATGTCGACAACACAGATTTGGCTTGTGCGTTACAGAATCTGTTGCAGGAAGTTGCTAAAAACAATGGCTCAAGTTACTTTGACGAGTTAGATTTGTACTGGCAATGCAATGAGTTACCTGTTTATTTTATTGGAGAAAAAAATGAGTCGTAAAACGGGCATGCTTGCGTTTGCTATATATAGTGTCATTTTTACGGTGATTTTTGTTTTTGCACATGAACAAGCAATTAGACATGCTATCGAGCAGGATTTAGACAGTATCAAGTTGAGAGTGGCGCTGGATAAGAACAGGCTCCCTATTGCGGTCCCGCATTTGAATTACGCCGGCGACGCGACCCGGGTGCAAGCCTACATTGATGCGCTCAATGACAATTTACAAAAGAAAACCAGTCGGATCCGCATTGTAAGCATCGCCAGCAGTGATGGAGAGTTAAAAGAAGGCCAGCTGCTACTGTCAGGCGCTGACGGAGATACGGCGGTTGGCTATGAGGTTAATACCAGCCATAACTTCTGGTTGTACATTATTCCAATTTTAATCGCATTGTTAAATCTTACCTTTTATAAATCTGTGTCTAATAAAAGAGAACAAGCAAAGCGGCAAACTGCGACAACGGTGGCGGCCAAGCCTCAACCTCAGCACCTGGTTGTAGATCTATACTCGAAGACCTTATGTCTTAGCGGAGATAAGACGTGTCAGGTTCAGCTGGCTAATAAACCATTGTGTTTTTATCTTGCTTTACTGGAGTTTTGTTTACATAACCCAAAAGTGTCATTGAACCAGAATAAAGAGCTTCCAGATGAGCTGTTGGATATTGCTGACAAGTATTTTCATCGCTTAGTGGCGTTAGGGCACACCATCAGGAAACGCCCTAACTTTTCGAACAGCCTGGAAAAGACCCTCAGTGAAATACGTGCCGCACTGGATGAGTTATTGACACACCAGCCCGATTTAAGAGTAAAGCTTTACCCGCCAAAAGCACATGGTGAAGGTTCACGTTCTAAACTGCATAGTTATGGGCTAAAGGCACTGGGTGTGAATGACGTTGAAGTGATAGGAAAGTAGAAGGTTGGGGTAAATACTTGGTTTACTCCAACCTTTGCTCGTGATTATAGAGAAGAGCGCTTAATAGGGCTATGACGTTCAATATAGTCTTTCAGGACCTGAGCATCGGTACTGTCTGTCGCTGTGAACCCAGGCAGGTCGGTTAAGACTGGGTAGCCATCACCTCCGGCAGCGTTATAGCTATTAATACTCATGCGATAAGTTTTATCTGGCTCAACGTGCTTACCCTGGATTTTTACGTTAGCGAGCTCGCCATTGAGCAAATCGAACTCGATACCGTGATATTGCAAATAAGCACCAGAGTCAGGCGGAAAGCGGCTTACAACAGACAAGTAGTTAAGCAGCTGCTCACCACGCCAATCGATGTAAGCAATTCGGTTTCCGAATGGGTGTACGGTGAGAATATCTTTATAGCTGATTTCTCCAGCCTTAATACTGGCACGTATACCGCCACCACTGATAAAACCAAAATCCGCTCCGACAGCCGCCATTTGCGCTTTGATAACTAAATCGCCCAACGGACTTTGTTGAAAGCGAACGGTGTTTCTGCGCCCATCCAGAAAAGCATCAACCTCACCGACCGCACCCGATATTTTACTTTCACCTGCTTCCTGGTACGGAGCAAGGAACGCTTTCAATTCAGGGTCGTGTTCGATGTAATTTGTCGCCCATTGTCCTTGGTCGTTTTTAAGGTTAACCGGTAATAATTCATAGCTTTGCAGTGTTTTTTTACCGTCTGAAATTTTGAATACTGCTTTACCGACATATTTACCCCATTCATGAGCTTGCATTATCCAGATACCGTTTTGTTGATCTGGTTTACATGCCTTTCCAGGTACGAAATTATTGTCTTCAGCACCATTGTCGTCGATACACACGGGTTCTTGTGAATGACCACCGATGATCATATCGAGCGTACCTTCAGGCACATTGCGGGCAAGTGTCACGTCGCCTGGAGCGTTAATCCCAAAAGACGCGTCGTGGTAATGGCCCATGTGGGTTACTGCAATGGTTACATCAGGGTTGTATTGTGATTTGATCTGCTTAGATAGCCGGGCTGTGATAGGCGCAGGGTCTACGAAATCTAAGCCCCCAACAAACTCTGGATTGGCGATTTTCACTGTATCAACGGTCGTTAATCCAATAATCGCAATCTTTAGTCCATGCTTGTCGATGATAGTATAAGGTTGATAGGCGTGCTCGCCATTGTGCTTATGTAAAATATTAGCGGACAGAAGCGGGAAATTGGCCCAGGCAATTTGCTTGTCAAGCACATCTAGCGAGTTGTCAAACTCGTGGTTGCCAATGGCCATAGCATCATAGCCTAGCAGGCTCATGCCTTTGAAGTCAGGTTCGGCATGCTGTAAATCTGACTCAGGCACGCCTGTATTAATATCACCGCCAGACAACAATACAACGCTGTGTCCTTGCGCATGGGCTTGGGTTCTGAGCTGGTCAAGCAGGGTTTTTCTGGCTGCCATGCCATACTCGCCATCTTCGTTGTGCCAAAAACGACCATGGTGGTCATTGGTGTGTAGCACAGTGAGGTAGCGGGTCGCATTGTCTGTAGATTGATTAGTTGACTGTGATGTCGAATAACACGCTGTCAGCGATAGTGCCAGCAGCGACGGAATGATAAAGCGCATAAATTTACTTCAGTGGGGACGAACTATGCGCTCTAGTTTAAACTAAAAGCTCTAAGTAAACATAGCTGATTATTGAACTTTTGACTTCATTCTTGAGTCACATACCGCATTGTGCCTGCGAATAAGTTCATCTTTAGCTAACGCCTGTTTGGCATGGCCGGTTTCGACCATCCAATTTAGGAAGCTCGCGGGTAGTTTGCAGTATGGCTCACCGCTGTGCAGCCCAAAATCGCAGATCGGTTGATTTATTTCCATTATGTGCCCCTGATGATCTGTAGTTGTCATTATAATTCGTGCCTAATGTTATCAAATAGATAAACTTGTGTGATAAAAAATTCGTTTAAGATTGATGATTATTATTACTAATAGGCATAAGGGGACCAGTTGGGCGAGTATCGAGCTGCTGAGAGGTGGGCTTATTCGGGCCGTAAGTGACTAAAATATCTAGTGGAGATTGAATTGTACCGGGGTTAGATGGTAGCGTTTGAGTATCGATAATAGCCTTGGACCAAACGGGCTAGAATAGTGTATTGAGATGGACAGTTAATGAAAAAAACGATGTTAGTGGCCAGTATCACGCTGGCTTTGTTATCCGGATGTGTGGCAACGCAAAATGGAACGGGGAATACGTCAGTTGCTCCTTTAGCTAATGAGCTGGTTGTCAGCCCTAATGATAATCGACAGTATAAGACGCTTACTCTGCCAAATGGGATAGAGGTGATTCTTGTTTCAGATCCTGAAGTAGAAAAGTCTGCAGCGGCTTTGAGTGTCGGTGTTGGTCTACTCCATGATCCTATGTCACAGCAAGGCATGGCGCATTACCTGGAACATATGCTTTTTCTGGGCACTGACCGTTTTCCTGATACACAGGGCTACAAAGACTTTATGAGCCGCAATGGTGGGTCTCATAATGCGTATACCTGGTTAGACATTACTAACTATATGTTCAAAGTAAATAATCAGGCTTATGACGAGGCGCTTGACCGCTTTTCCGATTTCTTTAAAGCGCCAAAGCTTTACCCTGAGTATACCGACAAAGAGAAGAATGCAGTTAATGCTGAATGGTCAATGCGTCGTGAGTTGGACTTCTTTGGTCAATATAAATTGTCACGCAGTATGATGGGCTCGCACCCGGCGAATCGTTTTTTGATAGGTAACCTTGAAACCTTGGGCGACAAACCAGGCAGTAACCTGCATCAGGAAACCGTCGCTTTTTACAATAAATATTATTCAGCAAATATTATGAAGCTGGCGATGATATCCAATTTACCTTTGTCTGACATGACTGAAAAAGCGCAGCGATATTTTGCCACGATTGAAGACAAACAAATAGAAAAACCGCAAGTAAAGACTAAGTTGGATTTCTCGAAGCTAGGACAGAAGCGCATTCATTATGTGCCCAATGAAGATGTTAAGACGCTGAAGCTGGACTTCACCATTGCCAATAATCGCGAAGAGTTTGCGTTTAAACCGAATTACTTCGTGACGTATTTGCTTAGTAATGAAATGCAAGGTAGCCCGGCACAAGTGCTTAAACAAAAAGGGTGGATCTCAGAGCTAACAGCCAATGCTGCACCAGATTTGTACGGTAACTTTGGCGCTTTAAGCGTAGATATCCAGTTGACCGATCAGGGTATGCAGCAACGCGAGCAAATCGTTGCGACTGTCATGCAATATATTGCATTGATCAAAGAGCAGGGGATTGATAGTAAGTACTTTAACGAAATTAAGACTTCTCTTGCTAATCAGTTTCGTTTTCTGGAGCGGGGGGATGAATTTGGTTATGTTTCGGACTTAGCCGATAGCATGCAAAAATACCCGTTGAACCACGCAATTAATGCGCCGTACCACTTTGCTGATTTTAATGAGCAAGCCGTTGAAAACGTACTGGAGCAGTTAAACCCACAACAACTTCGGATTTGGTATATCAGTAAGCAAGAGCCAAATGACCAAAAACTACATTTTTATGATGGTCGTTATCAAATTACTGATATCACAGAGCAAGAAGTTGCATCCTGGCAAGGTGAACCGGCTCCGGAGTTGTCGCTCCCAAGTATAAATCGTCTGCTTCCTGAACGATTCGATATCGTCACGCACTCAGAAAATTCGGATACAGTCGACAAAATATATGAGGACAGCACGGTCGCAGTTTGGCAAAAGACCAGCGAAAAATATAGCGAACAACCAAAGGGTCGCTTATTTGTTCATATTAACTCCCCACTGACGTTAGAGAGTGCCCAGGTTCAGGTTGCCGCAGCGCTGTGGGCCGATCTATACGCAATAGAAAAAGCGAAGTTGCAAACAGAGGCATCGATTGCGGGTATGGGGATGCGAATGAACGTGAATAACGGCTTATTGCTCACCTTATCCGGGTTTACGGATAAACAAGGGATGCTGTTGTCTCAATCTCTGAAAGGATTAAAGGTGGAACCAACGGCTAAACAGCTTGAGCAGGCTGTCGATAGATATGTCCGGGATATTCAAAATCAACGTCAGCAATTTCCGTTTTATCAGGCATTCGGTCGTTATCAATCTCTTGTACGGACAGGTAACTTTGATGAAACGCTACTGATTGATACCGCCACCAAAATGACCACAGATGCTTTCAGTAAAGCGCAAAATGATATCCTGAATCATCACACGGTGCGAATGTTTGGTTATGGCAACTACGACAAGCAATTCCTCGCAGAGGTTGTGAAACAAGTGAAGGAAACGCTCTCTAAACCTGTTGAGCGCAATGACTACGTTCGTGCCGGTTATTTAAAACCTAAAGCGGGAGAAGCACTGGTTTGGCAACAAGATAGTGAGACGGCAGACGTCGCCATTGTTGACATGTTTGTTCACCCGGAACCTGGGTATGCACAAAAAGCAGCAGCTCAGATCCTGAAATCGCACTTGAGCAGCCATTTATTTAATACTTTACGAACTGAGGAGCAGTTGGCCTACGCTGTAGGGGCCGTGGCGCAAAGTATTGACGATCACTCGGCGTTTGGCTTTTATATTCAGACTCCCGTATTAGATGCACAGTCAATGCAGGCGCGATTTGACCGTTACCGAAATGAGTATGCCAAGGCATTGAAAGAGCTCGATGAAGAGACCTTTGCACAGCTTAAGCAGGCTGCACTCTTATCTTTGAAGCAAGTGCCAAAGAACCTGGCGGAAGAGTCTCAGCCAATCCTGATTGACTGGTATCGTGATAATCTGACATTTGACTCTAAAGCAAAGCTCATAGCGGCGACGGAGCAGGTGACATTGGCTGATATCCAGTCTTATTACCAGCAAAGTATGCTTAATACCGATGCATCGAGGATCAATGTGCAGATCCGCGGTAAGAAGTTCGCTGATAAACCTTTCGCGACTATACCAAATGAAGTAAAGCTCGGTTCTATGGCTGAGCTCTATAAGAAGGCGCGTTTTGAGTAAACGGCTATCACCTTGCGGGGCTAATAGTCCCGCCTTTCTTAGGACGTATTGTTATGTCAGAGATTGTAACGCGCACAGAGCGTTTAATTATTCGCAGAGCTCAAATTGCAGACACTGAGTTGATCTTTGAACTGCTTAACCAACGGAGCTTCATCGATAACGTGGCGGATAAAGAGATACGAACCTTGTCCGATGCACAAAAGTATATTGAAAGTGCTTTTTTTACACCATACGACCTGGCAGCACCAAGCCCCTACATTGTCACGCTAAATGACGGAACTGCGATTGGTATTTGTGGTCTCTATCAGCGGCCTTATCTGGAGTTTCCTGATCTGGGATACGCTTTTCTCGATCGGTATTGTGGGAAAGGATATGCTTTTGAAGCGGCTGAGGCATTACTGTCATTTGTTCGCAACTGTGGCAAGTATAAGGCACTCGGGGCCATCACAACCCCCGAAAATACGGCGAGTAACAAGCTATTAGCAAAGCTCAATTTTGTTCTGGTTGGTAAGTTTGAGCTTGTACCAGGGATGGCGCAGACTAACTTATACGTTAATCTGCTTGAGAGATAATGTCATTCGACCCGATTGCTGTGTGCAATTGTGTCATTAAAAGCTGCCAGTTAGCCTGGTGAGCGCTTATAAGAGCTGTGAAGCCATCTTGCGAGAGCGCTGATTGGTAGTCAAAATGTTTAACACGGATCAGCCTGGTCCCCTTATCGGTTATTTGATATAGGTGCCAGGCACCCCTTAAAATTGCGCCTTGCTGGTAATGACCAGCCAGATCTGAGACTTCTATCAGCAATTTGAAATCGCCGGTATTGAAATCACTGGCATGGGTAGAGAGTACGGGTGACAAGCCCTTACCTTCGAGATGCTGGAGTGTTTCTTTGGTCAGTATTAGCTTTGGGTGCTCCGCCCAATAATGGTAATTGGCAATGTGGACAGTATGCTCAGAGGTGTACTGGACGAGTGCTTGCTGGTCAGCAACCCCAACAATATTGACCTCATCGACGTAAACTCTGGGTGCATTGACACTTGGGCTTTGCGTTGTATTAAGCGCTGAATCAAATCGATAATACTGATATTGAGCTGGGTCTGATCCCGCACAGCCAGTCAGCATGATTGTGAGAAGCGCAATAACGGCTTTCATTAGCGCTGCTTCCTGGGTTCAGGATCTGCCAGAGTCTCTTTGTCGAACAGTAGCATATTCGGCTGTTCATTTAGGCCTTTTGACACAGGCTTGAGCGAGTTACTAAGGCTTTCTAGTTCTTGCAGGGTATCTGTGAGTTGCTCGACCATACCAGACCCTTTTTGATAGTTGTTTAGTGTTTGCTCAAATTGCTTGAGGCTGGCAGTGAGTTGCGCCAGCGTTCCCTGTAATTGTGTTAGATTTTTTTCCACTTTTTCAGATACTTTCGTTGTGTTGAAACTATTAACCAGTGCTTGCGTTTCTTCTGCCAGTGCTGTGAACGCCTGCATCGTTTGTTGTGCTTCATTGAGCGAGTTATCCAGTGGCAGTTTGTTGAGCTTGTTCAACAAAGCCATGACTTGCTCTGATAAAGCTGTAAATCCACTCGGTACACTCGGCAACACCGGGTACGCGAAATTCATCCCTAAGCTGGTCGGAGGGGTTGAATTGTAAAAATCTAGCTCTATATATACCGCACCTGTTAAAATATTACCACTTTTTAGTGAGGCTCTCAGGCCATTTTTAATCCATTGTTCTATATTTTCCTGCCAATATTGCTTGGCTTTGGCATCGACTTCATAAATGCGCCCATATTCAATTTTGATAAGTACAGGAATCGACGTGTTACCCTGCTGGAAGTAAAGTGGCTGCCCATTTCGTTCAAGCCTCGCAGGAACCTGCTCGACAGTACCTATGCGCATACCCCGATACTCAACCGGTGCACCGGGTTTTAATCCCCTAATTGATTGTTCAAATTCAACCAAATAGTGATCAAACAAATCAAAGCGACGCTCCAATGCAACGGCGAAATTTTGATGCAGCGTAAATGCTCTGCCTTCCTGAGCAACCTCTGTGCCGTCTTGCCCGGGTGGATAATCTACGGATATTCCGCCTTTAATCATTTTTGCGAGTGAACCTGTATTGAGGTTAATGCCCTCACTGGTCAGGGAAAGCTCTACCCCTGAATTGATCCAGAAAATCGCATTGTGAGTGATTAGGCGGTCGTAGGGGGAGTGAATGAACACCCCGTACTCCATTTGTAAAGAGTCGGTATTAAACACTGAACTCTCAATTTGCCCCACATGATAATTACGGAAAAAGATCCCAGTGCCCACATCCAGCACTTCGCCACTGGTTGAGCTGAGCTGATAACGCACACCTTCAATGTCTGTCGAGATAAGAGCTGGCTGCTCCTGGAGCGTATATAGACTGGTGCGCTGCTTACTCTCTCCCGGTAGCAACTCGATATATACACCAGACAATAAGGTGTTAAGTCCGCTTATTCCGGATTGATCAATACGTGGTTTTACTATCCAAAACTTAGCGTCTTCTGTCAGTAAATTATCATAATGCTTTTCTACGCGGACAGTGGCAACGACGGCTTTCTGCTCTACTTGCAAACGAAGTGACTCAACAACACCGACTTTAACGCTACGGACTCTTATTTCCGTTTTGCCAGCGATAATACCGTCGGCACTCTTCATCTTAATGTATATTTGATGGCCTTTGTTCTGCTGATGCTGATAGAGCATCCAGCCCGTTATCAGAACAGCCAGTAAGGGGACGACCCAGATGACGGAAAGCCTGGGTTTGGGCTCGATATGCGCTTCTTTATTCATGTTTATTTAAAGAGTCCCAAAGTAAACGAGGGTCAAAATTGTTCACAGCAAAGATTTGGCAAATGACCATGGCGGTAAAAAAGACGATACCTGGCTGTGGCTCTACGCTCAGTACAGTACCAAGCTGTACGAGAGAAACCAAGAGAATCACGACGAAAACGTCGATCATTGACCATTTACCCACCGCTTCGAGGGCGCGATAGAATTTAGCCGCTACTTTTGGGTTAGTTGGATAGCTAACACGATACAGTAAATAGAACAATGTACCTGCTTTTATTAGTGGGATGCAGATACTCGCGATGAAAATCACAATGGCGATTGGGTATGAGCCATTATTCCACAGGACTTCTACACCACCATAAATGGTTGCTGGTGTATGTAACCCGAGGTTAATAGTGTCCATAATTGGAAAAGACAGAGCTGGTACCATAAATATGAGGGAAGTGACCATCCAGGCGGCGCTTCGCGCTACAGAGTTATCTTTACGGTAACGTAATTTCGCCAAACAACGCGGGCAGTGAACATCTCGGCTGATCTGCTGGCAGACATGGCATTGTTTGAGGCTTTGTGTACTTGCACGTTTGGCGCAATGCTCTATCGAAGGTGTGAAATGCGCTTGTTGTAGTTGCCAGAGTTGGTGTTGGCTTAGTAAAGACAAAGTCTCAATAAAACACAATACAAATAAAATATAAGCCCAAAAGCCAAGTCCTACTTCAATTTCAGCGAACGCGGTAAGCTTAAATGCACTAATTAATACGGCCACGAGAAAGATATCGGCTAAATTGAGAGGTCTTAGTGCCATGATAAATTTTGCAACGACCCTCGCATTATGAGGGTTCATTTTTTGCCACACAGGCGTATGGACAAGCAGAATGAGGGCACTGGCAATAAATGGCAGGATAACGATACTGGTGCTCAGCAGCGCTGCAAGGAACACACTATAGTGCTTGGCAAGTTGCATAATCGCTGCCATCAAGCTAATGGTCTGCTTCAGGCCATGTTGCGCATAGGAGATAAAATGTGGTTGCAGGCTCAGTAACAGAAAGATAATAGAGGAAAGGCTAAATGCGGCTATCCATTGTGTGTAGTTGCGTTGGGTCGTTGCCAGTACATTACCGCAATGCGGACAAACAGCTCTTTGCTGTTCGCCCAAATCTTGAATGGACACTAAAAAATCACAATGCTGACAGGCGACTATCACTGTTTAACCAATACCTAAGCTCACTACTGCACATAGTGTGAGTGACTTAAAGGTTTTTATCAACTGTCAAATACGGCTACCGTCTGTCTGCTCAGTGCCAGTAATTTCCCATCTTGTGAGAATAACTTAGCGTCTTCTATGGCATAGCCATGTTCAGCCTGATGCGTGACAGCTTCCATGGCGAACCATTCAGTGCCTGCTAATTCTATGTCATCTAAGAACTCAACGTACCAGGACATGCTGCTTGCGGGTGTTGGGCCTTTGCACAGTTGTAGCAGAGTTGGGGGCCAGGCATCTGCCAGCGCGAGTAAATGAAGAACTGATAAATGCGGTTGTGCGGGTTCTTTGAATTTCATCCAACCGCCTATATGGCTGGAGCTGGCGTCACTAAATGGCATTGCACCTTGTTGCAGATTAAGGTCGATGTGTTGGATGAAGGCCGGCATTACCCCTTCTATATAAGGGAGCGTCTGCTTGTGATTAACTTCTGTCAGTGTACTTTCGTCTTTTGCAGCAACTTTTATAGCAGATGAACGTGGTTTACCAAAACAAGCGAGTGCAACAAGGCAAACCTGGTCATTCTGTGTAATGGTGGTTTGCATCTGAGTTGCATTTTTACCGGCACGTAATAGTTGAGTATTGAGTTCAAATGGCGTTTCACTTAAAAGAGGGCCGACAAAATTGCAGCTAAAAGAAAGCAAACGCCTATTTTGGTCGCCCAGTTGATTTAACATGCTTTGTAACATCAGAGCAGCTGAAAGGCCACCAAAGACTGTTCTGCCTTGTCCCCAGCTTGCAGGTAATGAAAGTTGAGCCTGAGCGAGCTTCAGGTCAGGCAGGGAAATGAGTTGATCAAACGTCATAGCATTTACTTTTGGTTGGTCTTGAATATCTTCTATCTGGTCATACCAGAATCTAAAAGTCAAATTTAGCTGATTTTTGATGAAAAAAACGGCATAGCGAAAAAATTTCAAAAAAAACCACTTTTTTTTTGTTGTGACGCTTGAATTACAAATTGCCGCCCCTATTTATCAAGTCATCTAACAGAACAACGAATTTTTGAAGTCGGAGAAGATTCACATGGGTAAAATTATTGGAATCGATTTAGGTACTACTAACTCTTGCGTAGCGGTACTTGATGGTGATAAGACACGCGTTATCGAAAACGCTGAAGGGGATCGTACAACGCCATCGGTTATTGCATTTACCGAAGAGGGAGAAACGTTAGTAGGTCAACCGGCAAAACGTCAGGCTGTGACTAACCCTCAAAACACACTGTATGCAATCAAGCGTTTGATTGGCCGTCGTTTTGAAGATGAAGAAGTTCAGCGTGACATCAGCATTATGCCATTTAAGATTGCTAAAGCAGATAATGGTGATGCCTGGGTTGAAGTACGCGGCGAGAAACGCGCTGCACCTCAGATTTCTGCTGAAGTCTTGAAAAAGATGAAAAAGACAGCCGAGGATTTCCTTGGTGAAGAAGTAACTGAAGCAGTTATTACTGTTCCTGCTTACTTTAATGACTCACAGCGTCAGGCGACAAAAGACGCAGGTCGCATCGCTGGTCTTGATGTAAAACGTATTATCAACGAGCCAACAGCTGCGGCACTGGCCTATGGTATGGACAAAAAGCAGGGCGACAATGTTGTTGCTGTTTACGACCTGGGTGGTGGTACATTCGACATCTCGATCATCGAAATCGACGAAGTTGAAGGCGAGCATACGTTTGAAGTATTGGCGACCAATGGTGATACACACCTTGGTGGTGAAGACTTCGACAACCGTGTAATTAACTACCTGGTTGCTGAATTCAAGAAAGACCAGGGCATTGACCTGAAAACTGACCCGCTGGCAATGCAGCGTGTGAAAGAAGCGGCAGAAAAAGCGAAGATCGAGCTTTCATCTGCACAGCAGACAGAGGTGAACCTGCCTTACGTTACTGCTGATGCAACAGGTCCTAAGCACATGAACGTGAAGCTAACTCGTGCAAAACTTGAGTCACTGGTTGAAGATCTGGTTGCACAGTCAATCGAGCCGCTGAAGCGTGCACTGGCTGACGCAGACCTGTCTGTAAACGATGTAAATGACATCATCCTGGTAGGTGGTCAAACACGTATGCCATTGGTACAGAAGCAAGTAGCAGAGTTCTTCGGAAAAGAGCCTCGTAAGGACGTAAACCCTGATGAAGCGGTAGCAGTTGGTGCTGCGGTTCAAGGTGGTGTACTTGCAGGTGACGTGAAAGACGTCCTACTACTAGACGTTTGTCCTCTGTCTCTGGGTATTGAGACTATGGGTCAAGTCATGACTGCGCTTATTGAGAAAAACACGACTATTCCTACCAAGAAGTCGCAAACTTTCTCAACAGCTGAAGACAATCAGTC
This sequence comes from Pseudoalteromonas ardens, assembly GCF_030125445.1. Classification (NCBI taxonomy): domain Bacteria; kingdom Pseudomonadati; phylum Pseudomonadota; class Gammaproteobacteria; order Alteromonadales; family Pseudoalteromonadaceae; genus Pseudoalteromonas; species Pseudoalteromonas ardens. The sequence continues at coordinate 344,164 of NZ_JASJUV010000001.1, forward strand.
TGCGGTAACAATTCACGTACTGCAAGGTGAGCGTAAGCGTTCAAGCGACAACAAGTCACTTGGTCAGTTCAACCTGGAAGGTATTCGTCCTGCACAGCGCGGTGTACCACAGATTGAAGTAACCTTTGATGTTGATGCGGATGGTATCTTGCATGTGTCTGCGAAAGACAAAGACACAGGTAAAGAGCAGAAGATTACTATTCAGGCATCTTCAGGTCTGAGCGACGATGAAATTGAAAACATGGTTCGTGATGCCGAAGCGAATGCTGAGGAAGATAAGAAGTTCGAAGAGCTGGTTGGCGCTCGTAACCAGGCTGATGCGTTGGTTCACGCTACTCGCAAGCAAGTTGAAGAAGCAGGTGATGATCTGCCAGCTGACGACAAAACAGCGATTGAAGCAGCACTGTCTGAGCTAGAAACAGCCATTAAAGGCGAAAGCAAAGAAGAAATCGATGCTAAGACCCAGGCACTTGCAGAAAAATCTCAGAAGCTAATGGAAATTGCTCAGGCGAAAGCTCAGGCGCAACAAGCTGGCGGCGACGCAGGTGCGCAGCAAGCAAACAAGGCTGACGACGATGTAGTAGATGCCGAGTTTGAAGAAGTGAAAGACGACAAGTAATTGTTGACTTATCAGTGCCCACAGGCTTAGCCTGCGGTGCTAAACAGGGCCTGTTTATCCTTCAAGTTCTAACGAATGGCAGAGGTAAGCAGGCTCTGACGTATTTAAATTTAGGCGATAAGTAGATTGCGAACGGAGCTGGCAAGTCTCGTAAGCAGCGCAATCAAACACGTATTCGCCAGGCGGTCATCACAATGGCTGATCGCTCAGTAATAATTGTGTGAGAACTATGTCAAAACAAGACTATTACGACGTTCTTGGGGTATCAAAAGACGCCGGTGAACGTGACATTAAAAAGGCCTATAAACGACTTGCAATGAAGTATCACCCAGACAGAACCGCGGGCGATGCTGAACTGGAAGCAAAGTTTAAGGAAGTAAAAGAAGCCTACGAAGTCTTATCAGATAGTCAAAAACGCCAGATGTATGATCAATACGGCCATGCTGCCTTTGAACAAAACGGTGGTGCAGGCCATGGTGGATTTGGCGGCGGTGCTGATTTTGGTGATATTTTCGGGGACGTATTCGGTGATATTTTTGGTGGCGGGAGACGTCAATCACGCCAGCAGCGCGGTGCAGATCTGCGGTATAGTTTAGATCTGAGCCTGGAAGATGCAGTACGTGGTAAAGAAGTCGAAATCCAGGTTCCGACTTGGGTGTCTTGTAAGCCTTGTGATGGCAGCGGCGCTAAGTCGGGGTCTAAACCAAAGACATGTCCTACCTGTCATGGTGCAGGTCAGGTCCAGATGAGACAAGGTTTCTTTGCCGTTCAGCAAACTTGTCCTACCTGTCAGGGAAGTGGGCAGGTTATTTCTGATCCATGTGATAGCTGTCATGGTCAGGGTCGTGTTGAAAAAACCAAAACATTGTCTGTTAAAATCCCTGCGGGTGTTGATACGGGCGACCGTATCAGGTTGTCTGGAGAAGGTGAGGCTGGCATGCACGGCGCACCGGCTGGTGACTTGTATGTTCAGGTGAGTGTGAGAGAGCATCCGATTTTTGTTCGAGATGGTAATAACCTTTACTGTGAAGTACCTATCAGCTACACCACAGCGGCTTTGGGCGGTGAGATTGAAGTACCGACTCTAGATGGTCGAGCAAACCTTAAAGTACCGTCTGAGAGCCAGACAGGAAAGATGTTCCGTATGCGTGGCAAAGGCGTGAAATCGGTTCGTAGCGGTGCTGTGGGCGATTTGATTTGTAAAGTCGTGATTGAAACGCCGGTCAATCTCAATGAGAGACAAAAAGAACTGCTTAAGGAGCTTGAAGAGAGCATGGGCAGTGATGCTGGAAAAAACCGTCCGAAGGCGCAAGGGTTCTTTGACGGGGTTAAGAAGTTCTTTGATGATCTGACAAAATAGTATCAGGGCTGACTTTTGAGCCAGCTGGTATATCAGAAAAACAAAACGGCGCTTAACGGCGCCGTTTTCTCTCAGTTTAACAGCATGAGATAATCCATATCTCCAGTACATTTACATGCCAGTACTGTTCGACTGTGTCCTGTTAAAAGAAGTCCATCGGTACAGCCTAGTCGCTTACACTTGGACGCACAGGCCACACTGCTTTCCCAAAAATAGTATTCGTTAGTCAAAAAAGACAAAGCAAAGTAGCTAACCGCACATACGGCTGCGATACGAACAAGACCTTTGTTCATAACGACTCTCCCGCGCAATAAAACAGTGCGTATAGAGTTAATAAGACTTTAGTCTAATTTGGCGTTTTGTCTACCTTAAGATAGGGTTTAAAGTAACTTGCGATAAATTATTTTCAACGTAAGCGCCTAAGCTTGTCACCAGCCGGTCAGCAAAGCCTTTGCAGGTACCTAACTTGTCGGCGACAAGGGCGGCAATTTTCTCATCTTAGATCGTTATTTATCCAAATGGATTTTAATGTTGATGAAGCAGAATCGATTTTTCGATGATAAGGGACAGGAAACGCCAGTATGACACCCGCTATTCAATTACTTAAAAAGCATAAGGTCAGCTTTGAAGTACTTAAGTTCGAACACGACCCGAACATCACTGAGTTTGCACAGGAAGCGACTCAGGCATTGGCCCTGGCACCGGACAAAGTATTTAAAACGCTGGTTATTAGCGTAGATGGCAGGCTCAATGTTGCAGTTACACCTGCCACACAATTGGTTGACTTAAAAGCGTTTGCTAAAAGTTGCAATGGCAAAAAAGCGCAACTTGCAACGCAACAACAAGCTGAGAATGCAACAGGGTACCAACTAGGCGGGATCAGCCCCTTTGCGCACAAAAAACGATTGCCGGTTATCTTACACAATTCTGCGCTCACTTATGACACGATCTATGTCAGTGGCGGTCGACGCGGCTTAGAGCTGGCGCTTAGTCCAACAGCACTTACAGCCTTGTGCTCAGCCCAGGTTGCTGATTTTTAAGCCATCTGTTTTTTATCCCGCATATGTCCTTTTCTCAGTGAACGAGGTGGCATTTCGTTTTAAACCAATTTTTCTGAATAAAAAACAGTCAAATTGGTGGTTTCAGCGAACACTTGTAAGCTATTAATTATTTAGTAATTTTTTAAATAACCCAGACCTTTCAGTAAAAAAGCCGTTAAAAAATAGCATAGAGCAATTGATCTAAACGGAATTTTATGCCGTAATGTAACTATATCAATCTGGTCGGATGAGTTTATTATGAGTTTAAGAACACAACTAAGAAAAATATTGCCAAGCATTTCGGTGACTGAACAAGAGGCACTCGATGCGGGTGATGTATGGCTTGAAGGCTCAATCTATCGCGGGAAACCAGACTTTGACGCATTGCGTGCGGTGCCGGAAGCCAAATTAAACAGCGAAGAGCAAGCGTTTTTGGATGGGCCCGTACAAGAATTAATGGCGATGATCGATGATTCCGTTATACAAAACGAGAAGCATTTGCCAGAGCACATTTTAGAATTTTTGAAAAAAGAACGCTTCTTCTCTTTGATTATCCCCAAAGAGTATGGTGGCAGAGAGTTTAGTCCGTATGCGAATTCAACCATTGTAGGCACCATAGCGACAAAATCGTCTGCGGTTGCGGTTACAGTCATGGTTCCAAACTCTTTGGGACCTGGTGAGTTACTCATGCACTATGGAACCAAAGAGCAGCAGGCGCATTACCTGCCACGGCTTGCCAATGGAACCGACATTCCCTGTTTTGCCTTGACTAGCCCAGAAGCTGGTTCTGACGCAGGTGGCATTCCGGATCAGGGTATCGTCACGAAAGGTCAATACAACGGCGAAGAAGTGTTGGGTCTGGAAGTAACTTGGGACAAACGTTACATCACGCTTGCGCCAATCGCCACAGTATTAGGTTTGGCATTTAAAGTACTTGATCCAGAAGGCTTGCTGGGTGGCAAAGAGTCTTTGGGGATTACCTGTGCGTTGATCCCTAAATCGCATCCGGGTGTTGAGCTCGGCAACCGCCACGACCCTATGGGTATCCGTTTCTACAACGGTACTACTCGCGGCGAAAAAGTGTTTATTCCGATGGACTTCATTATTGGCGGTCAGCAAAATATTGGTCGCGGGTGGCAGATGTTAGTTAGCTGTCTGGGTGCTGGGCGTGGTATTTCTTTGCCAGCGCTTGGCGTATCTACCAGTCAGGTTGCATTGAAATCGGCGTCAGAGTACGCGGCGGTACGTGAGCAATTCGGGCTGGCAATCGGTCAGTTTGAGGGGATCCAGGAAAAGCTGGCGGACATCGCTGGCAAAACCTATCTTCAGGAAGCGATGCGTGTACTGACAACAGAAGGTCTTGGTATGGGTCTGAAACCGTCGGTTGTAACAGCAATTGCAAAATACCACATGACGGAAACTGGCCGGGATGTGTTGGATTCAGCTATGGATATTTTGGCCGGTAAGGCCATCCAGAACGGTCCGCAAAATACGTTGGCCAGCGGTTATGTTGCACAGCCAATCGCGATTACCGTAGAAGGAGCTAACATCCTTACTCGTAACCTGATGATTTTCGGTCAGGGGGTTATGCGTTGTCACCCTTATCTGCAATCAATGGTTGAAGCAATTCACAGCGAAGAAGCTGACGCGGATAAAACCTTTAATAAGATTTTGCGCAAGACAGTGGGGTATAGTGTCGCTAACAGTCTGCGCGCATTCAAACTGGGACTATTGCCATTTACTGCCGGCAGTAACTCAAGCTTGCCAGAAGTACAGGCCTACGAAAAAGCAGCACAGCGTTTGTCTGCTAAGCTGGCTGTGTATGCTGATTTTTCTTTGCTGGTTCTGGGTGGCAAGCTTAAGCAAGCTGAAATGTTATCTGCCCGTTTAGGTGATGTGATGAGTTATTTGTACGCTGCCATGGCTTCGATCAAGTATTACGAGCAGAAAGTGGCAGTGACAGACCGTGAAGCTGCCGCGCCTTATTTCCATTACGCAACACGCTATGCATTAGTTGAAGCCGAGCAGGCCTTACATAAGTTCTTGGATAACTTCCCGGCGCCTGGTACACGTAAATTTATGCGAGTGTTAACCATGCAGTTCGGTCACTCGATGCCACGAATTAACGATGATATGGTACGAGAGTTGGCAACGGCAGCGCAATTGGATACTGCATTTAAGGCTCAGTTAACGCATCTGGTTAAACCACAAGCTGGTGACGGTCACGATATTAACGAACAGGCTTATAAGGCTAAGATTGCTTGTCTTGACCTGTTAGGTAAAGTTAAGCGCGCACTTAAAAAGCGCGAGATTAAAGCCGGGGTTCGTTTTTACGAAACACTGGACAATGCACTGATAGCTAAGGTCATCAACGAAACGGAATATGCCCAGTTGATTGACTACAATCGTAAGCGAGAAAAAGCAATCCGGGTTGACGAATTTGATTTTGATCTTAACTTGCTGGATGAAGCAGGTTCGTTAAATGACGTAAAGTCGGCAGTAAATCAATAAATTAAATTGTTAGTTAGTCTCTTTCAAGCCCCGTTTATTCGGGGCTTTTTTTGTGATTGCGCAGCGGCACAGTGTCTGGGGGGAGTCGGGCGGACGTGTTACACTGTTTATGAAAGTTAATGGGTAAACGTCACTAGAATCTCAAGGAGCGCCATGTCTACCTCCGCACTTGTCTCGCATGTTATGACCATGCTTGTGGACACACAGCAAGCCCAGGCATTATGGAGTGGCTGTGGTTACATTCACAAATTTACTTATCAGGGTGAGTTGCTCGTTGCGAAAGTGGCCACTGTACCAGCACAACTGGCGCACCGCCATATTACCCAGAGTCCCCATTCTTTGCGTCGAAAATATCAATCTTATGAGAAGGAATTGAACTTTTATCGACACACAGGGCAGCGTTATATCTCAGTATGCACATTGCCTGAGGTTAAAGCGTTGGCACATCAGAACGAGGTTTTTATTCTGGTGCTTAGTGATTTTGAAACACAGGGGTACCGAAATGTAAGTGCAGCTTCTCGCGTCCATCTTGACTACATGCTTACGTGGCTTGCACGCTTTCATGCGGTTGGACTTGTTGACCCTGATTTACTGACAGGGGTTGTGCGGGGAAACTACTGGCATCTGGATACACGTCCGGATGAATTTGAGCGTATGGCTTCCGGTGAGCTTAAAAATAGTGCACAAGCAATAAATCAAAGGTTAATTGACTGTCCTTATCAAACTTTAATTCATGGCGATGCGAAATTAGCCAACTTCGCGTTTAGCTCAAAGCAGGCATTGGGTTATGACTTTCAGCATGTCGGTCTGGGAGTTGGCATAGCTGATGTAATGCTACTCTTGACCAGTATATATAGTGGCCGAGAACTCGAAACGCAGGCACTGGTGTGTCTGGATAGTTATTTTGAGCAATTAGGTCGTGCTTTGTCCGGGATCTGGTCAGCCGAGCGAATTGCCGAACTAGAGAAAAGCTGGCGGGAGTTATGGCCCTATGTGTGGGCTGATTTCCATCGTTTTTTAATGGGTTGGAAGCCCGACCATCAAAAACTGACTGCTTACATGTTTTCTCAGAGCGAATTATGTCTTGCGCAACTTGGTGAGGTGCGATGCTGAGTGCGTTAGTAAGTGCAATCTGCTGGGCCTGTTTTGACTTTATACGAAAGCAACTGGCTCAGCATGTCAGTGCACCTTTGATGTCTGTTATATTCAGCTTGCTAGTATTGCCTGGCTACCTCATTTACTGGGGATGGTTACAAGCGCCTTTGCCAGAGGCCGAGTATTTCGTTCCGGGCGCGGTAAGTGGTTTGCTTGCGGCGATCGGGAGTGTGTGTTTTATTCGTGGCCTGGCAGTTGGCAAAATTGCTGTGATGTTGCCGCTGCTTTCTGTAACGCCTGTCGTGTCTGGAGCATTTGCCTGGATATGGCTAGGTGAGCCGCTCGCTGAGGCTCAGGTGCTAGCTTTAGGTGCTATTACTCTTGGCTCTTTTATATTGCAAGGTGGCAGGTTTGCGATCCGCGAGCCCGGCGCCGGGTATGTCCTGATAACAGCTTTGTGTTGGGGAATGTGCATCGTGTTCGACAAACAGGCTTTGCAACATGCTGAAGTGAGCTTTCATTTGATTTTCCTTACTACTTCTGTGGCGCTAATCAATGGGATGATTTTTAGGCCCAAGTTAGGCGCTGGTGTGTTGCTGAAGTACAAGTGGCAATGGGCTGGAGCAGCATTAGTCTTTGCCTTTGCTGTGTTGTGTCAGCTGGTTGCTTTGCAACAGTTACAGCCAGGCGTAATGGAGGCAATTAAACGTGCGTTCGGTATTACCAGTGCGGCATTACTTGGGGTGTACTTCTATAAAGAAACACTTAAGCACTATCAATGGTTAAGTATCGCCGTTATTTTGATCGGCACTGTCTCTTTGTATTAGAGGAGCAAGCTTGTTTGCTTGCTCCAGGAGCGACAACCTCATCCATGAGCGCTGCCTTTTATTGATTTACTTACATTGTGCGCCTTTGCGCCATACATTGCTGAAAATGTCAGGACGTGCACCTAGTGACCACCAGGTTGCCTGATATTCGTAGCCGCTGTACGACACTTTGTCGCCAGTGTTATAGTAAGTTCCGGCATTCCACGCCTCAACGCCGCTACAACCACCGCCGTTACTACCGTCTTTAACTGTTACATTCATGCTCTTTGACGCGGTTTTGTTGTTGGCGCCTTTAACCGTTAATGTAACACTGTATGTACCTGCTTGCGCGTAAGTATGGCTTGGGCTGGTTTGTGTGCTTGAGTTACCGTCTCCAAAGCTCCAGCTATAAGTACCTGCGCTTGACTTGTTGCTAAATTGAACGCTCAGGCCGTTTGGTGTTGCGCTGAAATCCGCAACCAGAACTGGCTGGCCACCACACCCTGCATCTACCAGGTAATCATAAGCGGCTTTTGCCTGTACGATACCGTGACCATAGTAGTTGTCACGTCCAGCAGAGCCCTTGTCTTTTGCAGTCGCATTGAGTGCCGAGCGGATTTGTTCTGCGCTACACTGAGGGAAATTACTCCAGACCAGCGCCGCTACGCCTGACACGTGTGGTGTAGCCATTGAAGTACCGCTGATGCTCTTGTAACCCTGGTCATTCCACGTTGAATTTACGCTTACACCTGGGCCTGCAATTTCTACCTGGCTGTTGTATTGTGAGAAAGATGCAACGCGCTCTGAGCTGTCTACTGCTGCGACAGAAACAACAGCATCATAAGATGCCGGATAGCTGAATGAGCTGTTTGAGCCGTTACCCGCTGCAGCAATATGCAGCATGCCGCGCTGTGCACTTGATGCGAAGGCATTGCGCTCAGCAGTTGAGCTGCCACTGCCGCCCAAACTCATGCTGGTTACATTTGCGCCAGCTGCTTCACACTGCTCAATCGCTTTGATCAGGTCTGAGCCATATGCCCATCGACCCTGGTCATTGAAGACCTTAACGATATGCAAACCAAGTTGACCTGATGGGTTAACACCTACCACACCTTGTCCATTGCCACCAAGCGCAGCAATAGTACCCGCTACGTGCGTACCGTGGCCGTTGCCGTCCTGATACCAGTTACCTGTGTTGTATGACCCGTGACCGTCGTTACCGGTAACGCCTGTGTTTGGCAGGTCTGGGTGGCCACGAGTATAACCTGTGTCCATGATACAAACTTTTTTGTTACCTGCACTGCTATCACTTACCTGGTTTGCCTGAACCATAGTGATACCATATGGGACCGACTCCGCTAGTGGTACTACAGAACCTGCAGTTACCTCTGGCAGATAGCGCTTTGGATCGACCTCAATTGACGCGACGTTACCACTCGCTTCAAGGGCTGATAACTGCTCTGGAGTCAGCTCCATTACAACGGCATTCACGCTTGGCAATGTTTCAATTGCTTCGGCATTGGCTTGTGTCGCGATGCTCACAAGACCTTGTGCTTTAAACTGAGAAAGCTCAGCACCAGATACGCGCATCGGGAGCGTGTTGGCTACTGCTGAATCTTTAACTGTGACGATGACTCGTTGTGTTTCAGACGCTTGTGCTGTGCCGAGTGCCGCAGTGACACCTAATGCTAGCAAAGAGTATTTTACGCTTGTTAGAACTTTGGTTTTCATAAGTTTACCTATATTACATGTTGTTAACCCTTATAACTAAAACAGGGAATGCTAGCGCTGTCAATAATGAAAAAATAAGGAAAATTCTGCTGGGGAAATTTTATACTTTTTGTTGATGATTCGTGGATTAAAATTTGTTGCAAATGCAACTTGTGTGGCATTTTATTTTTTATATTTAAAATAAAAAAATTAAAATTTTAATTGCTGATTCAGTGTCTTAATATTGTAACTTTGGCCACCAGTGGTGAACTGTTTAAAGTCAATGTCATTCAAATCTGCACTGTGGAGGGTGTGATACAAAGGTCTAAATTTTTCAGAATAAGGTTTGAATATAGCAATTTTTTGCTCTCCAATAGCGCTAATCTTGCGGTCATGGAATTTTCTAATCTCTGTTAACAAGTAGCCACCCAACAGCACGTGGCCACCGAGTGACACATCGATGACGTTTTCGTGACCTAAATCCCAATTTATGCCACCGATCTTAAGGTTTTCTCTGATATTGAGTTCCGATGCTGCTCGCGCAGCGCCACGTGCGATGGCATCATTTGCGCACCAGATTAATCGGGTATCTGGAAATCGCTGCAACAGCCCAAAAGCTAGCTCGTAGGCGCTTTGCTCTGACCATTGCGCATCAACGCGCTCAACCAGGTTGACTCCATAAGTACGATTAGTGTAGCCAAGCAAGCCTTGCTCTCGCTCGACTGCGGCATTTGTCGCGACATCGCCCAGTAAAGCAAGCATTACGTTACGCTCATTTGTCTGTTTTGTACTGTCGGGTAGCGCGTCATGGAGCAGCTTGGCCAGCAACCGGCCTGCCTGATAGTTGTCAGGCGTAACGGAACCAAGTACGCCAATACCCTTGGCTGCAATGCGCTTTAGCGCTAGTTTATCCGGACTATTAAGCAAAAAAGCGACGCGTTTATGCTCACCAGGCACGGTAAGCAGTGCGTTCGTAATAACGCCTTTTTCATCAACGAGAATAAGATAGTCAGCTTTGGTGTTGAGGGCGTTCTGTGCGAGTTTCTTCATATGAATATGGTTTCTCTCGGCGTACAGTGTGGTGAGTTTGATATCTAGGTCCTGGGCGGCAGCTTCCATGACTCTTGTAACATTTTGCCAGAATGCGCCAGTCGGGTTGGACTGTTTATGGCCCGGATTAACGAAAGTCACGGTGATCGTTTGTGCAAAGGGGGCGGAAGCCACAAAAAGTAGCACAACAGATATAATCAACACTTTCATTGTGCACCTCGATGTCAGAGCGACAGTTTGTTTGCCGCGCTTTTACTTATATACTAGCCCATTCTTGAATAAGGGGGAAAAATGAGGCTGTTGATACTCTTTCTTTTTTCTGCACTTTTTGTGCAGTCAGTAACGGCACAGCAAAGCCAGGATCTAAATCAGACGATGAAGAATATGGGGCATGCATACAAACAGGCGATGGAAGCTCAACAAGCAGAAGAGGTCAACAAGCATCTCGAAACCATGTTGCGTTTGATCCAGCAGAGTAAGCAACACAACTTTAAAGCTGATGTAAAGGTGGAATCACTGCAAGGGCTGGATAAGGTGGCTGATGTTATCCACTCAGCGCAAGGGTTGCTGGCCAAGGCGCAACTGCAACAAGCTAAAGATTTACTCAGGCAGATAGACGGGTTGCGCAAGAAATATCACGAATTGCATGAGCCGCCAGGGTTTTGGGAGCTTTTATTCGGGAAATAACTGCCATCAAGGTGTGTGCAGTGGGGGAAGTGCTAATGAGCACTACCCCCTGTGTATGTATTTAGATCTGCCAACTGACATCAAATTTCACAGTACGCTCGGCATGAAATGGTGCATCTTCATCTGCGGTTGTTCTGTGCAGGCGATTGAAGAGGTTTAACACACCAGCACGTAGTGTCCAGCTTTCGTCTAAGTACCAATTTAGGTTTAGATCGACAACCAGGCTTTTGTCCAGCTCGGCTTCACCTGACCCTGGCTGGTGTTTCGCCAGTTGATAGGTTAGCGCGGGCTTAAACTCGAACGACTCCCATGCATACTGACCGGATATACTCAGTTTGCGAGGCGCGATATCCGACAGGTAATCACCACTATCACTCTTACCTTTTTGATGTGTGTATCCCAGTGTATATGATAGTGTGTCGTTTACGTCGATTTTAGTTAGTATTTCCGCCCCTGAAATGCTTGCCTGATCCAGGTTGAGATAGGTTCTGTCTCCCGACTCCAGTTTTACTCGTTCAATGTAGTCATCCAGGCGAGTATGGAATAGGTTTAGCGTTGTCTTGACGGATTTGTGATCATGACGGTAAGACAACTCGATCCCCTGACTGGTTTCAGGATCAAGTTGCGGGTTACCAATGGTATTGCCTCTGGGGGTGACACCATTAAAGTACAATTCTGTCAGTGTGGGAAAACGAAATGCGTTAGCATAATTCAGCGACACGCTCTGAGATTGCCATTTTCTGGTAACACCCAGGCTATGGCTGAGGTGGTTGTCGGACTTGCTGACGCCGAAGTTGCTAGCAGTAAAGTGATCAAATCGTGCACCAAAATCTACTCGCCAGTTTTGCTCGTCCCAGATACCGTTAATAAACGCGGCAATGTTGTCTTGTTGGCCATCCAACAAGGTGTTGCCTGTCATCTCGTTAGTCGCCTTGAGGCTGGTTTCCTGATCGGTAATTGACACTCCCCGTCTGGCAGTCCAGTCGAGACCAGCTCGAACAGGCAACTCATACCAGTTAAATTCGTGATATAAGTTAGCGCCGAGGGTATGAGATTGGTAAGCTGTGAGATTGTGCCGTTTGTCAATGCGAAGTACGTCACTATCCCAGTTTTGATAGTGGTGGAATACATTGACCAGCCATTGATCTGATTTCACCGATACTTGTGCCAGGCTATGTAGATCTTCCGGGTACATAGCAATCTGGCTGTCAGGGTAGGCGACACTGTTTTTTCCAACGTTTTTGCTGACGGAGGGCAACCAGGACATATTCAGCTCAATCTCGTCTGTTATTGCATGGCGATACCGAAAGCTGGACGAAAATTGCTCGTAGCCATTATTAAGTTCGTCGCCGTTAGGTGCAAAACCACGCTCTTTTTTTCTGTATGCGAAGGCCAGGTTGTAGTTTTCTTCACCGGTAATAGCCAGAATACGACGGCCATTACCGGTGTCTTCAAACCCCACCTCTAATGTATCTTGCTCGCCCTGAACTGAGTTCATTGAGATAACACCGCCAATTGCCTCTGACCCATATAACATCGCAGCAGGGCCTTTTTGTACACTGGCCAGCTGTAGCAAGCCAGGATCAATAAAGGAGGCTGAGTTACCGGCGCGGCGATCTGTTAGCAGGACGATACCATTGACCTCAGTTCTGACTCGCCAGCGGCTCAGGCCGCGAATACTATAACTCTGATAGAGTCCACCCTGGCCATTAAGTGAAACCCCCGGGATTTGAACTACCCAATCTGCAATAGTGTTGCTTGCACCATGCAAATCGTCCTTGCTAATATGAGAAATGTTAATGTTTGTAAATGACTCTGACGCAAGTAAATTTTTACCGCCTATTACTTCGATTGTTTCAATGGCGCTGCCTTGCGCGGCGATCGTAGATAAAAGTAAAACCTGGATCATGTACTGCTAACCCTAAATTGACTGCTTTGATTCGTTAAGAAACCATTCATATTTGATGAATTTCTGTTATTGTTACAATCAAATGTACCCTTAATTGATAATGGGGTTAAGTTAAATGCGGTGAAATCACATTGTTTGTAACTTTCTGCATTTGTGCTTAACTTTATTGACGTTTTTGGGTGTAAACGGTACAACGCTAGTCTGATGTATCTGTTTACTTACAATCAATTAAAACTATAACTACTCTTAAAAGGGAAAAATATGAAACTCTTACATCCTGTGAGCCTGGCTGTTGCAATCGCACTGGGTGGTGCCAGCTATCTGGCGTATCAAAATGCGCAACCGAGTATCTATGAGCAAAAAGCGGATTATCTGGCTGCTAAAGCTGAGAAAAAAGCAAACTCTCCAAAACGTTACGACAAACCTAAAGAGGCACAAGAGTTTTATATTTCGCAGCGTTTGCCTAAAGGTGCTGAGACACTGCCTACTGAGAAATATTCTCAAGCGTTAGAGCACATCAAAACAATGAAGCGCTACTCTTTGGCTGAAAGCAGCGTTGTATTTGATTATGCGCCGCGTCTGAACTCTATAGATGGCGTGAATCGTGAATTGGGTGAATGGGAAGAGCTAGGACCTGGTAACATCGGTGGCCGTACCAGAACGCTTATTATTCACCCAACAGAGCATGACATCATGTACACCGCAGGCGTTGCAGGTGGTGTATGGAAAACGACAGATGCAGGTCAGTCATGGCAGCCTCTTAGCGATTTGGCGACCAACCTGGCGGTAACTACGCTGACATTTGCGCCGAATGATCCAAATACTATCTATGCCGGAACGGGTGAAGGCTTCTTCAACGCTGACGCTATTCGTGGTGATGGTATCTTCAAATCAACTGACGGTGGTGCGACTTGGACTCAGCTAGAGTCAACGGCAGGCAACGAATTATTCCAGTATACTAATAAGATTGTATTCAGTAAAAATGACCCTGCGACTCTGTATGCTGCTACCCGTGGTGGTGTACAGCGTTCTAAAGACAGTGGTGCAAGTTGGGAAACTGTCTTTGTGGCTGAAGCTGCCGCGGTCGGTTGTACTGATCTGACCTTGGTTGATGGTGGTGACGCAGACGTACTGGTTACAGCATGTGGTTCATTCAGAACCGGTGGCATGCATCGCAGCGCTGATGGTGGTGATAGCTGGTCAGCGGTACTAGAGCTGCCGACTCAAGGCCGTTCAACAATTGCTGTGGCGCCTTCTGACAATAATATCATGTACGCTTTGCTTGCGAATGTTAATGATCATGGTATGGAAGCAGTTTACAAATCCGAAGATATGGGTTTGACGTGGAATGCGACTGTAACGCGTGATGGTGCAGATGCGTACAGTAAATTACTGCTTAGTAATACGGTTTACGGTTTATTCCCTGAGTGTGGGTATGGGCCAGAGCCTCAATTTTACAACCAGGGTTGGTACGACAATATCATCGCTGTAGATCCATCTAACCCAGATGTCGTCTGGACTGGTGGTATCGACTTGTTCCGTTCAGATGATGGTGGACAGTCGTTTGTACCAGCCAGTATCTGGTGGTATGACATGGAGGATCCTCTATACGCACACGCTGACCAACATACATTGGTATTCCACCCAGAATACGATGGCGTGAACAACACAACTATGTTTGTGGGTAATGATGGTGGTATCCAGCGTACTGACAATGCCCTGGATGGGCGCTATGACCTTGCGCAGATCTGTGGTGCGCAAGATGCGGCTGGCCCAGAAGGTAAAGTGAACTGGACAACGCTTAACAACGGTTATGCGGTTACGCAATTTTACCATGGTACGGTAATGCCGGACGGTACTGCTTACTTTGGTGGTACTCAGGATAATGGTACTTTGCTTGGTAACGACGGCGGGTTTAACGAGTGGCGTGAAATCTCCGGTGGTGACGGTGGCTGGACCGCGGTTGACCCGACAAACCCGGACGTGATGTTCTCAGAATTTACCAACCTGACTATCCAGAAATCGACGGATGGTGGTGTAACTTTCAACAGGGCTACTGACGGAATAACCGGTGACGGCTTCCCATTCATTACACGCTTTGAAATGGCGCCTTCTAACCCTCAGGTTCTGTGGATAGGTGGTAACCAACTTTGGCGTACAACCAATCAGGCTGAAAGCTGGACTGCAGGTAGTCCTGTATTAGACAGTGCTGTATATGCAATCGGTATCGCACCGCAGGATGAAAACATCGTCGCTGCAGGTACACGAGAAGGTTACATCTACATCAACTACGCTGCAGGTGAAGCAGATGCAGAGCAAGCCTGGCATAGTTTCAAAATAGGTGAAGAAGGCGAGCGTGCGACTATCAGCGCCATCGCGTTCGACCCAACAGATGCCCAGATTGCATATGCAACAGTATCAACATTTGACCAAGCCCACGTGTGGAAAACCACAGATGGTGGTAAGAACTGGATGCCAATTGATAGAGATATTCCAAACGTACCTGCTACCTCTGTTGCTGTTGATCCAAACAACGCGCAGCGCGTTATCATCGGTACTGATTTAGGGGTATTTATCTCTATTGACGGTGGTGAAAACTGGTTCGCGGATGGTTCTGGTCTGGCTAACACTAACATCGCTAAAGTCACGTTCCACAACAACGAAGTGTTTGCTTTCACTCACGGACGCAGTGCTTATAAAGTCGCGCTGGCAAGCTTTGGTAATGTAGAGCTTAGCACGCAAGAGGATACTGAGTTAAACGTTGCTTCAGCGCTGGTAAGCCGTTTTACAGACAACGCATTTGTAATGGTTGAGATCACTGAGGCGCCTGAGTCTGGTACCTTAATGTTAGATGGTCAAGCGCTTGATACAGGTTCTGTTGTTGAGGGAGATGACGTCGCTAAGGTTGTCTACATGCCAAACGAAGATTTCAACGGCGAAGACCACTTTAAGGTAGCAGGTAAAACACAAGATTCTGATGCTGCTGAAGAAGTCGTTGTAGACTTAACCATTGAAGCTGTTAACGATGCACCTGTATTTGAAGAGATAGAGGACATTCGCTTGACGCTAGGTGAACAGTTCACTATGGACTTTAATGACAAGGTATCGGATTCCGATAGCGAAACTATTAAACTGACTATAGAGCCACAAATCCCAGGGTTTACATTCAACCATGGTGTGTTAATCGGCCAGGCTGAAGAGGCATTTAGTGGCGATGTGGTACTGACAGCGTTTGATGGTGAAGTAGAAACAACAACTAGTTTTGTGGTTGATATTGCTGACCGTGCTCCAGTGATTGAGCAGCAGCAGAGATTTGAGGTATTCGAAAATACGCCTGTTGGTACAGTGATTGGACAACTGGCATTCAGTGACCCTGATGCAGATGTTTCACCAGTGGTTGCACTCCATGTATATGGCGACGACTACTTCAGTATCGACGTTGAGGGTAATATCACCGTTGCGAGAGAGTTGGACTTCGAATATCAGGAACTCGTTGTACTTGGTGTTCAGGCAGAAGATACTTTCGGTAATTTGTCTAACCATGCTACGGTCAATATTAAGATTAAAGACCTTCGTGGTAACGATGATGATAACGACGATGGTGATGCCGGTTCATTCTCATGGCTTGCATTACTGAGCTTGCCGTTGGCGATGCTTCGCAGAAGACGTAAATAAGCAAAGCTTGACGTGAAAAAAGGCGAGTCAGCATTAGCTGACTCGCCTTTTTTATTGCTATCAAGTGCCTTTATTTTGGGGTTATCGAATCAAAGTCCTGCACTTAAAGTTACTTTTTATAATAAATTGTTGATAGATTGAGCGAACGGTCTATAAAGCACTGGATATTCCAAACTAGGCTGATATAACTATCAATGGATTGAGAAACAGGAATTCGTCACGATGGACAAAACACAACAATTGGATAACGGCGTCATCGCTGAGCTACAAAACAAAGATCATTCAGAACAATTAAAGCAGCTGGACAACCTGAGCTGTACTCATGGCGATATTATTGAGCTATTGGCACAGTATCTCGCTTTGAGTGAACAAGACGATGATAGTCAATTTGACGCCTGGTATGACGCACTTTGTCAGGACCAGCTAACGGTATTGAAGACATTTGAAATCTTTAGAGCCCACTATGAGCAGGCTCACTAGAAGTGACATGACCCGGTTGCATTTAATGCACGAGAAAGCGTGCTGGATTAACGGATAGATAAATCGTACTTGGCAATCAGGCTCTCAATGTACTTGTAACGAATGGACATGGGTTTTTCATGGTCCATGTGATGACTCAGCGCACGGTTTAAGAGTTTAAGTGCGCCGAGTAGTTCAGTTCTGTGTTCAGCCGGGATATGTCCAGCAGTGCGCTCTTCGGTGAGTGCATCGACCAGTGCCCGGCCTAAGTCTATGTAAACAACTTCTTCAACCAGACCATTTTGGCTGATAACACCGTACTTGCTACACAGGAATTGCTGCCAACTTTGCTGCACATGTTCTGGTAAGTCTTCATTAAAGCGGCAGTCCTGACTTATCAGCCCCTGTTGTGCACACTTAGTCAGAGTTTGAATATATTTTTGCTGAAATAGCTCATAAGCGTGAGTAGATTGCTCAACCTGATGCTTCAGTAATAGTTGGCCCCATTGCTCAGCGCCTCTTGGGTAATACTCTGTGTGCTCTACGCACTCATAGAGACCAAGGTATGAGCTACACTTTATTTGATTTTCCAGACTGTAGCTGGCATTGGGGAAAATGCAGGTTTCCTGCCAATGAGCTAGCTGCTCAGCAGTGATCCGGAGCGTACTGCAAAGCTCTTCGGCACTGAAAAAGTGTGTGTTTAAATGGTGAGTCAGGCGCATAAGTTAGATAACTGGTTTTATATACAGTGGTTTTATTCTGGCTGAAATGGTCAGGTTAGGCAAGCTGTTTTGTAAATTTTCCATTTTCCCTCTCGGATCTGAAGGTCATTTGTGATAAAACTTAGCGCCAAATAATGAATTAAACGATATCTGTATGCGCAACATAGAAACGATAAAAAAAGCCAGCTTAATCACTGCTATTAAAACTCCGTACGATTCACAAGGTGAGATTGACCTTGCGTGTTTTGACAAACTTGTCGCTGCTCAGATTGCCGCGGGCGTTGATGGAATTGTCGTTGGTGGCACCACTGGTGAAGGACAGTTGATGAATTGGGAAGAGCATTTGATGCTGATTGCCCATAGTGTTAATAAATTCTCCGACCAGTTGGTGATCGTCGGTAACACCGGCAGTAACAATACGCGTGAAGCTGTTAAGGCAACCGAGTATGGCTTTGCTTCGGGTATGGATGCGGCACTACAGATCAACCCTTATTATGGTCGTACTTCTGAGGCGGGCCTGGCAGAACACTTTGCACGTTTACTCGATATTGGCCCGGCGTTTATTTATAACGTTCCGGGGCGAACAGGGCAGGACCTGACTCCCGAGTTAATAGAACCGCTTGCTGATCATGCAAATTTTGTGGGAATGAAAGAGTGCGCCGGGCATGAACGGATCGCTGATTACGAGCGTAAGGGCATTGCTTGTTGGTCGGGTAATGACGATCAGGCCCATGACAGTCGTCATCAGCACCAGTCACATGGTGTAATCTCAGTTACGTCAAACCTTGTGCCACAGCTGTTCCGTAAATTGATTGATAGTCCAAATGAGGCACTAAACACTCAGTTACAGCCATTGATGAACTGGTTGTTTTGTGAACCTAACCCGATCGCTATTAATACTGCGCTCGCCATGACGGGCGCAGCGAAGCCTGTATTTCGCTTACCCTATGTGCCATTGAGTGAAGCCCAGCAAAAGCAAGGCATGGAATTGATCAATCAGATTGATAGTGAAATGGTGATTGGTGGTAACGCAGACCTTATCAATCCTGTTGATGTGAAACTATATTAACCCCACACAGGTGACACTGAGCCTGTAAATAGCGTATAATCTGCGGCCCTTCATTATTGGTCGCAGGTTTTTATTATGAATTTTAAGTCTTTCAGTTTTCCCGATGCCTTGTTACAGGCGCTTGATGAATTAAATTTCCATACCCTGACACCAATACAACAAGCGGCTATTCCGGTTGTGCGCCGCGGCCATGACGTACTGGCTACTGCTCAAACTGGGACGGGTAAAACGGCGGCGTTTGCACTGCCTGTGATCCACCGGTTGTTAGAAGGGGAGTCTGTCGGCTCTGCACGTGCCCTTATCCTCGCACCGACACGTGAATTGGCCGAGCAAATCGCCAACAACTGTCAGGCATTCTGTCAGTATACTCCGCTGACTGTTCAGGCAGTATATGGTGGTGTGAATATTGAAGGGCAGACACAACGTTTATCTCAAGGGGTTGATATCCTGGTTGCAACACCGGGGCGTTTATTGGATCTAATCCGTCTTGGAGCTGTGAGCCTGGCACAGGTTAAATATCTGGTATTGGATGAAGCAGACCGCATGCTGGATATGGGCTTTGTTGCGGACATGCAAAAAGTCATCGATATGGTGAGCGAAGACCGTCAGTTATTGCTGTTCTCTGCTACTTTCCCTACAGCTGTTAAACAATTTGCAAAACAAGTACTTCGCGAGCCTAAATTGGTACAAGCTGCGAAAGAAAATACCACGGCAGAAACGGTAAGGCATGTTGTTTATCCGGTTGAGCAAAAACGTAAGCAAGAGCTGCTTTCGGAATTAATTGGTAAGAAAAACTGGTTGCAAGTGTTAGTTTTTGTCAACATGAAAGATGATGCCGATCAGCTGGTTAAAGAACTGGAGCTGGATGGTATCAGTGCTACTGTGTGTCACGGTGATAAAAGTCAGGGAGCACGTCGCAGGGCACTACGTGAGTTTAAGGAAGGAAAAGTAAGAGTGTTAGTGGCTACTGAAGTGGCTGCTCGCGGCATCGACATAGATGGACTGCCTCGCGTAATTAATTTTGATTTGCCATATCTGGCTGAAGACTATGTGCACCGCATCGGCCGTACTGGTCGTGCTGGAAACTCCGGCCAGGCGATCTCTTTTGTTGCACGAGAAGAAGAGCAGACTCTGATCCATATTGAAACTTTGATTGGACAAAAAATTCAGCGTTATTATCTGCCGGGTTACGAAGTGGCGAGTCGCGAAAATCTGATCGATAACCTTGCCAGGAAGCCGTCTCACCAACGTCGTAAAGCACGAACTAATCGCCCGAGTAATCAGGCCAGTGGTGAAGCGCGAGCTAAAAATCGTGCCAAAATTAGTAATGTGCGCCAGAGACTGAAAGGCGCTCAGTTAAAGTTACAGAAGTAATGTTTCGTTAGGTCTGGCTAACAAGCCAGACCTAACGATGAACTCTTAGCGATACATCCCTAATTCAGTCCCTTCTTTCTTACACACAGCCTCAATGGCAGGGTGTCTCGAAATACCACTTAAGTAACGACCCAGGTGCTCGAACTGAAGTGGCGGTTTAGCCAGTTCGTCCGCCCAGATACAAAGCATAAATAAATAGCAGTCACAGACGGTGAATTGCTCACCAACCATATAGGTTTTGTCTGCCAGGTGCCTGTCGATTAAAGTCAGCATATCCTGAACACGAGATTGCTGAGTTCTGACAATATCGTCGTACATCAGTGCACTTTGCGTGTGGCGTTCAGGGTAAAAATAGATCATCAGCTCAGCCTGTACTGTGGTGGTTAAGTACATCAGCCATTGATAAAATTCTGCTTTTTGTTTTGCTTCGGTAGGAATTAAATGACCTTCCGGATGTTTTTCACAGAGATAAAGGCAAATAGCGGCACTTTCAAACAATACAAACTCGTCATCAACCAATGTTGGGATCCGTCCGGTAGGGTTGAGTCGTAAATATTGCGCAGATCTTTGCACATTTTTTTTTCGGTCGACAAGTTCAAGCTGATACGGGACCTGGAGGGCTTCGAGAACAAAATGGGGTGCTAAACTCGCATTGCGTGGATAGTAGAACAGTGTATACATGGTTAGCCTTAAATAGTTTATGTCGTAGGTTTAAAACTCCTTTTCGGCGATTCCTATAGGACTGTAGGACAGCATCGACTATTAAACAAATAGAACCTTGCACATTCGCCAAAAAAAATGCCAGCTTGCGCTGGCATAAATTTGTTAGGGTTGATAATAAATCGGAGAGTTCGGTCCGACTGGTAAGCCAAAACCAAATACCCAGATATAGAAAAGCGCAACCCAGCCGATAAAGAAACACATACTGTAAGGCAGCATAGTCGCGACCAGAGTACCTATTCCCATATCCTTTTTATATTTAGTAGCAACGGCCAGTATCAAACCAAAATAGCTCATCATTGGTGTGATCAGATTTGTTACTGAGTCACCAATACGGTAGGCGGCCTGGATAGTTTCAGGTGCATAGCCAACTAACATAAGCATTGGCACGAAGATTGGTGCTGTTACTGCCCATTGTGCTGAAGAAGATCCTAAGCTTAGGTTAACAACGGCACACATCAAAATAAACAGTACAAAGACTTCCGGGCCGGTGAGGTTGAGAGCTTGTAGCATGGCCGCGCCATTGATGGCCAAAATGGTACCTAAGTTCGTCCATTTAAAGAAAGCAACAAACTGAGCAGCAAAGAAGACGAGTACAATGTACATACCCATTGAGCTCATGCTTTTACTCATAGCATCTATTACGTCGCGATCGTTGCGCATGGTACCGACTACTCGCCCGTAGACAAAACCTGGGATTGCAAACGTCACGAAAATAAATACCACGATGCCTTTTAAGAAAGGCGATCCAGCGACAGCTCCTGTTTCTGGGTGACGCAGAATGCCATTTTCCGGCACTATGGTTAACGCGAGTAAGGCAGATACAACCAGCAAAGCGACACCAGCCCATTTCAGGCCAGATTTTTCCGTTGCAGTCAGATGCTCGATATTATTGCTGGACAAATCAATGCTGGCTTCATCCGGGTTGTATTTGCCAAGGCGTGGCTCAACAATTGCTTCTGTAACCCAGGTACCTACGATGGCAATCAGGAAAACAGAGATCATCATGAAATACCAGTTTGCCTCTGGGCCCACCTGATAGGTAGGATCAATCATCTGTGCAGCAGGAGTTGTGATCCCCGCTAGCAGTGGATCAATAGTACCTAACAGCAAGTTTGCACTGTAACCACCTGACACCCCGGCAAATGCGGCTGCTAGACCGGCTAGCGGGTGACGACCAAGGCTGTGGAAGATCATAGCGGCAAGTGGGATTAAAACAACATAACCCAGCTCTGATGCAGTATTGGAAAGAATGGCTGCAAACACGACCATGAAAGTCACTAAACGTTTAGATGCGCCCATTACCATGCCACGCATAGCAGCAGAAAGCATACCGGAGTGTTCAGCAACACTCACACCTAGTAGTGCAACCAGTACCGTGCCTAAAGGTGCAAACCCGGTAAAGTTGGTAACGAGCCCTGTGACGATACGCTGTAGACCTTCGGCACTCATCAGGCTAACGACCTCAATCACCCCATCAGGTGCTCTTCCCTTTGCTCCTTCTGGGCGAGGGTCTATGGCACTGAGACCCATCCAGTCGGCGATGCCACTGAAAATAACAATGGCGACACAGAACATGGCAAACAGGGTGATAGGGTGGGGCAACATGTTACCCAGGAACTCAACCGTTGCTAAAAAGCGGTTAAACAGGCCGCCTTGTTTTAGCTGTGGGTTGGATTGATCAGCTGACGTCTCTACAGCCTTCGACATAGCAAATTTCTCAATTATAAAAAATGCCGTTACTCTACCACCAATCGGGCATTTGTTTTATAGCTTCGCGTTAATTTTGAAAAATTCTGAGACAAAATGAGTAAAACAGCCATCTGTACCGACAAATACAGGTTACTCTTTAGCCTCATTAGCCATTTGATAGATAAAGTTAAGTTTGTTGATAAAGTCTTCTTTGTTCTTTTCGTGTTGGTAATCGAGGTGATAGGTATTGTGGAAACCAAACCTGAGCAGTAGTGCACTGCCTTCTAAATATATTGTGTAACCGTCCGGGTCAGAGTATGCCCGGATCCCTTCGAATAACTTGCCACTCTCATCGACATCGCCGTGTTGTTGGATGTATTCGTAAACGGCCAGGATCTGGCGACTGTCTAAATCGTTTTTCATTTTACGCTCCTGTTGTTTGCATTTGCTTGCAACTCTACTCAAACGTCGTTTGACCGAACGGTTAGTATGAAGTCAACCGAACTAGTTCCACTCTAACTTAAGCTGTGGCAGGATCAATGCCTAAGCTTATATTTTGGAGTAGTTTTGCATTTACATTTTTTAGGGACCTCGTCAGGCAGCCCGAGCCAGAGCAGAAATGTCTCTGCAACAGGCGTCAGTTTTGATAAAACCAAGTCCTGGCTGCTGGTGGATTGTGGTGAAGCCACTCAGCACCAACTTTTAAAGTCGACCTTGTCTCCTTATCACTTGAGTGTGATTTGTATTAGCCACCTCCATGGCGACCATTGTTACGGCCTGCCCGGGTTACTGGCATCGATGGCCATGTCTGGCAGGGTTGAGCCTGTCTGTCTGATTGCACCGCAGGCCGTTATTCAGTTTGTCATGTCTACATTGGCGCTTACCCAGGTCACGCTGCCATTTGATTTAAATACGATGGCAATAGAGCAAAGTGATCAGTCTATTTGTGTTGGCTTTTGCCATATTGAAATCATTCCCCTTAAGCACCGGGTGCCGAGCTTTGGCTTTAAGATTAAGGAAACGCTG
Organism: Pseudoalteromonas ardens; assembly: GCF_030125445.1. Taxonomy (NCBI): domain Bacteria; kingdom Pseudomonadati; phylum Pseudomonadota; class Gammaproteobacteria; order Alteromonadales; family Pseudoalteromonadaceae; genus Pseudoalteromonas; species Pseudoalteromonas ardens. The sequence goes on from NZ_JASJUV010000001.1 coordinate 367,688, forward strand.
ATCCCTCGAAAACTTCGGGTCAAACAATTGCAGCTTGAAGGGGTTGCGAGTGGCGCACATTATAACTTGCTGCAAAAAGGTGAGGATGTGATTTATAAAGGCCGCCATTTGTCCGCTGCTTCGTATGCGTTTCCTAGTTGGCGTCCAAGAGTTGTGATTATTTGTGGTGACAATGAAAAGCCGACTTTATTATCAGGTTATTGCGGCGACATCGATATGCTGGTTCACGAGGCAACATTTACTCACCCAGATCTTATGAAAGTCGGCACACACACCGGCCACAGTGACGCTAAGCGTGTTGCGTTGTTTGCCCAACAACACAATATACCGGCTTTGACGCTTACCCATTTTAGTGTGCGTTATCACGGTGAAGGGATGCTCGATAACGTAGAGCATGAAGCCAGAACACATTATCAGGGGACTCTGCGTCTGGCTGATGACTTTTTGGTTGTGACTATGCCAAAGAAATTACTTTCTGAGTGAGCAAAATAGTCCCCAGTCTTGTTCTACCTGACTGGCATAGAGGGTTGCGGCGTTGAGTAGCTCGGTTTTGGCCACGGGTAAAATATCAGCGACGACTTGCTGAAACATCAGTGATCGACGATCGCCACGCATGTGCGCGTAAGCAAGTGCTGTAGCGCAGGCTTCAGCATATTGACTTAAGCCGTTTCTCTGTGCGGCGCGTTTGCCAAGCACAATATGCTCGGGGTCAATGCCAACGCGTGCATGATGGCGAGAGCGTACCAGCCAGTGAGTGCCTTGCCACAGAGCATCATCCAGAACCAGGTCGGGCCTGCGTTGCATTTTGCGCTGACAATTGACGGTCAGGTGCGCATGGTTTAGCCGGTTGGTCGGGCTTAGATCGGTGTAATAGTGCAATGGAGCTGCAAGTTGTTGCTGTTTGACTTCTACAATGTGATACAGCTCTGCAGATGAACAAAATTTAGGGCCAACCAGCAGGTAATAACGTTTTAGATTGTTTGAACCTGTTCCTGCATCCAGACGTTCAACGCAGTCGATGATCTCATCATCGACATAAGGCCTGAAATATTCGATTAGTGTAGTGCGAAAATCTTCATGTAGCCGTGAGAACTTTTCATCATCTTCTTTAAATCTGAGTGGGGGGTTGTTTAGATCGACCTCTTTCGCCAGACTGCTTTTAAGATTGAAGGCGGCGCCTCCAACCAGGCGCTGTAAGCCCTTTTGCCAGCGTTTATGTAAAATGTGCTCCTGACTGAACTGAGTGAGTGCACTTTGGTTATTGTTTTCTCCGCGCAAAGACGCTTCACAAGTGGCCACATAGCTGTCGATGAAAGTGTGCTGGGCCTGAAGCACTTGCGCTTTATCTGCCAGGGGTTTTTGTCTGAGCTTTATATCATCGCTGCTGCTTTGGATCAGGACGCCTTCTTGCTGCGCGAGAGGTAAGCTGACCAAAAATCGAAACAAGTCCCAAATGGCATGACCAACACAGGCGTCATCAAAGTCGTTAGGTGAAAAAACCAAAGTCTCACCATGTGAGCCTTCTTCGCTTAAGAAGCCGAAGTTGCTGGCGTGACAATCTCCCAGTACGTTGGTGAGGGGAAGCTCAAATAGTGACTGGGGCAGTGTAATGACGTCGTTTGCCATATCCCGATACATCAACGGAGCACTGCCGCGGAAAAAGCGAAATGCGCTGGCTGCCATTTTGCTGTGCTTGGGTAACGCCATGTTGGGGTGAGTCCCGTCATGCTGGTCAAAGTACTGACCGAGTACATCTGCTCTTTCCATTAGTCCTTCCTCTTGTGGTTAATGCCTAAATGCGCTTTTGCCAGCCTGACCACATTCGGGTCCACGGGTGGGGGAGTCGTATCGATTCCCTCACTAAGCGTTTTTACCAGCGTTTTTAATACTTCTACCCGGGTATACCATTTATGCTCACCGAGCACCAGGTGCCAGGGAGCTTGTTGAGTGTCGGTTTGGGCAAACATGTCATCTATTGCCTGCTCATAATCGTCACGCCTGTTGCGATTGCGAATATCTTCTTCCGTTAGTTTCCAACGCTTATAAGGGTTATTGAGGCGTTCTTCAAAGCGTTTTAGCTGTTCTTCGGCACTGATATGCAAGAACAGCTTAACGACTTTTACCTTGTCGTCATGGAGCAGGCGTTCAAACTCATTAATTTCCTGATAAGCGCGCTGCCATTCACCCTGCGTGGCAAACGCTTCAATGCGTTCAACTAACACCCGGCCATAGTAGGAGCGATCAAAAATAGTCAGGGTACCTGCTTTAGGGAGTTTGTTGTAGAAACGATAGAGATAATGTCTGCTCTGCTCTTCTGGTTTTGGTGCGCTAATGGGAAATACCTGATAACCTCGCGGGTCGAGTCGTTCAGTGATGCGGCGAATTGCACCGCCTTTACCGGCCGCATCCCAGCCTTCAAAGACAATCAACGCGCGGCGACCCTGATGATAATAGGCTTGTTGTACGTGTAGTAGCTCATTTTGCCAGTACTTAAGCGCTCGTCGATACGCTTTTTTGTCATCCAATGCCGGGTGTTCCATGGGGGCTTTGACCGACATCTGGCGATTTAGTAGTACACTTAACTTAGGTTCAATATTCACAGCTGCACCTCATAGGCAGTTTCACTGTCATCACCGCAATACGTTGTCAGCTACACAACTTCTACGCTAGCTCACATAAATGACAGTTTCGTTAAGGTTGTCTAACGACAGCTGAAAACTTAGCCTTAAATGCGTGCAGAGACAACCGGATTATCGCTCTATACTGGCATAGTTTTTAGTGCGCCGGATTGATCTGACAGGGGAAATAGTTTGTTAAGGCGCTTTAAAGAGCAGTCGAACGACTCAGGCAAAGAAAAAGCAGTCGAATGACTCAGGCAAAGAAAAAGCAGTCGAATGACTCAGGCAAAGAAAAAGCAGTCGAACGACTCAGGCAAAAAAAAGCAGTCGAACGACTGCTTTGACAAGTTACTGTGATAATACGCTTAACGCGCGTTAGTACTTTCGAAAATCTTGTCAGCTGATGCCGCAACAAAGCCTGTGTAGATTTCGCCATCTGGCTTGTTGTAGCGCAGGGCAAATTCATAGAAACAGCTTGGGATGCTGAATTCACCGTCGCTGAAGGCAACCGCATGCTGGTCAGCAAGCGTAGAAGATTGCTCAAGTAACACCTCTGGTGAACCTTTGATTTCGCCACCTGATGCGTTCAATTCAAACCCGGCGTCTTTCAGTGCCTGATTAACGGCTTCAATGGTTTCGAAGTTGCTCAGGTGATTGATGCTTACAGTGAAATGGTTTGCGCGGTAACCCCAGGCTGCCATCCATGCTGCATATTCAGATTCAGCTAAAAGTTGCTTGTAGGTTTCGTGGCTAACTTGCCAATGTGTTCCTGAGTACAGGAAGTTTTCAGCAGTTACTGCCGTCTCATCGATTTGCTCGACAAGTGCGTTAACAATAGTTTGCAGCTCTGGTGAACACTTTTCTACCAAAAGCTCAGAAATGAATACTTTTGGTTTAGTCGGATCGCTGTGCTCAAAGTGCTTGGCATATAACTTTTTGGCTTCGAAGTGATATTCGCCGCACTCTGTATAGCCAACCGCTTTGAAATGCGCAGCTAGCTTTTCCAGGCCAATTTTTTCATGGTTAAAGGTACGCAGGGCAATGTGGTCGTTGATCACATCATCTTGCTGCGTAGAACCAAGCAGTTCATGGACTTTAACTGCAGATGGAGTAACTTCAAGGTAGTTATTCCATAGTTTTTCAAATAAGCTATCTACATTGTTGTGCATAATGACAATCCTTAAAATGGCGGCTTAGCCGCGTTAAATATTACGACTAAGCACGACGCAATTGTTTAAATCGGTTGGAGCATCAGGGTAGTACAAAATCTGTTTTACTGCCCTGACGCTCGAATGTATTTCACAGTAAGAATCCGCTGATCTCTTCACCGTCAACAATCTTTAGTGCAGATGCAATGTCTGCAGTGATTTTGAATGAGCTGGTTTTGGTACACCAGCTGACACGAGTATCAAAGGTGGCGCGAAAATCTGCTAAGCGACAATTGGATACTGACCAGGTTTCACCATTCACGCTATCTAATTCACCTGATTCCACAATGTGTGCTTTGCCACGTTTGGTTTCTCGTACTGTTTTGATGTTTTGTAATCTGGACTCAACGGTTGGGCCTGCATCAAACAGATCGACATAGCCCCGATGTTCGAAGCCTTCTTTTTCCAACAGACGCAGGGCAGGCTTGGTTTTCTCATGTACCTGACCGATGACGGCTTGCGCTTTTTTGCTAAGTAAGTTGGCATAAATTGGGTATTTAGGCATCAGTTCACTGATGAATACTTTGTCTCCCAGTCCAACCAGATGGTCCGCTTGCGGGAATTCAATGCTGAAGAAATGTTCCTGTAGCCATTGCCAGAAAGGAGAGTGCCCATCTTCATCGCTCACACCACGCATCTCTGCAATCACCGTATCGCTGAAACGGTCAGCATGTAACGCCATAAAGTTAAAACGAGAGCGAGATAAAAAGCGGCCAGCAAGGCCCTGACGGAACGCTTCTCTGAGGAAAAGAGTACAAATCTCGGAGGCACCTGTATAGTCATTACACATACTCAGTATATCAACTGTGTTGTAGACATTCAGAGTACGTGAATGATGGACTGTTTTGCCCAAATGATAGTGATACAGAGGTGTTTGCATACCAACTGCGGCTTCTATCGCGGTGGTGCCAAGGATTTCACCCGTATTACTGTCTTCAAGGACAAATAAGTAGCCTTCGTCCTGCGGTTGCTTAACTGTTTTATCAAAGCTCTGCTCTGAGCGTGCAATTTTACTGCTCAGCAAATCATCGTCCACCGGCAGCGACGTGAATCCATGACCAGATTCAATCGCGATGGTTTTCAAAGCTGCAAAGTCTTTGTTTGAAATGGGTCTGAGTACTTGCATAATTTGGACAGGGCGCTGACGCGCCCCTCTTAATTAACCGTTTACAACGTCCGCTACAGCCAGCTCAAAGCGAGCCAGACCAGCCTGGATATCTTCATCCGGGATGACCAAAGAAGGTGTGAAGCGAACAACATTGGTACCTGCAACCAATGCCATCAAGCCATGTTTGCCGCTGGCGACCAGGAAGTCACGAGCACGACCGTTAAATTTGTCATTCAACACGGCACCAAGTAGTAGGCCTTTACCGCGCACTTCACTAAATACATTGTATTTTTCATTAATGGCTGCCAGACCATCGCGGAATAGTTGTTCTTTACGCTTAACATCAGCCAGCAGCTGCACGTCATTGACGGTGTCAAATGCTGCTTCAGCAACCGCACATGCCAATGGGTTACCGCCGTAGGTTGAACCATGAGTACCAATTTTCAGGTGCTTAGCAATGTCTTTTGTTGTTAGCATTGCACCAATTGGAAAACCACCACCCAGTGCTTTTGCTGTAGTCAGGATATCTGGAATGACGTTAAGGCCCTGATAGGCATAAAGATCGCCTGTGCGTCCAACACCGGTTTGTACTTCGTCAAAGATCAACAGGGCGTTGTGCTTGTCACACAGTTCACGAACACCCTGAATGAATTCGCTCGTTGGTGGAATGATACCGCCTTCCCCCTGAAGTGGCTCCATCATAACCGCACAGGTTTTATCAGAGATAAGCTTGGCGAAGGTCTCAAGGTCGTTGTAATCAACGTGTGTAACATCCTGCGGCTTAGGCCCGAAACCATCTGAGTATGCTGCCTGGCCACCTACGGTAACAGTGAAGAAGGTACGACCATGGAAGCCTTTGTTGAAGGCGATGATTTGTGTCTTTTCTTCTGAGAAATTGTCAATGGCCCAGCGACGTGCCAGTTTTAATGCCGCTTCATTTGCTTCAGCGCCTGAGTTTGCAAAATATACTTGCTCACCAAAGGTTGCGTCAGTGAGCTTTTTCGCCAGGCGAAGGGCTGGTTCGTTGGTCATGACGTTAGACAGGTGCCAGATTTTCTCACCTTGCTCTTTCAGCGCGTTTACGAGTGCCGGGTGACAATGACCTAGGCAGTTTACGGCGATACCGCCAGCGAAATCGATGTACTCGTCGCCTTTTTGGTCCCAAACACGTGAACCTTTACCTTTAACAGGGATCACTTCAGACGGATTATAGTTAGGTACCATTACTTCGTTAAACAGCTCGCGATTCACTTGCATGACGACTTCCTCATTGAAAAACTTTACATCTCAGGGTTGTATTAAGCGCTCATTTGCAACAGACAAACTTGCTTTCCCCGCTTTTTTGTCATTATTACGCGTTGTGTTGTCAATTTGCAGTGCAAAAATAAATAAAATGATTAAAATAACAGTCAAAATGACGATTTAAGTTTTCACAATGATCCATTCACAAGACGAACGTTTACTTTCTGAGCTGAGAAAAAATGCCCGCGCCAGCATTTCAGAGCTGGCAAGAATTCTCGATATGTCCAGAACCACAGTGCAAAGCCGGTTGCAGAAACTGGAGCATAGTGGCGTTATTCAGGGGTACAGTGTTGAACTGGGCAGACAGTATCAGGAATCTCAGGTTGCGGCTCATGTCTCAATTAAGGTCCGCCAGAAGCTGACTGCGCAAACAAACAATGCACTAAAGCAAATTAACAACATTTCAGCTTTATATGCCATCAGTGGCGAATACGATATGATTGCAGAAGTTGAGGCACAAAGCCTGGAGCAACTCAGTCAGCTACTCGATGATATAGGGAACCTCGAAGGCGTTGAGCGGACAACGTCTTCGGTAATTTTAGAGACTAAGTTTAAGCGCTGAGGGGAGTCCACGTTGTTAGCTGGATTCTGGCAGCCATACACTGGTACCGGTGGATGCAATGTGGTTCATATTGCTTTTCAGTACTTTATTACCCACGCGGCTGGAGGTTTCCGGGCGGCTGACCAGATAGCCTTGTACGCAACGTATCCCCATTTGCTTGACCAATTCAAACTGGTCGACCTGTTCAACACCTTCTGCCACAATTTTAAGGTCAAGTTGTGCACCCAGCTCACTGATTGAATTAAGGATCTTGTAGTATTTGGGGTTGTCTTTGGCCTGTGAAATAAACAGTTTGTCAATTTTAATGACGTCTATGGGTAGATCGGCAAGGGTACTGAGTGAACTAAACCCGGTACCAAAGTCATCGATAGCAATAGTTACACCGGCAGAGCGGCAACGCTCGAGCTGAGCGATGATTTCATTACTGGCGGTTATGAGTGTTGATTCGGTGATTTCCAACATTAGTGAAGTGGGTGGTAGGCCTGTTTTTTCTAACGCAGCCATTACCCAGTCAAAAATAGCGCGGTGCTTCAGTTGGATACCAGAGACGTTAACTGAAATTCTTACTCGCTTCATGCCGGCATTGTGCCAGGCAGACATTTGTCGACAAGACTCTAGTAGGATCCAATCTCCCAGATCCAAAATCAAGTTGGATTCTTCCGCAATAGGAATAAACTCAGACGGTGGGATCAGGCCTTCAATAGGGTGGTGCCATCTGGCGAGTGCTTCAAAGTAGTCAATGGAGCAATCTTCAACATGCACAATTGGCTGAAAAGACAAATGAAAATTTTGAGAAGCAATGGCCAAACGTAATTCTTCCAGCAGGTAGTGGTAGCGACGAATTTTGTTGCCCATTTCCGGGGAGTAAACGCGGAAAATTCCCCGGCCATCTGTTTTGGCTCGGTACATAGCGACATCAGACATTTGCAGTAGTGCATTCGGTGTTGCGGCACTGTCGGGGTATACGGCAATACCGATACTAGCGCTGATTTTTACCAGTTTATTGCCAAGGACAAAGTCGCGTTCAATTTCCCCGAGTATGGTTTGGGCTACTTCAGTACAAAAGCCCGTGTCTTTGAGTTCCGGGATAAAGATAGAAAACTCATCGCCGCCGAGTCTGGACAGGTTTTGATCTAGCCCATGCACGGCATGTAGCGCCTGTAATTGGTATTGGCGTACGACCTGGCATAAACGCTCGGCAACCTGGATCAGTATTTCGTCGCCAAAACTGTGTCCGAACGAATCATTAACTTGCTTAAAACCATCCAGGTCGATAAATAGCAGACCACATTTACTTTGCTGTTGTTCTGCCATAGCCAACTCGTTACTGATGTGTTCGATATAGGCATGGCGGTCTATCAGTTTTGTTAGTTTGTCCTGAAAGACATGGCTGTCGGTTTTAATTTTGATACGTTGAATATTGCTCGCAATGGTATGAACAGCATGACTTATCTGAGCAACAGAGCCACCGATCGGCAACGCTTTGTAATCAATCTCAAGGCCACTAATGATGTCTTTAAGATCCCGGTCAATATCGGTAAGCGCTTTAGCTCGGGCATGCTGTTGCCTTAATTCCCGCAGCTTGTTCAGCATTAAGAGCAGCATTACCATGACAAGCAGCAACAAGACTGGCGAAGAAAATACACGTTTCATGACCTGTTTTACGGGAGCGGAGGTGAATGTTGATTGCTCGTGCTTCAGCAGTACATGTGCTTCGTCTTTTACTAACAAAAATCGCTGGTCAGCAAACAGAAAAGCATACCAAGGCGTATGTTCTGACTGGGAGTTTGTTGGGTGATTATATACCGCCATAGTGGTGCGACCAGTCTGGATGTCGACCACATGTTTTGTAAACAGCAAGCTAATAACAATGCCAATCACAACAAAACAGACAATACAGGTTGCTATATTTTTAAAAACACTTTGCATGATTGAGCGTATCCACCTACCTAAAGAAATTCGTCCCTGCCAGGAGCAGTAAGTATACTATAAATAAGCCCTAAGTATGACATGTTTTACACCTAATTCATGTGGTTTCAATCGTAGCTCAGTGCCTGGGTGTATTCTAATAAATTAATACAGCTGTGGTGTGTTTAAGATCAAGTATCAATTAAATTCACTTTACACGAGAATAGTTCTCACCTAACTTTTTAACAAGTTTTGGCGCGTTTATTGCCCGTATACTAAGATACAGGCAGTTGTGCCAGCTTTCTAAGTGAAAATCACCATATTAGTGCAAGGCTGGACTGTCACTGCACTGTAATGAAGCGTACACACTGTACGTAGACAATAAGCAATTATGCTTTGTAGTTTCACAGCAACCGTTAGTCTAGCTGTAACGGGCACGGCACTGTGGCAAGGATAAACAACCTAGCGGTTTTTTTGGAGCCCACAATGTTAACTAAGCGTTTTTTCAAAACAAAAAACGAAGCAGAAGTCACGTTTGAAATCACTCATCCCGAAGCAATCAAAGTGGAACTCGTTGCAGAGTTCAATGATTGGCAGCCTTTAACGATGAAGTTTAATAAAAAAGACAAACGATTTAAGCTGAAACACCGCTTACCGACAGGGCAAGAATACCATTTCAGATATTTGATCAATGGTGAACATTGGGATAATGATGACCAGGCTGACGGCTATGTGCCTAATGGCTTTGGTACGCAAAACAGCGTCGTAGATACTCACAAGCTGGCTTAACGCAATGCAAGGGCTGGAGCAGCTATTTTACTTGCACGGAATAGGCTTTGATTACACCAAATATGACGGTGAACATGTTTATTTCGACTATGCAACAAGGGTCAATGCACTGCGTTGTTGTGGCGTAAACACGGAGCATGGCTCGGAGATCGAAAAGTTAAACTTTGCGCTAGATATCAAGCGCTGGCTTGACGTTGTGGGGGAAGTGGTACTGGCTGATGCTCAGTCAGGATGCTTCTCGCTGAAAATACCCGAGTCAGCCCGAGATGCAACTGTTGTTATTCAGATACCCGATTTATCAATGTGCCACAGTTGCGCCTTGTCAGAGGCCGAAGTGGTCGGGGATTATCGTTACAACGGCGAAACTTATTTAGATGTGAAAATCAAAATAGGGGCGCTGCCTGTTGGTTATCATAAGGCGCAAATAGAAGGCCCCTTTGAGACGAAAACAACCGAGTTATGGTCAGTCCCCGAGCGTTGTTATGCCTTAGAGCAGGAACAGTTAAAACGCACGGGCCTGTCGTTGCAGCTTTATACGTTACGTAGTGACCGTAACCATGGTGTTGGTGATTTTCGCGATCTATATCAATTACTCCGTGGTGCTGCGGCTAAGCATTGTGATTTTGTTTTGCTGAACCCGCTACATTTACTGTTTGAATCTGAGCCTGAGCGCGCAAGCCCGTATAGCCCCTCCCATCGGTGTTTGATTAACCCCTTGTATATTGCACTGGACTGGGCTGTTGAAATGTTTCGCGATCACTATCAGGTTAACGTGAGCGACGCTTGCTGCCCGGAGCCTCTTGATTCTCTGGCACAGTACATTGATTACAGTGCCGTTGCTGAAGTGAAATACGCCATATTCACTCAACTGTATAACGAATGTATTGATATGCCGGTTGTTAGGGAGGCGGTAGGAGCATTTAAAAACTATAGAATGCATGATCTGAATGTCAGCGCGCTCACGGATCGGGAGTGGTTTTTGCAGTGGTTGGCCCATCAGCAGCTTCAGGCCTGTCAGCAACATGCCACTCAAGTGGGGATGGCCATTGGCCTGATTAATGATCTGGCTGTAGGCTGTGCTAAAGGAGGCCACGAGTTTGCTGAAAATGCGTCTCTCTTTGCACTCGGTGCAGATGTTGGTGCGCCACCTGATCCATGGGCTGAAGCAGGCCAGAATTGGGGTTTACCTGCACTCAACCCGATTAAAATACAAAAGCAAAACTATGCCTATTTTCGTTCTTTGGTTCGAAGCAACATGGCGTCTTTCGGCGCACTTAGGATCGACCACGTCATGGCCATTCGGCGTTTATGGTGGTGTTTTGAATCTCAGGGCAAACCCGATGGTTGTTATGTGTACTACCCCTTTGAACACCTTTTAGCAATTTTGAAAATTGAATCTCATCTGAATCGAGCCATGGTGATAGGGGAAGATCTGGGGATAGTGCCACCTGAGGTGTCATCAGCCATGAGTGAGGCGAACCTCTACGGTAATATTTTGATGTATTTTGCCAAAGATCAGCAGGGTCACTTTAAACCCTCCGAGCAGTATCGTGCTGACACATTATTAATGGTTGCCAATCATGATGTTGCGCCATTTAATGCCTGGTGGACGCACAATGATATTCTAATTAGAAAAGACTACCAGCTGTGCAGCGAACAAGAAGCCACGCAAATGTCGATGGCAAGAGAAGATGATAAGGCCAGGTTATTAGCATGGTTAGGGATAAAAGACACATTCGCCTCACCGCAGTATTCGGATATTCACAGCATATATGGTGCACTGCTGAAAAAACTCGCAGCCAGCCCCAGTAAGTTGCTCGCTATTCAGCTTGATGATCTGGAACAACAGCCGTTGCCAGTGAATATTCCAGGCACCGACCGCGAATATCCCAACTGGCGCCGCCGCCTGGCGACACCAGCCGAACAGACTTTAGAACAGAACCGTCATTTATTGGCAGAGATAAAAAGGATTAGAGAGCAGGCATGAATTCAGCAAGTAAATCGCCCATTGTAACCCTCGACTACGCAGCACAAATTTCGGCACTTGATGCCGGGTGCTTTCGTGATGCCTTCTCTTTTCTTGGTTTACACAGTGCCGGACAGGGCTCAATTATACGGGTGTATATGCCCGGAGCTCTGGCTGTGTCAGTGAATGACGGACGCCACTCGACAGTCATGCAGCGCATAGGGCAATCTGCTCTGTTTGTCGTTGAGTTTGACCGCAAAGTAACGTCGGGATATCACTTAACCGTTGAATTTATTGATACGGTTATTACAACCCGAGACGCCTACGACTTCAGCAGTGCGTTGGATGAGTCGGCGATGTACTTATTTAATGAAGGCTCGCTGGAACATGGATACCTTCACTTTGGCGCCAGGGCTATTACTCATCAAGGCTGCAATGGTACACAGTTTTGTGTTTGGGCACCCAATGCGCGCAGTGTTTCTGTGATTGGCGAGTTTAATCATTGGCAGCCTTCTCAGCATTTTATGCGTTTTCATCCTGCCAGTGGTGTTTGGGATTTATTTATACCTCATCTTACGGGCGAGCAGGGATATAAATATGCCATCGTCGGTGTGGATGGTGAGGTGACTGAGCGTGCTGACCCTTATGCTGTTAAGATGCAGCAAGCGCCCGGTACCGCGAGTGTGATTCAGCCTGCTCAGCAGTGCATGACATTGGGTGATGCCGATCAGGCTCAACGCCGAAAGCGCAATGCCATTGATGCCCCGATCGCGATATATGAAGTACATCTGGGTTCCTGGAAACGCAGAGAAGAAGAGGATAACCGTTATCTGACTTATCGTGAGCTGGCTGATGACTTATTGCCCTACGTTAAGGAGCTGGGCTTTACCCACGTTCAGCTAATGCCTATCAGTGAGTACCCATTTGATGGTTCCTGGGGCTATCAGCCAGTCGGGTTGTTTGCGCCGACTAGCCGTTTCGGCAGTCTTGATGATTTTCGTTATTTTATACGTCAATGTGCGGCGCTTGAGCTGGGAATCTTGATCGATTGGGTTCCGGGTCACTTCCCTTCTGATCCGCATGGTTTGCATCGATTTGACGGCACGCATTTATATGAACATGCAGATAGTCGTCAGGGATATCATCCCGACTGGAATACGTATATCTATAACTATGAACGTCCGGAAGTAAAAAGTTATCTGCTTTCTAATGCCAATTACTGGCTCGATGTATTTAAGCTGGATGGCCTCAGAGTAGATGCTGTCGCTTCCATGTTGTATCTCGATTATTCGCGCAATGATGGTGAATGGGTACCGAATCAGTTTGGGGGCAGGGAAAACCTTGGAGCGATCGATTGTATTCAATCGGTCAATACCCGCAGCTATGGCAGGCACCCACATATTATGATGGTGGCTGAGGAGTCGACGGCCTGGCCTGGAGTCACGCAAGCTGTTGATCACAATGGGTTAGGGTTCGGCTTTAAATGGAACATGGGATGGATGAACGACAGTCTGAGCTATATGCAAAGAGACCCAATCCACAGGAAGTATCACCACCATGAAATGACCTTTTCTATGGCGTATGCGTACTCTGAAAATTATATTTTACCGCTTAGCCATGATGAAGTCGTACATGGCAAAGGGGCATTGCTGAGCAAAATGCCAGGCGACGATTGGCAGCAATTTGCTAACTTGCGGGCCTATTATGGTTTTATGTATGCTCACCCGGGCAAAAAACTGTTGTTCATGGGCAGTGAATTGGCACCCCGCACTGAATGGGATCATAACACGACGCTGGACTGGTCATTACTGGAATCATCTGCTCATCAGGGGATTTATCAGACCGTCAAATCGCTCAACCACCTATACAAAAACACCCCTGCTTTATATGAGCTGGATAATTCGCCTTGTGGGTTTCAGTGGATAGACTGTCACAATGGTGAACAGTCAATTTTGAGTTTCGCACGTTTTGGTAAATCCAGTTCTGATCTTGTCGTGGTAGTCAGTCACTTTACGCCGCAGGTGTTGCATAGCTACCGGATTGGTGTTCCCAAGAGTGGCATATATCAGGTGGTGTTTAACTCTGACGAAAGCAGTCTGTATGGAAGTGGTACCACGCCAGTTGCCCATCAACAGCAAATGATACAAAGCAAGGCCATTGCCAGTCACGGCTTTGAACACAGTATTGAAATCACCATAGGCCCATTAAGCACTATCTACTTACAATATTTGAGTGCTGCCACGCCATGTTAACGTCGCACAGGGGCCAACCCTCACCATTAGGTAGCACTTTGCATGAACAAGGGGTCAACTTTGCGGTGTATGCCCCGGCGGCCACTCAGATGCAACTTTGTCTGTTTGATCAAAGTGGCCATAGCGAAATTGCCAAGGTCACTATGTATCGTCATGAGGGAGGGTTATGGTCTGTATTTGTTTCTCCACTGCGTGCCGGGACATTATATGGCTATCGTGCAGACGGCGCCTATGCACCAGAAAAGGGTCTGCTGTTTAATCAAAATAAATTACTGTTAGACCCATATTGCAAAGATTTTCAAGGCGAATTTACCTGGAGTGAGCGCCACTTTTGTCATTTGCCTGTTGGCACCCTTAATGAAAGTGACAATGCGGTAGATATGCCCAAATCCAGTGTTACAGACATTGCCCGCTACGATGGTCAGAGACCAAACGTGCCCTGGTCAAAAACCCTTATTTATGAATGTCATGTACGCGGCGCGACTAAGCACTGTGACTTTGTGCCTAAGTCTCTGCGCGGTAAGTTTCTGGGCTTGAGCCACAGCAACTTTATTGCCCACCTTGCCAGTTTGGGGGTCACAACGGTGGAGCTGCTGCCATGTCACGCCTTTATCTCTGAACAGTTTTTAACGACCAAGGGGTTGAAGAATTACTGGGGCTATAACTCTTTGAGCTTTTTTGTGCCTCATAAAGCGTTTTTGGTAGAAGGACAGATCAGCGAGTTTCAGCAAATGGTTCGCGCGTTTCACCTTGCAGGCATTGAGGTGATCCTGGACGTTGTATACAACCATACAGCAGAAGGCGGGCTAGACGGGCCAACCTTATCACTCAAAGGACTAAATAACACTGGGTATTATCGTATGGTGGGAGAGCAGGCCCATTATATTAACGATACCGGCTGTGGGAATACCCTTAACATCGACGATCCTTTTACGCTAAAGCTGGTTATGGATAGTTTAAGGTATTGGGTTGAATACATGGGGGTGGATGGATTTAGATTTGATTTGGCAACGATATTGGCCCGCACGGAGCACGGCTTTAATTCGCAACATAGCTTCTTGCAGGCGATTGCACAGGATCCTGTGCTGAGTAAAGTTAAGCTAATTGCCGAACCCTGGGATGTTGGCCCGGGCGGCTATCAGTTAGGTGGATTTCCCTCTCCGTGGCGTGAATGGAACGACAAATATCGGGATACGGTGAGGCGGTTCTGGCGCGGGGATGCGGGTACTCTGTCCGAACTTGCTAAACGTGTGCATGGCTCTCATGAGCTGTTTGAACACAACCAACGCGGGCCGCTTAATTCTGTTAATTTTATCACCAGTCATGACGGGTTTACGCTCGCTGATTGGGTCAGTTATGAACAAAAGCACAACTTTGCCAATGGTGAGGAGAACCGTGATGGTCACAGTGAGAACATCTCATTTAATTGCGGAATAGAGGGTCAGACAGAACAAGCACACATACTGGCACTGAGACATCAAATTCAAAAAAGTGCTCTGATTACGCTAATGATGTCTAAAGGCGTACCAATGTTAGCCGCGGGGTCGGAAATTGCGCATTCTCAGCAAGGCAATAATAACGCGTATTGTCAGGACAACGAGATTAACTGGTTGAGCTGGCCGCAAAATATCTCGGAACGACTGACTCAGAATCGACGTTTAAAGAAAGACTGGGATGATGACGAGGAAAGTGCCTTGTGTGCCTTGATAGCCCAGCTTCAGGAAATCAGGTGTCATTATGCGATATTCCATCACCCGTTTTATATTCATACCCAAGATGAACGATTTAACATTAGCTGGTTTAACAAAGATGCACACCCAATGTCTGAGGGAGACTGGCATGACAGCAATAATAAAACGCTGATCTATATGTTGACCGATACGCTCAGAAAGCAAAATTTATTGGTGATATTACATGCCGGCAGTGACGACGTGGAGGCGAAATTACCCGCTATTCCGGGCGTTGTCTGGCAGCTTTCACTCAGCTCCGTACATCCCACCGAAACCATCGAAAAAAGTCAACAGACTCAATCCCTGAGTGCACACAGTGCCTGGGTATATCAATCTCATAATGAGGATCTCAAGAATGACTAAGAAAACGTCAAATGTGTGTGTTGTAAAGCATTGGCAGGAAGCCCCAAAACTGGATGAAAGCACGCTGGCTGATGACTTGATGCGGCATTTTTACTATACCCTGGGACGTGACAAAGTCGGAGATTCTAAACACTATTTGTTTCAGGCTTTGGCGTTGACCGTCCGGGATAGGCTAGTGGCAAGATGTAGAGCGACGAATCAATATCTTGCCGACAACCAATGTAAACGTGCCGCATACTTGTCACTGGAATTTTTGATGGGCAGAGCCTTAGGTAACGCGGTATTAAGTCTGGATTTGGAAAAGCAAACGCGTGAAGCGCTGAAAGAATACTGCACCGAGTTTGAATATGTTGAGCAAGCTGAACATGATGCCGGGTTGGGTAATGGTGGTCTGGGACGTCTGGCAGCGTGCTTTTTGGATAGTTGCGCGACACTGGCTCTTCCGGTGATTGGTTATGGGATCCGTTATGAGTACGGCATGTTCAATCAGTCAATGGAGCAGGGCTTTCAGGTGGAGCAGCCAGACAACTGGTTACGTGAAGGCCACCCCTGGGAAATGCCAGCGCCGGAACAAGCCAGAGTGATTAAATTTTTCGGTCATGTCGAGGCGCATCAGGATAAACAGGGTCGTACTCATCGCATGTGGGTGAACAGTCAGGATGTGCTGGCTGTTCCTTATGATGTGCCTATTCCGGGGTATCGAAATGGGGTGGTGAACACCTTACGGCTATGGAAATCAGAAGCGACAGATGAATTTAACTTAAAAGAATTCAATGCCGGTAGTTATTCTGAAGCGGTAGCCAAGAAAAACCTCGCTGAGCAGATCACTATGGTGTTGTACCCGAACGATAGCAGTGAAAATGGTAAAGAGCTGAGACTCCGACAGCAATATTTCCTGTCGAGTGCCAGTTTGCAGGACATCTTGCATCAGTGGGTTGAGCAACATGGTACGGATTTTAGTGAATTTTCTGACCTTCATGTTTTCCAGCTTAATGATACTCACCCGAGTATTGCAGTAGCAGAGCTGATGAGGCTGCTGATTGATGAGTATGAACTCGAATGGGATCAGGCATGGTCAATCACTAATTCAACCATGGCCTATACTAACCACACTTTGTTGCCTGAGGCACTGGAAAAGTGGTCAGTGTCGTTGTTTGCTCGTCTGTTACCCCGCTTGCTGGAAATTATTTACGAAATTAATGCGCGCTTTTTATCAGAAGTGGCGCTGATGTGGCCTGGGGATATGGAAAAGCAACGTGCGCTGTCACTCATTGAAGAAGGTGACCACCCACAGATCCGCATGGCTTACCTGGCAATTGTGGGCAGCTTCTCGGTCAATGGTGTGGCCGCATTACATACCGAGCTGCTTAAGTCAGGGCTGTTTCATGATTTCTATCAGCTCTGGCCTGCTAAATTTAATAACAAAACGAATGGTGTTACGCCCAGACGTTGGCTTGCCTATTGTAACCCTGAATTGGCTGAACTCATTACCAGCAAGATTGGCGAACAATGGCAGGCGGATTACGCTGAAATCAAGTCACTGCGCCGTTACTACGATAACAAAGCGTTCCAGAGTCAGTGGCAATCAGTCAAACAAAGTAATAAGGAAAAACTTGCAAAGCTGGTGCAGTCTCGTTGCGGTGTGGAGTTTGACGCCAGCATGATGTTCGACGTACAAGTTAAGCGCATCCATGAATACAAACGCCAATTACTTAATATTCTGCATGTGATTTCTTTATATGACCGTATTCGCCGTGGCGATACTCAAGGTATGATGCCTCGTTGCGTATTGTTTGGTGGTAAGGCTGCGCCTGGCTATGCAATGGCTAAACTGGTGATTAAGCTAATCAATAATGTTGCGAATGTCGTTAATAAAGATGCCAAGGCCAAATCACTTCTTCGAGTCGCATTTTTTCCCAATTATAACGTAACTGCCATGGAAACTATCTGTGCAGCGACGGACTTGTCACAGCAAATTTCAACGGCGGGCAAAGAAGCATCAGGTACCGGGAACATGAAGTTTATGATGAATGGTGCCCTTACTATTGGCACTCTGGATGGCGCAAATATTGAGATTAGAGAGCAGGTGGGAGCGGATAACTTTTTCTTATTTGGTGCTACCGCACAGCAAGCTGAGGAAGTGCGACAGCACTATGATCCAAATGCCATCATTCAATCCAGTCAGGCACTGAGCAATACCATGGCGTTGCTGGAGAGTGGTCATTTCAACCTGTTTGAACCTGGAATTTTCAACGACATCATTGCCGCGATCCGCAGCCCCCACGATCCCTGGTTGGTTGCACACGACTTTGACAGCTACCTGGATGCACAACAACGTGCAGCAGAAACCTATCAGGACCAGTCGCAGTGGCTGAGAATGAGCATACTTAACACGGCCGCTAGTGGCAGTTTTTCTAGCGATCGCACTATTCAACAATATTGTGACGATATTTGGCGCTTAACCCCAATGCAGTAGATCGTAGATAGACTTTTAATGGAGATAATGAATGCCCAGTTATGCAAACCGATATATTAGTAACCTGACCAGAGAAACCTATGCATTGATCCTGGCTGGTGGTCGTGGTAGCAGGCTGCATGAGCTGACCGACTGGAGAGCAAAGCCCGCGGTGTATTTTGGAGGCAAACACAGAATAATAGACTTTCCGTTATCAAATTGTATTAACTCGGGGATCCGCCGGGTTGGCATAGCGACACAGTACAAATCGCACTCTTTGATCCGCCATGTAAACCGTGCCTGGGGCCACTTTAAGAAAGAGCTGGGAGAGTCAGTTGAGATTTTACCGGCGTCTCAGCGATATGGTGACGAGTGGTACTGCGGCACGGCGGATGCCGTATTCCAGAATATGGACATTATTCGTCATGAGCTGCCCAAATATGTGATGATCTTGTCTGGAGACCATGTTTATAGAATGGATTATGGTGCTTTATTGGCGAAGCATGTCGAAACCGGCGCCGATATGACCGTATGCTGTCTCGAAGTGCCGTGTGAGGATGCAGCCAATACCTTTGGTGTTATGACTGTTGATGAGAACAAGCGAGTCCGGCGCTTTGATGAAAAGCCGGCAGCGCCAAGTGAGATCCCTGGTAAATCCGGCGTCTGTCTGGCTTCAATGGGCAATTATGTGTTTAATACAGAGTTTTTGTTTGAGCAGCTAAAGAAAGATGCGGAGCGGGAAGGTTCTGGCAGGGATTTCGGTCATGATATCATACCGGCCATTATTGAAGAGCATAATGTATTTGCATTTCCGTTTCGTGATCCCAGCCACCCGGGTCAACCTTACTGGCGTGATGTGGGCACGATAGATTCGTTCTGGGAAGCGAATATGGAATTGGTGTCTCCGCAACCACAGCTTGATTTATATGACCCGAGCTGGCCAATTTGGACATACCAGGAGCAGCTACCGCCGGCCAAGTTTATTTTTGATGACGACGAACGACGCGGCATGGCTGTGGACTCAACGGTATCTGGCGGCTGTATTATTTCGGGCTCCAGAGTACGAAAATCTCTTCTTTTTTCAAATGTTCATGTACATTCGTATTGTGAAATAGAAGGTGCAGTGGTGTTACCCGGTGTGGTGATTGAGCGTCATTGTCGTATCAAAAATGCCATTATTGATCGCAGCTGTCACATTCCGGAAGGCATGGAGATTGGTTATGATCAGGAGCAAGATAAAAGAAATGGCTTCAGAGTTTCTAAAAACGGCATAGTGCTGGTGACCCGTGATATGCTTGTTGCACTTGAAAAGCAACAGCTGTTGGCAGGTCAGAACCAGGAAACGGCGTAAAAGGACAATCATGCATGTAGTTATGGTGGCAGCGGAAAATGACCGCTTGCCGAGTTGTAAAGTTGGGGGTGTTGCGGATGTGATCCGTGACATTCCTTATGCACTGGCAGAGCAGCATATTCGTTGCTCTGTTATCGTACCAGATTATGGCCAGTTCGAACTCAACCGGGAGTTCGTCGCAGATATTGCGGTGCCTTTTAAGCAACATTTAGAAACAGCGACACTCTGGCGAGTTGCAAGTGAGTCAGGTGTAGATCAATATGTCGTGTCGCACTCGTTGTTCTCGCAACATGATGGCGCCATTTATTGTAATGATGGTGATCAGCCATTTGCAACAGATGCCAATAAGTTTGCGCTATTTTGTGCTGCGGTCAGTGAGCTGCTTGAGCATGAGATGATAGGGTCCGTTGATGTATTGCATCTACACGATTGGCATGCCGCTGTAGTGGCGGTCCTTAAGACTTTCAGTCCTCGTTTTGTTAACTTAAAGCAGATCAAAACTGTCTATACAGTGCATAATCTCGCTTTGCAGGGGATACGGCCGTTTAAGCATGATGACTCCAGTCTGGAATCCTGGTTTCCAACTCTGAGCTATGACGGTAGCCGGATATGTGATCACATCTACCCTCATTGCTTTAATCCCATGCGCGCCGCAATAAACCTCGTAGATAAAGTACACTTAGTGTCACCAACCTACTGTCAGGAAGTACAGCTAAGCAGCGATCACGAAAGTGGCTTCTTTGGTGGTGAAGGGTTGGAGCATGATATGCAAGCAGCTGACAGAGCAGGCAGGCTGGCAGGTATTCTCAATGGGTGTATCTATTCCCCGCATGTAGAGCAGGGAGCAGACATCTCATTGAGTGACTACTGTGAGTTAGCGGAGCAGGCTCTGTTTGTATGGATGTCCAAGCGCTCGGAGCTAATGCCAGCCCACTACATTGCTCACCAGCGTGTCATTCAATGGCGTCAGCATGGACAATTTCGTCGACCTTTGGTTACCAGTGTTGGACGTTTAACGGACCAAAAGGCGCTTTTGCTTAGACAGCCAAAAGAGGGTCAACTGGTCCTGGATAAGGTGGCGGCCTTGATCAATGAGTACGGTGGGGTATTGGTGATTCTGGGCTCCGGCGATCCGCACCTTGAGTATCTGTTCACTCAGGTTATGGCCCGTCACAATAATGTTTTGTACTTACAAGGGTATGGACAGGCATTGGGCGATTATCTGTATGATCTCGGTGACCTGTTCCTGATGCCAAGTTCGTTTGAACCCTGTGGGATCAGTCAGATGCTGGCAATGCGTGCAGGTCAGCCTTGTCTTGCTCATCAGGTTGGTGGTCTAAAAGACACGATTGCACACGAAGAAACAGGCTTTCTGTTCGGTGGACGCAACCTGTCTGAGCAGGCTGAACAGTTACTTGACGGTTTAAAGCAGGCGCTCGATCTACACAGGCATGAACCGCAAAGGTACCTTGATATAAAGGACAATGCCAGAGCGCAGCGTTTTAGCTGGGATACTATTGCCAGTCAATATATTGAAAAATTGTACGAGTAGGCGTTTGCCTGCTCGCTCCGCTATCGACTATTCTAATACATTAATGTTTTAGTTTGATTTTTTTTCTAATGAAATGGGGTTAAAATATTCCCCATTAAGACAAACTAATAAAACAAAAGTGCTATTAATTGAGCAGTAGATAGCTGGGAGCAGTGATTTGAAAGTGTTTGTGGCAAGGCAGGCCATCTTTAACAGGAAGAAGCAGGTGGTTGCGTATGAATTGCTGTTTCGAGATGGTAAACAAAATTGCTTCCCCAACATTGCTGACGATGCCGCGACAGCGCGGCTTATCATGGACAACCAGCTCAATCTGGGCACTCGATATCTGACTTCTGGTAAAAAGGCTCTGATCAACATTGGAGAAGAGTCGCTTAATCAGGAGCTTGCACATTTTCTGCCTAGCAGTGATGTGATCCTGGAGCTGTTGGAGACTATCCCCCCGACAAAAGACAATTATGAACGTGTCAGGTCGTTGTTTCACAATAACTATCGACTGGCATTGGATGATTTTAACTACTCCAAAGACTGGGAGCCCTTTCTCAAACTGGTCCGGCTTATCAAGTTCGATCTGGTTGAAAGCCCGCTGGATACAATCGGTCCACTTGTTGAGCAATTAAAAACACGTAAAAATCTGAAATTATTGGCCGAGAAGGTAGAAACCGAAGAAGAATTCGTTGAAGCGAAAAAAATGGGGTTTACCTTTTTTCAGGGATATTTTTTCGCAAAGCCCACGATGATTTCTCAACAAGATATCGAAATCAACTACGCCATAGTCATGTTAATCTACGCAGAAGTGTTGAAGCCGAATATGAACCTCGGACGGATTTCGGAGCTGTTTGCTCAAGACACGGCTCTGGCCTACAAGCTACTGCGGTTGATCAATTCAGGGGTTTTTCCTATTAAAAACCGCATTGAATCCCTCAAGCAGGCGTTGGTTTATCTGGGCAACGAACGCGTGCTTAAGTTTGTGAACCTGATCATGACAGCTCATGTAGCGACCAATAAACCAACTGAGTTGACTCGTCTTAGTATCGTACGTTCACGTTTTTGTGAACTCATCGCACAACAAATCGCACCTGGCATTGCTGGTATGAGCTTTCTGGCCGGGTTGTTTTCCTTACTGGACGCTATTTTGGATAAACCGATGGAACTGTTAGTTGGCCGATTGCCCTTTCCGGAGATGATCCATGATGCGCTGTTGGGTAAATCAAACACCTTGTATTATATATTAAATGTAGTCAGGGCTTACGAAAGTGGCAGCTGGTGGGCATTACAGGAGGCCTGTGCGATGCTAAATATGGAAGATGAGAGCTTGCCAGATTTTCATGCATCCGCCGTTACCTGGGCCGACATGTACCGCGACCACGTTTATTGATGTGAGAAATCAGTACCTTGATAGCCTGAGAGGGTTTGCATTGTTAGGCCTGAGCCTGACAAACTTGTTCTTCATGGCAAACTTTGCATATGGCTATGTGTCTCCAGTTACACGTGACGGGGTGGAGTCGGCTTTGTCGCTTTTAACCACTGTGTTTGCCGATGGACGCTTTCGCACTCTGTTTTGCCTGGTGTTTGGTGCTGCATTAGTGATTCAGTATAAAGCGCATAATAAGGGAGTAGATAATCTATTTGTTATCAAATCTCGTTTGTGTGTTTTGGGCATATTTGGTGTGCTACACGGTTACTTACTCTGGCCCGGAGACATTCTGCTGAATTATGCGTTGTCTGGCTTGCTGGCACTGATGTGGCTGGATGCGAAGCATAGATTGCTAAGCGTGGCGCTACTGACAGTTCTTCCGGTTATTTTGCTTGTGATACTCAGCATCCTTGTTAGCGAACCTGGTTTTGACAGATCCAGTGCTGAGTATGCAACTTTACTGAGCTCATTGCCGGTTAGCTATGCTGAGTTGCTGAGTGAGAACATCAGCCATTTCAACATGATGATTATTCTTATCCCGCTAGCGACTTTATGGAATACGCTGGGTCTGATGCTGTTAGGGATGGAACTATATGAACGAGGCTGGTTTTCAGGGCAGGCATTTGTATCAGCTAAGATGATGTGGGCTTGGTGGTGGGGAAGTGTGCTCGCATCCTTGCTAATTTGGTCAAATAACGAAACCATCCTTGGGCAGATGTTGGAAACATTAAATTGGTTGGCTGCAATACCTATGGCCTTATGTTATTTGGTGCTGTTGCAAGCCATCCACCAGCTTTGGCCTAAGCTTAGCCAGGTATTAGCGATAGTGGGGCGTTATTCCCTGTCTTTGTACTTGTTGCAATCAGTGGTTGGGATTTTGGTGTTTCATTTTCTTTTTCCTGCAACCAGGGTGTCCTTTACTCGTGTCGAGTATTTTGGGTTTTTCCTGGCACTAACCCTGGTCCAGGTGATTTTAGCTATACTGCTTGATAGGGCGAAGAAAACTGGCCCTGCTGAGTATTTATTGAAGCGTTGCGTGCGGCACCTTAGTCATATGTAACATAAAAAAGGCTGTTTATTGTGAAGTTGTTACAGTGTGTTTTATTGAGCTGGGGGTTGCTTTTCACCCCTTTGAGTTGGGCGAAAGCGGATTTTTCAGTGCTTTTAGTGAACCCGTCGATTTCTGGTGAACCGTTTTGGCAAAAAGTAGAATCTATTGCTCAGGCCGCGAGTAAGCAGCTTAATGTTAAATTGGACGTGATTTATGGTGATGGCAGTCGCTATATTCAGCTGGAAGAACTACAGAAATACTTAGAGTATCGAGCAACACCTGATTTCGTTGTATTGATGCTATACCCCGGCAATGCTGAACAACACCTGGATCTGCTGGAAAAGTACGGAATACAGTACTTAACCTTAGAGCAAACCATTAATGGGCCTGAGCAGGTTGAGATTGGCAAACCCGGACAGAGATATAAAAACTGGTTGGGTGAGATTTACTTTGACAATTTTCGTGCAGGCGCTGATCTGGCGCAGGCTTTAACGGATTCATTACGCGAGAAGAGACCTAAAGTTAAACCTCAGGCGCTAGCGATCAACGGTCATTATGGCAGCGAGTCGGATGCTCGCAACCAGGGCGCACAATCTTTTTTTGGCAGCCAGGGCGTTGCTTTACAACAATCTATTTATGCAAGCTGGTCAAAAACCCAGGCGATGGAAAAAACGCAGCGTTTGCTTAAGCGTTACCCCAACACAAACATAATCTGGAGTGCATCAGATCTGATGGCAATGGGTGCACTAAGTGCGGTGAAACAGCGTGGTGAGAAGGACCCGGCTTTTGTTGCCATTGGCGGGTTTGACTGGCTCAATGACACGCTCAGGTTGATTGAAAAGGGTGAATTGCAGGCCTCCGTCGGTGGTCATTTCATCATGGGTGGGCTGGCAATTTTGTCTTTGTATGATAAGTTCCATGGCCATTCCTATTGGCAAACCAACCAATCGATCACGTATCCACTTGTGGTCATTAATCAACATAATGTGCACCGCTATATATGGCTGGCCGAAAAAATTGACTGGACAGGCGTGGACTTTAGCGGGTTTAGTTTGCTTAACAATAAACAATCGAACTACTTGGTGTCTCCGACCTTTTTAGCCAAGGATAACGCTCCAGGTGTCATTAGCGACTGAGCAAGCCATAACGTTGGCTGAGTTAGAGCCACACCTGTTGATGAAATATTTCTACTGGCGATGAAATTTTGTTACCATGCGCCCCCCGTAACTGCCCGTTGGTCAAACACTCCGGACTCTGAGCCTGTTTGCCGGATATCGGACAGTATTGACTCATTGCACACGAAAAGAAAAGTGTCCCTTTATGAATGAACCTAAGCGACTAAATAAATATATCAGCGAAACCGGGTTTTGCAGCCGCAGAGAAGCGGACACCCTGATCAGTGACGGCCGTGTCAGTGTTAACGGTCAGGTTGCCGAAATGGGTCTGAAAGTCAGTGATGCAGACACTGTTTTGGTGGATAATAAACCGCTCAAAGCTAAGCCTAAGCGGGTATATATTGCTTACAATAAACCCGTTGGTGTGACCTGCACAACAGAGCGAAAAATAAAAAGTAATATTGTCAGTGCCATTCAGTATCCGGAACGTATTTTTCCTATTGGCCGTTTAGACCGGCCTTCAGAAGGACTGATCTTTTTGACCAATGAGGGCGATATCGTCAACAAAATATTGCGTGCCGGCAACAATCATGAAAAAGAATATGTGGTAACCGTCAATAAGCCTGTCACCGATGCGTTTATAACTGGTATGCGCTCGGGCGTGCCAATTCTTGGCACCGTGACTAAAAAGTGTTTCGTCAAAAAGACCGGGGCCAGGCAATTTACCATTGTTTTAACGCAGGGGCTGAATCGTCAGATCCGGCGTATGTGTGAATACTTTGATTATGAAGTACAAACACTGAAGCGTGTGCGGATCATGAATGTGAACCTCAACGGTTTAAGGCCTGGACAGTGGCGCCACCTGAGCGAGTCTGAAATGGCAGAGATTAATGCTTCAATTGAAGGTTCATCGAAAACCGAAGAGGCGTCTGTGGATACGTTTAAACGTACACAGCGTCACACTGCGAAACCGCGTCAAGATGCTGAATCAGCGGCCAGAGGGCCGAGCAGAAAGTCTGCGTCTGAGCAAAAGCGTAAGCACCCGGGCAATTCACACGGTGATAATACTGCAAATCGTGATAGACCGAAAAGTCGCGCTGGCGCTAAGCCAAAAGGCAGGGTAAAAGGGACTTTGTCTCTCAAAAAATAACTAAAAAAGGGCCGCACACTGCGGCCCTTTTGCTATTTTGGTGCGGTTACTTTGAAGAACAAACAGTAAATTACGGGAAGCACTATCAAAGTGAGCACAGTGGCAAAACCCAGACCAAACATAATGGTTACTGCCATGGATTTAAAAAATACATCGAACAGCAGCGGGATCATACCTAAAATGGTTGTCACGGCCGCCATAGATACGGGCCGTACACGACTAACCCCGGAATCAAACACGGCCTGATAGGGGGCTTTTCCGCTATCGAGTTCTAGGTTGATTTGGTCCATCAATACAATGCCATTTTTAATTAACATGCCAGACAGACTGAGCAGTCCCAGCAGTGCCATAAAGCTGAATGGTGCCTGAAATATGACCAGACCCGCGGTTACGCCAATAATTGCCAGTGGCACAGTGCTCCAGATGACCAATGGTTTACGTACTGAATTAAACAGCAGCACCGTGATGATAAACATGGATAAGTATCCGAGCGGGAGTGAGCCAAAAATGGCTTTCTGCGCTTTGCTGGATGACTCAAACTCACCACCCCACTGCATCTCGTAGCCTTGCGGCAACTCGATTGCTTCAATGTCGGCACGGATACGGGCAAACAGTTTAGCCGGTGTTTCATTGCCGATCACATCATGATCTGCCATGACGGTAATTGTGCGCTTGCGATCCCGACGCATTATCAGGCTGTCTTCCCAAATGACTTCGACGTCATCGAGGATCTGACCCAGTGGAACATACACATTGAGCACAGGGCTGAAAATTTGCAGGTCAACCAGGTTTTCAACGTTGCGACGTTCAACCTCGGGTGCTCTGGCCACAATCGGCAGCATTTTTGTGCCATCCCTATATAGACCCACTGTGTTGCCCGACACACTTGTCAGCAATAGCTGGTCAAGATCAGATTTACTGATCCCCAGTCTCCTTGCTTTTTGCTCATTAAAGACCGGCTCAAGTACCTTAGAACGCTGACGCCAGTTATCGCGAATATTAAATGCACCAGCGTCTTGTGCCAGACGGTTTTTAGCTTGATCAGCCAGCCTGCGCAGCACTACAGGATCAGGACCAGAGAAACGCGCTTCGATTTTAGCATCTGTCGACGGGCCAATTTCCATGCGCTTGATTTTAAGCTTACCATCTAGTTCGTTATGGGCAGCAAACTCGCGTACTTTCGCTATCATGGTCGCAACAGCTTCTCTGTCGCTCACCCGAATGATCAGCTGACCATAGGATGCATATTGCTTTTCCGGGCTGTATGTCAGCATAAATCGGGGGGCACCCTGACCTATGGTGGTGGTGATCTCTTCAACCAGCTCGTCGGCTTGCAAAAATGCTTCCAGCTTCTCGAGGTTATCTGCTGTACTTCGAATGTCAGCACCCTGATAGTGCCAGTAATCGACATAAAACATGGGCGTATTGGAAGCGGGAAAGAATGATTGCTTAACTGATTTAAAGCCAACCATCGCGCAGCCAAGGAGCGCTAGCATCGCGATGACGGTAGTCCAGCGGAATCTAAGGCACACGCTAAGCAGCGCCTTGTAAGCGGTAAAAATTATGCCCTGATAGGGGTCATCAGTCTCTTTACCCTGCTGAATTTCTTGTTTGAACAACATGTTGGCAAAGAAAGGTGTCAGGGTAATGGCGGTAACCCAGCTAAGTAGCAATGAGATCAGCAGTACCCAGAACAGCGAGCCGGCAAATTCTCCACTGGCATCTGAGCTCAGTCCAATTGGGGCGAAGGCGGTAATACCAATCACAGTTGCACCTAACAAAGGCCACTTGGTTTGCTCTACAATATTGACTGCTGCTTTTACCTTGCTTTGTCCACGCTTGAGGTTGATTAGGATCCCTTCTGTGACCACAATAGCGTTATCGACCAGCATACCAAGCGCGATGATCAAAGCGCCAAGGGATATACGCTGTAAGTCAATTGCGAACATCTTCATGAAAATGAAGGTGCCGAGCACTGTCAGTAGCAAGATACCGCCAATAAGAATGCCACTTTTAACACCCATAAAGATCAACAGCACGACAATGACGATGGCAACGGCTTCAAGCAAGCTGACAATAAACCCGTCTACGGATTTTTCGACTTCCTTGGGTTGGTTGTAAACGGTGTGGACCGACATGCCATGGGGGCGTTGATATTCCAGTGAGGTCAGGTGCTTCTCTATTGCCTTACCGACTTCTACCACGTTAACACCCGAGCTGAAGGAAATACCCAGGAGCAAAGATTGATCGCGATTATAACGGGTAATATGAGTTGGTATCTCAGCATATTCACGTTTTACGGTGGCAACATCGCCTAAATAGATAAGCTCTTTGGCACCGGGTTTAGATATCAGCAAGTCCTCAAGTTCAGAAACCTGACTAAACTCACCGGTAGGGTGAATTCGGATAGACTCGTCGCCAACACGTATTTTTCCCGCGTTAGATACGCTGTTTTGGGTCTGCAGCAGTGAAAAAATGCGATTGTGAGATATCCCTAATTGCGACAGTTTTTGACTCGAGATTTCAACAATGACCTGCGCTTGTTGTTCTCCTGCGATGGTCACTTTGCTGACACCATCGACCAACACTAACTCTCGTTTAAGGTAATCAACGTATTCTTTTAACTCTTCATAGGAATAGCCATCACCCGTCACGGCATACAACACGCCATACACGTCTGCAAAGTCATCCATTACTTTGGGGGTGAATACGCCAGGAGGCAGATCAGGCTTTAGATCGTTTATCTTACGCCTTAATTCATCCCAGATCTGTTTCAGGTCTTCCTTTCGGTAGGTGCTTTTCATTTCCACCGTGATCTGCGATTGTCCCGGTGATGAGACAGACGTAACGTAATCCACATAAGGCAGGCTCTGGATGGCATTCTCTATGGGATAGGTCACCTCTTCCTCAACCTGTTGCGGTGATGCGCCAGGGTACACTGTGATCACCATGGCTTTTTTGAGCGTAAACTCCGGATCTTCAAGTTGCCCCAGGCCAAAGTACGAAACCGTGCCTGCTAAAAGCAACAGCAGAGCGAACATCGCACTGATCACCTTATTTTCAATAGACCATTTGGCAAGACTCATTTTACAGGCCTCGCTCTTTGGTCCATGGACGTACTTTCAGGCCTTCACTAAGGTGATGAACACCGGCTGAGACAACGACATCGCCGGGCTTTAATCCACTTTTTATTTCGAAACCTTGCTGGCGTAACTGACCAGGCTGGACAGCACGTTTAGACACCTGCTGGGTCTTGGGGTCGTAAATCCAGACGTAATGGTTGCCTTTAGCTGCTTGCGTTTGATCGGAAAATACTGCTTCATTCGGTACTATGATTTCCGAAGTGCTGTGGTTGGTTATCTTACTGGGATCAACATAAACATGACCTGTCATCCCGGCGAGCAAATTAAAGTCTTCAGGAATAGGCAGCGAAAAGACAACCTTATAGGTAAGCGTCGCAGGGTCGGCTTGGGTATCCCACTCTTTTATATTCAGCAGATAAGATTTATCCGGGTAGCCATCAAAAATGACAGTTGGATGATACTCGAGATCTTTATTGACCCGGGCAACTAATTTTTCAGGCACCTGGATGACTACGTCCATACGGTCACGTGTCTCAAGGCGTAAAATATTCTGTTTTGCGACTATATTTTCAAAGTTCTTAACGAAAACTTTGGCAATCGTACCGCCGAATGGGGCTCTGAGTTCGCTGTTTTGCAGATTGGTTTGGGCTATTTTGAATGCTGACTCAGCAACTTGTTCGTTTGCCAGAGCCTGGTCATATTCGGCTTTGCTGGCAATAGACTTTTTATATAAAGACTCAATGCGGTTCAGCTGAGCAACTGCGAGCTCAAATTGGGCTTTGCGTTGCTGATACTGAAGTTCAAAGTCTTCCGGGTCGAGTTTCGCCAGGAGTTGCCCCTTTTGCACTTCCTGGCCAGCCAACACAGGAAACTCAATCAGCTCGCCATTGACCCGAAAAGCAAGGTAAGACCCCTGGTTAGCAACAACTTCGGCTGGAAAACTGCGCAATTGGCTGGCTTGTGGGTCAGACACTGTATGTAGTTTAACTGGACGAACGACTTGACTTGTAGTGGTTTGCTGTGTGGCATCCTGACATGCGGATAATAACAACAAGGTTGGCAAAAAGAGTGCGAGTTTATTCACCAAAATTACTCCCTCATACTAAAACTTAGTGCAGGATAATGAATTTGGTCATAAAATAAAAATTATTAAAACTTTGGTATAAAATAAATTTTATTTATGAAGTTGGCTGATATTCAAGTACTCGATGCCGTCGCAAATGCACAAAGCCTGAGCGAGGCGGCAAAACGTTTATATAAATCACAGCCCGCAGTCACACAAGCGTTAAAGCGCCTGTCTGACGAACTGGGTTTTGCTTTGGTAACCCGTGAAGATTATCGGATCCGGCTTACCGAGCAGGGGAAGCGCTTTCACCAGCACGCTCAAAAGCTGCTGGAGCATCATAATCATTTAAAGAGCCTGGCGGATGAGTTCTCTCAGGGCAATGAAGCGAAATTTCGCATTTGCTATGAACCTATGTGTCACCACGAAACGTATAACACTCAGATTAGCAGCACTTTTAAGCAATTTCCTTCGACTGAACTAGTGATTTCCAGTGGCCGACGCTTTGTTGCGCTGGAGCAGGTAAACACCGGCGCCGCTGATTTAGGCATTGGACCTTGGTTTGATTTGTTCTATGCCACTGGCGAGTTGGAATCAATCGCGATTGGCGAAACTAAGCTTGGTGTCGTAGCCAAGCGTGGCTTGTTGCCTAAGCGTATGTACTACGATGAGTTGAGTCTATATCCCTGTTTGGCAATGGTAGAGAGTGGCTTCGATTTTGACAGCGAGAGGCTGGCTTATTCACGTGGATTACATATTATGAAGCTGGATGATGTCAGTACTATTAAACTATTCTTATCTCAGGGGGTCGGGTTTGCCCTTACCAGCCTCAACACTTGCCGGCAGGAATTGGAGAGCGGCGAGTTGGAGCGCATTGAGATCATAGACAGACAGCATGAGTTCACAGCGGCAATTCACGCTTTTCGTCGCCATCAGAGTCACTATGGCCCAGTTGGCCGACACTTGTGGCAACAGTTCACAGCATTAGGAGCGCAGTTTGCAAGAGGAAACTAAAGAGGAATTCAGAGCCAGGGTGTTTACGCTGATAGGCGCAATTCCGGTTGGAAATGTCGCAACATACGGGCAAATTGCCGGGCTGGCCGGCGCACCTAAGCATGCCCGGGCAGTTGGCTACCTGTTAAAGCACCTACCGGCAGGGTCTAGTTTGCCGTGGCACAGAGTGATTAACAGTCAGGGAAAAATTTCTTTTCCTCCCGAGAGCAGCAAGTTTATCGAGCAGAGTCAATT
This sequence comes from Pseudoalteromonas ardens, assembly GCF_030125445.1. Lineage (NCBI taxonomy): Bacteria > Pseudomonadati > Pseudomonadota > Gammaproteobacteria > Alteromonadales > Pseudoalteromonadaceae > Pseudoalteromonas > Pseudoalteromonas ardens. The sequence goes on from NZ_JASJUV010000001.1 coordinate 398,976, forward strand.
ATTACGCTCTGAAGGAGTGAAGGTACAGGGTGGCAAAATTGCCTTACGTCAGTACCAGTGGTGCTAAGTCTATCCGTCAATTTTGAGTTATGGAGAGAGCAATGATAGAGCAAGCTTTTAACTTCAACAGCCCCATAAAAATAGGGATCAGTGCGTGTCTTGCCGGAGACAAAGTCCGTTTTGATTCAGGGCATAAACGTAGCAATTTTTGTATGGATGAACTGGCGCAGTACGTGGAGTATGTGCGCTTTTGTCCAGAGGTAGCCATCGGATTACCGATCCCACGAAAAACCATCCGTCAGGTCAGAGTAGAGGACGTTATCAAAGTTGGGCCTGCGCACAGTGATGAGGACTATGCACCCGACTTGGCTGAATATGGGAAAAAGGTGTCCGAGGACCATGGTGATCAGCTGTCTGGTTATATCTTTTGTGCGAAAAGCCCCAGTTGTGGTATGGAACGGGTCAAGATCTACAATGAAGCAGAGACAGGCAATACCTCTGAAGGCATAGGCATATTTGCCGAGCAGATCATGGCGCGTAATCCGTTATTACCTTGTGAGGAAAATGGCCGCCTGAATGATATGCATCTGAGAGAGAATTTTGTGATGCGGGTTTACGTTTACAAGAGCTGGCAAGAATTGGTGGTTTCCAATCCTGGCTTACATGAATTGACAAATTTCCATGCCCGTCATAAGTACTTGCTGATGAGCCATAATTACGAGGCTTATCGTGATCTCGGCAGGCTGTTGGCAGAGGGTAAAGGGGTTGCACTTGATGAACTTAGAAAGACGTATATCAGTGGTTTGATGGAGGCGTTGTCGAGCCCGGCAAGGCGCAAGGACCAGGCTAACACTTTATCGCACTTACAGGGGTATTTTAAGAAAGTATTGGGTAAAGTTGAAAAGCAGGAGCTGTGCCGTGCGATTGATGACTATCGTATTGGTCAGGTTCCATTACAAGTCCCACTCACCTTATTGCGTCACCATTTGATCATGCACCCCAATGACTACCTGATGCAGCAGGTCTATTTTCACCCTTATCCTAACGAGCTTAAACTGAGGTTCGCGATTTAATGTCTACATTGTTTTGGTTTCGGCGTGATTTGCGCGTTTTTGGCAACGAAGCGCTAATAGCTGCGGTTGAAAATGGTGCGCGCGATGCACTCTTTTTGGTGTGTGAGCAGCAATGGCAAGCGCACAATGCAGCACCTGTACAGGTTGATTTACTTAAGCGGCGGGTTATTTGGCTAGGGCATAAACTGGCAGAGTTGGGTGTTCGCCTGCACGTGCTAGATGCGGGTGATTTTACTCAAGTGCCCGCAGTGGTGTCTCAGTTTTGCCAGGCAAACGGCATTGCGCAGGTTTACGCTAACCGTGAGTATGAAGTAAATGAACAAGACCGAGATTACGCTTGTCAGCAAGCCGGTGTGCAATTGCAATTATTTGATGGCGATTTGATTGCCCCACCGGGCAGTGTAACGACGGCCAGCAATGAGATGTATAAAGTGTTTACGCCGTTTAAAAAGGCCTGGCTTAAACAGTATGAGCAAACGCATTTTTACCTGCCCGGTTGGCCTGAGATAAACGCAGCTCCATTTGAATGGGAAACCCCAGAGTTACTTGCAGGGGAGGGTATTTCAGATAAATGGCCTGTTGACGATGAAACCCTGGTAAAAGTTGTCCAGGCGTTTATTCAGGAAAAAATGGTCGATTACAAAGCTAATCGGGACTTCCCTGGTGTAAAAGGTACCTCTGGGCTCAGCCCTTACCTTGCTTTGGGGATCGTGTCGGTGAAGCAGCTACTGGCAGAAAGCCAACTCCATTTTCCAGACCTGTTGCAGATGACCAGCGCACCTGCGTTTAGCTGGACCAATGAGTTGATTTGGCGCGAGTTCTACCGACACCTTATCTGTGCTTATCCAAAGTTATGTAAAGGGGTCAATTTTAACGAGAAGTATAACCATGTTGACTGGCGACAGGACGATGCGCAATTTACAGCCTGGTGCGAGGGCAACACAGGATACCCGATTGTAGATGCCGCAATGCGCCAGCTTAACCAGACCGGGTGGATGCACAATCGTTTACGCATGATTGTCGCAAGCTTCTTAACCAAGCATTTGCTGATAGACTGGCGTAAGGGCGAGCACTATTTTATGAGTAAGCTGATTGATGGTGATCTGGCAAGCAATAACGGTGGTTGGCAATGGGCTGCCAGTACCGGGTGTGATGCGCAACCTTATTTTCGGATCTTTAATCCTATTAGCCAAAGTGAAAAGTTCGATCCGCAAGGTGATTTTATTCGTAAATTTGTGCCAGAGCTGAATGATGTCCCGGCAAAATCAATCCATTTTCCGCATGAATATTTACAGGCATTCGGCATAAGTGGTTACATGAATCCGATAGTAGAACATAAAGCCGCGCGTGAAAGAGCGCTTGCGGCGTTTAAGGTTTAACCTGTGATTGATGTTTCCCTTTAGCTCAGGTTTGACGCGGGGTGAGACGTGATGCATGAAAAATGAGCAAAAAGTGTGTGTTTTTGTGCCCGTTATGATTACACCCCCGTCAGATAAGGCGAAATAGCGTAAATATTTTAGTTAAAACGGGATTTTAGGCTTGCACAAAGAAAAAAAATGGATAACCATAGAATCCGCTTCGGCAAATTATAAAAACATAGGAATTATACAATGAATAAAGCTCAACTAGTTGAAAAGATGGCGGCTGACGCTGAGATCTCAAAAGCTGCAGCGACACGCGCGCTGGAAGCATTCACTGGTGCTGTAACTCAGTCTCTTAAAGATGGTAACTCAGTGGCACTGGTTGGTTTTGGCACTTTCTCTGTAAAAGAGCGTGCAGCGCGTACGGGTCGTAACCCGCAAACTGGCGCTGAAATCCAAATTCCAGCGGCAAATATCCCTTCTTTCAAAGCGGGTAAAGGCCTTAAGGATCAAGTTAATCCTTAATAGAAAAAAGGGGCTTAAGCCCCTTTTTTTAGCTCTCCATATCCTGTTATCCCTTGAGTGCTTTATCACCTCTCCCTATTCCCACAGTACCAGAACGAACCACCTCAATAATATCGCTCTCGTGTCTAAGCATATCCAAAAATGACGCTATTTTGTCGCTGCTACTGGCTAGCTGAACCGTATAGCTGCGTTTACCCATGTCCAGTATCGTACCCCCAAATACGTCTGTCACACGTGTAACAGAGGCTCTGGTTTGCTCGTTACCCGCAAATACTTTGACTAGTAACAGTTCTCTTTCGATGTGGCTGGAGTCCGTCAAGTCAATGATCTTAAGTACATCAACCAGCTTGTTTACTTGTTTGGTTATCTGTTCTACCACCCGGTCATCACCCTGAGTTGTAATGGTGATCCGCGATAGTGTCGTGTCATCGGTTGTGCCCACTGTAAGGCTGTCGATGTTGTATGCGCGTTGTGAAAATAACCCCACTATGCGAGACAAAGCACCGGGTTCGTTTTCTAGTAATATAGATAAGATTCTGCGCATTATGCTTTTACTCCCTTTTTCAGCCACATATCATCGATGGCACCTAATTTGATTTGCATCGGATAAACATGTTCATTTTCATCCACACGAATATCAAGGAACACCAGTCGGTCGGTAATTGAAAAGGCTCTCGCCAGTGCATCGTCCAGCTCATCAGGGTGATCTATTCGGATCCCAATGTGGCCATAACTTTCGGCCAAAGCCACAAAATCAGGCAGAGACTCCATATAAGAGCTGGAGTGGCGTCCACCGTACATCATATCCTGCCATTGCCTAACCATGCCTAGAGAGCGGTTGTTCAAAGAAACTATTTTGACATTCAGGCCGTACTGAAGACAGGTAGAAAGTTCCTGAATGTTCATCTGTATTGAGCCATCTCCCGTCACACATACGACGTCAGCTTCTGGGTAGGCGACTTTCACCCCCATTGCAGCGGGCAGGCCAAAGCCCATGGTGCCGAGGCCGCCTGAATTGATCCATTGTCTTGGGTTTTTAAACGGATAATACTGAGCGGCAAACATCTGGTGCTGGCCAACATCTGAACTGATATAGGCATTGCCCTGAGTAATTTCGTAAAGCTTCTCTATGACCGTTTGTGGTTTAATTACGTTGCCCTGTACATCGTAAGCCAGGCAGCGTTGCTCTCGCCATGCCGTGATTTGTTGCCACCAGGATTCTTGAGCTGCTCTGTCGATACGTAGTGCGCTTTTTTCTATGGCGCTTTGTAATTGTGAAAGAACGGTCTCCAGGCTGCCAACGACGGGAATGTGCGCCTGAATTGTTTTTGAGATCGAAGTAGGGTCAACATCAACATGGACTATGGTTGCATCTGGGCAAAACTTTTTGACGTTATTGGTTACCCGATCATCAAATCGTGCACCTAATGCCAGTATCACGTCGGCATTAGCCATCGCTTTGTTGGCTTCTAATGAGCCGTGCATACCCAACATACCGACAAAGTTAGGATGTGTGCCGCTGATCCCACCCAGACCCATTAAGGTGTTGGTGATGGGCGCGTTTAGGGTCTCGACTAGTTCAGTTAGCTGCTCAGAGGTATTGGAAAGAATGATACCGCCCCCTGAATACACAACCAAGCGTTTGGCACCTAGAATTGCATCGACCGCTTTTTTGATCTGACGCGAATGCCCTTTAGAGCTGGGGCTATAAGTGCGCATATCAATTCGAGCGGGCATTTCGTAGGTGTATTTAAGTTGCGGGTTGAGAATGTCTTTGGGCAACTCAACGACGACAGGACCTGGTCTGCCAGAACTTGCCAGATAAAAAGCTTTTGCCAGTACAGTCGGGATCTGTTGGGCGTCACGGCAGTTAAAACTGTGTTTAACAATTGGGCGCGAACAGCCGACAATGTCAGTTTCCTGGAACGCATCATCGCCAATTAAATTAGAAGGTACCTGGCCTGACAGTACAACCATAGGGATACTGTCCATGTAGGCCGTGGCAATGCCTGTTACACAGTTGGTCGCACCCGGGCCGGACGTGGCAAGTACAACTCCGGTCTTTCCGGTACTTCTGGCGTAGCCATCGGCCATATGCGTTGCTGCCTGTTCATGTCTCACCAGAATATGTTCGATGTCATCTTGTGCAAATAGTGCGTCATAGAGATCTAATACCGATCCGCCGGGGTAGCCAAATATATAGTCAACATCGAGTTCGGTCAGTGCCTTAACTACCAGCTCTGAGCCATTAAATTGCTCATTCATTACCTCATTCCTCAGCAAAATTTAAATTAAAGGCAAAAAAAAACCCCGCTGGTGCGGGGTCTGTGCAAACGTTCGCTCACAACGGCCCCGCCGGACTTATCACTAAGACCAGTACGAGTACCACAACTGTGAAGAATAGTGTTTGCATGTTTAATGTCTGCGTAAAAGTTTAATCTGATGTTCTTTATTTAAAGGCTTATGTGCGGCAGTGTCAAGGCTCAAAAATGAACAAAGTGCATTAATATGCCTTTTTGGTGTTTTAAATATTGAAATGTAGTGTTTCACTACGTTCATTTGTAATCTTAATGAATAATTCATGCGTTTTTTGATGGCGGCAGGAGGTTAGAAATATCTTCTTCAACCTGCTACTATCGTGAACACAATCGCATTGGGTAAATCAGTATGAAATTCAGTCTTTTAGTTCTTCTTCTTATCGTTGTTGCAGCGCCTGTGTCAGGATTACAGCTTGATCAACAGCAACTGCGGTTTTGGCTCGAAAAACGCGAAGGGAGAAGTTTTTCTGATTATGAGGCCAGGCAAAAGATTTTGGACTATCTCGCTGGATTTCAAAGCCCAGAGTTACGTGCTCCATTCAATGGAAAGAAACCGGCTCAGTCAGTGGTCTTGCGTGGTTATCAGGCTGCATCTGCTGGACCGTTAGAAGGGGCAAAAATTCTCGCTATTCTGGTAGATTTTCCTGATCTGCCTAATGACGATAATCGCCTTGAGCAGGGTGACTCGGACATGTACTACGCTCAGTATCCGAGCAGTCATTACAGTGAGCTCATTTTTTCCGCGCAAGGGTTTAGTGGGCCAGATGGGCAAGTGCTAACCAGCGCCCATCAGTATTATAAGCTAGCCTCAGGGGGAAGTTTTGGGCTTTCAGGAGAAGTCTTTGGCTGGGTCACGGCAGCAAAAAATGCAAGTTATTACGGGCAAAGAGTGGGGGCACGACGTGATAGCAGGGTCGCCGAGTTGATTAAAGAAGCGGTTGAGTTGGCAGTTGAACGATATGACATTAACCTCAGTGATTATGATTTAACGGATTTAAGTGATCGTGATGGTGATGGAATTGTGAATGAGCCTGATGGTGTGGTTGATCACATCATGGTATTTCACTCCAGCATTGGAGAGGAAGCGGGTGGCGGAGTGCTGGGCACTGATGCCGTATGGTCCCACCGCTTTGTGGTTGCTGAAGATGGTTACACCCCTGTCGCTATTGCAAACAGCGATATACGTATCCACAACTACACCATTAATCCGCTTGACGCGAGCATGGGTGTAGTAGTACATGAGTTTGGCCATGAGCTTGGACTCATAGACGAATATGACCTCAATAGCAGTGCTATTGGTGAACCGGTGGCTAATTGGTCGGTGATGTCCAGTGGCAACTGGTTAGGCTCGCTACGTGGGTCACAACCTGTTTCATTCTCTCCCCGTAACCTGGAAAGGTTACAGCAAAAGTTTGGCGGTAATTGGGTTAATCAAATTCAGTTGCAGTTCGCACAATTAACTCAGGGCTACCAGGCCAGCATTAGTCATGTTGGTGAATATACCGGTGAAACTGATCAGTTGAAAGTCACGTTGCCTGCCAGTTTAGAGTATATTGGCGAACCAATATCTGGACAGTATCAGTATTACTCCGGGCAGGGGAACGATAAATTAAACACCGCCAGCATGACGCTCACTTTACCTGCATCAGCAGATTTGGCACTGACAATGCGCGCTCGTTTTGATATTGAGAGCGGCTATGATTTCTTTCAGGTAAAGGCCAACCAAGTACCGCTAGTGGGTAGCCATACCAAAGCCCAGCACCCAATTTATTCGACCGTGGCACATTATATTGATGGCCACAGCGGGCAAGTAACGGGTGGCACGGATGGCACTCAGGTAACTGAATTAAGATATTCACTCGCAGCATATGCTGGCCAGACAGTGACCCTGGAGTTTCTTTATCAAACTGACAGTCTTGAATATGGCTTTGGTATGTTGCTGGACGATATCTCTGTCGTAGATGGTGAAAACACTGTTGCCTTGGCGGATGCAGAGTCATCAGAGCTGTTGTCTTTAAATGGCTTTCACAGAATAAGCCGCTATCGTGAAGGATTAGAGCAGGCATATTATCTACAGCTCAGGTCGCATCTGGGTATTGATGCCGGCTTGCAAGGAGCCAGCTATGCACCAGGGGTACTCGTGTGGTATGCCAATGAGAATATTGAAAATAACTCGGTTTCTTTGCGCCCGGGTAAAGGAAAAATTTTGGTCGTTGATAATGATCAGCAGATCATACCCGGTGCCAATGGTTTTAGCCCGGCATCCACTCGGATCCAGCTAAGGGACGCAGCACTAAGGTTACAGGATCAGCCCGCCGGGCTTGGTGACACCCAGTTGCAGGCAATTTCTACGTTCAATGACAGCCAGGACTATAGCCATCCACAGCAACCGATTTCCGGGGTTGTTCTACCTGAACACGATGTAACAATTGAATTGCTCGAAGTGAGCGAGCAGTACCAAACAGCACAATTACAATTAAAAGCGGCGACAGAGCCCAAGATTGTTGCCAGGGCAGAGGGGCTGAAAGTGAGTTTTTCTGTTTCCGGGATGCCTTTGAGTACTTTGGATACGTACCAATGGCAATTTGGTGATGGTAACAGCAGTGAGTTTCTTACTCCGGCGCATCAATACAGTAGCGAAGGGGTCTATACGGTCATATTTACCCAAACGAATGCGGCTGGCGAAGTCCGCTCTGTTAATCAGCAAGTGACCCTGGCGGCTGCGCTGGAACTGCTTGATACAAACATCACTGACGATGATGGTAACATTTCCGCCAGTGTGACGTATCGTGGCGGGGTGGCACCCGTGGCAATTCGTTGGGATCTCGGCGACGGTACACTGTTGAATGGGGCTGAGATCCAGCATCAGTATAAGTTGTCCGGGCGCTATCGGATTGTGGTATCGCTGGAAGATGCCAATGGCAGCACAGTAAGCGAATCAATAGACACAAGCGTTACAGTCCCCCTGGCTGGTAAGATTAACGTATCACAAAGTGGGTTAACCGCCAGCTACAGCGTTTCAATAAGTGGTGGGTCAGGTAACTATTCAGTGAGTTGGGCGTTTGGAGATGGGCAGGAAGGTACCGGTGCTGTTATCAGTCACACTTATCAGAATGCAGGGGGTTATCAGGTGAGCGCGACAGTGAAGGATCTTGATGACGGTCAGCAAGTAAAAGTCACAGCAGATGCTACGCTTTCCATTGCGACCAAAGGTGAGCAAGATGGTGGTGCGGGCAGTTTGTTATGGCTAAGTGTGTTACTAATGATGGTGGTGCAGATAAGAAAACGCCCAGCTTAAGCTGGGCGTTGGTAGTTACTTTTTCAGAGCTATTACAGGCGCTCGATAACCGCTTGTGTGAAGTCGGTTGTGCCGTGGTTGCCACCCAGGTCGCGTGTCGTACGATCGCCAGATTTGATAACATCTGCCACTGCATTGCGGATTTTGTCAGCAGTTTCGCCCATATCAAGATATTCAAGCATCTGAATTGAAGCCAGAATAACCGAAGTTGGGTTAGCCAGGTTTTTACCGGCGATGTCTGGTGCACTACCGTGCACTGCTTCGAAGATTGCAGCGTTTTCACCGATGTTTGCACCCGGCGCCATACCCAGGCCGCCAACGAGACCTGCACACAGGTCGGAAATGATGTCACCAAACAGGTTAGTAGTTACAACAACATCAAACTCTTCTGGAGTCATGACCAGCTTCATACAGGTTGCATCAACGATCATTTCAGCTGATTCGATATCAGGGAAGCGTTCGCCTACTTCACGTGCAACTTTAAGGAATAAGCCTGATGTTGATTTAAGGATATTAGCTTTGTGAACTGCAGTGACTTTTTTACGGCCTTCACGTTGTGCCAGCTCATAAGCAAAAGTGACAATCTTTTCCGCGCCTTCGCGGGTGATTTTAGACATTGCCTCGGCTTCACTGCCATCTTCAGACACAACCTGACCCAGACCTGAGTACATGCCCTGAGTGTTTTCACGTACAGTGATAATGTCGATGTCATCGTAGCGAGCTTTGGTGCCTTCAAATGATTTTACCGGGCGAACATTGGCATACAGACCAAAGTGCTTACGCAGGGTTACATTGATAGAAGTAAAACCTTCGCCTACAGGTGTTGTAAGCGGCCCCTTAAGCGTAATTTTATTGCGTTCAATGGCGTCTAACGTCTCAGGTGGCAGCAGCTCACCAGTTTTTTCTAGTGCTGCAAGCCCTGCGTCAACGTACTCGTAGTCGAATTCGCAGCCCGCTGCATTTAAAATTTCAATTGCCGAGTCGATGATGCTTGGACCGATGCCGTCGCCACGGATCACCGTGATAGTTTGCTTAGCCATTTATGTTTCCTTTATCAAAAGTAAAATCACTGCTTAAAACAGATCTAACTAAGTTTAGTAGACCCGTTTTCGTGATGTTGGTTCGCTTGAAAATTTAAGCGCGTTTTATAGCAATTTATTCATTTATATTCCAGTCAGGAATGAATAAAAGGCATAAATTAAATGAATAGTGGGAATGCATGGTATTTATCGTGTAAATATCACTCAATTAAATTATATAAACCAAGAGATTGCAGGTGTGACAACAGGGCATTCAAATCAGACCATTGATGTACCTTGGCTTGCTCGTCTAATAGCTGGCGTTGCCAGGCTGAAGTTTCGAAGTTGGCATCACAGATTTTCAGTGTCAGCACCTTGACAGCGGCAAAGGTCAAAGATAACCCCTTCAATTTTGATTTTTTGTATAACTCTGATTGCTCAAATGCACGGTGGGCCTCACTATTGGCAAAGTGAGTGTGAAAGTAGTGCTTGAAGGCTTCTTCATCATATCCGGCAAAGCCGTATAGATGTGCCAGGGAAACCGGGAGGGGGTTGGTGTTACATTCACTGGCGTGCACGAATCTTTTTATATCAACACTGTGATGCTTGAGCATAAATGCAATAGCTGCGCTGACTGGCGACAGGATATGCTCATAGTGATGGCCATAGTTTTGCTGGAGCAGTGCGGCCAGCACCTGAGAAAATAATTGATACTTGTGCCAGATGTCTTTTGCAAAAGGGTGTTTGAGTTGCACAATCAATTGTTCGACCAGCACCCGCTGACATAACAGAGCTGCGGCATCAAGGCCAACCATAGTAAGACAATGGCGCAGGTTAGCCCCTTTTTGGGCCTCGCGGTTGTAGAGTCTGGCGGCCTGAGACAAAGCAGTCTCAATTTCTGGGAATGGCGCTATCGTTTTTTCTATTGCTCTGAAGCTGCTAAAATTTTCACCACCCAACTGTTCAACAACATGTAACGCCTCTGTCATTTGATCTGACGCGGTCGCAAGCGGCTGCGGCGGAATACGGGACCACACCCGGTATAGCAGTTGCGTATCTGACACCCTAAACGCGTGGTAGCGTTGCTGATATCGTCTTTGCGTTTTGATTAACCGAGTTATCTTACCTGACTGTATAACAGCAAGGATTGCATGATTGTCTTCTTCGCAGAGTAACAGCGCCTGATGCTCATCGTGGCGATGTATGGCACCAGCCGGATAGGCACTAAATTGTCGGGCCAGAAGTTGTAAGCTGATTTGCACAAAGGTGTCGGTATTATTCAGATACAGCTGTTTAATGATGGTCGGTAGCGAAGCACGATGGTTTTTCTTCATTAATGCAACGCCAGCCTGAGTTGCAATGGCGACTAATAATGTCACATTATCATACAGTGGTGTGGTGCTCTTACGACTTATTGATAGTTCATAATTAGAGAGCCGCGCGAGAATGCGGGTAACCTGAGCCGATTTGAGCTGACCGGTATCGAGTACTTTTACTGCTAATTGATGGCGCAGCCTGAGCTTTTTGGATTCTACCTGCGATAAAGGCCTATCCGCTGCCGCTTTGTCATATTCACGGCTGGCACACAGGACACTGGCAAAGCTTGCTGACAAAAGTTCATGAATGATTTGCTCGGTATAGCCGTGCGCATAACCGAGCATACAGAGCAATATAGATTGTTTCACCAGAACGTTGGTCGAGTGACGATAGGGCGTCGCGATAAAGTGCAGGTGAGCGTGCAGCGCGTTTGGTGCCTGGCGGTACAGGCGAGTGTATTGCTCTGCCAACTGGGTCAGGGTCACATCAATGTGAGGCCAGCTGTTTTTGTCGTAATACAGTGATAACACTGACTCAGATTGAGTCAGGAGTTTGTGCAGTTGCCTTGCGATGTCTTCATTGACTGTCATTCAAAAGCCTTGTCGTACGCGACGATCGCGCCAGCTCCCCAGAGCGTGAGTTTGCCATTTTCAAACAGCAAGCCAGTACATTCGTCTTGTGTGGTAATCCCATCCGGTTTTACCAGCTGCGTCCTGTAAAACACTATCTGCACCACTTGTTCACCTTCTGACTTTACATAGGTCAGGTCTGGGCTTCCGAGTGTTTCTAATACCTCGTCTAGCTCGACAGCCATGTCGGGCTTTAGCTTGCTGATATAACGTTTGTTAAAGGCTTCCCGGTCCTGCCAGATCATGGCTTGCGGGTCATCTTTATAGAAATTAATGACCAGGTACACTATGACCCCATATACGGCGAGGCCAAGAAAAACGTATTGTAAAACCTTTTTAATCATTGAAATACACCAAAAACTCCCAAACCTAGCGTAACGGAAGCGTTGCAACACAACAAGCTATTTGCGCTCAATAACCCGGAGTTGACTTAAATTAAAGCCGAGATTGATGTCAGTTTGTAGTGAAACGAGCGTTTTGCTTAAAATAAAGTTATCTAAATCTTGTTCCAATTTGCGTCGTGTTGCAGGTGCAAGCGTCGGGGCAGTGAGTGCATGCTCAACCTGACCAAACTCTGAGATTAATTCTATAGCCGTCTTTTTCCCGATCCCTTTTACGCCGGGGATATCATTGGTTTTATCACCCATTAATGCCCACAGTTCGGTCAATGCGTTATACGGAACAGAGAATTTCTCTAAGATCTCATTGTGATCATAGTAAGACTTTGAAAAATAGTTATAAATTTCTATATTCCCCGAACTCAGAGGGAGAAAGCCTTTATCCGTCGACACAATAACGGCATGCACTTTGTTGTGACTGGCCTTGCTAGCTAAGGTGGCAATGATGTCATCTGCTTCATCCTGCTCGGGGAAAAAAGCGGTGACACCGCATTCCTTAAACCCCTCAGCAATCAGAGCGAGGTTTTGTTTAAGTGGCTCCGGCATGGGTTTTCTGCTGTGCTTGTAATTTGCATAATAATGATAGCGCCAGCTACGCTCACCATCAAAAACCGCAATTGCATGGGTTGGCTCAATGCGTTTTAGCAGCTTTTTACAGGCGTTATGGACGCGCGCCTTACATGATTGCATGATTTGCTTTTCACTTACGCCCTGTTGATCAACGTCAACTGCATAAATTCGGCGGATTAGGTTTAGCGCATCAATTAGAAGTAATTTTGCCATGGGTGTTGTTAGTGGTATTTCATTGAGATTAAGAGAGCGGTAGGGTAAGGCTTTACCTTACCCTGTTAGTTAAGCTTTGATTTCATAGCAGGGCACATAAGCGCTGCCGGGTAATTTCATTCTGCCTTGTGCAACAAATGCGCGTAGTAGTTTGTCCATGTCCGTCATCAAAGACGCGTCACCACTCAAGATATAAGGACCTTGCTGTTTAATCGCTGTTATACCCTGCTCTTTGACGTTGCCAGCCACAATACCAGAAAACGCTCTGCGCAAGTTGGCGGCGAGGTTCTGTTTTGGCTGATCCAGATGAAGATCCAAATTCGCCATATTTTCGTGCGTTGGTTCGAATGGCTGCTGGAACTGGTCTTCAATTTTCAGAGTCCAGTTAAAATAATAGGCATCGCCTTCGGTTTTGCGGTAGTCACGGACTTTTTCCATACTCTGGCTTAGCTTCTGTGCAACCAGTTCGGGTTGATCTACCAGCACTTCGAATTTGCTCAGCGCTTCTTTACCCAGAATTTTCTCAATGAAATCACACAACTCGTCAAAGTACGCTTTTGAAGAGCTTGGGCCAGTTAAAATGACCGGTAGCTGCTGCTTAGCGTTGTCTGGATGAAGCAAAATGCCAAGTAAATACAGTAGCTCCTCGGCTGTTCCCGCGCCACCTGGAAAAATAATAATGGCATGTGCGCTTCTGATAAATGCTTCCAAACGCTTTTCAATATCCGGCAGGATCACCAATTCATTGACTATGGGGTTAGGCGGCTCGGCGGCAATGATACTGGGTTCCGTCAGGCCGAGATAGCGGTTACTGGTGATCCGCTGTTTAGCATGTCCTATCGTGGCACCTTTCATTGGACCTTTCATGGCGCCAGGTCCACACCCTGTGCATATATTTAAGCCTCGTAAGCCAAGTTGGTAGCCGACTTCTTTGGTGTATTTGTATTCTTCTTCATTGATAGAGTGACCGCCCCAACATACCACCATGTTCGGGTCTGTATTGACCTCAAGTGCGTCTGCGTTACGCAGTATGTCAAACACCATATGTGTAATGGCTCTGGGGTCCGTGATTTGCTCTTCGTGCCGCTGATAGATAAACAGAATGTCCCGGATAACCGAAAAAATATGTTCATGTATCCCGGCAATAATTTTTCCGTCGACAAATGCGGATTCCGGTGGGTTTGTTAGTTCTATCTTTATCCCACGCTCCCGGGCAAGTAGCGTGATATCAAAATCCTGATACTTGTTATAAATTTCATAGCTAGAGTCGGTATGACTGCCTACATTAAGTACTGCTAATACACAATTTCTAAATAGTCGGTATCTTTCTATGGTCGATGACTGTTGAAGCAGGTCAACTTCCAGTTTCGAGAGTAAATTAAGTACACCTGTTGGATTTAACTGTACATGCATAGGCAATCTCCTTGTTATTCACGCAAGCAAAGTTTGTCTCTGCCGCTGTTTTTAGCCTCATACAGAGCTTCATCGGCACGATCAAAGGCAGTCAGTTTTGAGTCACCTTCTTTCAGCTGGGTTGCCCCTAACGAGATAGTGATCCTCACCTCTTTGTCTTTAAAGCGAAATGGGATCGATTTAACGGTTGCGCGTATCTTCTCAAGCGGTGCATAAGCCGCTTCAATTGGCATTCCCGGCATAAGGATAACGAATTCCTCGCCACCGTAGCGCGCAATGAAATCGGTTTTTCTAATGGATTTTTTCAGTGCCCTGGCGATAACCTGTAGTGTTTTATCTCCGGCACTGTGGCCGTATTTGTCATTAATCGATTTAAAGTGATCGACGTCCACGACAACCAAAGTAACGTCGTTGCCCTGGATTTCAAATAAATGGAACTCCTGGCTGTAACGATCGTCAAATGCCGAGCGATTAGGGAGCTTGGTCAGTCCGTCTAACAAGCTTTTGAATCTTTGTTCATTCAGTCGCTTTTTATATGTGTTTACTTTGTTTTCGAGTACATTGATGCGGCTATTAATGGCATCAAAGCTTTCCAACAAGGCTTGTTTATCGCGACGCTCAATGTTTTCTCTTTCCACCAAATCTTTACTTATTTGGGCAAGCTCATCATCGACTAACCCCTTAAGTTCAGAAATAGAGGACGCCTTTTGGGTGTTTTCGGTGAGGCGCTTTATCTTCGACTCGATGCGTTCGTTTAATGCATTGAGCTCTTTATTGATCGACTTGGAGTGACTCGTGGTATCGACAATTGACTTGTGCAGTTCTTCCAGAGTCTGGTTTAACGAGACCAGGAAACCCTGAGCTGACTGTCTTTCCCGTGCGATTGACTTGGCAAAAATGCGGATCACCGCGATGGCATTTTCCAGTAAAGAATCTATGCTCGAGTCTGTTGAAATACGCTGCTTTATCGCTTTCACTTCATCGGCTACATCGTCTTCAAACACCAGCTCGTTGGTCAGGCCTAGTAACTCCGTCGCTAATTCCGGGTCGTTATGTTGTGCCGAGGTATCAATGTCATATTTAGCATCGAAGACTTGAAGGTAAAACTGCAGTAACTTGTCAAGCAAAGGTACGAATTCTGGGATAGCGTCAATATCACCCAATTCATTATCCAGTAAACCGCGCAGCTTCCTGCGAGTGTCTTCTGGCACCCCACGCAGTTTTTGTAACTGCTTTCCTGCGGTTTGTATGTGGGTTACTAAATTGCGATGATTGGCAGAGTTGGTGCTATCAAGCTGTTTTAATTGTGCACTGGTATTTTCAATGAGTGGGGCCAGGTGCTCAAAGTCCATACCCTTTGCCAACGCACTGCGATATTTTGCCAGCAAGTTATCGAGAGACACATCCTGTCCTTTACAACCAAGTGTCAGTTTGGATGCAAATTCTGACAGGGTATCGACCTGCTGCTTTCTCGCTTCTTCCAACGCCTTTCTAGCTTCAATCGCTTGTGATAGTTTTTTCTCTAATCGCGCAGTTTTATCAGTCACAGAAACCTAATATCTTTTGTTTTAACCTACTCATTAGCAAGTTTACATCAAATTACTGATAAATGTGGAAGATTTTAGAGCATAGATCCACCTATTTTGGCTGTTGACTCATCGTTTTTGATGGCCTGATATCAGACTTATTTGTTAGTTTTACACCCTATTAGTCATTTTATTGAATCATTATGAAAAAAACCTGTTCCCTGCTCATTGCGTTGAGCACCTTACCAGCCTTCGCTGATGTCGAATACACGCTGAAAATAACCCAGCCAGAGCATCACCTTGGTGAAGTAGAAGTGACCTTTCCCAAAAGTGCCCAGGCACATATGGACATTAAGTTAGCGGACTGGCGGACAGGACGGTATCAAATCCTAAATTTGGCTAATGGGATCCGTGCATTTGATGCGACTGATTCAAAAGGGCGTGAACTGGAATGGCATAAGGTAGATAAAAGTACCTGGCGAGTACATCTTGACAGCCCGACACAAGTGACAGTCAATTATCAGGTATATGCAAATGAACTCGGACTCAGGGCGAGACATATTGATGACAGTCATGCTTTTGTTGATGCATCCGGCTTTTTTATGTTCAGCGAGTCATTCCGTCATGAACCTGTGACCGTTGAGATGAAGGTACCGGATCAATGGCGCTCTGTGTCGGGTATGGATTTCGCGGGTAATAAGCACCGTTTTAAAGCTGCCAACTTTGATGTGCTGGTGGATTCGCCAATAGAGTCCGGAATTAACCAGCTACACAAGTTTCGAGTAGATGGCCGTGACTATGAACTGGTTATTTGGGGGGAAGGTAATTATGACGTTGACCTGATGCTCAGCGATCTGAAGAAGTTAGTGAAAACGGGTACTCTAATCTGGCAGGATTACCCGTATGAACGTTACGTTTTTATGGTGCATGCGACCAGTGGTGCACACGGTGCAACTGAACACCTGAACTCTACTATTATTCAGCGCCACAGAGATGCATTTGCCAAACGCGATGATTACATCGGGTTTATTTCGACTGCGGCACACGAATTTATTCATACCTGGAATGTTAAAAACTATCGTCCGGCTGGATTGGTGCCTTACGACTATGTGAATCCTAATTACAGTGATTTACTCTGGTTGGCAGAAGGATCGACCAGTTACCTTGAAGATTTTCTATTGCTAAGTGCCGGGATCATTACTCATGAAGAGTATTATAAAGGGCTGACTAAGCGTATTAGTCGTCACCTGAATACCCCTGGCAGAGAGATACAGAGCGTTGCTCAAACCAGCTTTGACAAGTGGATTAATCAGGGCGGCGACCACGGTAAAAACTTTAGTACCAACATTTACTCCGAAGGCGCGTTAATTTCCATGATGCTGGATATCAAGTTGTTGGATGACAGCGAAGGGGAGGTGAGTTACCGTGATGTCCACACTTTACTGGCTAAGCGTCATGAGTTACCCAAGTCATTTAACAGCCAGGATGTGATCAATATCCTCAATGAGATCAGTGGTCAGGATTATAGTGCGTGGTGGAAGCAAAACGTCGACACGCCATTTGTGCTGGAAGTGGACGCGTTGCTTGACAAAGTGGGGCTGACTTATCGTCATCCTGTTTCCAGTGAGGAAGTGGCTGGCTTTGACGGTCAGGCTGTATCTAAAGGTCAACTACTCGAATTACAGCATGTTGCCAGAGGTGGAAATGCCTGGCAGGCAGGGTTAACCAGCGGCGACAAGCTGGTGGCGATCAACAAACACCAGGTACGAGATACATTAGATAACACATTAGCGTTGTTCGCGCCCAAAGAGAAAGTCACTGTTCACTTTATACGCCGTCACAAACTGATGTCGACAGAAATTACGCTCAGTGCGGCGCAATCGAAACCAAAGCAGGTTGCTGCGGTATTGCAGCCGACCAAACGTCAACAGCAGCTATATTTGGCCTGGATGGGGGTACCGCACCCTAACGCGCAGTAGTTGATCTAGTTTGATAAGCCACAAAAAAGGGAGCATGTGCTCCCTTTTTTGTTTCGGTATAACTACATGATGCGAGAAAAGAAGCGTGACTTCTTAGTGTTTGAGCGATTACGGCGCATTGAAGAGCGAATTTGAGAACGAGTACCTGCTAACCAGCTTTCGCGGTCAACTTTAGCGGCATCGCCCCGGCGTGCTTCTTCTGTCGCACGAAAACCACAGAATTGGCGATAAGCGCTTAAATCTAAAGATAGCTCCTGTAAAACCAGCTCGATCATGATGGCATCGTCGATATATCCAAGTACCGGCACATTGTCTGGGACTATATCTTCAGGTTCGCTGAAGTAAGCCAGAGACAACATGATTTCGCGCTTTTCATCTTCGGGCATTTGCCATTCTTCGTCTTGCACCGCGTCAATCAGTGCGGCAAGTGACATCATACGCGTGCGCACAAACTCAGGTAGTTTTGATTTTTCCATATTGTTGACCAAGTCTTTGGCCTTGCTGATGATTTCGTCGTCGCTTAGACCCTGGCTCTTTTCGATGGTCGCATGCATCATGCTACGAAAGTGCGCCAGATCGGCATCGGATAATTCAAAGTTGATTTCAATTGACACTGGATTCTCCCTGAGGGTTTTGATTTTTATTGTGATGTCTGAAGTTAGGTGCTTATTACTAAGTTGTCAACTCACCTGAACTGCTAACAACACTATGCCACTTTAGGTACTAATATTTAAGAGCTGAGCAAAGATTTATTAAAGAATGAAGCGTGTTTGTTGTCAAATTAGACAAGATCTGGGCAGATGATAAACACCTGCCCCATGTGTTGCTACCTGGCGATTTCTAATGCGATAACCCAGGGGGTTTTGCGGTCCAGGCCTTTACCGCGACTGAGCGTGATTTTTGCTTCAGAGCTGTCACTGGTATAACGCAGGGTATTGTTTTGTTCTTCGGTACTTTGCCATGTTGTGCCCAGACAAGTGTTTAGCTGCTGTGCTACATCATCAAATAACTTTGCAGCATTAGCTTCAGTACTGAACAACTTAGTACATTCGTAGGCGACATTGCCGCTGTTGTACTGGTTTATCTGGCAGCTGTTGGCGATTAAATGTGCCTTGGGTTGCCATGCGCTCATTAAGGATGAGTTAACTTTGCTGCCTTTTAGCTGAGCAAAATCATCCTGAGTGCCTTGTGTTAAAGCAAGTACTTTTTCACACTCGTTCATGGTGTCAACGCGCTGCTGAACGTCATCAGGAAGTTGCTGGCATGCAGCGACTGAAAGTATTGCGACAGGGAGAATAAGATGGCGATTGACCATGGCTATGTCCTTCATTTTGATTTTCGAGCCAGCTGAAACAAAAATGTGCATCAGCTGGCTTGAGCATACCATGAACTTATAGCAGGTCGAGCAAAACTCAGCTTTATTTATGACGTTCGTTTAGTGTCTCTACTACCTGCTCAAGTGATAAGCCGCTGCGTTGTAATAACACTATCAGGTGATAGAGCAGATCAGCAGATTCATTGCGTAATTCATTCTGATCTTGTTTCATGGCAGCCAATGCCACTTCAACCCCTTCTTCACCGACTTTTTGACAGCTTCGGCTTAGATCTTTCGAAAACAAAGCTGCTGTATAGCTTTGCGCAGGGTCGGCGTCCTTTCGTTCGCAAATGACGCGTTCAAGCTCTGAAAGAAAAGCGATGGCGGGGCGAGCTTCGTCAAAACAGCTTTGTGTGCCCAGGTGGCATGTCGGCCCGGCTGGATCAGCAAGTAACAGCAAGCTGTCGCGGTCGCAGTCGGTATAAGCTGAGACCAGTTTTAACACATTGCCTGACTCTTCACCTTTGGTCCATAAGCGCTGTTTGGAGCGGGAATAAAAGGTAACCAGGCCTTTTTCGAATGTCGTACTGAGCGCGGCCTGATCCATAAAGCCCTGCATCAGAATAACACCGCTTTGTGCGTCCTGGACAATGGCCGGAATTAGCGACATTTTGTCGAAGTCCAATATACTTAAGTTATCTGGAGTGAGTTTCATAGTCTGCTCGCTACCTTGTTATCTGCTAAATATTGTTTGAGCGCATCAATTTCAATGACCTGCTTGTGAAAAACACTGGCTGCCAGCGCCCCGTCTACATTTGCCTGTTGAAAAACATCGACGAAATCCTGCATTGAACCTGCACCACCAGACGCAATCAAAGGCACGTCACATTGCTTGCGAATATTACTCAGTTGCTCAATGTCATAGCCTTTTCTGACTCCATCCTGATTCATGCAATTAAGCACTATTTCTCCTGCGCCCAGTTCCTGTACACGCTGCACCCACTCACTGGTTTTATATCGAGTCTGGCTGGCGCTGTTGGGATCGCCCGTTAACTGATAAACCAGATACTCTCCGGATCTTGCATCGTAAAAGCTATCTATACCAACCACTACGCACTGCTTGCCAAACTCATCGTGTAGCTGTCTGATGAGCTCCGGCCTTGCGATTGCCGGGCTGTTGATGGAGACTTTATCAGCGCCTTGCTCGAGCACTTTAGCCGCATCTTCAACAGACTTAATGCCACCTGCAACGCAAAAAGGAATGTCGATGTGGCGCGCGATATCTCGAACCCAGTTTACATCCAGTAAGCGTTTTTCAACGCTGGCACTGATCTCATAAAATACCAGTTCATCGGCGCCGGCCTGGCTATACAGCGATGCAAGCTCCAAAATTTCACCTACTATCTCATGCTGTTTGAACTTAACGCCTTTGACGACCTGGCCATTTTTTACATCGAGGCACGGAATTATGCGCTTTGATAGCATGCGATTGCCTCCTCAACGGTAAATGCACCATCCAGCAGAGATTTGCCTAGGATGATCCCACTCACGCCCAGTTCAATAAGTTGACGAATATCTTCAAGACTACTGACCCCGCCAGAAGCCTGAACTCTGACACTTGGGCTGTGAGCAACTATTTCTTTATAAAGCGTAAAAGACGGGCCTGTCATTGTGCCGTCTTTACTGATGTCCGTACATAAAAAGTCGTATACACCCAGCGCCAGGTAGAAATCAATGAGCTCAAACAGGCTTAATTGAGATTCTTCAAGCCAGCCATGGGTGGCAACAGCCCAGCCCGAAGCGCTACGTTTTACATCGAGTGCAATGACAAAGCGCTCCGCCCCAAACTCTTCTATCCAGGCAGCAACTTCCTCTTTGCTATCGACTGCCATGGAGCCAATCACAACCTGTTGTGCACCGGCTTTAAGCCATTGCTTTACATCATCATAACGGCGTATCCCGCCGCCAACCTGGTAAGGAGCGGACAATGCAGCAGTGGCCTGTTGGATCTGTTGCCATTGTTTCTTTTGTGGATCGCGGGCACCTTCCAGGTCAACAAGGTGAAGTTTTGCAGCGCCTGCGTCCTGGTATTCTTTTAAACGCCCAGCCAACTCAAAAGGGTAGAACTGTGCAGTGTCATATTTGCCCTGATACAGGCGTACAATTTGGTTTTGTAATACATCTAATGCAGGAATGATCATAGTCTTATCCTTATAATTGCCAGTTCAGGAAGTTATTGAGTAATTTAGCACCTACTTTGGCACTCTTCTCCGGGTGAAACTGCATACCAGCATAGTTATCTTTGGCAACGACGGCGGAGAAACGTGTACCATATTCACTTGCAACCAGCGTATTGGCATTGCAACTATGCGCAAAGCTATGCACAAAATAGACTTGATCGTCCCGGTTGAGTCCTTGTGTTAATGGGTGTGTCTTGACCTCAGACAGCGTATTCCAGCCCATATGAGGACTGGTCAATTGCCCTGTTTCAAGATGACGCACTTTCCCGGGAATACGGCCCAGGCATTCAACATGGCCTTCTTCGGTTTGCTCGCACAGCAGCTGCATACCAAGGCAAATCCCCATAAGTGGCTTTTGGTAGTCAGCGATAGCCTGATCCCAGCCTTGATCACGCAGGCGTTTCATCGCGACTGAGGCATGTCCGACACCAGGTAAGATAGCACGATCAAATTGCCCTAGTTGTGCCGGATCGCGGATCACTTCCGGGTTGACACCGAGCCGCTCAAAGGCAAATCGGACTGAGTTAATATTGGCACACCCGGTGTTGATAATGGCAATCATAAGCACCCCTTTGAACTGGCGGTTTGCTGGCTGGTATCTTTAGCGATGGCCGTGCGCAGCGCGCGTGCAAAGACCTTAAACAGGCCTTCGACCTGGTGGTGACAATTTCCTTCACTCACTGACAGGATCAGGCTGATGTTGGCATTATCGGCGAGTGATTTAAAGAAGTGCTCGACCATTTGTACATCCAGGTCGCCTACTTTTTCACGGCTAAATTCAGCATTCAGTACGAATGAAGCCCGACCAGACAAGTCAAGCTGGCACTCAGCTTTGCATTCATCCATTGGCAGCGCGAACCCGTAGCGCGCAATTTGCGATTTAGTGCCCAGCGCTTGTTTGAGTGCCTGACCTAGCGCAATGCCGATATCTTCAACCAGGTGGTGCTCATCAATGTGTAGATCACCATTTGCTGATATAGTCAGGCCAATATTTGCATGAGTGCGGATCTGATCCAACATGTGGTCAAAAAAGCCAAGTCCTGTACTTATCGATCCTGTACTGTTTTGATCCAGGTTGAGCGCCAGACTGATCTGTGTTTCTTTGGTGTTGCGTTGTACCGTTGCCTGACGATTCTGAGTGGTCAGACGGGTGACAATTTCCGGCCAATTATCGTCATAGAGAATGCCTTCTATACACAGGTTATTGGCCAGTTGAATGTCTGTTTGTCTGTCACCAATCACATAGGAGTTGGCCAAATTGACTTTGCCAGAGCGCATTAGATTGGTTAACAATCCTGTTTTAGGCTTTCTGCATTGGCAGTTGTCTTCGTCAAAGTGCGGACAAATTAAAACCTCGTCGAAGCGGATCCCCTGACTGGTAAAGATCGCCATCATTTGATTATGCGGCAGGGCGAAATCTTCCTCTGGAAAACTCTCTGTACCCAGCCCATCCTGATTTGAGACCATGACCAGTTTGTAGCCAGCCGCCTGGAGTGAGAGTAGGGCCGGGATGACGTTTGGCAGCAGTGCAAGCTTTTCCAGGCTGTCTACCTGTTTATCAGTAACCGGCTCCTTAATTAGTGTGCCGTCTCGGTCGATGAATAAATATGGAGTACTCATTGTTATTGTTCTGCCTGTGGTTGTGTCAGCCAGCGTCTGACTTGTTCTAATTCCTGTTCGCTACCAATTGAAATACGTAGCCAATTATTTTCTTCGAAGAGGGTAAAAGGGCGCATGATTAAACCCGATTGCATTGCCTGTTCAATATCGGCTGTATGACGAACCTGAACGGTGATGAAATTGCCTTCGCCAATCATCACTTTGGCAATTTTGTCTGATCCCCCAAGTATTTCTGTAAGTTTTTCTTTGGCTTTATTGAGAATACTCACCTGACGTCGCATCTGGGTAATAGCATCTGGGGTCAGTGCTTCTTGTGCGATTTGTGCGACAACGGCCGACACCGGATAAGGTGCAATAACCTTGCGCACAGGTGCGAGTACTTCCGGGGAGGCAAGCGTAAACCCGGTTCTGAGCCCGGCCAGAGCAAATGCTTTTGATAAGGTACGTAATACCACCAGGTTATCGAAATCAGATAACAGGCTCACGGCAGTTAACTGCTCGCAAAACTCAATATAAGCTTCATCTACCACAACCAGCGCTCTATTCTTCAAAGCCGCTGCAATTGCAGCGATCTTATCTGTGCTTACTGTTGCGCCCGTCGGGTTATTAGGATTGCAGATGAAAACCAGTTTTGCGCTACCGACAGCGTCTGCAATCTCTTTCGCGGTACCTTGTTGCAAAAGGGCTTGTTCAAGTGCAGTAATGCCGATATTGTGTGTATCCGCTGTTACCTTGTACATACCATAAGTGGGCAAGAATAAGGCTATGGAGTCTTGTCCCGGTGTGCAATAAGTGCGCACTAGCAGCTCAATACCTTCATCAGCGCCACGTGTCATCAGCACTTGTTCCTGGTTCAGTCCACAAAAATTAGCATAAGCGTTGATGACGGCTTCTGGCTGTGGGTCCGGATAACGGTTAAGCGCATCAAAGTTGAGACTTACGCGTCTTGAATAAGGACTTTCGTTGGCATTTAGCCAGGTTGTGCCGGTGAGCTTTTCGCTCTTTGCCGAACTATATGCATTCAGCGAAGCAATATTCTCTGGTAATTCAATTGGACTCATTCGTTATTCTCCAGCCTGATTTTTACGGCATTGGCGTGGGCATCCAGGCCCTCGGCCTGCGCCAGGGGTAAAATAGCTTTACTCAGCCTTTGTAAACCCCCTTTACTGATTGTCTGTTGCGTATAAGTACGATAAAAGTCGAGCAGGTTAAGGCTTGAGTAGCAACGACTGTAGCCATAAGTAGGTAACACATGGTTAGTGCCCGACGCATAATCACCCGCGGACTCAGGTGTATAGTCTCCGACAAATACCGAGCCTGCATTTTTGACTAGCGGTAGATAAGGTTCTGGGTCACCGAGCTGCAAGATAAGGTGCTCAGGACCATATTCAGCACTCACAGCAAATGCTTGTGTCATATCTGCGACTAAAATCAGGGTACTATTCTTAAGTGCCTGTTTTGCGATATCAGCACGACTGAGTTGAGATAACTGCCTGTCTAGTTCGCCCTGTACTTCAATGATGAGTTTTTCACTGTTGCTGAGCAGGATCACTTGTGAGTCGGGCCCGTGCTCAGCTTGTGATAACAGATCAGCTGCAACATAGGCCGGATTTGCGCGCTCATCGGCGATAACTAATACCTCTGACGGACCTGCTGGCATATCAATTGCGAACCCGGGTAAAGACTGTGATAGCAATTGTTTGGCCATGGTGACAAAAGCATTTCCCGGGCCAAACACTTTATCTACCTTTGGTACACTTGACGTGCCCAGTGCCATCGCCGCAATAGCTCCGGCACCACCGCTTTCGACTATTGTGCTGATCCCGCATTTTTTGGCCGCATATAAAATTGCCGGGTCAATTTGTTGATCACCGTTGACCGGGGTACATAATACAATCGTTTGTGCACCTGCCAGTTGGGCACACACACCTTGCATCAGTACCGATGAGGGGAGTGGTGCGCTGCCTCCCGGCACATATAAACCAACTGCGTCGATAGGCTGATACTTCAGCTCACAAATGACGCCTGGCTGTGTTTCGAGACGCTTTTCGGTTGGCACTTGCAATGCGTGAAATGCACGAATATTGCTATATGCCTGATCGATTGCCTGCTTTAGTTCCGGCGAAATTGCATCTTCACTGGATTGTATTGCTTCAGCCGAGACCAGCAGCTTAGGCTGCGTGCGTTTATCGAACTTGCGGGCATATTCCAGCAGTGCTTCATCCCCATTTTGTTCGACATCTGCAATGATTTCGGTTACCACTTGCTGAAGTTCGTCACTGATTGTCACTGCCGGGCGGGCGAGTGCTGCCTGTTGCTGCGCCCGGTTAGCCTCATTCCAGATCAACATGCGTTGTTACTCCATCATTTTTTCGATTGGCATAACAAGAATGGAGTTGGCGCCCAGAGATTTAAGCTCTTCCATGGTCTCCCAAAACAAGGTTTCACTACTGACCATGTGCAGGGCAACGTAGTCCTCGCTACCGGCGAGTGCTAACAGAGTTGGCTGACCTGTACCAGGGAGCAAAGCACAAATTTCATCCAGGCGCGCTTTTGGTGCGTGTAGCATGATGTATTTGCTTTCTTTAGCCTGCTTTACACCACGCAGGCGAGGCATGAGTTTGTTGATCAGCGACAGTTTGTCATCGTCATTGAGATTAGCGTTTTGGATCAGGCAGGCATTTGACTCCAAAATGGTGTCTCCCTGCATCAGGCCGTTAGCTTCCAGTGTGGCACCGGTAGAGACCAGATCGCAAATGGCGTCTGCCAGGCCCGCACGTGGTGCAACCTCTACCGACCCTGTCAGCATCACTACGCTGGCTTCAATTTGCTCTTTTTCCAGGTACTGCTTAAGAATTTCGGGATAGGTGGTGGCGATGCGTTTGCCATTGAACCAATCTTTGTCTTGTATGCCCAGTTCCTGAGGCCATGCCAATGCCAGGCGACAATAGCCAAAGTCGAGTTTCGCCAGTTTAGTCACTTCGCTGGGTTGCTGGTTACGCTGGCGCTCAGCCTGAGTTTCTACCAGCACGTTTTCACCGACAATACCCAAATCACAAACTCCGTCCATGACCAAACCCGGAATATCATCATCACGGACCCTGAGTACATCGATTGGCATATTGGTTGAGTGGGCGATCAAACGCTGCTCACGCAGATTTAGTTTAATCCCGAGTTGTTTAAGCAGTGACTGGCAGTCTTTGGAAAGTCGGCCAGATTTTTGAATGGCAATTCGTAAACGGTTGTTGGTGTTCATAATTTATTTCCTAAGTTTAAAAACTAAAAGCCCCGAGGGAACCTCAGGGCGAAAATAAATTATGTTGAGTGCTTGTTCGCCGGAGGTTCCTTGAAGGAATAACCCACCAGCGAAATACCTGACAGGTTATCCCGGTGTATGATGGTGATGATGGATAGCTGTCAGTGTAAATAGCATGTCAAATTCTCTTACTGTTTGTATAAAACGTGATGCGCATTGTGCGCTCAAAATGTATTTATAGATAAACACAGGTAACGAATTGCACGCAAGTACTTTTTTGCATAAATTAAAGAATAAATTATAACTGTCGATAATAAAGGCATGAAATACCACATAAAGAGGTGGGTTATGGATGCATTTAAACCATTTCTGGCACCGATTGTCAGGTTGCAGGTGAGCCACGATGGGCCGTTTAAAGTCGCGGGCGTACTCGACAATCGGACTGAAAGAATTAAACGTAAAAAGCACCTGGTTGAGATGGAGCGGCAGAAGCACAAAGAAGAAGATGCACGCAATAAAGACGAAGATCAAAGTGAGATCGACGACGAAGAGCAGCATTTGGATACCTGGGCCTAACAATATTTAAGGCCCGGTTAAGGTGTTTCCGCCGGGCTTAGAGCATGTTTTTATCTTGGAGGGTCAATTTTTCCTGCAAGGGAGGTATTTACCCTAAACCAGCCCGCGGCAGAATATCTGTCTCGGCTTGCCGGGAGCACTTCATGGGGAAACTCTTCACTTAGAAACAGCACCAGCGTGCCATGTAATGGGACCACCTTGATCCCCTCAAGGTCATTTTCGTTCCGATATAGCACCATTTCTCCACCATCATCGGGGCCCCAGCCGGGGTTAAGATAAGTAACCTGTGACAGCACTCGATTCGTTTCACCTTTAAGTGCGTCGTAATGGCGTTTGTAATAACTGCCGCTGGCGTAATGGGCAAAGTGATTTTCAAACGAAAACAGTCCCATGAATAGACGACGGTTCAGGAACTGTTGCAACTGACTGGTCCAGTCCAGCCAGCGCTGGCCGGGCTCAAACTCGCCGTTTATCCAACAAATTTTGTCTGTTCGCACAAAGTCATTGCGTAAAAAGTCATCGCCCCGGCCTATGCCAGCTTGTTCATATTTTTGTGTACTTATGCTGTGCTGATAGGCCAGTAAATTGTCCACCAGATCGCAAGGCATCGCACCTGGGCGAATACTATAACTCTGGCTTATTAGGTCATTGGCTATGAGTGAAAACAGTGTTTTATCTGTTGGTGAGTCGTTGTGTTCGGGGCGAAAGTGGGCTAAAGCGGCCAACCTGATTTCCTATAATGGTCGTAGCAAAACTCGATAGAGTGTCATAAAGCGAAATAGAAGATAGTGTCCTAACTTCATGGCTCTGGGCATCTTGGCTTGCTGCCTGTTTTGTTGCGCGCATCTTAACGCTCTTTTGCTTGCTGACAAGTAAAAAGATCGCTGCCTGTGTATAAAGGGGTATAATATGTCAAAAATTGGGGAATTGTGATGAGCGCGAATGAAAGGCCAGAGTTGACAAAAAGCGAGACGGAGATCGTTCCGTCACCATGTATTCGTCATTGCTGTCTTGACGACAATGATGTTTGTGTTGGCTGTTATCGCACTTTGAATGAGATTATGAACTGGCAGTCTTGCGATAATGAGCAGAAAAGAGCCGTTTTACGGGCCTGTCAAACCAGAAAAGCACGCTGACTTGCGCTTGCCCCTTATCCACCATAAAATTGCCTCGCCCAGTCATTAAGCAGCGCATTAATTTTGTCTATCACTCAGTATTTTTCAGAAAATGGTCCCCTGGCACACCACTTTAACGGTTATCAGCCAAGACAACCTCAAATTGATATGGCCGAAGCCATAGATAAAGTGGTGAAAGAGGGTGGACAATGCGTGGTAGAAGCAGGCACAGGTACAGGCAAAACATTTGCTTATCTGGTACCTGCGCTGTTAAACGATAAAAAGGTGATCATCTCAACCGGCTCTAAGGCGCTGCAGGAGCAGCTCTATCACAGGGATTTACCAGAACTACTTAAAGCGCTTGGTAAAGGTCGCAAGGTTGCTTTATTAAAGGGACGTGCCAACTATCTGTGTACTTATCGACTGAATGAACATGTGGCCCATGTGCCCAGTGACGACCCTGACGTTATGCACCAGCTGGCCATGGTGGCTAAATTTGCAACTGAAACGCAAAGTGGCGACCTGGCAGACTGTGTGGGTATTGAAGAAGACGCCAAAGTACTGCCTTATGTTAACTCGACTGCGGACAACTGTTTAGGCAAGGACTGTCCAGATTTTGCCGAGTGTTATATACGTAAAGCCAGGTTGAAAGCCGCGGAGGCCGATCTGGTTGTGATTAATCATCATCTGTTTTTCGCCGACATGTCGGTGAAAGAGTCCGGGTTCGCGGAGTTAATGCCCACCGCAGATACCTATATTTTTGATGAAGCACATCAGCTTGGTGAAATCGCGTCAGATTATTTTGGTGAGTCAATCAGTACTAAACAACTTCAGGCGCTTATCAATGATCTGCGGCTAATTTACCGAAGTGATATTCCGGACATGTTACAACTGGGCAAAACACTGAATAAGTTAGAGACCAGCGTTGCTGATCTGCGACTTGTGTTTGGGGGCGATGGTGCACGGGGAGACTGGCGAGAAAAGTTACAGGACAAAGTGATTTGCGATGCGCTACACAGAGTGATCAGTAACCTGGATTTTTTATATCAGGTACTCAAGTTGTGTCTCGACCGCTCTGATAAGATAGAACATCCATTGGAGCGGGTTTTGGCGTTTAAAGGGCAACTCGACCGGGCCTTTGATGTGAGTCAGTCTGGTTTTAGTTATTGGTTCGAAACCACCCGGCGTTTCCTGACGATTCATATCACGCCGCTGGACGTATCTAATCGATTTAAAGATATGATGGCTAAGAGTGAAGCGAGCTTTGTTTTTACTTCAGCAACTTTATCAGTGGACAATAGCCTCGCGCACTTTAACGCCAGTTTGGGTCTGGCACCAGATCATCAGGCCATTGTCGACAGCCCGTTTGACTATGAATCGCAGGCCATGCTTTGTCTGCCCCGTTATCTGCCCGAAACCAAAGATGAAATGATGCCACACGCTTTGGTAAAAATAGCCAAGCAAGTGATCAATGCGGCCCAGGGTCGAACGTTTTTGCTTTTCACCAGTTATCGCGTGATGCACCTGGTTTATGAAGGACTGAGTACTGCGACAGAATACCCGGTGTTTATGCAAGGACAAGCATCAAAGCGGATTATTCTGGAGCAATTTGTCCGCCATGGTAATGCGGTTTTAATGGGCACAGCGTCATTCTGGGAAGGAGTTGATGTACGTGGTGACACGTTAAGTTGCGTACTTATAGACAAGCTACCGTTTACCTCTCCGGATGATCCGTTATTACAGGCTCGGATGAAAGATGCCCAGTTGCAGGATAAAGAACCGTTTGATGAAATTCAGCTCCCTCTGGCTGTCATTGCTTTAAAGCAAGGGGTTGGGCGTCTGATCCGTGATAAGAAAGACAAAGGTGTACTAATTATTTGCGATAATCGTCTGGTTACGCGAAAATACGGTGAAACCTTTATTAAAAGTTTGCCTCCCATGTCACGTACTCGTGATTTGGATAAGGCGCTGTCATTTTTAGAGAATATTGACCAGCATGAAATATAATTTGCTTGCTCTGGATGCTTCAACGGAAGCTCTGAGCCTGGCGTTGTCGTACAACGGCAACCTTTATCGCCACTTTGAAGAGTGTCCTCAGCAACATAGTCAGAAAATATTGCCATTAGTGGAACAACTATTTGCTGATGCCGGTTGTCAGCTCAAAGATCTGGATGGTCTGGTATTTGGCCGTGGACCAGGCAGCTTTACCGGGGTACGTATTGGCGTTGCGGTTGCACAGGGGCTAGCTTATTCAGGTAATTTGCAACTGGCCGGAGTTTCAACGCTTCAGGCTATGGCACAACAGGCATTTGCGCAAACCAACGCAAAGCAAGTTTTGGTTGCAATCGACGCGCGTATGGGTGAGGTCTATCTTTGCCACTATACCCGTTCAGATAATAATCAGGCCGTTGCCTCAGGCGCAGAAAGTGTGATCAAACCTGAGCTAATTGAGGGCGATTTTAAAGGCGTACTTGCAGTTGGCACCGGCTGGAAGACGTATTCAGATGTTGCTGACAAGCTGGGGCTTGAAGTACATAGCGATATTACGTTGCCGCATGCTGAATACATGTTAGCTACTGGCATTGCGCAGTTTGA
Source organism: Pseudoalteromonas ardens (assembly GCF_030125445.1). NCBI lineage: Bacteria > Pseudomonadati > Pseudomonadota > Gammaproteobacteria > Alteromonadales > Pseudoalteromonadaceae > Pseudoalteromonas > Pseudoalteromonas ardens. The sequence goes on from NZ_JASJUV010000001.1 coordinate 429,332, forward strand.
AGCCGGAGAGGTTGTTAATGCTGCCGACGCTCAGCCCCAGTATGTGAGAGATACTGTGACGTGGAAGAAGTTGCCCGGACGCGAGTAACGGGCTAATCTTATAATGGTGCATTGGGTTTTTGGTGATATAGACTGATGAAAATCAACCAGCTTGTTCAAAATCAGGATACTTATCAACTAAGGCAGTCGGTTGTTAAACCTGCAGCGAGCGACACCCAAGCACCAGTTCAGCAAGCTGCTAAGCTTAAATACTCCGATGCCGGTGTCGCACTGGCACAGCAGTATTCTGATGACAAAAGAGATGTCATCTACGATCAGCCCAACTTCAAAACCAGCGTTGCTATACAATCCTACAGTGCGATTCAAAATCAAGAACGGCGAAGCGAAGTTCAGTCTCTACTTGGTGTGAGCATTTACGCCTGACATTTTTCCTAAGCGGTTTTAATTACCCTTTACCTTTATAAGCGCCTCTCTGTGCCCAGTTTTCGCCATGAATATTTTTCAGCAAAAATTTAGTCAATTCATTTGTTTTAATCTGCTTTTGGAGTAATGTTAAAAGAAAATAACAATTTATGGTCACGCGTTTGCTGAACAGATTTAACCAGTTTGCACTCAAGCTTTCTTCAAATACGGTTGTTTTGTCGTTGCGGGAAGGTTATATCGCGCTCATCCCATTTTTTATTGTTGCATCAGTAATTACTCTTCTAAACCAGTGGCTTGGAGATGACCTGAGCAAATTAAAGTATCAAGCGCTTGGTGACTTTAATACTCTGGTGTGGGGGATTTTCCCGTTACTTACACTCATTTCTTTCAGTTACTATCTGTCAAAGAACCTTAAAATACACACCATCGCTGGTCCTGTCTTAGTGCTAGCTTGTTTCACAGCGACGACAGGTTACATTGAAATCAGCCAGGGAGCGCTCAATATCGTGCACCGTAATGGTATGCTATATTCTCTGCTAATGCCTGTTTTGTGTTGTTACCTGCTGGCTTACATAGAGCGGATCCGCTGGCTAAGATTGGTAGGGATTAGCTCGATTAGTCTGTTTTTACGCAAACACCTTAATTTGATCATTCCTTATATTCTCGTCACCGCGATCATTTTGTTAGTTATTCCTCTATTCGATCATTTCACCGGTCAGCTTCATAGTACCTTAAAACTGCTCAATCCCACCTGGAGTGTATTCGAGAAAATTTCGGCGCAGCTGATCTTTTCACATTTATTATGGTTTATTGGTGTTCATGGCGATAACACATACCACTTGTTGGTGTCGGGCGAGTTGACTGATTATCTGGTGTTACCTCAACTTTCGAGCTACGACTTCTATACCTGCTTCGTCATTATTGGTGGTACGGGCTGTATCTGGGGCTTGATCATTGCATCCTTGCTACTTAAAAATGCACGTCATGAGCGAAGCATAGCAATGATTGCTTCGCCGCTTGCGTTGTTTAACATCAGTGAGGTGATGCTCTATGCATTGCCTATTGTCTTTAATCCCTATTTGCTTATCCCATTTTTGCTGAGCCCTTTATTAAATGCGTTAATTTCCTATGTGTGTATTTCAACTGGCGTTATCACACTGGCACCTGCTATGGATATTCCCTGGTTTACGCCTGTTTTTATCAGTGGCTGGTTATTGACGCAAAATATCAGTGGGGTTGTACTTCAAATCCTGTTAATTGCACTCAATGCCGCTTTGTATTATCCATTTTTAAAATTTAACCGGGATCACAACTTGTCCGGTAAGGCGTTGGATGTGTTACTTAAGCGATTTACGACTGGCAGATTGATAGAGGCAGGGGCAGAAAGCCTATACACTCGCTCTCAACGTGAAGAGCAAATCAATGTACATAGCTTGAAGGAAGTCACGGACGCACTTAATCGGGGTGAACTGATGTTGTTCTATCAGCCAAAAATAAACCCTTACACGAAGGAAGTTGTTGGCTTTGAAGCCTTGTTGAGGTTAAAAGAGGCGGATGGACAGGTTCAGGGCCCCTGGTTCTTAGCAACGCTGGAGCAACACTCGTTGCTACATATCATAGATAACTTTGTAATCGATCAGCTTGAAGTAGACCTCGAGCAGTTTGCCAGAGCAGGGTTCAGGCCCAAGGTTAGTTTTAACATCTCCCCGCAAAACCTGTTAACCGGCGGGTATAAACGCATCGTGAAGGCGTTTGCAGATTATCCCGGCCAGATTGAAGTCGAATTACTTGAATCCAGTTACATCGAAGACTTTAATCGGACGGTTGATGTGGTTAATTTACTTCGCGAGCATAAGATAGCGTGCGCTATGGATGATTTTGGCACGGGCTACTCTTGCCTATCCGTTTTATCAAAACTCAATATAGATACCATTAAACTAGATCGAAGTTTGTTGCCTGAGAGCTATAACTGTAAGTCTGTGTCTTTATATACCAATCTTTCAGAGATGATCGCTAAACTCGGTTTCCGATTGGTGGCAGAAGGCGTTGAGACAAAAGAAGAGGAAAATCTGGTTAAGCAGTCGCAGGTAGACTGCGTGCAGGGGTTCTTATATTACAAAGCCATGCCTATAGAAGATGCTATGGGACTGCTAAATACCCAAGCTAACAGCAACAAGCACGAAATAATTCGTGATCCCACAACCTGAGTAAGCAGATCAGCGGTGCTGATCCGCCTGGTTGTATGCTGGTTATTTCTCTATGTAAGAGATCAGCTTATCGGCAATTTGCGTGTTGTTCAGAGAACCAATGAATGCATCACGTCCTTCACCATAGGCAAATACCTGTACATCGATTGCAGTGTGCCCTTTGGTTGTCCAGCCCGTATAGCTGGCATCATTGATGATTTTATTCGCTGCTTTATATAAGGCCTCTTTTGAGTCCTTTTGTGCATTGATAAGCGCCTTCTTGGTGTCTTCGTCAAAGGGTAAACCGGTCAGTTGAGTCCAGGTCTTGGCCATTTGCTTAGGCTTTGCCTCTGAAAGCGTATTGGTAAGCTCCTTGACTGAGGCTTTCGCTTTTGCAACAACATCTGTCTTCCATTGATATACGCCATTGCTTCCCAGCGTCAGGCCGCCGGTAGAGTGATCAGCAGTGACAACCAATACTGTGTCCGGGTTTTTGTCGATATAGGCCTTAGCGGCGGTGATTGCGCCAGCGAAATCGTCCATTTCTTTCATCGCACAAGCGATGTCGTTTGCATGTCCGCACCAGTCGATCTGACTGCCTTCAATCATGACAAAGAAGCCTTTTTCGTTGTGATTGTCTAACAAATCCAATGCTTTATTTGTCATACTGGTCAGTCGCTTTGGCTCTTTACTGTCTATTGCATGCGGAAAAGCAACTTCTGCGAATAAGCCCAGTGCAGGAAGGCGGCTGAGTGAATCTAGCTTGTCAAATGCGTTTGCATACTGGTAACCGGCTTCTTTAAACTCATTGACCAGGTTTCTGTCATCACGAATAAAGTACTTGGTACCGCCACCTAGCAGTAAATCAACAGGGAGTTTACCGGCAATCTTGTTGTCGATGTAATCGTCGGCAATTTCGTCATAGTTACGTCTTGATTCATTGTGTGCTGCGAAACTGGCAGGTGTGGCGTGGTTTATCTGGGATGTGGCCACGAGTGCTGTTGTCATTCCTTGCTCTTTGGCAATTTCCAGCATTGTTTTGAGAGATTGTTTATGTGTATCTACCGCAATTGCTCCATTGTAGCTTTTTGCTGCTGTGCTGAGTGCTGTTGCCCCAGCTGCACTGTCTGTGACTACGGTATCATCGTCTGGGTAGGTATGCGCCATACCCACTAGGATGGAGTCAAACACAGTAGGCTCAACGATTTTGGTTGCCTTATCGTCTTGCATGTAACGATAGGCTGTAGTGAAGGCTGGCCCCATGCCATCTCCAATCATATAGATGATATTTTTAGGTGCAGCAAATACTGAGTTTGACAAGGTGCAGCCCAGAGCAAACGCCAGAGCGCTAATTTTGCGTGTCATAGATGATCCTTAATGTTCCCGTGTTTTTGTTCGCTTTAATAAAGAGCTAACCATTTTCAGAACAATGATTAGTACTTTGCACGCGAGCTATAATGCGTAGAATATTAATGTAATACGCTTAATAAGAATATGAATTTATGTTGATTACTAATAAAAACAAGATAAAACAAGGACGAGTGGATGGGTTCGCCTACCAGGAAGTGGGAGAGGGGGAGCAGGTTGTCCTGATGTTGCATGGCTGGCAGGATAACAGTAACAGCTTTTTGCCGTTGTTAGATAAGTTACCACACAGTGCGCTAGAGGCGTTTAAGTTTATTGCGTTAGATTTCCCGGGTCATGGTGGTTCGGACTGGCGAAGTGCCGATGCGCATTATTATTTTGTAGAATATGTTTATGATGTTTTGGCTTTTCTTCGTGCTAAGCATATTAAGTGTTGCCATATTGTTGGACATTCGATGGGGGCTTTGGTTGGTGGTTTGTTCACCAGTCTCTATGCTGAAAAAGTAAATACGCTGACACTGATAGACGGTATTGGACTATTATATCAAAGTGATAAGAATGCTAAGCAACAGTTGCTTGATGCATTTGCAGCACGGCAGGTAGTTGAGCAAGTTAACGAGACAACTTTGCGCCTGTTTGCTGACAAACAAGCAATCATCAAAGCACGACTTAAAGTTAGCGATTTCAACGAAGAAATTGCTGCTATATTAATGGAGCGAAACATTGAAGAGCTTGAGGAGGGCGCGCGCTTAACAACGGACCCTAAATTAAAGCTACCTTCTACAACGCGTTTTTCACGCGCTCAGGCGTTATCGCTGTTGCAAGGTGTTAAAACGCCCGCTTTGGCAATTATGGGCGAGTCTGGGTACGCACAAATGAAACATAGCTTAGGGCAGTTTTCTGAATGCTTTGAAGCGCTTACATGTATAGAGGTTGCAGGTGGACACCACTGCCACATGGAAAATCCGGAGCAAGTGTTAGAGCAGGTTTTAACACATATAAAACATCCCGGCGTTTCCTGATTGTATAATTGTGTCAAATGTGGGACTATCTCAGCTTTAGAGTATTTACTCAATTGTTTGTGTGCCTTAATTGTATTAAGGTAAGACCAATATAAAAAATAACGAGAACACAGGAGCTTAGAGTGGAAAAAATCTGGTTAAAGCGCTACCCAGAAGGGGTGCCGGAAACAATCGACCCAGAACACTACAACTCGCTGCTTGAACTATTCGACAAAAGTTTTAGAGAGTTTGCCCAGTTACCAGCTTACAGTAACATGGGCAAAACAATGACTTACCAACAAGTTGATGAGGCTACCAAGGCAGTTGCCAGTTATATTCAAAATACCCTTAAATTAGGTAAAGGGGATAAAGTAGCAGTGATGATGCCAAACCTGCTGCAAACACCCATCACCATTTTAGGCGTGTTGCGAGCAGGATGTACGGTGGTCAATGTAAACCCCTTGTACACAGTGCGAGAGCTTGAGCATCAGCTTAATGACTCAGAAACAAAAGCAATCTTCATATTGGCAAACTTTGCACATACACTCGAAAAGGCACTGCCAACGACGGGCGTTAAACACATCGTTGTGACACAAATTGGCGACATGCTAGGTGGTTTCAAAAAGCATTTAGTCAATTTTGTGGTTAAAAAGTTTAAGAAAATGGTGCCTGATTACGACTTGCCTGATGTAAAGCCTTTTGCCCAAGCGATAAGTGCTGATCCCAACCAATATAAAGTACCTGAGGTGGCACTGACAGATCTGGCATTTCTTCAGTATACAGGTGGTACGACCGGGGTTTCCAAAGGTGCGATGCTGACTCATGGTAATATGGTCGCGAATTTGGAGCAGGTTTCTGGTTGTCTTGATAAAGTACTCGATAAGGGTCGCGAAGTCGTCGTTACTGCGTTGCCGCTTTATCATATTTTTGCACTGACAGCGAACTGCCTTACCTTCATGAAGTACGGTGGCCACAACCTATTGATCACCAACCCAAGGGATATGCCGGGTTTTGTAAAAGAGCTATCAAAATACCCCTTCACCGTCATGACTGGTGTAAATACTTTGTTTAACGGCTTACTTAACACGCCAGGGTTTTCCGACCTGGACTTTTCAACACTGAAGGTGTCACTCGGTGGCGGTATGGCTGTGCAGCGACCCGTTGCTGAGCGGTGGCAAAATGTGACAAAGAGCAAGCTGATGGAAGGCTATGGCCTGACAGAGTGCGCGCCTTTGGTCACCATTTGCCCATGGGACATCGATGGTTATAACGGTTCAATCGGATTACCGGCACCCAGTACGGATCTGAAAATCATTAATGATCAGGGTGAAGAGATGCCGCTGGGCGAGCCTGGCGAGCTGTGTGTTAAAGGCCCTCAAGTCATGGCTGGCTACTATAATCGTCCGGATGCAACTGCTGAATGTTTGCAGGATGGCTGGTTCGCAACGGGCGATATTGCTATATATGATGAAGAAGGCTTCTTCTACATCGTCGATCGTAAAAAAGATATGATTTTGGTCTCTGGGTTTAACGTGTTCCCTAATGAGATTGAAGAAGTCGTTGCAATGCACGAGGGTGTGTTGGAAGTGGCTGCTGTCGGCGTACCGCATGAAGTCAGTGGCGAGCAGGTGAAAGTTTTTGTTGTGAGAAAGGATCCATCTTTGACAGAAAAAGATATAATAAGTCATTGTCGCGACAAGCTAACCAATTATAAAGTCCCTAAATTGGTCGAATTCAGAGATGAATTACCTAAGACCAATGTCGGCAAAATATTGCGTAGGGCATTAAAGTAAAGAGAAACCGGCGAAAGCCGGTTTTTTATAGGGAGTAAATGTGCAGTATCAATTTATCCAACATCAAACTGAGCTTGATGCTTTTACAGCGAAGCTGGCTAAGAGCGATGTGCTTGCGATAGACACAGAGTTTATGCGCCGCAGAACTTTGTATCCCGAAATCGCGTTGATCCAGGTTTATAACGGTGAGCATCTGGCCCTGATAGACCCATTAAGTGAGCTCGATTTTTCAGGGTTATGGCATTTACTTCGGGATGAGCAGATCGTAAAAGTACTTCATTCTCCCTCTGAAGATATCGAGGTATTCCAGAAATTTGCAGGATTTGTACCTGCACCATTGTTTGACACGCAGTTTGCATTGCAGTTGCTTGGAGAGGGTAATTGTGTCGGATTCGCCAATATGGTGAAAATGATGCTGGATGTTGAACTTGATAAGAGTATGTCCAGAACTGACTGGCTCAAACGTCCATTACAGGCAAGCCAGCTTGAGTATGCTGCGGCGGATGTATTTTATCTGCTCCCTTGCTATGAAAGTCTCAGCAAAAAGGTCGCTGAGAAAGGCTTGTCGGATATCGTGATCTCTGAGTCTCAATTGATTGCGCAAAAGCGTGCGTTCAGAACGCCGGACGCTTATCTATATTTAAGTGTAAAAAATGTCTGGCAATTAAAACCTCGGGACTTGGCTGTATTACGTGAGCTCGCAAGTTGGCGACAAAATAAGGCGGAAAAGAAAAACCTGGCACTTAATTTTGTACTCAAAGAACAAAACATGGTTGAAATTGCAAAACGTCGACCAGGTTCGCTGAACAGCCTTCGTAATGTGCCTGGCGTGGAACAAATGGAAGTGAACCGCTCTGGTAAGGAAATTCTGGCGTGTATTGAAGCTGGGAAAGCTGTACCAGAGGCTGAGTTACCAAAACGAGTGCAACGATTGATTGATTTCCCTGGTTATAAAGGGGCTGCTAAAGAAATAAAACAATCGATAGCAGAAGTTGCTAAACAACAGGGGATCCCACTGGATGTATTTGCTTCTAAGAAGCAAATTAATCAGGTGATAGGGTGGAACTGGAAACTAGATGATGCGCAAAGAAATAAGTTTATGAAGCCAGATTTGTTTTTGGGCTGGCGTCATAGTCAGTTGAAAGATGCACTTTCTAAATGGCAGGTTGAGTAGAGTTTTATGAAACAAAAACGCCGCACATTGTGCGGCGTTTTTGTTTGCGTGTTACTTTTGTTCGTCATCCGGAAGCGTTACATTCAGCTCCAGTACGGCTAAATCGTCTTCGTTTTGTTCAAACTGAACATTGACTGCGTCCGAGTCAACTTTGACATACTTACGGATAACTTCGAGTATGTCTTGCTTTAACTGAGGCAGATAATCGGGGGTGCCACGCTTGGAGCGTTCATGGGCAACGATTATTTGTAGCCGCTCTTTAGCCAGCGAAGCGCTGGACTTTTTCTCGGATCGAAAATAATCAAGTAAAGACACATTAACCTCCAAAAATCCGCTTTAGCAGTCCTTTCTTTTCAACATTCAAAAATCTGAAGTCGATGATTTCACCCAATAAGCGATTGATAGCATCGCTGTATGCCTGTCCTGCATCTGATTCTGTATCCAGGATCACAGGTTGTCCCGAGTTAGATGCATTTAACACGGCTTTAGACTCTGGGATCACACCGAGTAAGTCGATTGCCAGGATTTCCTGAACATCTTCCACCGACAACATGTCGCCGCTTTCAACACGCTCCGGGTTATAGCGGGTAAGTAGTAGGTGCTCTTTTACTGGCTCCAGACCATCTTCTGCGCGTTTTGATTTGCTTTGTAAAATCCCAAGAATGCGATCAGAGTCTCGTACGGAAGAAACTTCTGGGTTAGTTGTCACAATCGCTTCATCAGCAAAGTACAGCGCCATCATCGCACCAGCTTCGATGCCAGCAGGGGAGTCACAGATAATAAAATCAAAGTCTTCCGACATTTCTTTTAATACACGTTCAACGCCTTCTTTTGTTAGGGCATCTTTGTCGCGAGTTTGTGACGCAGGTAAGATATAGAGTTTTTCAACGCGTTTATCTTTGATCAGTGCCTGATTAAGGTTTGCCTCACCATTTATGACGTTGACAAAATCATAGACGACGCGACGTTCACAGCCCATGATGAGATCTAAGTTACGCAGGCCAATATCAAAGTCGATAATGGCTGTTTTGTATCCTTTAAGCGCAAGACCTGTGCCGATCGCTGCACTTGATGTGGTTTTACCTACACCACCTTTACCTGAAGTTACGACAATAATCTTTGCCATCTGAATTATCCTTTGACCAATGCTGTTAATTCTAATGATTCGTTATTTTGTGAAATCTGGCAGGCCTTGCCCCAGTGCTCACCCTGAAGAGAGTCACTGATCCAATAACTGCCGCCTACTGAAACAAGCTCTGCTTCAAGTTTCTGACAGTAGATACTCGCCTCATGATTTCCTTGCGCACCAGCGATAGCACGGCCTCTGAGCGTGCCATAGATGTGAATATTGCCATCGGCAATGACCTCTGCACCGTGGCTGACTGCGCCAAGTACAATGAGATCCCGGTCCTTCGCGTAAATTTGTTGCCCGGATCGTACAGTGCCATTAATGACCTGGGCACCAAGATAGACTTCTTTTTCGACTATTTGTGTGTCTTGGCTATCCTGAGTAACAGGCTTAACATCTTTAGTATAGTTTAATACAGATAAGCCAATTTCTTTGGCTTCCGCATTGTGCTGTTCTGTACCGTTACAAATACCAACCGGGTTTAATGCTAACGCCGCAAGAATACGTTTCAAATCGCTGAGCACTATGCTCTGCTCCTGGACGTCTGCAAGATTGATTACGATGGGTGCTCCTTTAAAAAACTTAGGAGCTTGGGAAATTTTATCACTCAGTTGCTGTTTTACATTACCAAGGTCGGCATCGAAGAGGTGTAAAACTGAGAGAGTAAACAGGTTTCCCTTCAATTCAAAAGACTGTGTAGACATAAGCGCTCAATACCAGTGCGAACTCTGATTAATATTGTTCTGACCCCGTACTCTGTACGTTTGAGAGTCGCAAAACTTTCCAAATATTATATAGGTCATGGTATAGTGCTGCTCTCAGATTAGCAAGATTTTATAGGGTTATAATGCTAGCCGCAGTATATAAAAGTAGTAAAAAAGCCGATACCTATCTTTTTATTGAAAAACGAGACGATTTTAGCAAAGTCCCTGACCCTTTAATGGCTACTTTTGGTACGCCAATATTTGTAATCATTGTGGATTTAGCAAAACGCAACAAACTCGGTACTGCTGATTTAAGTAACGTTAAGCAGAAATTAATCGATGATGGGTTTTATTTGCAGTTGCCACCTCCACAAGAAAATCTTCTGGACGAATTAAAAAGACAAAACGGAGTAAAAAGTGACTAAAACACTATCCGCATTATTAGTATCTTTATGTCTGGCATCGCAAACCGTTAAAGCGGATGATCAGGCGCGTTTTGACAGTTATGTAGAAGTTTTAAAGGCTGAAGCGCTTGAGCGTGGCTACACACCCGCGCTGATAGAAAAGGCGTTCAGCACAGTCAAATTTAAAAAGAAAGTCATTAAACAAGATAAGAATCAGCCAGAGATCGTTGAGACACTGGAAACTTATCTGCCTAAACGTGTACCAGATTGGAAAGTTCAGCGTGCACGTAAGCTGTATAAAGAAAATAAAGAGCTGCTGGATAGGATCAGCAAAGACTTTGGTGTGCAGGGGCGCTTTATCGTTGCACTGTGGGGTCTTGAAAGTAGCTTTGGCCGTGTACAGGGCGGCTATCCAGTGATCAGCTCACTGGTTACATTGGCATTTGATGGTCGCCGAGAAGCCCTGTATAAACGACAGTTATGGGCTGCACTGGACATTCTTAAAGATGGCCATGTAAATGTTGACAATTTTAAAGGCTCCTGGGCTGGTGCAATGGGGCAATCGCAGTTTATGCCAACGTCATTCAACTCTTATGCCGTTGACTACAACAAAGATGGTAAGAAAGACATCTGGACTAGCAAAGAAGATGCTCTGGCATCCATAGCAAATTACCTGAAGAGTGTTGGTTGGAATGACAGTCTGACTTGGGGCCGTCAGGTAAAATTGCCTGATGACTTTCCCAGCCAGTATGTCCTGAAGCGCGGTTCAAAAAATCACAAGCAGTGGCTTGAGTTTTGGCGAGACTCTGAACGCTCACTACAAGAGTGGCAAAGTCTGGGCGTCAGACGCGCTGATGGCACAGATTTACCAAAAGTGAATATTAGCGCAGCTTTGGTGATGCCTGATGACATGAATGGCCGTATGTATCTGGCGTATAATAATTACAAAGCACTGATGAACTGGAACCGCAGTTATTATTTTGCCACCAGTGTAGGGTATTTGTCTGACCGCATTGGCTATCCGAAAATTTAGTTTTTAATTAAACGAGCCAAATAAAAAAGGCAGCGTGCGGGCTGCCTTTTTGGTTGGGCTAATGCAAGTGAAAATCAGTAGTAGCTCAGGTCCTGTGTCTTTCCCCAGAAAACCCGATAAGAGAATAGTGTGTAGCCAATTATCGCCGGTACTACTAGTACGACGCCGTATAGCATAAAGGTAAGTGCAGACGGGTCAGCAAGTGCCTCATATATGGTTAATTCACCTGGGACGACATACGGGAAAAAGCTGTAGAGTAGACCAAAAAAGCACAGTAAAAATATCACCACCGTGATAGCAAAGGGCAACCAGCAACCTTGGTTTGGTGTGTGTTTGAGCTTGACCAGCACCCTGTCTTGTAGCACAAAAAGCACCATGCAGATAAGGGGCAGTGGCAATAGCAACAGGCTTATCTCGGTGCCAAACCAGCGCGTCTGAACGTAAGTGTTAATAAGTGGGTTTACTACAGAGACAGCTAAAACGCCCAGTAAAGCAATGAGATTGCTCACCCGACACCACCGGATAGCAGAGTCTTGTATCTCACCTTCGCATTTCATGATCAACCAGGCTGCACCTATTAAGGTATAAGCCGCTATGACACCAACCCCGCTGAGTGCCGCAAACAGGTGGCTTGCCAGACTGTGTTCAAACGACATCACATACAGGCCCAGCATATATCCCTGTGAAAATGCAGTGATCAGGCTGCCCAGTTTGAAGCTGCGATCCCAGGTTTCACGGTAGCGTGTTTTTGCCTTGGCACGAAAATCGAACGCAACGCCCCTTAAAATTAAACCCAGCAACATAAAAGCGATAGGCAGATACAGTGCCTGCAGTATGATTGAATGTGCGGTGGGGAAGGCGATGAGCGCCAGGCCGACTGCCAGTACCAGCCAGGTTTCGTTGGCGTCCCAAAAGGGGCCAATAGAGGCAATCATGGTGTCGGCAGCTGGTTTATTTTGGCCCGGCAACAATATACCAACGCCCAAATCATAGCCGTCGAGTACAGCGTACACTATGATGGCAAGGGCCATGAGTGCGCTGTAAAACAAAGCAAGATAGTCAGCACTATACATATTGACCTCCCTGAACTGGTTTTGTCTGGTACTCTTCAACTTCCACGGCATTGCGTGCTGTATAGAACAAGGTTTTAATATACGCTGTGAGTAACACAGCATAGACAGTGAGATAACCCACTAATGTAAGCAGTACATGCTCTCCCGGGACACTGGTGACTAGCTCTTCAATTTTTACTAGTCCATTGACCATAAAAGGTTGGCGTCCTATTTCTGTGACGTACCAGCCTGCTAAAGTTGCAATCCAGCCGGAGAAGGTCATAGCCACTAGCATTTTTAGTTGCCAATCTGGGAGCGTTGAACGTCGCCATAATGTATAGCGGGCCACGGCAGCGACAAGGATCATGAGTACGCCAATCCCCACCATAATCCGAAATCCAAAAAAGACGGGCTTAACCGGCGGGTGTTCACCTTTAAACTCGTTCAAGCCTTTAATTTCACCATCCAATTCATGAGTCAGAATCAAACTCGCCAGGTTGGGAATAGCCAATTCGAAATGGTTCGTTCGGGTAGTTTCATCAGGTATTGCAAATAGCAGCAAAGGTGCACCTTGTTCAGTCTCCCAGACCCCTTCCATTGCGGCAACTTTTTGGGGCTGATGTTCAAAGGTGTTCAGACCATGAAGGTCACCAACAAACATCTGCAGTGGCGCCAGCAGTGCAGCAACGCTTAGTGCAACCTTCAATGTCAGTTTGGGTGCGTGTTTGTGATCGTTTTTTAATAGCCGATAGGCGCTAATGCCTGCTACCAGAAATGATGCTGTGAGTCCGCTGGCCAGGAGCATATGAGAAAAACGATAACCAAATGATGGGTTAAAGATGATCTCAAACCAGTTCTGGGGGTAGAACACCCCATCTACAAGCGTGTATCCTGTAGGGGTTTGTAACCAGCTGTTTAAAGAGAGTATCCAGAATGCAGACAGGGTGGTGCCTACCGCCACAATGAGAGTCGAAAAGGTATGCAGACGCGGGCTTACGCGTTTCATCCCAAACAACATTATGCCCAGAAAGGTGGCTTCCATAAAAAAGGCGGTGAGCACTTCATAGCCAAGTAAAGGCCCGGCTATATTGCCTACGCGTTCCATAAATCCGGGCCAGTTAGTACCAAATTGGAAAGACATAGTAATGCCGCTCACCACGCCCAGTGCGAAAGTGAGGGCAAAAATTTTAACCCAAAATCGATAGGCTCTGAGCCACACCTGTTCGCCGGTTTGGTCATAACGGAATTTAAAGAAAACCAGGAACCAGGCTAAGGCTATGGTTATAGTTGGAAAAAGAATATGAAAGCTAATATTTGCCGCAAATTGAATACGCGACAACAGTAGGGTATCAAGCATGACGCACCTCGCATATTATATCAGCACATGCTACGCCTGGGTTAGGCAAAGCAGCCTGGCCGACACGACTGTGTTGCACGGGGACGAGCCGCGCATTGTAAAGAAATCCTTTTCAAAGCCACTTAGTCAGGATTTTCTGAGTAGCTTATCCTTCAAATCAATCACTTTGCTAACAGATGAACCCAGTTTCATTAAGGATTGCAGTTGTTCAGGCGTAAGCCTTTGCAATTCGGCTGACCACTTTGTCACTGTCTCTAGCAGGTCATGAATCGACTGCATTTGCTCCTGAGCGTATTTTTCTTCTGGTGAATTTGCGCTGTCCAGGATCTGGTCACGCAACAAGGTCAGGGTAGGGTCAATCTCGCGCTTGCGGCGCTCTTCAAAAACTCGGTTTGCCAGGTCCCAGATACTGCCGTTAGGCGAGTAATACTCTTTTCGGTCTCCTGGGATATGATGGACTTTGACCAGTTGCCATGATTGCAGCTCTTTGATACCCATACTGACATTGCCACGGGAAATCTTGAGCGCTTCTGCAATTTCGTTAGCAGTCAGAGGCTTTTCATTGATAACCAGCAGGCCAACCATTTGGCCAATGGTACGATTGAAGCCCCAGCGGCTTCCCATCTCTCCGCAATGGAGAACGAAGTTTTCGATTTTAGGTGATAGCTGCATTTTTAAAGTTTCAGTAATTATTGAAACTTTAATATATAGTGCGTTTTGATTTGGATCAACCCAAATATTCAACTAATTTAATTGCAGCAGAGGCAGGCAAAAATGGGAAGCAGACATGCACTGCTTTCCCATCGGTTGAAGGATGTTCGTTTTAATCCTGAGGTGGGAAGTTATTTGACGTGCTTACCTGTTTCCCAGCGCTCATTAAGCAGCGTTTCTCCGGCATCAATGGCACCGGCCTCCAGCGTAGTCGCCATAGAGTCATTCCAACGATTGAGATAACCAAATAGGGCGATAACACCCAATATCTCGACGATTTCACCATCATCCCAGTGTGCCTGCATCGCAGCTTCAATGGTCTCATCGACTGCATTTGGAACACTGGAGGCAGCCAGTGCAAACTCAAAAGCGGCTTTTTCAGCGTCATTAAACGCGTCACTTTCCCTGAATTGCCAAATCTGAGCCAGCCTTTCATCGCTGCCGCCGTAGCGTTGTGCCGCCAAGATAGTATGGGCTTCGCAGTAACGGCATCCGGTATTGGCACTGGTGATATAGCCAACCAGTCTTTTTAACTCCGAGGTGACCCGGCCATGGTTTTCCATGACGGCTTTATTCAAATTAATGAATGAGCGGGCAATTGCCGGGCGGATTTGCATGGTTAACACGCTGTTAGGACAAAAGCCAAGTGTTTCGTTGAAAAACTTGGCTAATTCTGCCACTTCCTGATCATGCTCTTGTGACAAAGGCTTAACTAAAGGCATACTGGTTTCCTGTAAATGTTTATTGTGTTGCATATGCAACAACTATATGTGTAGAGGTACAAATTGTCCAGTGACAATGATATGAAAAATGCAATTGCTAACAGAAAACGTGCGTTGGCAGTAACAAATCCACATAAGGAAGCACTTGATTTGGTTGAGCATGTGCCATTTCAGGTCGCGGTAGTTAGTAACCTGTTATCCCTTGATAGGGACCCTGTGATCCGTTCTTTGACTGAGCTTAATACCAGAGAGTTGCGTGTGCTGTTGAATGTTGGCTCTTACGGACCTATCACGGCAGCCGAAGTGAGCTATCAGTCCCGGCTGGACCCCTACTCAGTAACGCGTGCTGTCAATACTTTACTAAAACTTGAATTGGTGCGCGCAATGGAACTAACTGGCAAGAGTAAACCCGTAGTATTGACAGAAGCAGGTGAAAAAATCTATCGGGAAGTTACGGTTCATGTGCAGAAAAGAGAAGCAATGCTTACCGAGCATATGTCCGATGAAGAAAAGGCACAATTAAGTGCCTTATTAATGAAGTTAGAATTAACCGCGGAAGAAATACTCGCCAATGAAGTCACTGAAATGGAAGCTCAGGGACAGGCAGTGACGCGTGATCATAAGGAAATGCAACGCTGGTATAAACGCAGCAGACAGAGTTAGCTTATTGTTACAAGACATCCATACGATCGATTTCGACTCGTCGGCTGCTAAAGCGACATTCGCTTGTGTCGTAATCAAATTTATCTAAGTAACGGCCGCTGATGATTTTTGTTGTCGTCGGCTGTGCATTATTTTTCAGTAGTAAAATAAAATGAGATTCGCCGGCAAGTGTATCGTTTTGGCGAAACTGACGAGAAGAAGTCATCATATGAACGGTTCGTGTGTTACTGCGCGCTTTATTGAAACGGTCGACAATTTCGGCCTTGTTGCCGAGTGAAATGTTAAGTTTCTCGACGGTAAAGCGTGCATTATCTGTGAAAAGTGCAGCATATTGATCCTCGTTTCCTTTATCGCGTACTTCAGGGTAGCTATAGACGAGATCCTGGCAAGTTTTTACGTGGGTGGGTTGCTCATAAGTGGTGCATCCACCCAGTAAAAAAAGTAATAGCAGCGAGCGACGATACATGTACAAGGTCCTGTTATAAAATTGTGACCGGATGATTACACAGTTTTATTCAGACGCCAAGTGCTGGGGTAAAAGAGGGTTAATGTTTTTTGTGAGCGGCTTTGCTGGTATTCTTTAATGCTTCGCGTGCTGCAATCATGCGATACCCAAGTGCGCATGCTATATAGGCAAGTACTAACGCACTACCGGTAAGCAAAGTGTCTTTATCCTGAACAAACATCCACAGCATAGCTAACGCAATACTTGCGAAAGTAAAGTGTGTGACGAGTGGGTTCATTCGGGTTTTCTTTTTCATTTCGGTAAAGCTGAGTTGGTCAAATATCGAACACATTATAAAGCACAGCGCTTAAACATGATAGTAATTTACGTTTTTTATTTCCTGATCTAGTTGTAAAGTGCTATTTGGTCCTACGTTTCTCATCCTTTGAGCGACTTATGTTTATTTGCTCTGAGTGCCTGTTGCGATTAAAGGCATGTGTAAGTGGTTTAGGCACAGAGTTTGACCCAGAATAAGTTCTTGCTCCTGCAATATTTTACAATGACGTACGTAGCCATGTTCGTGCTGATGTTGGAGGGAATAGTGAAAATCATCCGTCGCTGGAAGTTGGACCTGAAACAGCTCATATTATTGCTGGTCAGTGCCGGTATCGCGTTAGCTGTATATAGTGCATTGATGGCTAGCTATCGTGTGCACGAACGAGCTTTTATTAAAGACACGCTTGACGCGAATCAGGCATACGCAAAAAAGCTGGCTACCGTTACAGAGCTATTTTTGCAGTCACTTAATAGTCAGTTACGCGTTAGTGCTGGTCATATTGCCATTCATTTTGACGATAGCCATGCTATCGACGTTGAGCTGGCGCGCTTGCTAACCCAAACTAACAGTTTTGATTCCCTGGTTGTTATTAATGCACAGCGTAAGATCATTTCGGCTCAGCCATCGAGTCTGGCACTCAAAGGCCTAACAGTAGACCCTTCGCTGTCTTTGCCGATTGAGCTGCAGCAACCCCATATTCTTGATCCTTTCGTCTCGCCTGCCGGCAACTTGTTGGTGAGCCCGACATTTCCGATTTTTAGCTCTGATGGTACCTATCTCGGTTTTATTGCAGGGGGAATTTACTTGCAAGGTGATACCATATTAAATCAATTGCTGGGTACACATCATGCTTCTGAGCACTCTTATGTTTATGTGGTAGATAAAAATAAAAGGCTGATCTATCACAAAGATAATAATCGAGTGGGAGAGCATATTCAGGGTAATGTCGCGATCAATGCTGTACTGAGTGGTCAATCAGGTGCCGTTGAGGCGCTAAATAGTCAAGGCGTGGACATGCTCGCAGGGTTTGCACCCGTATCCACCACAGGGTGGGGAATAATCAGCCAACGAGCCCTTACTAGTATCGTCGCTGAGTTAGATTTGACCCATACTAACGTATTGTATTCCACTTTGCCGTTTGCGTTGGCTATTTTTGTAGTGACTTTGTGTGCCGGGTTCCTTATTGCCAGGCCTTTGACGCAGCTCGCACAAAATGTGAGCTCACTGAGTCCCGGGAATCTGCGTTGTATCGATGAAACACCGGCCTGGTACTTTGAGGCAGAAAACCTAAAATCCGCGATCCTGAACAGCTCTGAGCTGCTGGGGCAGGAGATCAGAGAATTGGAAGAAGACAGAAAAATGGATCCACTCACTAAACTCAATAACCGGCTGGCAATGCAATTATGGTTGGATAATGTCAAAAGCATGCATTATCAATTTTCAGTTATGGCACTGGATGTTGATCATTTTAAGTCAATCAATGATGAGTTTGGCCATGCTGTTGGAGACGAGGTTTTGTGTGCGTTGGCAGGAGTGATGAAAAAAAACGCGCGCAGTCATGACTTTGTGTGTCGAAGTGGAGGGGAAGAGTTTTTGATTTTTATGCCATTTGTTGATGCAAATCGCGCGTTTAGCATAGCAGAGCGGTTACGTATTGCGATAAGCGAACACGCCATGCCTTTGTCCAGACCTGTGACGGTGTCGATTGGCATTGCCTGTTGGCCAGCACACAGTAAAAGCATAGATGAAACACTTAAAATGGCAGATAAAGCACTTTATCAGGCTAAAAATAAAGGTCGAAATCAAACTTGTCAGGCTCAGCTCACACCGCATGCCGCGAATCATGATGTCGCGCGTCACGCCGTTTAGCGCTTATTTTTTGTAAACATTATTCGGTTTTACTAAGGAGTGTTTGAACCTGATCCCGTGTTGTGGTATGAATAATATCATACAGCTGGTCAGACTAGGTTTACGACTCATCCTTATTTGACTTTGTAGAGCACAGGGATTGACGATGCTAAGAAATAAGTTCGATTTATTGATCTGTATCGAGAACAAGTCTTGCTTTTAATTCTATCATTGCAATTTGTTAAAATACCTGTTGATATTGAAAACAATAAAATATAAGAACTTAGCCGAACAATGACTTTTTCATTTAGTACATTTTACAATTTGTGTAGTAGTGAGGCGCGCTATGAATTGGCGCTCGATTTGATCTATGAGAAGTTCAAGCCGGCTCATTGTTTGATTGGCAAATTCATTGACGCCGATACTCGGGTCAAAACGGTTGCCTATTCTGTTGACGGTAATCGCTCAAACGATATTATCTACGACCTCGAAGGAACGCCCTGTAATGACGCTAAAACCAGTCAGGGGGTATGTTCTATCAGCTGCAATCTGCAGCAAATGTATGCAGAGGACGAAATCCTAAAGATTTTTAATATTGATGGATATCTCGGCGTAACGTTGCGGGCACTGGATCATAAGCCTATTGGTATTATGGTTTGTCTTTTCGATGAAAAAGTAACTGTTAGCGACGAAGATAAACATTGGTTCCGTGAGCTCAGTTTACTCGTCGGGGCTGAGTTAAATCACAACCTTGAAATTGCGGCCCAGCAAATACTCGTTAAACAACTGGCAAAGGGGGAGCGGATCGCTAAGCTCAGCTCCTGGAGCTGGAATATTAGCCGGGATAAGCACATATTCAGCCATGAAATGCGTCGCCTTTTGCAGCATCGTGAAGAAACATTAACCCTTGATGACTTTACGAACTGCTTAACAGAGGCCGATCAAAAGCGACTGAGAGTCATTATACAAAAGCTCAGGACCGGGCATCTTGATTACATTGACGTTAATGTAGCGCACAAGAAGCGCACTAATTTACGTGGGCTATATCGCATTATCGGTCGTGTAGAGCAGTGTGATGAGCAACGCGATGAGCGTGTATTTAGCGCAACGGTTCAGGACGTTTCCTACATCTATTCACTGAATAAGCAGCTTGAACTGACCAACGTGGTATTTGAACACGCCACTGAAGCCATCATGATCACTGACGGCGAAAACAAAATTATAATGGTTAACCGTGCCTTTGAGCGCCTGACCGGATATACCGGTCATGAGTTGATGGGACGTGATCCTTCAGTACTGTCCTCCGGCCAACATGGTGACGACTTCTATCATCAGATGTGGAATAGCCTGATGAGTGCAGGCTGCTGGAAAGGCGAGATATTTAACCGCCGCAAAAACGGTCAGATTTTTCCTGAAGAGTTGACACTTAGCCTGGTGAAAGATGAGCAAGGAGAGATAGTCAATTATGTTGCGATTTTCCGCGATATTACCGAGTGGAAGCGCAACGAAGCACAACTCATGTTTTACGCAAATCACGAGCCTTTGACTGCGCTGCTCAATCGTCGCTGTTTTATTGATATTGTTGAAGAGAAAATTTCCGCCAGTCGTAGCCTGCACACTCCCTGTTCTTTGTTGTTTATCGGTCTGGATCATTTTAAAGAAGTGAATGATATCTATGGCCCGGAAATTGGCGATAAAGTGCTGGTGTCGGTGGCAAAAAGGTTACGAAATGGGATCAGAGAAAATGACACGATTTCTCGCTACGGCGGAGACGAGTTTGCTATTTTGCTCGATAACACTGACGTTAAAAGTGCATTACAGGTTGCCAAAAAGCTCAGCGATAAAATAAAACAGCCTTATGTCTTCAATGACTTGACGGTAGAGCTTAGTGCGAGCACAGGCATAGCGCAGTTGGAAAACCGTGGCCGGATCACGGCAGCTAAGTTTATTCGCAATGCTGCTCATGCACTGGAAAGTGCCAAGAAAACACATCGCGGGCACGTCGCACTTCACAATGCTGCAATTCAAAATGCTTATCTGAATAAAATTAAACTCAAAGACAAACTGAAAGCGGCGCTTAAAGCCAATTTGCTAACTGTGTATTACCAACCCATTGTTGATGTGCAGCGAGGTAAAATTGTCAAATTTGAAGCGCTTGTCAGGTGGTTTGATGACGAGCAGGGTATGGTTTCACCGGGGACCTTTATTCCGATTGCTGAAGAGTTCGGTTTGATACACCTGATAGGCCAGTTTGTGCTAGAACAAGCCTGCCAGGATTTGAAAGCAATACATTCGCATGGCTACGACGAAGTAAGCATTTCTATTAACCGCTCTGTCAATGAATTCAAAACCAGTAACGATCAGTTTAAGCTAGTGACAGAAGCGATTGAAAAAGCGCAAGTACCCTATGATAAAGTCACGCTGGAAGTGACAGAGTCTATGGCGACGAATCGTTATACCTGGGAACTGTTATCGAAACTGAGAGCGCAAGGCGTCAAAATCGCGTTAGATGATTTTTGTACCGGCTACTCGTCGCTGAGCCATCTGGTAGAAAATCAGGTTGATTATCTGAAGATCGACAAGTCTTTTGTCGACAGCCTGATGGCAGATAGAAACAAGAAAGTGATGATCAATTGTTTGCTGAATTTGGCGCAGGAGTTAGGTATCAAAGTTATTGCGGAGGGCGTTGAGTCTCAGAGCCAGCTAGCCATGCTGGAACAGTTAGGGTGTAACCACATCCAGGGCTTTTATTACAGCCCGGCTCAGCCATTATCTGCGTGTTTGCGCCTGTTACAGGAGTTCAACTCGGGTCAGGTATTCAATGACGAGCTTATTTATATAAGCAAATCATCACAACAACACTAAAAAATAAGGGGCCATATCGGCCCCTTATTTTATGTATCACACTATCTGATATACGGTTTCAGGATATCGAACAAAGCCGCTAAGTGATCGTCTCTGTCATTCAGTGCCGGAATATAGTGGTAAGTTTCACCACCTGCTTCGATGAAGTACTCTCGGTTTTCTTCTTCAAGTTCTTCAAGTGTTTCCAGGCAGTCCGCGCTAAATGCAGGACTGAGAATAGCAATTTCTTTGATCCCCTGAGAAGCCAGCTCTTTCAGTGTCACGTCCGTATAGGGTTGTAGCCATTCCTCCCGGCCAAACCGGCTTTGGAAAGTCGTCATTACTGTGTCTTTGTCTAACTTAAGCTGCTCGCACACAAGTCGGGTGGTTTGTTGACAAAAGCAATGGTAAGGGTCGCCGTTATCGAGGAAACGTTTCGGTGTGCCATGATAAGAAAAAAGTAGCTTTTCTGGCAGACCATGTTTGTCTATATGTTCTTGTACTGAGTTCGCCAAGGCGGTGATATAACTTGGTTGTTTGTGATAGCCATTGATAAAGCTCAGACTCGGCACCCAGCGCCAGGTTTTCAGTACGTTTGCAACCGCGTCAAACGTTGAGCCTGTTGTTGCACTGCTGTACTGTGGGTAAAGTGGGAATACCACGATGTTAGTGATCCCTTTTGAACGCAGTGCTTCAAGGCCGCTCTGAATAGACGGGTTACCATAGCGCATTGCCATGACCACCTCGACGTTGTCGTAGTTTTGCTCTTTTAGGAGTGCGCTCAGTTTATTACACTGATCTTGCGTAATTTGTACCAGAGGTGATCCCTTTTCAGTCCAGATACTGGCATAGGCCTTGGCGGATCTGCTGGGTCTGATTCTTAAGATGACGCCGTGCAGTATTAACCACCAAAGGGCTCTGGGCAGCTCTACGATACGAGGATCAGATAAAAACTCTCGAAGATAATTTCTTAGTGCAGGTGCATTTGGGGCATCCGGGCTGCCCAAATTGGTTACCAGAACGCCGATTTTTTCGTTAAATCTGTTCTCGTGTGGATTATCAGTAATGGCAGAAAGCTTTGGCACTCACGGCTCCTTTGGTGTGTTCTGTTAGCCTTGCTATTCTACATAAAAGGCTAGAGTGAAAAAACGATTTTCGGTTGTACGTACTTGGCGTTGTATCGGATCTAGTTATTTTGTCTTAAAAAAATGGCAAAATATAGATTTGTTGTTGCAAAAACAGCGCATTAGTCGTATTTTCTCGCTTCGCAGAAGCAATTAATAGCATAGAATTCGAGTTTAAAGATGCGATTAAATCACCCCGTCACCAATCAGGAAAAACGCTTTTCCGCTGACACCCGACTAATTTCAGTGACCGATCTAAAAGGCACAATACTTGACTGCAATGAACATTTTGTTGAAGTCAGTGGGTATGCCAAAGATGAACTAATTGGCCAGCCACATAATTTGGTTCGCCACCCGGATATGCCCGAAATCGCCTTTAAGACCATGTGGGATCAATTAAAGGCGGGTAAACCCTGGATGGGGTTAGTTAAGAACCGGTGTAAGAATGGCGACCATTACTGGGTGAATGCGTATGTCACGCCAATGACAGAAGGTGGTAAAATCATCGGCTACGAATCTGTCCGTAGCTGTCCGGATCGTGAATCTGTCACTAGAGCCGAAGCGCTCTACAAACGAGTTAAATCAGGTCAACGCGATAAAGTAAAACTACCGAAGCTGCGTGCAATTTGGCCCTCACTGGCAGTGCTCTCTGCACTCTTTTTATATCTATCAGTGAATGAAACGCTTGGATTTGGTTGGTTGATAGCGAACACCCTGGCTTTGTTTGCCTATAACACGTACCGCGATAACGAGCAGTTGGGCAGGATAGATAAAGTGATGTCACACAGTTTTTGTGATGATATTGCCACGCAGGTTTATTCTCCCTGGAGTGGTAAAATGGCTCAACTACACGTCAAGCTGCTTAGCGAGCGCGCGCACCTGGATACTATTATTACGCGTATTGAATTCGCAGCTAAGGGGGTCGCTGGTGGTGCAAAAGAGAGTAACAGCAAAAGTATTGAAACCTCTCAATGCCTGACAAAGCAACAACTCGAAACTGAGCTGGTTGCAACTGCGATGAATGAAATGGCAACTACCATCAATGAAGTCTCGCATAGTGTTCAGGCAAGTTCAGAAGATGCTAAAGGGGTACTCGTATTAGCCCAGGAAAGTGCACGCAGCTCAGAGGAGACCCGCGCTTCAATAGAAAGTTTGGGAGCGACCGTTGTTGATATCAAGGACTCAGTGTTAGGTGTGGCAAAACAAACATCTAAAATTGCTGAAGCGGCACAGATCATTGAGCAAATTGCTGAACAAACTAATCTGTTGGCTCTGAATGCTGCAATCGAGGCGGCAAGAGCCGGGGAGCAAGGTAGGGGCTTTGCTGTAGTTGCTGATGAAGTACGTCATTTAGCGCAAAGAACGCAGGAGTCGACTAAAGAAATCCACGCAATCATAGAACAGTTGACACAAAGCACGCAAAACGCCGAATTCATTGCAAAGCGGGGAGAAGATGAATCTCGCCAGGGCATTGAGCAGCTTTCACACTCTTCTCAAAAGTTAGAGGGGATTTATCAGCTGATAGAGAAAATCAGCGCGAGTAGCATGCAAATTGCCACCGCTGTGGAAGAGCAGGCAACCGTATCTGAGGATATTAATCAGCAAGTGGTGAGCATTGCAACACTCGCCAACACAAGCGTAAATAGTTCAAATGAAATGCATGTGATCAGCGAAGAGCTGACCACAGTAGCAAATGATATGTATGAACTTGTTGTCAGATTTAAACGCTAGGTTTTAATCAGAATTCTAAATGGGGTTGGTTTTTGTGATTCAAGCTGCTGCAGTTTAGCGACCGTTGCAGCGGTAAAAACATGCCCCTTAGGTAACAGCATTATGCCTTTGTGGCTATGGATGGCCAGGCCCAGTTCCATGCCTGGCTTGAGTTTTTGCGCATCGATGATATTCATTGACCCTACCTGCTCGGTGCCTGCTCCGTCAGTTTGAACAGATTGCTCTAATGCAGCGACTACCTTAGGGTGGTAAAAGGAGCCACTGTACATTTTTATCATTTCCAATGCATGAGCGCGCTGTTCTTTTTCCGGATTCTTGGTTTTTAGCAGGTGTTCTACGTAATCTCTGACTGCCGCAAGAATGTGCGCGCCGATGGGGATTTCCTTGCCTTTCAAGCCTTTTGGGATACCTTGCCCGTTATACTTTTCATACTGATGATAGATAGCCTCGCCAACATCACTCAAATGTTGTGCCGGCATTAGCATCAGCTGCGCGGTCGCTGGGTGTGTGAAGAATAATTTTCGTTGCTGGGGACTTAACTGTTCGACAGGCTGATTATAAAGGGCTGGATCCATTGCCAGCAGGCCTACTTGCGCCAAGTAACCAGCCATCTTAGTCAGTTGTATGACTTTTTCACTAAGCCCAAGTTTATGCGCAACCAGGCCACAAAGGTGTGCAATGTGTTTTGCCAAATCAGCATTGATATAGGGATTAGCATTAATAAAATTGTACAGCAGTTCTACGGTAGCTTTATGTTCATCTTGTTCTCGTTTGTTAGCCGTTTCAAGTTGTCGAAGTACTGTTCTGATCTGCGCGGTGCGCTTTTCTACTAACTCTTCGAGATTGCCATTAAGCACCTTCAGTTGGTCGTTTTGTTTGCTAACCTCTTCCTGAAGCGCGAGGTTGTATTGTTTAAGGCGATATTTCTCGGCCGCATCTTTAATAACATGGATAAGGGCTTCATTCTGCCAGGGCTTTTGAAGGAAGTTATGGATCCCGCCCTCATTTATAGCTGCGATCGTCGAGTCCATATCTGAGTAACCGGACAATAAGATGCGCTGTGACTGGGGCGACACCTGCCTCGCTTTGGTTAGGAATTCAACGCCATCCATTTCCGGCATTCTCATGTCTGAGATGATCACTTCAAATTCATTCGCATCAAGTGCTTTAAGCGCGAGTCCCCCGCATTCGAATATGGCCACCTGCATGCCTGCCATACCCAGTGTTCTTCTGAGTACTTTAAGTACGCCCGGCTCATCATCCAGGCACAATACTCGAATAGGCCCGGAGGGAGGCGTAGCAATTTCAGGTTTTTGGCTGTGTTCCATCATAAATCAATGACGTAAAGCAATAGGTAATATAAAAATTAGTCTAAACTTTGTTTTATAACAATTCCCGCAGCGAGTTTGGTGCTAATTTATGTGGTGTAAGGAGTGAACAATGAAAGGCATAATATTCCGTAGTTTAGAAGAACTGGTCATCGAAAACCTGGGCATGAGCGTATGGAATGCACTGTTGGACGAGCACAGTCCGGCACATCGCAGTTATGTTTCTGCTGTGTCTTATCCGGATGAAGAACTGTACGCGCTGGCAAATGGCGTTGCAGAGAAAATGGCCTTACCCTTGCCTGATGTATTAAGTGTATTTGGGCGCTTTTTGTTTGGTTCATTGGCTGCTAAGCATACAGCAGTGCTTGCAGAGCTGGATACATTTGAGAAGTTGATTATGGCAATAGACAGTGTGATCCATGTTGAGGTTGCTAAGCTATATGATGAGCCGAATCTGCCAAAGATTGAAGCGACGATTGTAAATGATTCCGAGATATTACTAGATTACCGTTCACCTCGAAAACTCGGATTCTGTGCCGAAGGGCTGATTTATGGTGCGGCCGATTACTTTAACAAGCAAATAGAAATATCACATAATCGCTCTGTTACGCAAAGCGGTGAGCATACCCAGTTTGTGGTGAAAATTTTGGCATGAGAACTGAGGGTATGATTCGGTGTATGGCTCAGATCTGTCTTATCCAGCACTACAAGTGATGCTGGGAGCTCCCAAGGTAGAGTGCAAGAGGTGAATATGTCGCAAAATGACAATGAATATTACAAGGCGTACCGCAGAGAAAAGCAGGCTCGTGATGAGCTTGAAACGCTATTAGAGGATAAAACGCGTTCTCTATATCTTGCCAACCAAGAGCTCGAGGCTAACCTGACGCAGCTAAAACGACAGCATGCCGCTATTTTGCAGAGTGAGAAGATGGCGACGCTCGGTGTGATGTCTGCGGGCGTGGCACACGAAATTAATAACCCGCTGGCTTATGTTAACAGTAATGTGGCTACACTGGGGCAGGTTGCTAAAGGCGTTGCGGAATTGATTAATACAAGTCAGCAATTTTCAGACAATGCCATTGACCAGGAGGCGTTCAAAGAGGCGTTTAAGAACCTGGAAGCACAATATCAGCTGGGTTTTTTTGCTGAAGATGCGGAAGATCTCATCGAAGATTGCCAGGACGGTTGTCGGCGTATCGCGACTATCGTCGCAAGCTTATTAGATTTCGCCCGGCCCAAAAACAATGAATTTGTGATGGCTGATATGACTGAAGCGATAGACAGTGCGCTGGGCTTGCTTGCCAATCAGCTTAAGCATATCGAACTCGTTGTAGAAAAAGTGGATATCCCGCTTAGCTATTGCAATCTTGCCGCGTTAAATCAGGTGATCATCAATTTACTGATGAATGCCAAATATGCTTGTGAGCAAGGGAAAGCGCACGGGAACTGTCCAAACCCTCAAATCAAATTGGTCGTCAGGCCTGCGACAGAGCAGATCCTGATCGAAATTATTGATAATGGAACTGGCATAGAAGATGACAAATTACCGCATATCTTCGAACCTTTTTTTACCACTAAGCCTGTCGGGCAGGGTACTGGTATGGGTCTGGCTGTTGTGTATGGGATTATCTCAGAGCACAAAGGCACTATTAATATTGAAAGTAAGCGTAATGAAGGCGCAAAAGTCACACTGACACTGCCAGTCATCATTGCCAGTTAATCACGCAAATTGTCCAAGCCCTCAAGTCAAATTGGTCGTCAGGCCTGCGACAGAGCAGATCCTGATCGAAATTATTGATAATGGTACTGGCATAGAAGATGACAAATTACCGCATATCTTCGAACCCTTTTTTTACCACTAAGCCTGTCGGGCAGGGTACTGGTATGGGTCTGGCTGTTGTGTATGGGATTATCACAGAGCACAAAGGCACTATTAATATTGAAAGTAAGCGTAATGAAGGCGCTAAAGTCATACTGACACTGCCAGTCATCATCGCCAGTTAATCACGCAAATTGTCCAAGCCCTCAAGTCAAATTGGTCGTCAGGCCTGCGACAGAGCAGATCCTGATCGAAATTATTGATAATGGTACTGGCATAGAAGATGACAAATTACCGCATA